>JBKQNU010000121.1:0-52251 GCA_052145815.1 Occallatibacter sp.
ACGTTCTCCTTGCGGGACAAGAACTCGCCTCGCGCCAGGTCCAGCACCAGCGTCTTGTTGGCCGATGGGATGGCCAGGAAGTCGAAAGTGTCCAGAGTCTTGACCACGGGGAATTTCGCCTGCCGGAATCGTATCCAACGGCCTTCGAGTTCGTGTACTGCGCGACAGCCAAGCCCTCTCGCGGCAGTCATTTTTAGAATTCGATCTGGAGACCATGTTCGCTGGTGAAGTCTACTCCGACTTCGTTTTGCTTTGGCTTATCGCGCACGCAACGCGGTTCATTCCCCGTGAGGGCGACCGGGCAGATACTTGTTGGCTTGAAAAGTGGACGAAGTTTGCCAATGAGCAGGGGACACGCGCCTTACAGGACCTGAAGGGTGGCGTTGAACGCGCGTTGCAAATCCTGGGAGAGGGTTTCACCAGTCATCCAAGGAACACTGCGCTCCGCGACGCTTTGCGCACAGGGCATGTCTCGCCCGTCGAATTCCACGGGCAACTTCTCCGCGTGGTTTACCGGTTCATCTTTCTTTTCGTCGCAGAAGACCGCACCATTGACGGCCAACCACTCTTGCACGCGCGCGACGAATCTGCCACAGCGATGCTCGCTCGACAGCGATACTCTGCCAATTACAGCATGGCTCGGCTGCGAACCATGGCCGCACAGATTAAAGGTAGCCGTCATGGCGACCTTTGGCGGCAGTTCCAAATCCTTGTCGGTGCGCTCTCCGGCCAGGAGCAATTCGCTTCCGCGCGAGAGCATCTTGCACTCCCGATGCTTGGCAGTTTCCTCTGGAACCCGGCTTCCACGGCGACACTCAACGGTGCTGAGATCACAAACCACGACTTCCTTGAGGCGTTGCGCAATCTTGCTTTCACGCGTCAGGGGAAAGTGTTGCGCCCCGTAGACTACAAAAACCTCGGAGCGGAGGAGCTTGGTGGAGTCTACGAGAGTCTTCTTGCGCTCACTCCACAAATCACCGGCGACGGCGCCCGCTTCAGCTTCGCCGAGTTCGCCGGCAACGAGCGCAAAACCTCCGGCAGCTATTACACGCCCGACTCCCTCGTGCAGTGCCTTTTGGACTCCGCGCTCGATCCTGTAGTCGAGCAGGCAATCGACGGGAAGACAGCGGCAGAGGCTGAGCAGGCCATCCTTGCTCTTAAGGTGTGCGATCCTGCCGTAGGCTCCGGACACTTTTTGGTCGGCGCAGCACACCGTCTGGCACGACATCTGGCACGGGTACGCGCTCAGGCGCAGGGCGAAAGCGAACCATCGCCGCTGCTTTACCAGCACGCTCTTCGCGACATCATCGGACGCTGCTTGTATGGAGTTGATATTAACCCTATGGCCGCCGAGCTTTGCCGCGTGAGCCTCTGGCTTGAAGCCCTCGAACCCGGCAAACCGCTTTCCTTTCTGGATCACCACATCCGAATCGGCAACAGTTTGCTCGGCGCCACGCCCGCTCTGCTTGCAAAAGGCATTCCGGACGAAGCGTTCACGCCCATCGAAGGCGACGACAAGGAGATATGTAGCTGGTTCAGGAGGGTGAACAAGGAAGAGCAGACCGGGCAGAGGCGTCTGTTTGCGGCGACCACTGAACCTTGGGAACGCCTCGGAGACCTAGCAGTGAGTATGTCACACCTGGACGCTGCGCCAGATGGTTCCATTGAGGCCATACGCAACAAGGAGCGGATTTATGAGTCAATGGTGCGTTCTGCCAGCTACCTTGAAGGCCAGTTCTGGGCGGATGCATGGTGTGCTGCATTCGTTTGGAAGAAGACCAGCGAGTTCAAGTACCCCATCACCGAAGAGGTTTTTCGGCGGATCGAGCATAACCCGAAGACCTGTGATGCCTGGATGCGCGATGAGATCGTCCGATTTTCCCAACAATACCAGTTCTTCCATTGGCATCTGGCATTTCCTGACGTTTTCCAGGTCCCGCATCGAGGGGAACAGGCTGAAAACGAGGAAACCGGATGGAACGGCGGGTTCGATCTCTTACTAGGTAACCCTCCCTGGGAGCGGGTGAAATTGCAGCAGGAGGAGTTCTTCGCTTCTCGCGAGCCTGGAATAGCCAAGGCAAAAAACGCCGCAGCACGTAAGAAGATGATCGCTGCTCTACCTGCTACGAATCCTTCGCTCTCCGTGGAATGGAGCAACGCTTCTCGTCGGGCAGAAAGCGAGAGCGCACTTCTTCGTCTGTCGGGGCGCTACCCCCTTGGCGGTGTTGGGGACGTAAATACCTATGCCGTTTTCGCTGACCTGTTTCGACAACTGACGAATTCAGATGGCGCGGCGGCGCTCCTACTTCCAAATGGACTTGTGACGGGCTTTACATACCGCGCTTTTTTGCGCGAACTACTTGAGTCGCGGACTCTCGCGTCTTTCTATGGATTCGAGAACGAAGATAAGATTTTCCCGGCAGTCCACAACGAGACGAAGTTCGGAATACTTACGATGACTGGAAAGCAACGTCCAGTGGTACGTCCGTGGTTTACTGCACACTTACGGCAGCCTGAACAAGTTTACGACCCGTTGCGGCGCTACTCGCTAACCGCAGAGCAAGTTGAAGCGATTAGTCCAAATACCCTCAACCTGCCAGCGTTCCGCTGGGCGGCCGACGCGGAGGTTACTGCCACAATTCATGCGGCGGCACCAGTTCTTATACGTCGATACGAGGACGGTCGGATTGTGAGCCCCTGGAACGTAAGCTTCCAGAGGATGTTCGATATGGCCAACGATTCTGGCCTATTTCTAGATCATGCGAATATCGCACCCCGCATTGTTCGTCGGCGAGGAGCGTCGGCAGTGCTTGGCGACGGAACAACGGTATCCCCTCTCTACGAAGGCAAGATGCTATGGCATTTTGACCATCGCTATGGGACCTATGAAGGTCAAACAATAAAGCAGGCCAATAAAGGAGTTCTGCCTCACGTCGATGACGCCGCTCACAACAACCCCAAATTCAGAGTCCAACCTCGATATTGGGTTGAAGCGGATGAGACGCTCGCAGCTCTCGGTGATAGGGCCAATCGGGAGTGGTACTTTGCCTGGAGAGATGTGGGGCCGACAGAGCGCACACTCGTTGGTTCGGTCATTCCGAAGATGGCTGTCGGGCACACCACGCCATTACTGCACTCCACGCTAGAAGCACGCTCGTTTTCAGCCCTCATTGCCGTTCTATCGAGCCTCGTCCTGGATTATGACGCCCGTCAGAAATCCAACCGGATGACATTTTTCGTGGTGGAGCAGTTGGCGTTGTTATCGCCAGAAACGCTTCGGAAGCATTCTCTCTGGTTGGGAATTACGCCGGAGAAGTGGCTTTCGAACCGAGTGCTTGAACTCTGTTTCACCAATGTGGAACTGTGCCCGTTCTCCAACGAACTTAATGGCCCCTCAACACCATTTATGTGGGTACCGCAACGGAGAGAAACCCTGCAGGCAGAGATCGATGCTGCGGTCATGCACCTCTACTCTCTGTCGCGAACGCAAGCCGAGTGGATTCTCGATTCCTTCACAGTCCTCCGAAAATATGAGGAAAATGATCTTGGCGAGTACCGCACCAAGCGCGTCATCCTCGAAATCTACGACGCCATGGGCGAAGCTGCCCGCACCGGCATCCCCTACCAGACCTGTCTCGAACCGCCCCCCGCCGACCCGCGAGTGGCTCATGCGCCCAGTACGACGCAAGATCAGAATTTCGAACTGAGAACCTTGCAACTACCACCTGATTAGAATTTCCCAAAAGCCAAAAGGAGAGAGGCCATGCCGAGCGAAAACGCGTCAACAAGCGCACAAGGCTACTACCAGATTTCTCTACGTGGTGACGAAGGGGACTACCCTTCTTTAAGCGATATCTCGTCTTTTCTTTACGATTTCAATCTTCTTTACGAGTTCTCGCGCTTGATCGTCGATCCGAGGTATGGAGATTACAGGTTCACCCGCTTTTCTGGATACAGAAACGCGAAGCGCCTCATTCCGAAAGACCGGCTCTTGGTTGAGGGGCTAAGTGTTGAGTCGCCGATCGCTCTGACAGTTGCTGTAGAGTTGACAATTTCGTCGGCTGCAGCAATTTGGGCACTAACTCAAGCATTCGAAAGAATCGTTAACTTCCGTATCAATCGCGATATTCTGAGAATTCAGCGTGATACGGCGGGCATTCAGCGCGATATTCTGGAACTCCAGCGCGACAATCTGAGAAGAGAGAGCGCGTCAGCTGATTCTAGTGCATTGCTGCGTTTGCCCGAGACGGATGAGGCTTTCAGGGAGCAGACTCGCATTCGCGAGGCGGACTATTATTTTGGTCGAGTGGAAGAACACATTCAACGCGGCATAGTTCAAATCAAGAAGATGGAGATCACTTCAATCGATGAACTTCCCCCTAAGCACAACTCCAGCAGAGATGAGAGATCGTGATGGGGACGAGCCTTAGTACGGCCGGCAGCAACCCAACTGTCAGCGAGTCGGAGGACCTGCTAGTAGAGGGAACAATCCGTCGCCATCCAAAGAAGAAGATCGGCATCCTTGCCTTCGGCTCGCTTATCAAGGACCCGGGAGCAGAGCTCTTGCCGAAGATCGCAATGCGCATCAAAACGCAGACACCTTTTCCAGTGGAGTATGACCGTGATCGTTCTCGCTCACGAGTTGAGCCATGCATACACGCATGTTGGGCTCGACATCGACGAGAGGAGTTGGAAGACGGAGAGCTTTGACTCAAGCGAGAAGTCGGTCGTTGAGGGCCTCGCTCAGCACTACACGATGCTGGTTGCCAAGCGCATCATGGGCCAAGCGCCGAATGCGCTTGCTGCGTACAGAAAACTGTTGGAGTGCCAGCCGAAACCGTACAAGGTTCAGGTCCCATGGGAAGCAGAGTACAGTCCGGAGCATATGCGATTGGCGCTTATCAGCACGCGAAGACACAATGAGGGCGTCAGGCTTCAGGACTTCGAGACGGAATTGAAGATGGCAAAGGGGCAGCTCAGATAAGAGCGCGAGATCTGGCAGTGACCGCGGTGCGGCCATTCAATCACCTTCTGTGGCGAGTGCATTTGGAAGGTTCCCGCCAAAAGTCACGGTAGTGAGTGCCCGGCGTTTCGCCGTCAAATCGAAGGAGAAAGCTTCATGGCCAAGAAAGCTGACGACCAGAACTACGAGATTGACTGGATCCAGCGTGATCGGAAAGTGATTGATGGCCTCGACCACCTCGGGATTGAATTGGTCTCTGTAAACCTCTACCAAGCGATGTTGCCTGGCCTGACAAACGTCACAGAGCGCGCCCGCTATTATGCGCTCTATCCGTGGATTATCCATCGCTATGCTCAAGATGGCCCGAAGACCAGAACAAAGGCTGCCTGGAGAAACTGGATTCGTTCAATCGACTTCACATACGCAGTCGCGTGCATGGCATTCGAACACAAGATTGGTAAAGACCTGAGCAGTTCCGTCGTGGGAGCTGACTTGGCGAGCAAAGTTGTCAAGGCGGCAAGGCCAACGCAGAAGATCGACTTGCACGGGCCGTCCCAGGTTTCAGAGACGGGTGCCGTTCCGAATTCCGGCGTGTACTTTCAGAATTCCGAAGGCGGCTTTGGACAGTATTACAGGGGCGCTCTTCGCATCCTCGGTGCTGTGCACGAACATGGCGAGTCCACATGGCCAAATGTTCAACTGTCCAACTACGCTGGAAGGAAGATCGCTGAATCCCTGGACCACAACAAGAGTTTCGGCACATTGGAAGCTTTCGCGCTTGCCGGCAAAGCGACCCTCGCTGAGTTGAGCACTCTTGGAGAGTCGATTCATCCTAACAACCTTGAACGCGATTCCGAAGAGGTCACGATCCTCCGGATGCTCTTTCTCGGGCAAGATCCTGATCTCTGCAAAGGGCAGCGGGAGGAGGAACTCAAATGGCGCCGCGACTCGCTCCTTCTGATGCTTCATTACTTGCGCGAAGCAAAAACCGTCGAAGGTCGGGCGGACATAGAGTTCCGCTGGGCCTGTGCAACAAGGGCTCTTCCCAATGGAAAGCCATGGAAGATTCCAAAGTTGCTCGGAAATGCTGCTCAAGCATGGGGCACCTACCAACGCAATGATCTCCTCAACTACTGCTTGGAGTGCATCTTTTATGCCGCACTGAAGGAAGTTGATATAGGGCCACTTCGTCCTAATGACCTTCTCGCGAGGCTCACAGATCGCGCGATGGCATCAGTCCCCGCGAATTCCAACCATCAAGTGCTTCCCGCACTCCCAGGGAAGGTGCTGAAATGGATTGCGGCGACAAAGAGTCCCGACTCCACGTCAAGTGCAGACCCTTGGGGATCACGGAGCACGTGGACGCTCGCCCAGCGCCTTCAATCCGCTGTAGCTGATGACGAGCTTACGGCGATCCCAGCTCTCGTTGCCAGAATCCTTGGCCGTCTTGTTAGTGATCGAGGAGGTGCGGTGGGCCATCCGTTTGCTCTCCTTCCAAACGCAGTAGAGATGGCAGCCAGTCATGAAGTCCACTTGCGTCAATGGTGGAACCGGGCAGAAAGCCGGTCCTTAGAAAGTACCTCTGACTTCCTGGGCGAACTTTTCTTGGAATGGGTGATCTACCGGCATTTAAGAGTTGCGACCAGGAAGTTGGCCAACCAGGGAGTTTCTACCTACAAATTTCGCCCAGAAGAAGGACAACTTTTGTTGGTTGCAGAACGCATACCGGAGCCGACCTACACTTCGCCTCGTGTTCGACAGGCTTTCCGAATAGCGGAGGATCTTCACTTCATTGATCGCAACTCCGGGGTGAGGGAGTTGTCCAGACTTGGGCGGGCAGTGCTGGAGGCTCATCATGCTTGAAATGATTGACCTTTTGGGAAATGCTGGGCATGATCTGCGCTCAAGCATTGTTCTGACCTACAGCCTCGACTTGCCGCTTTATGACGGACTGATTCGCGGAGTGCTCAATCGCAGTGGCATCTGGAATCAGATGACGTTCTGTGACTTCTCTCCTTATTTGCAGGACCCTAATTCGCATATGCAGGCTAGGCACGCAGGTAGGCATTATTCAGTAACGCCGATTTTGCAACAAGGTGCCTTCCATCCCAAGGTCTATATGCTCCTAGGGCCAAGACAAGGGCGGCTACTGATTGGATCTGGAAACGCGACCATCGGTGGGCTTCTTCGAAATGCGGAGGTCTTCGGGCTTTTCGACTTTGATGCGGATAAGCAATCACCACCGCACGTGGCTTTTGCAACCGTATTTGGACTGGTCGAGAGCCTTGCAGCGAACGGCTCCGACATGGTCCGAAAACAGATCAAGAGCGCTCGACAAATGGCGTCGTGGCTAAATAAGCCTGGAGCTGAAGACGGCAGGAAAGTCTTGGTTGGTGGGCAGGGAAGAACTGACCTCTTCAGTCAAATCAAGTCATGTCTCCCAACAGGCAAGAGTGATTCTCTTTTCATCTGCAGTTCTTCATTCGACCGAAAACTATCGGGAATGAAAAGGCTCGCTTCCTTATCCAAGTCGAAGCCGATTTGCATTGTTCAGCCGCAGTACGCCGAGATTGATGGCGCTGCGGTCAAGAAACTCAATTCCATCATTGAATGGCGACCATTCATAGATCCGTACCCCAAGGAAAAGCGTAAACGCAAGGATGTTCGAGCACACGCGAAGATATTCGTATTCGGTCATGGCAAGACCGAAACGTGTGTTTTTGGTTCAGCCAACGCTTCTACTCCTGCCCTAAACTCTACGAACACTGAAGTTGTGGTAGTTCGTCCGAAGCACCCTAGGGGGGAAATTGCGCAGCGCCTTGGATTGAACGACTCGCTAAAAGCGAAAAGCATCGAAAAGGACCTTACCAGCAGGAAGTGGGAGTCGGGACAAGACGAGCGACCGGAATCCAGATTTCCATTTCTGCTGTCCGCAGTTGCAGCAGTCGAATCGGAGTACAGATTATCCTTTGCCTCAACGAATCCACCGGTAGGGGCGTGCCTGGCCTTGTCGGACCGTAACCAAGGCGTGCCCAGCACAATTAGGCCGATCAGAAGGAAGGGCGAATCCCTTGCGTCCGACTGGAATAAAGCCGACGAGGCAACCAGATTTGCATGGATTTGCAGCAAAGCAGGTACCGCATTATCGAATCCAGTAGCAACAACTTGGCCAACGGTAGCGGCTCCTCGAAAGGCGAGTACCGGATCGGCGATGGTAGCCAAATCTTTGGGAATGATTCAAGATGGAACCGTCCTTGGGACTGTTCTATTCGAACTACTCGATCAGTTTCGGGATTTCGAAGTGATCCACGCCCGATCTTCGGGCACCCGCGCAATACGAAAGAACGGTGACAGTGGAGACAATGAGGCTACGGAGAAGTCATCGGGTTTTTTCTATACAGATTCAAAAGGTGCCTCAATCAGCGAACATCATTGGGCGGGCGACCGAATTGATCTTGATATCCTTGCGAGCCTTGTCCAGCCCCTTGCCCCTGTAGGAAGAGGCCAAGACGCCGACGACGATGATGATACTTATGATGACTCACAGCTCGCCGAAGAGGCAGAAGGCCGTCAGATAATCGCACAAAAGGGCAAGGCTACTGGCACTGAAAGAAAGCTGGTGGAGCACACGCCGTCCGAGAAGCTAGCAAAAGCAGTATCCAAGCTAGAACATCGGCTTTCCCGTGCGGGCAAGTCCATTGAGGACTCCCTAGAATACCTGGCGAAGTTCGAGACTCTCCCTTTGAACAGTGTTGCGCGACAGATCTGGATGACCCATATAGGCGCCTTCCTGGCTGGACGTGTCACAGAATCCAGTGAGGGTGAGGAATTTGTCTGCCTAGAACCTTGGCTTTTTGCAAACTATGTTTTGCGAGTTTGCAGGGCTTTCGCGGGCAGTAAGAAAATTGGAGGTTTTTTGGATCGAGTGCCGCCTACTTCCTGGGAGGGATTGGACGGCGAGGCACTAGCGAAAGGTCTCGCATTCTTATGGACCTGCGTCACATGGGCAACGGCCTACATGATTGACTTTTACACAAACGGTAAGGGGAAAAGCTCCAAACCTGAAAGCATTGCTGTTTCCTCGGCTGAACTGGTGGCAGCCCGCTTCATCTATAAGGTAAGCGAGCACTGTACTCAGCCAGACCAAGTGCGAATTACGGAAAGATTCCCAGCGTGGTGCACCGTCTCAAGCTACGCGATAGAAAACACGCGACTTCGTCTTAAGGAAATATGTCGGGCTATTGCGGATGTCGAGGTTATGGGAAATCTAGGGACACTGGGCCCCGAGTCCATGACTAAACAACTGAAAGCAGGGTCACTTGTTCATAATCCGAATCTTGGCGTAACAATGATGGCATTGGACGGAACCTATTGCCCATACCATTTGGTTGACATGTCGAAACCTTCGGACGAGCCTGTGAAGTACAAGATGCTTGTTAGTCCAGTATTGTTTAAGGGTAGAACGCTGGAACTGTTTCAGCGAACCGATGGGGGTAGGGCAGCTGTTTCTTAATAGCCTTGCTTAGACGTTGAGGCTGAAGTGTGAAGTACGCAGGCGTTTCACGCTCACTTGACCGACGCCGTAGGTACCTTATGCTTAGCGAATCCAGAAATGGATAGCCGGAGGATACACCGAAGAATATTGAACCCTTTAGCGGTGGCATCCACGGCGCAATCCGTAGGTGCTCCGGCTAAAGGGTTTTTAGTTAAAGGTCGAGTTGGCTACCTGTAACGAATCTTTACACCCCCCTGTAAAGAAACTTTACTGGTACCTGTAAAGAAACTTTACACAAAGAAGAAGAATGGAATCAGAAAAATGGAATAAGGGTGGATTACTGAAAAAATACATACGAAACTCTCCCATGAAATGGAAGATGGGTTTTGCAATGATCCCAACTCAGATTCTCATGGACGAAAAATTGTCGCGTTCGTGCTTAATCGTTTTCTGGGTTTTGACGGTGCATATATTCCGCGGGAAAAGATTTTGCTTCCCCTCCACCGCAACAATTGCGAAGGAAGCACACTCGTCTCGGCCAACCGTCATCAAAGCGATCAAAGAGCTTGAAAAGTTTGGCTACCTCGATGTCGAACGAACATCCGGCGGTGTCAGCAGATACTACTTGAAGGTTCTCGTTTGAAATGCCGCCTACGAAGCCCACGACAATTTCACTGCGTTTTCGAGAGCATCCTGTCGGGACTTCACCCAAGGCGCGTAGTGACGCTGGGTGGTTTTGATTGACGTATGGCCCAAAAGCATCGATACCGTTTCAAGGGATACGCCCTTTTGCAAGAGATCGACGGAGAATGTATCGCGAAGCCGGTGTGAATGGCCGTCATGAACACCTGCCATGTCGTACACCAATTTAAGCCGCTGTTGCCATTCTGTGATCGCGCTTTTCGGTTTGCCGACCTGCCGATAGAAGAAATACTCGTTGCCCTCGTCGCACTCCGCGATTAAATCGATGACAACTTTGGGGAGCGGCACCCAAACCGGATGCTTTGTTTTTGTCTGCCGGAGAAACAGCTTTCCGTCTTTCAGCGAATCCCGCCGGAACATAACCGCATCCGAAATTCTTATTCCCGAATACCGCATGAGCAGGATCAAGGCCTTCAGCTTTTTCTCCGTTCCCTTGGGGATTTTCGGATGGGCCTCCCGGATCGAGTCCGCTGCCCATACGATCTTTTCCATCTCACCATCGGTGAATGGGAGTGTTGGGTCGTATTTTGCCGGCGGAGCTTCAACGCCGCGGGCGGGACTCTTCTCAATCCAGTCCGAGTCCATGCAGAAGTTGAAGAATTTCCTCACCATCTCAAGCCGCTTTTGCATGGTAATCGGTGCGAGTTTCCAGGACTCGCGCAAGCGCCGCAAAGAATCTGTGGTCACAGAGCGGAGCGGAGTGTCCCCGAAATGATCGGAGAGTTCCTTTGCAACCAGGCGGTATTTCCGCATCATGGCTTCGCTCAATCTCATGGATTCTCTGTCACTCACAAACCGGTCCGTAGCCTCCTTTACCGTCACCACCGCCACCGGGCCGTTCACTTCCCATTCCCTGACGAGCTTGTTAGCCGCCTCCCAATTCCGCAGATCGAGCGACCTCCGGACGTATTCGCCACGCAAGGTTCCCTCGACAGAAATTGGGCAGCCGCACGAGCGGTAGCTTCGTCCTTTGGAGGAATGCTTGCAGGTTCTCAGATGGCGGCGGAAAAGCGTAAGCATATTTCGAGCGTAGGACGAGGACCACACACTGTACACACGCCAGATTTGCTCGGACGGTAAACGATTGATTCTAAATAGAATAAGTTGGTGCCGGGAGGGGGGGTCGAACCCCCATGACCGCAAGGGTCGGCGGATTTTGAGTCCGCTGCGTCTGCCAGTTCCGCCATCCCGGCTCGGGGTGGGGGCTGCTAAAAAAGTATCGCATAGGCATTACTCAACTCGCCAGCATTTTGGCTCGTTTGCGGCGCGGAATTTCTGGGAATCTGGCTGGCAATTCCACGGGGAGTGTCGATTTGCGGGCATCTGCACCTTCGTGTGGCCGGTGCGAGCGGCGCTTTTGGCTCAGTGCAGCCAAGGCTTATGCCGGAGCGGAGCCGCCATGCGACAATGGAGGCAACCGTGATGAACCCCGCCTCTTCTGCAGTTGTTCCTTCACCGGTTGCGGTAACCCCGCAATTGCTGGCGCAGCACAGCATTACTGCGGAGGAATACGACCGCATTCTGGGAGCTCTTGGCCGCGTCCCCTCGCTCACCGAACTGGGCATTTATTCGGTCATGTGGAGCGAGCACTGCTCGTACAAGTCGAGCCGCGTGCATCTGAGACGCCTGCCCACCAAAAGCGACCGCGTTGTTCAAGGGCCGGGAGAGAACGCAGGCATCATCGATGTGGGCGACGGCTGGGGCTGCGCTTTCAAGATTGAGTCGCACAATCACCCCAGTTATATCGAGCCGTTTCAGGGCGCGGCCACCGGCGTTGGCGGGATTTTGCGGGACATTTTTACCATGGGCGCGCGGCCGCTGGCGGTGATGGATTAGCTGCGCTTCGGGCCCATCGAGCCGGGGAGTGCGGAGCCGGAACTTCTGGCCAAGAACCACTCCATTGTGGAAGGCGTGGTGAGCGGCATAGCAGGATACGGAAACTGTTTCGGCGTGCCCAACCTGGGCGGGGAGACGAAATTCGAGCCCTGCTACAGCGGCAATCCGCTGGTGAACGCTTTTGCGCTGGGCATGGTGCGTATTGACGAGATTTTTTATGGCAAGGCGTCCGGAACCGGGAATCCGGTGATCTACGTGGGTGCGAAGACAGGGCGCGACGGCATCCACGGAGCCACGATGGCTAGCGAGGAGTTCCATGCCGGCACGGAGGCCAAGCGGCCGAACGTGCAGGTGGGCGATCCGTTCATGGAGAAACTGCTGCTGGAAGCCTGCCTGGAAGCGATGCAGACCGGGGCAATCGTCGGCATTCAGGATATGGGCGCTGCGGGGTTGACCTGCTCGACCTGCGAGATGGGCGCGCGCGGCGGCGTGGGACTCGACGTGGAACTCGACTTCGTTCCGCAGCGCGAGACCGGCATGTCTGCTTACGAGATCATGCTTTCTGAGAGCCAGGAGCGCATGCTGCTGGTGGCCACCAAGGGCCGCGAAGACGAGGTGCTCAGCGTTTTCGCCAAATGGGGACTGGACGCTGTGATCGTGGGCACGGTGCAGCCCGAGCCGCGGTTGCGCATTCGGCATCATGGCGAGTTGGTGGCCGACATTCCCAATCAGTCACTCACGGACGATGCGCCGCTTTACCATCGCCCCGTAGGGACGTGGAAATGCCCGCTGCCGCAGGAGCCGCCGGAAAATATGGTGGCTGAACTGGCCAAGGATCGAGACTACACGGCTGACCTGAAAAAGCTGCTTGCGAGCGGGAATGTCTGCAGCAAGCGCTGGGTTCATGAGCAGTACGACACCATGGTGCAGACCAATACCGTGCAAGGGCCAGGCGGAGAAGCAGGCGTGATGCGCATCAAGGGAACGGGGACGCCAGGCCATGAGCGCGGGCTGGCCATGGCGCTTGATGGTAACGGGCGCTGGGCTTATCTTGACCCGAAGCTTGGAGCCATGCACGCTGTCGCCGAGGCGGCGCGCAAGGTGGCCTGTGCCGGCGCAACGCCGGTGGCCGCTACCAACTGCCTCAACTTCGGCAATCCGGAAAAGCCGGAGATCATGGCGCAGCTTTCGACTGCCATCGACGGCATTGCGGAGGCCTGCAAAGCGCTTTCGACGCCCATCACAGGGGGCAATGTGTCGCTGTATAACGAGACGCGCGGGGAAGGCATCTATCCAACGCCTGTTCTGGGGATCGTGGGAATTCTCGACGACGTTGCCGATGCCGTGCCCGCCCATTTTCAGCGCACAGGCGATGCCATTCTGCTGGTCTGGCCCATCCCCCGCGGCGAAGAGCCGGATCCCAATCTCCGCGTCCCTGTGGACAACCGCAATTTGCATTGGCAAGTCCCGATCCGTGAAATCACGACTGAGGATGCGATCATCGTACCTGAGGACGAGACTGCAACCGCAGCCACGGCTGCGGCGGAGCTCGCCGTGCTTGGGTCGTCTGAATATGCGAAGGCTGTTTTGGGTGGCGTATGGGGGCAACCGCCGCCGCTCGATCTCGATGCCGAAGCTGACCTGCATACTCTGCTCGCCGTCCTCGCCGATCGTCGCCTGCTTCGTTCCGCGCGCGACATCTCCGATGGCGGCATCGCGGTTGCCCTTGCCCAGGCTGCATTTCCATTGTCGATTGGCGCAACGGTGGAGCAGGAACAGTCACTCATGGTGCATCCACTCTTCGGCCTGTTTGCCGAACCGGCTTCCACAGTGCTGATCAGCGCTGATCCCGACAAGGTCTCCAATATTGAAGCACTGGCCGGCGAGTACAGCTTCTTCGTTGCGCGCATTGGAACGACGGGCGGACCCAAGCTCGAAATCTCTGTCGATCGCGAGCCGTTCATCTCCGCTGCATTAAGCGCCCTTCGCAAGCCCTGGGCCGAATCTCTTCAAGCCGCTCTCCACGACGAGGTCCCAGCATGATCCAGCGCCTTTACCAGGGCGTCGAAGGCGAGATCGATTCAACGCAGTTGGCCGCTTCATTCTTTCCGTGCCCTTGGGCGGAAAGGGCGGGAGAGCAGGACCTTTTTCTGAATGTTCCATGGGATTTGTCCGACCCGAAGCTGCGGGAAGAGTGCGGCGTTGTCGCAATCCACGGCCATCCCGATGCAGCGCGCCAGGTCTATCTTGGGCTATACGCGCTGCAGCATCGCGGGCAGGAGTCGGCCGGAATTGCTTCGGCAGACGGGCATCGCCTAGCCAACATCAAGGGCATGGGGCTGGTGAGCGAAATCTTTACCGACGATGTGCTGGCCAAGCTTCCTGGCTCAATGGCCATTGGACACACGCGGTACTCGACCACCGGCGACTCGGCGCTGCTCAACGCGCAACCCATCCGCGTGGAATCCACCAAAGGCCTCATCGCGATTGCCCACAACGGCAACCTAGTCAACCTGGGCAACATTCGCGCACGGCTTGAGCGCGATGGCGCTTACTTCCAAACCACAAGCGACTCGGAAATCATCGTCCAGCTCATCGCCCACTCCAAGGCGGGCACGCTTGTCGATTGCATCGCCGATTCGCTCGGCCGGGTGGAGGGCGCATTCTCGATTGTGATGATGACCCGCGACCGCATCTTTGCGGCCCGCGATCCACGCGGGTTTCGTCCTCTTTCCATTGGGCGCATCAAGAATCAGGACGGGCCGGACACGATTGTCTTCGCCAGCGAAACCTGCGCATTCGACTTGCTGCGCGCCGAGTACATCCGCGATGTGCTGCCTGGCGAACTCGTCATGGTTACGGAAGACGGGCTCACCAGCCGGCAGTATGCCAGTGGCGTGCCGCAGACCAGTTGCATCTTTGAGCATGTGTACTTTGCGCGCCCTGATAGCCGCATCTTTGGCCGCTGGGTGCAGGAGAGCCGCGACCAGATGGGGCGGCAACTGGCGCGCGAATCCGGCGTGCTCGCGGATTTGGTTGTGCCCGTGCCTGATTCCGGAGTGACTGCGGCGCTGGGCTACGCGGAAGAAGCTGGGTTGCCGTTTCGCATGGGTCTTATCCGCAACCATTACGTGGGCCGCACCTTCATTGAGCCTGAGCAGCGGGTGCGCGATTTCGGCGTGCGCCTCAAGCTGAATCCTGTTCACAATCTGCTTGAGGGCAAGCGCGTGGTTCTGATTGACGACTCGATTATTCGCGGGACAACAAGCAGAAAGATTGTCCGTATGGTGCGAGGCGCCGGCGCAAAGGAAGTTCATCTGCGCATCAGCTGTCCGCCGACGATCTCGCCATGCTTCTATGGCGTAGATACGCCAAGCAAGCGCGAATTGATCGCTGCGAACAAGTCTCTTGAAGAGATTCGCCAGTTTATTGAAGCCGACTCATTGGCGTACTTATCGCTCGATGGCCTGCTGAAAGCCTGCGAGACCAAAGAGAAAACCGGCTACTGCACCGCATGCTACACGGGTAACTATCCCACGCAGTGGGTGGATGTGGATGAGATACTCCCCGCAACGTTGAGCCTTTAGTGGCGCCCCGCAAATATTTGCGAAGAAGCCTCCATCTGGCGTTGCTATAATCGCGGCATTCGAACACCAAGGCAGCATTCTTACTTCCAGGAGAACTTCCGGGAGTTGATTCTGCGCCCTGCATGTGAGGGTGATTCCAGCGTGCGATCGAGTTCATTGTGGTTTAACGGAGCCGATTTTGAACCGTCGAATATGCTCACGGGCGCTTGCCGGCCGCAGTCGCAATGGCGCGATTCTCTCCAATGTCTATACTTCAAAGTAGCAACGCGAGAAGGGGCCAGCATCCATGGAGCCTTCTCGATCAGTTCCGTCCGAGCCGCACGAAAGGACAGAGAGTATGCAGCAGAGGTGTTTGTCAGTAGTCGTTCCTGTTTACAACGAGGAAAACACGCTTCGATTAATCGTGAGTGAGTTGCTCAACCTGCCTCGCTTGCTTGAAATCGTAATTATCGATGATTGTTCTACCGACAAGACGCCGCAGATACTTGCTGAGTTGGGTGCGAGCCATGCCGAAATCCGGTCAGTCCGGCACGACCGGAACCAAGGCAAAACCGCAGCGCTGAAGACGGCATTCCGCCTAACTCGAGGTGAGATTGTTATTGTTCAGGATGCCGACCTGGAATACGCTCCGGAGGAGATTCCTGATGTAATTGCGCCGATTCTTGCAGGCAAGGCGGATGTCGTTTTCGGCTCGCGTTTTCTGGTCAGGAAGGCTTCGCGGGCATTGTACTTTTACCATTACATTGGCAATAAGATCATTACCTTCCTGTCGAATCTGGCCACAAATATCAATCTAACTGACGTGGAAACAGGCTATAAGGCCTTTCGTGGCGATATCATCCGTCAAATGAAAATCAGTTCAAGCGCATTCGGTTTTGAAATCGAAGTTATTGCCAAGGTGGCCAAGCTGAAGTGCTCAATCTATGAAACGCCCATCAGCTACTATGGTCGCACCTACGAAGAAGGCAAGAAAATCACCGCGTGGGACGGGGTGGCGGCGATTTATTACATATTCCGCTATAACTTTTTCTGCAGCCTGAAGGGGAGCTATGATTCCATGCCCCAATTCGGTCAAGCAGGTGGTGTCAGTGCGGTGCCGGCGGCGCAATTCCATGCTGAAGGTTTGCGCGGCAAACGGGGAGTGGTCGATGCAAGTGACGCCGACAGCAAACAGGTGGAGGGGACGAAGAAGAACCTCTGAGGACAAACCCCGAGGCTCAGTATTGAATGGCGGGTCGAGCTCACAGAAAGCAATTCATCTTCCGGGCGGCCGGTTCCTGTTGTGTCTCAATCTACATCCGCGCCGCGAATTCGCTTCCCCTGTCGTGTTAGCATTCGCTCTTAGTCATTCACCCATCCAGTAATTTCAATTTCCTGCCACGCGGTTTGCGAGGCTTTGCCAATGATTGACGCTGAAACAACGCCCAAGAACTTTGCCCAGCCCATCGGCTATGCCGGCCTTCTTTTTGGCGCCACAGTTTTCCTGGCTTCTTTCCTGCTCTTCCTCGTCGAGCCAATCGCCGCCAAGCAGCTGCTTCCCGTGTTTGGAGGGTCGGCAGCCGTCTGGATCACCTGCCTTGTTTTCTTTCAAACCGCACTCCTGGCGGGCTATCTCTATGCGCATTGGCTTGCGCGCCATTCACGCTGGATTCTCCATTTTGCGCTGCTCGTGCTCGCGACTGCCTCGGCAATCGGCTGGGCAGCGCAAACGATTGTCTTCAGCCGCGCATCGCAGCATCCAGTCTCGTCGATCTTTGCTGCGCTCGGCCTTTCCATCGGCTTGCCCTTTCTGATGTTGGGCGCAACCAGTCCGCTGTTGCAGGTGTGGCTGGCGCGGATTGAGACGCGCGGAATTCCCTATCGGCTTTTTGCGTTGTCAAACCTTGCGTCGCTGCTTGCCCTGGGACTCTATCCAACGCTGGTTGAGCCGTACTTGACTTTGAGACTGCAGCGGCTTGTTTGGTGCTGCGGCTTTGCGGCGTTTGCGCTCGTCTCCGCAATCCTGACCTGGCGAACCAGGGAAGCGACCCAGACGTCCGCAAAGACGGAGACGGAGAGCGAATCCGTTATAACTCCAGCGCCGATGAGTCATAAGGTGCTCTGGGTGTTGTTACCCATGGGCGCCGCGATGCAGTTAAGCGCAGTTACCAGTTATCTGACGCAAAACATCGCTGCTATTCCGCTGCTGTGGATACTTCCCCTCGCCGTCTATCTCATCACGCTCATTCTCGCTTTCCAGTTTCCCAGGCTGTTGCCGCGCGGCCTCATCGTTCGTTTTCTTGTTGTCATGCTTGCCGGTCTTGGTTACATGCTCTCGCAGATCGATGTTTCGGTGCCGCTACGCATCGGCCTCTCATTCTTTCTGGTTGAGGTGTTCTTCGCATGCCTCTTCTGCCATACCGAGGCTTACGCGCTGCGCCCTGAGCGAGCTTCAGAATCGACCCTGTTCTATCTCCTGTTCGCGGCAGGTGGAGCACTCGGTTCATTCCTGATCGGCATTGCATTGCCGCTTGTGTTTTCCTTCAATTACGATCTGGCGGTGACCTTTTTTGTTACCGCGCTGCTGGCGCTCGCAGTTACCTGGTCAAGTGGTTGGGCGCAGCGGCTGTTGTGGTCTACGGCCAGTATTCTTCTGTTGGTGCTGGTTATCATGCTGCATGTGGCCTACCAGCGGAACACGCCGTTTGCGGTGCGGAACTTCTATGCCAGCCTGCGCGTGCGGCAATCGCTCTCGGCCTATCCCGGCGCCATCATGCGCACGCTCACCAACGGGACCATCCAGCACGGGACGCAGATCTTCTCGCCGGAACTGCGCAAAATACCTACGACTTATTACGCGGAGGATTCGGGCGTGGGGCTGGCATTGCGGTTCTGCTGCCGCGGACGCGCGCGGAATATTGGGGTCATCGGCCTGGGAGTTGGCACCATTGCAGCGTATGGTCAACCTGGCGATCGAATTCGCTTTTATGAAATCAACCCAGCCGTGTATCCCATTGCACAACACTTCTTCACCTACATGCGCGACTCCGCGGCTCAGGTCGATAGTGTAGAGGGGGACGCGCGGTCAACACTCACCGCCGAACCTGCGATGGGTTTCGATGTACTCGTAGTCGACGCATTCTCCGGCGACGCCATTCCGCTGCACCTGCTGACGACGCAGGCTGTGGAGTTATACAAGCGCCACCTTGCACCGGGCGGCATTCTCGCATTTCATATTTCGAATAGCCATGTCGATCTTGAGCCGGAGATTGCGCTGCTTGCCAAGGCATCAGGAATGGATGTGCGCCGCGTTTCAAGCTTTGAAGATCACGACCGCGGCGAGTTTACGGCCACATGGATGCTGCTGACGAACGACTCCAGCTTCTTTGCGCAGCCTGAGGTTGCGAGCCGTGTGCGCAAGCCCAACGAGGATCCGCGAGTGCGCCTTTGGACCGACGACTATTCGAGCTTGTTGCCGTTACTCCGCTGGTAGCAAGCCGCGTTTCAAGCTCATAGCTAACTCGCTAGCTCGCTGGCCTTGATGAGCGGAACGGCGATCGGCCGTTTCAAACTCTGCGTCAGCGCGAACATCACGGCTGCCGCACCCAAAGCGGGGAGCGCCAAACCGCGCAAGCCTGCCTGGTAACTGCCGGTAGCATCCTTCATCAGCCCCATCCAATACGGGCCGACAAATCCGCTGAACATGGTGATGGTGTTCATGGCCGCAATGCCCGCAGCAGCAGCTCTTCCAGCAAGGAACTGTGTGGGCAGCGCCAGTGCCGGACCCTGCATGGACTGGAACGCGATGAAACTCGCTGCCAGTGCGGCGACCACGACCCAGGGCATGTGTGCATAACTTGCCATCACAAATCCAGCAGCCATCACCGTGCAGGGCACAATGCAGTGCAGAGCGCGCTCGCCGCTGCGGTCGGAGTGCGCGCCGTTGAGCAGCATGCCTGCCGCGCCGACGAGCCCGAAGCAGGCTATCAGGTAACCGACATTCGCTACGCTCCATCCGGTGGCGCCTTGGAGAATGGCGGGGGCAGAAAAACCATAGGCGTAGCTCGTGGTCAGTGCGCAAAAAAAGTACGCGCCGATCATCCACACTTTGGGCGAGCGCAGCGCCTGCAGTACGCCCGCTTCATGTCCCAGGTGCGCGTGTTCGCTGTCGGCTTTCAATTGATTCTTGAGCCATGCCTTTTCATCCGCGGTGAGCCACGCAGCATGCGCAGGGCTGTCGGGTAGCAATTTCAGAATGACAAAGCTGAACAGCACGGCGGGCAGACCCTCGATGAGGAAAAGCCACTGCCAACCGGCCAGGCCAAGCTTGCCGCCCAGCCCAAGCAGCCATCCGGCGATCGAGCCCATGACCACTGAGCTGAGAGGGAGCGCGATATAGAACCGGCTGACGGCGCGTGCTCGCATGCGGGCTGGAAACCACAGTGTCAGGTAGTAAATGACTCCGGGAAAGAAGCCGGCTTCCGCCATGCCCAGCAGGAAGCGAACGATGTTGAATTCAAGCGGCGTGCGCACAAACATCATGGCCGCGGCCAGCAATCCCCAGGTAAACATGATGCGGGCGAGCCAGCGCTTGGCGCCGAAGCGCAGCAGGAGTAGATTTGAGGGCACTTCGCAGAGCGCGTATCCGATGAAGAACAGCCCGGCGCCGAAGCCGTAGACCGAAGCGCTGAAATGCAGATCGTTGTTCATCTGCAGAGAGGCAAAGCTGAGATTGAGACGGTCAATGTAGGCCAGGCCATAGCCGATCCCGATTACGGGAATAAGCCGCAAGCTTGCTTTGCGCTGGGCCGATCTACCGATAGCGACGAGATCCGCGTCAGTTGGATGCGGCACGTCAGGTTTTTCGCGCAGATCGGACATGAGCGCTTACCTCGTTGAACCAGGTCATTCTTGCAGAGCTTTAGGGAACGGCGAATGCGCCTTCGTAAGCAGAATCTATCACAACGGGGATTCGATGGATGCCTCGCGTTGGCATCGCCCTGCCCTGGCCGCACGATCCTTGGCCCAGGCCAACGAACGGCTCATCTGGATGGTGACAGCAAGGTACCAAAGACCGATTGCCGGTCCTGGATCGATGAAGCCTGCATTTGCCGGCGGCGCTGGAAATGTGTAGAAATTCAGCACCAGCAGGCCAGCGCCGATAGCAAGCCCGAAGATTGCGAAAATCCGCCCAAAGCGAGGATGCCGCAACATTGCGACGGCAAAAAAAATGGTGCCTAAGCCGATGTAGATGTCAAAAGCCTTATCCAGGCCGAGCCAGATTCCATTCATTGCGAGAAAGATAGTTCGGTCCTTTACCAGCGCACCGACTGCGATTTGCACCAGTGCCATTGCGGAAAAAAGCGCGCCGGCCAATGCATTCAGCAAGAAACCGAGAGCACTTATGGGGGTCTGGTTTTCTGCATCGAGCAAGGCCTTCAGGCCGAAACACGCCACAACCAGTGCGGGTCCGAAGCAAGCTGCAATTACGGCCGTTGCCCGCATGGGAAGAGGAACAAAGGAAGCCAGCGGATAAGCCAGGCAAGCGATGAATCCGCCTGCGATTCCAATGCGCACGGCGCTCACGTTTGAGCCCGCCGACAATTGAATGAGGTTCGGCATAAACCTCCACCGCCACAAATTCGTCTGACCGGCTGATGTCTCTGGCGGCTCTTCGCCTTATAGAAGCGGAGTTTCGTCGATTCTGAGCCCGGAGGAGAGAGAACGTCAACCCGATTTCCTGGTTACAGGTCGTAGTCACGGCCATTGTGACCGGGCCGCGCGGCGAGGTTTTCGAACTCTCCCGGCTGTTTGTGCGGTGAGTCACAGGACGTTCACACTCCGCGTGTGATAGCATCCGCTTCTTAGCGATAGACGCCTGGCGAGAGCATCTTCTGTTGCGCAGCCGGGCGCCGGTCCGAACCTCTTTATGGACGAGGTAGACGGCAGACCGGGACACGTGGCCCTCCAATTCGGCCACCTGGACGCCCCTCAGGACGCCCCGACTCCGTCTCTGTGCCATCCCCGCCCATATCGTTCAATTGACTGTCATCCTGAGCGCAAGTCGCCGCGGCGACTGGAGTCGGAGGACCTGCTGTTCGGTCCTCACCGCTTCGCGAACCGGGCAAAGCTTTCATTCTTGAGGAGAAACCCATGAAAACGTACCAGGGAAGTGAGATCCGCAACGTAGCTGTAATGGGGCATGCGCACAGCGGCAAGACCACCTTTATTGCCGCTCTGCTGCATGCCGCGAAGATGACCCCGGCCCAGGGCCGCGTGGCTGACGGCACCGCCGTGACCGCCTATGACGAGGAAGAGATTGCCCGCGGCGCAACCATGCAGAATGCCGTGGCCTTTGCCGAGTGGCAGGGTGTGAAGATCAATTTTGTCGATACTCCCGGCTTCCATATGTTCTCCCACGAGGCACGCGCGGCGCTGCTGCCGGTTGAGGCTGCGGTGGTGCTGGTGAATGCCCAGAATGGCATCGAGGCTGTGACCGAGCGGATTTGGAGGTATGCCGAAGAGGCCAATGTTCCGCGCGTTGTTGTGGTTAACCAGATGGATCATCCCAAGGCTGGAGGTGGTGGCGGGTTGAGCGCCCTGATGGATGATCTGGTGGATCGGTGGGGACGGAATTGCGTGCCGGTGCAGTTGCCGATCTCGGACTCGCAAGGGTTTCACGGCGTTGTCGACCTAGTGACGATGGAGGCGTTTTATTACACGCCGGGCGGCGATGGCCGCGGCAAGGTGACAGGCGAGATTCCGGCCAGCCTGGCGGCCGACGCCAAGGCGCGCCACGAGGCGCTGGTAGAGCTGGTGGCCGAGGGTAAAGACGAGCTGATGGAGGAGTACTTCGAGAAGGGGACCATCCCCGAAGATCACCTGAT
This sequence comes from Occallatibacter sp., assembly GCA_052145815.1. Taxonomy (GTDB): domain Bacteria; phylum Acidobacteriota; class Terriglobia; order Terriglobales; family Acidobacteriaceae; genus Telmatobacter. The sequence goes on from JBKQNU010000121.1 coordinate 22,450, forward strand.
CGCCGCGCTGCATGAGGCCATTCGCGAAGACCGCATCTTCCCAGTCTTGTTTTCGAGCGGGCTGGCGAACATGGCGCTCGATCACCTGCTGGACTTTATCAAGGTTTATTGTCCCTCGCCGGTGGAGCGCGCGCCTTTCAGCGTGAGGACGCCGACGGCAGTAGCCGCGGGCGCAAACGGAGGCTCGGGAGATACTGGCGACGCAGCGCTCGCCTTGCGCAAGGTGGCCGACAGCGAGCCGGCGGCGATGGTGGTGTTCAAGACGATGACCGATCCATTCTCCGGGCGCATTACGTTCTTCAAGGTCATCAGCGGGGTTATCAAGAACGACGCGACGGTGGAGAACTATACGCGGCGCGGCCAGGAGCGGCTTTCGCATCTTTCCGTGATGCAGGGGCGCAAGGCGTTGGAGGTTCCCGAGTTGCACGCGGGCGACCTGGGCGCGGTGGCCAAGCTGCGCGACACATTGACCGGCGATACGCTGGGTGCGAAGGGAGCGGAAATTCAAGTCGATTTGTTGCCGCTGCCGGAGCCGGCCATGACCTATGCCATTGAGCCCAAAAGCCGTGCGGATGAGGACAAGCTGGCGCCCGCCATTCACAAGCTGATGGAAGAGGACCTGCTGATCCGCTTTTTCCGCGACCCCATGACCAACGAGTTCCTGATTGCAGGGGCGGGTCAGCCGCATATCGAAGCAATCGTGAGCCGGCTCAAGAAGCGCTACCACGCCGAGGTTACGCTAAAGGCGCCGAAGGTGCCTTATCGCGAGACCATCCGCGGCAAGGCCGAAGCACAGGGCCGGCACAAGAAGCAGACCGGCGGGCATGGGCAATTCGGCGATTGCAAGATTCGCATGGAGCCTTTGCCGCGCGGCGGCGGCTTCGAGTTCGGCAATGAAGTTTTCGGCGGTGCTGTTCCGCGGAATTTCATTCCCGCGGTGGAGAAGGGGATCGTCGAATCGGCTGCTCGCGGTTACCTGGCCGGCTTCCCGGTGGTGGACTTCAAGGCGACCATCTACGACGGCAGCTATCACGACGTGGATTCGAACGAAATGTCGTTCAAGATGGCCGGGCGGCTCGCGTTCCGCAAGTGCATGGAGTCGGCCAAGCCATGCCTGCTGGAGCCGATCATGAAGGTCGAGATCGAGGCGCCGGACGAGTTTGCCGGAGCGCTGATGGGCGACCTGAACGGGCGGCGCGGGCGCGTGGCCGGCATGGAGTCCAAGGGCCGGACAACCGTCATCAACGCCCAGGTGCCGATGGCTGAGATGCTGACCTACGGGACCATTCTGACTTCTATGACGCAGGGCAAAGGCAGTTACCGCATGGAAATGGACCACTACGACATCGTGCCGCAACTGGTGGCCGACAAGATTTTGGCCAACGCGAAACGGCCGGTGGAGGAAGAGGAGGAATAGGAGCCCAGGGGCTCCGGAGAGCGAGTCGGCAAGCCGGCGAGTCAGCATGCCGGCGCTCGCCGACCCCGCAAGAGTCTGTTTTTCCACGGTAAGCGCGCCGGAGATGGTGCAGCAAATTGGACTGTTTGCTGTCGATATAGGCGAATCGGCTCTTTTGCGAGCAAATCATCCTCAGTGAGCGCATTGGGCGGCAGGCCAACGGAGAACGAAGATCTCGATAGCTGAGATTTGTTGTGACGGGGGAGATGCGGTTGTTTCCCTCGGCGACCAAGTAGCGCTCCGCACGCTCTGAATACGGGCATTTTGCGCCAGGCCTGAATCGTCGCTTACAGTTCGCGTATCGCGGTTACGGGATTCAGGCGCATCGCTCGATGTGCCGGAAGGAAGCATGCCAGCAGCGACAATGCCCCCAGCAGAACGACCACGGCGAGCACCGTCAGCGGATCGTTGGCGTCCACCCCGTAAAGCAAGCTGGAGATAAAGCGCGTCAGCCCGAGTGAAGCGACGAGCCCCACCACCAGCCCGATCGCCGTCAGCCAAAGGCCCTGCCCCAGCACCAGCTGCAGCACGTCGGCGCGCGAAGCGCCAAGGGCTACGCGGATCCCGATCTCGTGGGTGCGCAACTGAGTGCGATACGCCACCACCCCGTAGATGCCGGTAGCCGCAAGAATCAGCGCGATCACCGCGAAGATCCCCGCGAAGGTGCTTTCAATGACAACAAAGCTGCTCGCCATCGCGGCCGTCTCCCGGATCGTGCGCACGTCGAACACCGGAAGCTGCCCGTCGATCTCGTGAATCGCCCGCTCCAGCGCGGGAGCCAGATCCGCCGGATTGCCCCTGGTCTTCACTTGTACGATCAACTCCCAATCCGGCTGCTGGTAATAGCTCATATAGACCATGGGCTCGGGCCACTCACTCATGATCAGGTGCTTCGAATTCCTCACCACGCCGACCACCGTGAAAAGGTGGCCCCATATACTCAGCTTCTTTCCCAGCGGATCCTGCCCCGGCCAGTACCGGCCTACTGCCGTCTGGTCCACGATCAACACTCTAGGCGCTTTTTCGTTATCGTCCTTGGTAAAGTCGCGCCCTCCCACGATCGGGATGCCCAAGGTTTCGAAATACCGCGGCGTCACATCCGCCCTTTCCACCTCGAGCGACTCATGCGGGCGTGGCGCATACCCTTCGGGATACGCATCCGCCGTTTTCCGGCTGAGGCTCAGCGGAATCCAGTCTGTGATGGAGGCAACCGTCACTGCCGGCAATGCCGACACGCGATTGAGAATTCTGTCGCGGATCACCCGCGCCTGCGCCTCCGGGTAGCCCACAATATTCAATCCCACCGACGCGGTCAGAACATGATCCTGGTCAAATCCCGGATCCGCATGGGCGATGTTCCTCAGCGTGCGCAGAAACAGCCCGGAACTTACCAGCAGCGACAGCGAGAGCGCAACCTGCGCCACCACGAGGCCGCTAAGCAGGCGCCGGTTGTGCGAACCGCCGGAGGTATTTGCCGATTCTTCTTTCAGCGCCTCGACGGCAGGCACCTGAGACGACCGCCATGCCGGAAACGCGCCGCAGAGCACGCTGGCCACGACCGCCAGAACCACGATGCCGAAGACCACTCCGGGATCCACCGTCCCGTTCAACGCGATCGGACTCGCACTCGGCGGAATGAAGAGCGCGAAGGACTTCGCTGTCCACGTCGTCAGCAGCAGCGCGACCGCTCCCGCGCAGATGGAAAGAACCACCCCTTCCAGCGCCATCTGCCGTATCAGTTGCATCCGCCCCGCGCCCAGCGACTGGCGGATGGCAATCTCGCGCCGCCGCGACACAAACCGCACCAGCGTCAGCGTGGCCACGTTGGCGCAGGTCAGCAGCAGCACCACGCCGGCAATGGCCAGCAGAACGGGGAGCGAAAGCGCCATATAGCCGTTGGCGCCGAAGGGTGACCGCCACATTGGATCCAGGGTAATGGTGTTGGTGCCGAGATGATCGTCAGGATAAGCTGCCACGATGCGCCGCATGATGGTTTCAAGATCCTGCGTCGCCGTGGCCCGGCTCCCTCCCGGCCGCAGCCTTCCCAACACGTTCAGCCAGTATGTGCCGCGATGCGTTACCCGCCACTGGTCTGTTCCCAGAGGATTCAGCGTCACCCACACATCCTGCCGCAGCCCCGGCATCGCGCCGATGAACCCCTCCGGCGCCACGCCGATCACCGTCACCTGGTGGCGGGCGATCTCAAGCGACTTGCCCACAATTCCAGGGTCGCCCGCATAGTGCGTCTTCCAGAACGAGTAGCTGAGAATGACATAGGGAACGTCGCGTCCCTGGGTCTCCTCTTCCGGCCGGAAAAAGCGCCCGTACAAGGGCTTCACGCCCAGCACGTCAAAGTAATTGGCCGTCACGTTGGCCACATAGATCCGCTCCGGCCGCGCCCCGCCGGTCAGCGTCAGCCAGTCGTGGTGATACCCCAGCATCCCCTCGAAGCTGTGATTCTGATCGCGCAGATCGCGGTAATCGAGATAGGAGAACGGCGGCGGCGGCGAAATGCTCCACTGCCCGCGCATCACGCTCACCAGGGCGCCAGTGTCCCGAGCCCCTGGAATCGGATGCAGCATGGTGCCGTCAATCCAGCTGAAGACCGTGCTGTTGGCGCAAATCGCCACCGCCAGCATCGCCGTCGCCGTAATTGTGAATCCGGAATTCTTGCGCAACTGCCGCAAGGCAAAGCGAATATCCTGAAGCAGTCCAGCCATGACCGCCTCCCATCGGAACCTTGCTCTTGAGGAATGAGAGTATTGCCCTCCTTACCTGCATGCAGTGCTCCAAATCACGAATGGATGTAAGCCTCATTTCATCATCAACATAGCCGTAAAGTTCGTCTTTCGCGTCCGCGCATTTCCTGTCCGTCCGTGCGCAGGGTGTCCGTTTTCGCACAGTCCCGGTGGAATCACAGCAGCAGGCTAAGACGGCGCGAAAGTGGAAAGGTTCTTGCGCTGAATCTGGTGGAAATGGGCCGATTCTGGGCTCAAAATCCGGGTTTTTTGCGGGTTTCTGTTTACCTTTTGAATACTGGTTGCTCCCAGAGAATATCGATCAGGTCGTTGATACTAAACACCTTACTGCGGCCTCCCGCCGGATGGGGCTCCCTAAAAGACGTGCAATTTGAGGGGCAATAAAACGCTTGACACACATGTTGCTCCACTTAGCGCTTTGGAGCGGTGCGCTTATATGTATCGTCCGTTTCAGTGTGGCTTTTACAACCTCCGAACGCCCCGAAGTGGGGCTCTATCTCGAAACAAAACTGAGTCCAATGGTGGCGATGGAAAACATCGTTATACCAAATTGTCCCGTATACAAACTCGCCAGAAATATCTCCATTAATGTTGTCCACGATGTTTTGCGGCAGATGGGTGCCGGTATTCGAGAAAACGTTCGGCCCAAGATTAAATCGCGGGAGCTGATTGTCAGGGGTCGGGTCGGAATCAAATTCCGGGATTTCGTCCTCTTTCTCCCTCCAATCAATCCAAACATGCAGTTTCATAGCGGGGGTCTTACCGAAGTTCTTAAAGAGTACTGCTGCTTGGGCAGGAATCGCGCCTTGGGGAGCGGGGTTGCACTCATCGTGATTCGCGATCGATATCGGGGAATTTTTGAACATAGGGCACACAGCATATGGCTCAACCCAAGCTCTTTGATCCAACCGCATTTGATCCCTAGTTGCAGCAACGCCGTTTTCGGCAGCCGCAGCACTTTGAATTTGGGCCGCAGTCTGATGAATGGTCTGATCCATCGTCCTCTCAGCGATGCCTTTTTCGCCATAGACGGCATCGAAAGAGTCGGAAGCAAGATTCGCGGCTCGCGTACTAGCTTCGGTTGCAATGCGCATTTGCTCCAATTGGCCGGAATAGGTATGCCAAATTCCGATATTGACGAGGATGGTGGCAATTCCGATTCCGATAAGCACCACCTCACCTGTCTTAATATCCTGCTGCAACTCTCGGGATCCTTTATCGTCATGGTTGGGATTCCCATCAGCGGGTGGGGGTGGTGGGTCTTGATTACTAGGCGGCTCTCTTGGAGGTTGAAAATGCGTGTCTATTGTTGGCTCTTGGCTAATGCTTTGGCTGGCGTTTTCTTCTGGCATGGGATGTCCATTATGTCAGGATTTTAGCGCGTAGAATGGGAGCTTATGAAACACGAATACCACGAAGGGCCTAAGGCTGGCGAGAACTTTAAGTCTCTCGCTACCGCTGTTTTTCAGGCCAAAAAGACAACTGTACTGGCAAAGGCGAAGAAGAAGGCTGTCCGCCGCAAAGCTGCTTCCGGCAAGGACAAGGCTTAGAAGGGTTCCTCTTGCCCCGTCCCTGCCTCCGGGTGGCACACGGTATCTGTCCCTTTGCCGGTCAGTTCGGCATACGTTAGGCGCTTCCCTGCAACCTGCGTCATGAGCAGAGCAAAGCGGTCGGCATCGGTGAGTTTATTGTCTTTCGTCGCCCTGTTGTTGAATCTAAAGACTTGCTCTGTAACATACCTGTCAAGGTGAAAAGGCTCAACTGCAACGTATGTGCCCTTTAGTCCACGCTTGAGCAGCGACCAGAAATTTTCAATCGAATTAGTATGTACTTCCCCGCGCACGTATTCGGTAACGTGGTTCACCGTGTCGTGAACAAATTGCTTCGCTTTGAGTGAACTGTAGCCGCCGAATCCGTCGCTGTAGACAGTGCTGCCTTTTTCGACGTTGTTGAGGATTGCATTCATCAGCACTTCGCGCTTCACTTCGGGGATGACGTGAGCGCGAACCTGCCGAGACTCACGATCTAACATTCCGAATACTGGAATCTTCTCGGTGCCGTGGCCGGTCAGGGACTTATGACGCGGATTCTTGAATCTGTGCCCCTCATCGGTGGTGAGGTACTTCGGAGTCTGGTCCCTCTTGCTCTTGTGCTTATTCTTCGGCTCACCGCCTACAAATACCTCGTCCACTTCGATTGGGCCGCCCTCAGCACCGCCCAACTTCATCAGCGTTCCGCTCTTCATGGCCTCACGGATGCGCTGAAGCATGAACCATGCTGAGTTCTGGCGAACGCCAACAACCTTTGCCAGTTCGTAGCTACTGATTCCGTTCTTGCAGTTTGCCAGCATCCAAATAGCAATCATCCACTTGTCTAGGCCGATTGGTGAGTCTTCCATGACCGTCCCAACCTTGACGGTGAACTGCTTTTTGCAGTCGTAGCAAAACCAAAGGCGGCGAGTCTTTACGAAAGAATGCTTCGCGCCACCGCAGCGCGGGCAAGTGACATTGCCACCGGGCCAGCGGAACTCCACCGCAGTCTCGAAGGTTTTCTGAGGGTCGGAGAATTGCGTGATAGCATTTTGAAGTGTCTCAGGCGTGTCCATGTACAAATAGTACATTACACGCACATGTGTGTCAACCGTTTTATTGCCATTTGAGGGGGGGTGGGTGGGTGGGTTGTTTTTCAAATGTGCGCGGGCAGCAATCGGCTGGGTCGCGGACCGATCTGACACCACTCTACTCTTCGCAGCGATATATTCTGCAAAGCGTGGTTCGGGGGATTGGCTGGGGACGAAGCTTGACCGGGATTTGCCTTCGGGGCCGGGCTCGCGGGCCGGGTCTCGGATGGGCTCGATGTGTTCGTTTCTTCGTCGCAGTGATGAAGGTCTGTTCCTGAAGCGAGGGTTGGCGATTCTTGCGGTTGCAAAGCCCGCTTGCCGGTGGCTCGGACCTCGGGCACTCGGGAGACGGCACTTACGCGCCGGAAGGTTCGTGGTTTCCCACCCTTGCGACAGAGAAAAAGGCATAAATATACTTGACGGACCATAGATATTTTGTGGAAATGGGTCAGAGGGTATTGCGTTTGATGTTCATTGATGGCAATGCTAGGGAATGGCTGCTTGCGTCACTCCTTCGGTTGACTCCCCTAGTTTCTTCCCTTCGTTCTCTCGTCTTATAGACTTTATTGGTGGCGTGAGGGGGGGGGACTGTGCCTCAAGTTGCTTTGTTGCACGGATATTTCGATGAGAGCGGGAAATGGGCGGACAAAGATACCATCAGTTTCTGTGGCTGGATTTCAGGTGCAATGCAGTGGGAGGCGTTCGCTAAAGAATGGAGCGAGCTACTCGAAGAGTTGGGTCTTCCGAGTCTCCATACCGCCGATTTAGTTCATCCCGGTCGGAGGGCTGAAAGAGGTTGGAATTTTCGGCAAGAGGAAATAGACCCTATCCTCCTTCGCTTTGCCGCGATTATTAGAAAACACGCAAACAGCGGTTTGGGCATCGGCATAGATACCAAGCATTTCCGTACCATGAAGCAATCGTTTCGGGCAAAGGTCAAGAACCCTCACTTTATCGCTTTCAAATTCCTTATGAATACGGTTCTGCGGGAGGTCCAAGCGGTGCAAAGGATAATCTCTGCACACGATTGGAGGTGCGGAATCATCTGCGATCAAGACCCTGGGACTTCAGAGCACTGTCTCAAGCACTTCAACAAACTTCGCTTATTTGATCCAGTCGCAAGGAAACTGCTTAATGGTATTTGTTTCGCTGATGCCGTTGGTGCAATTCCATTGCAGGCTGCCGATCTCCTTGCTTATGTCTTAAGGACCGAATTAGAGAGACGCAGGACGAAGAGTTCCTCGCCCGCTTCTTTGCTCTTTCAGGATTTGTCATTCAGGCCGGATATTACGAGCGGCGATCCGGTGCCGTTCTTTCGGCCTTTCTTTATGGACGCCGATTTTCTTGACGAACTTTCCGAGGGAAAGCACGATCAACTCTTAGCAAAGCTGGGGATTGAAATCTAAACTGCAAAGCCCCCGACTGGCATCGTGTGTTCAATTAGGATTAGGTGGGGGTTTGGGCGCCATGAGCAACGCTGACACATGGATTGCCGCTATTGCCTTCGGTATCTTGATTGCATTTTTGGGTACTATTCGCGGGCAACTGAAACGGATTGAGGAAAAGATCGATAAGCTAAACGGCAAATGAAACGCCCCGGTGCCAGCCGGAGCGTTGGTGATCTTTGAGGTGCGAGTGGGGTGCGATCTCTAGAGCGCATACTAGCGCATTGGAGAGTTGTGTGCAAACTCAATCACCCGCATCAAATCTTCGCGCCATACGAACAAGTGATCACCGCACGCTAGTTCAGGCTTTATTTTCAAGACTCGGCGAGTCAATTCGGCTGCGGTTGGTATCCGTGCCGTGTAAATGGTATGCAGCTTTCCGCAGTTTTCGTGAGCGCACGCGCATTCTAGCTGCCACATCGGAGGGAGGGATTGACCTAGGGCAGTCGGTTCAATTTCGTAATGGATGCTATCAGGCAAATACTCGGACGCTCGCCCGTGCCGAAGGCATAAGAAAATTGCAGGCCACTTACCCATGGGTCGATATTGCAGACCTTCGTATATTCCTAATGGGCTTTGATGCGGGAGAGGGATATTGCAGTACTGATTATCCCCTTCAGGGCAATTCAGAACGACACAATGATGGGTCCAGATCGGAACCATAGGTTCGGCTAATCGTCCGCATGGAGATCGGCCATCATCTCTGCGACACTTCCGAATTTCACAACCTCACCGCGATCGCCCGCTTCCATGGCCGCAATGGTCTCGGCGTTTGGAACTCGAAGCTCAAAGGGAAACGCCCGGTCCGTCGCGACACGCGTCAGAAATACGCGCACAGCCTCGGACAGACTCAGCCCCATGGCATCGAGCGTTTCAGACGCTTTCGACTTCAGCTTCCGATCGATTCGGACATGGATCATTGCAGTCGGACTGGACATATTGGCACCCTTACGTCAATTGTATACGAATTGAGATACAAGCGTTGATCTCAAGGACGGAGGTGGCGGGCGAGGGCCCACTTCAGTTCTTCGATGCCTTGGCCGGTCACGGCGGAGATGGCGTGGAACTCCAGCTTCTTGCGCTTTACGTGGGCGGCCAGCTTCTTCAGCTTGTCGGGGTTGGCGGAGTCGATCTTGGTGGCGGCGACGATCATGGTCTTCTTTGCCAAGGGGAACTCGATTTTGGGGCCGGGATTTTCGTCCATGGGCTGCTCGGGGGTGGTGACGGAGAAGCTGGCCAGCTCCTTGTTGATGACCTTGAAGTCTTCGACGGGGTCGGGGCGGCCACTGGCATCGCTGACGTCGACGAGGTGCAGCAGCAGGCGGGTGCGCTCGATGTGGCGGAGGAACTGGATGCCGAGGCCGGAGCCGAGATGGGCGCCTTCAATGAGGCCGGGCATGTCGGCGACGACGTAGGAAAACTGGTCGGGCTCTTCGCCGACGGTGACGACGCCGAGGTTGGGTTCGAGGGTGGTGAAGGGGTAGTCGGCGATTTTGGGCTTGGCGGCGGAGATGCGCGAGATGAGAGTGGATTTGCCAGCATTGGGATAGCCGACCAGGCCTACGTCGGCGAGGAGCTTGAGGACCAGGCGGTAGTTGCGTTCTTCGCCGGGGCGGCCTAGCTCATGCTCGCGCGGGGCTTGATGGACGGGAGTGGCGAAGTGCTGGTTGCCTCGGCCTCCGCGCCCGCCTTTGGCGATGACGACGCTCTCGTCGGGGGTGGCGAAATCGTGAATCAGCTCGCCGGTGTCCTGATCGTAAAGAGCTGTGCCGACAGGAACTTGCAGGGTGATGGATTCGCCATCGAGGCCGGTGCAGTTGGAGCCCATGCCGTGCTGGCCGCGCTGGCCCTTGTGTTCGGGGTTGTAGCGGAAATGGATAAGGGTGTTGTGGCGCTGCGAGCTGACCATGACAACGTCGCCGCCGCGGCCGCCGTCGCCGCCGGAGGGACCGCCGCGGGGGACGAACTTCTCCCGGCGGAAGGCCATGCAGCCGTTGCCGCCGTCGCCGGCTTTGACGCGAATTTTTGCTTCATCGATAAACATTAGACGACCAGGGACTAGGGGTTAGGGACTAGGGACTTAGGGACTAGGGACTAAGCTCGGCCTGGGTCACAAGCAGCGCCAAATCCTTGATGCCGTCTTTTCAGTTTACCGAATCGGGCGTAGGATCGTTTGCAACTTCGCTTTTGGCTCTTTGAGGCGGCTGGATCGGGAACCTGTTCCTGGTCTGCGAATATGCCCCTGCCGGACCTGCCAACTTGAGCAGGCCGGTGAGTGAAGGGTTTGCGCTTGTTCCCACGATCTGCCGCGAGCAGGTATCGCATGGCAGAGACAGGGCGGATGGGGCCAATGTTGTTGGCCGCGCTGATGGTTTGCGCGGGGGCAACGGCCGGGGCGCAGACAGCCGGGAGCGGGGCTCTGACGGGCAAGCTGACGGATCTGCATTCTGCGCCGCTGGAAGAAACGACGGTGGTGGTACGGAACGAGAGCACCGGCGCGCAGGCCCAGGCTAAAACGCAAAAAAATGGAAGCTTTCGCTTTACCGGGCTGGAGCCGGGGGCCTACACGGTGGAGGCCGAGAGCGAACGCCTGGGCCGCGGACGGCTGGAGGGCGTGGTGGTGTCCGCCGGGCATGAGGCGCATGTGCAGGCGGCGATGGCGCTTGAACCTGTTGTGGCTCGTTTGACGGATGAAGCGGTCGCGGCGACTGCTCCGGCGGTGGTGGTTGCATTGAGGGAGCTGGCGCTCATAGAACGAGGAACCTCGGAGTTGGCGCGGGAGCGGACGGGGACCGAGACGGCGGTGGTAACGGGGGCGCTGGATGCGGAGACATTGCGGCGGCTGACGATGAGCGCGCGGGCTTTGCCCGACGAGACGCGAGTCATGCCGGCGACTGAGACGCTGGGGCTTTTGGGCGTGGTGGCAAGTGAGCCGTTGAAGACTCTAAACCTGAGCGGGCATGGGGAATCGGGAATCGGGAGTGGCGATGGAGCTAGCAACGGGCAGATCACCGTGCTGGCTGCTGCGGGCGGTTCGGTGGTGATTGATGCGGCGGTTTTTGCTGCGCAGGCGGCCATTGGGGCTGTCCAGCCAGGGGCCGGGCCGGCTGCGACCGCCACCGCGCGGGTTGATCCTGTGGCGGAGGCGGTGGCGACAACGGTGAGCGCGGCAGAGTTGCAGGGGCTGCCCGCGGCGGGGCGGCGATGGCAGGATTTTGTGTTGGATACGCCTACCGCAGCGACGGCCGCGGGGGGAACGTCGCCAACGCTCTTGCGCGGGGCTGGACCGGAGCCGCCGGAGACCAGCATGGATGGGGTGAGCACACGGCTCGCGTTTGGCGGGCAGGGAAGCTCAGGTCTGGAATCGCAAGGGGCGGGGTCGAACGGGCGAGGCGGAAGTGATCAGAATGGGATGGTGCCGGCGTGGGCGGGCGGTCGCGGATCGCCGGTGGCGGAGGCGGCGATCCGCGAGGTAGAGACGGTGGCAGGAAATGCGGAGGCCGAAGGAGCGCGCGCGGCCGGCGGGCAGTTGAACGTGGAGACGATGCGCGGTACGAATGGGCTGCATGGACAGGGATTTCTGTTTGACCGGCAGAATACCTGGGGCGCGCAGAACCCGTTTACGCAGTGGGTGAAAGAGACCGCTCAGGGAACGCCGAGCTCAACGCCTGTGTTTACCGCCGAATCGTACACGCCACCGGACCGTGAAACAGTGTGGGGCGTGGGGGTGGGCAGCCAAATCAAGCGCGAAAAGCTTTTTTTGGTTTGGCGCGCTCGACAGCTACCAGCGCGACGATCCGGGACTGGCTATGGTGAAGCACCCTGATTTGTTCTTTGCGCAACCGTCGAATGACCAGATGCAGGCGCTTTGCGCGAGGCTGGAATTGACGGGCCCGGGACAATCAGGGCAGCCTGTGGTCTGCCCGAATGGCATCGCCCAGGGACTTGCAGCCTATTCAACAACGCTGGCGACGCTGGACGGGCTGTTGGGCCCGGCTCCGCGCAAGGCTGCGCAATGGGTGGGTTTTGGGCGCTTGGACTGGCAGGCGGCCGAGCGCCATCGCTTCACGCTGGAAGGGACGGGGGCGCGATGGAACTCGCCGGGCGGAGGGCTGACGCGGGTTTCAGAGACATATGGAACGAACAGTTTCGGGTCGAGCGAGGCCAGCGAGGAGTTGCTGCTGGGCCGGTGGGAGGCATTCTTGACACCCAACCTGCTGGCGGTGACGCAGGGGTCGCTGGGGCGGAACATTCTGGGCGCCCATGCGGAGACGCCGTCGACATATGAAGGATCATTCCTCAAATCGGATGTGAATGCCTGGGGGCAGTTGCCACAGATCGTGGTGGATAATCGCTACGGCTTCACCATCGGAAATCCGTCGAGGTTCGGTGCGGGGAGCTATCCGGACGAGCGCCTGACCCAGGCGCAGGAGGCGGTGGAATGGGTGCGCGGGAACCTGCTGGTGAAGAGCGGGTTTGCGCTGAGCCACAACGGCGACGCGACCAGCCTGCTGCGCAACCAGACTGGTACTTACGCCTACTCCAGTGTGGAGAATTTTGCCTCGGATGCGCTGGTGTTTGGCACGTTTGGGCTTCAGAATCCGAACGACTTTGACACCCAGCACGGCTGCGACGAGACGGGAAAGGTGTGGCGCGATTCGGGTGGAAATCTGCGCGGGCTGGGTTCTCTGCCGTGTTACTCCTACTACTCGCAAACATTGGGGCCGAGCAATTGGAACCTGAGCACCAACGACTGGGCGGCATACACGACGGTGCAGTGGCAGCCGCGGAAGCTGCTGGTGGTGAGCGGAGGGTTGCGCTGGGAGCGGGAACAACTGCCGCCGCCGATTGCGGCCACCGTCAACATGGATCTGCCGCTGACCGAAAAGCTGCCGAGTTTGGGGAATGACTGGGGTCCGCGGATCAGCGTGGCTTTTGGCAGTCTTGAGCGCCACTGGCCAGTGCTGCGGGTGGGTTACGGGATGTACTTTGGGCGGACCGAAAACGCCACAATCGAGACGGCAATGACACAGACCGGCAGCGCGAACGGCGACCTGAAGTTTTTCATGCGGCCCACCGACGACTGTCAGTTTTGCGCCGGCGGTGCGCCGCCGTTTCCTTACGTGCTGCGCGGACCGCCGGGGAGCGAGGTGAAGCCGGGGGCGGTCGAGTTCGCGTCCAATTTCCGGAATGCGGAGGTGCACCAAGCTGTGGCGGCTCTTGAAGAAGAGCTACCCGGGCATGTAGAGGTGACAGCAAGTGCGCTGGTAAGCCTGGGAAGGCGGCTGCCGGTCTATATCGACACCAATATCGATACGGATCTCGGCCCATCGACGCTTCTCCAGCCCATCACCTACCAGGTCTGTGACCAAGCGCCAACTGGCACCGACAACACAGCGTGTGGCTTCCTCGGCCTCGGCCCGATCAAGACCCCGACGATCAAGGTTCCCTTTTACGCTTCATTGCCGACAAGCGCAGGGCCCTGCCCGTATTACGAGCCGACAAGCACAGCCGTCGCCGGGTGGCTCTGCCCGGATTACCAGCAGATCCTCAACATCGAGAGCAGGGCCAATTCGACCTATGAGGCGGCGATGCTCAGGGTGGTCCGTTATGGCCGCCGCGGACTTAGCTTACACGCCCACTACACCTACTCGCACGCCATGGACTGGAACCCCGGCGAGAGCCCGCTGGACCCGGCCAACTTTAGCCAGGAGTATGGAACCAGCGATTTGGATATGCGCCATTCGGCGGTTGCGTTTGCGATTTATGAGCCACCGTGGAAGCTGCGCGGCAAGGCCGGCCATGCGGCGAACGGATGGATGGTTTCCGGCATCGGGCAGTTCCGCAGCGGCCTGCCGTACACGATGCGCACCTCGGGCTCCCTGGCAGAGGAATTCGATGGGAACACGCCAATTGTGGGGTTGGGGCCGGGCATGAATGGTTCTGGCGGCGACAACCGGGTAGTTGGCGTGGGGCGCAATACGTATCGCTACCCTGCGACTTGGAAGGCCGACCTGCGCCTGGGCAAGAAGTTCGACCTGGGCCAGATGCGCCAGCTGGAATTACTGATGGAGAGCTTTAACCTGTTCAACCACCAAAACGTGACGGAACTGGAGACCACTGGCTACTACATCGAGTCCGGCACGGCGGATACGCTGCCGTCGCTGAATTTTCTCACCGGCCTGAAAATCAACCCCACGACCGGCCTTGCCACGCCGGCGTTTGGGCAGCCATTGAATGTGAATGCGACGGATTTCTACCGGGAGCGGCAGGTTCAGTTGGGGGTTCGGATGAGGTTTTGATGGACCGCGCCGACGACTGCAAAGCGCTTCAATATTATTGCGGCCATCCGCAAAATGGGTCGGCAGTGACGGTTTTACCGTTGAGAAGGAAGCAGGCGGCGCCGGTGATGTCGGTCGAGAAGGTGCGGACCTTGGCTGCCTCCAGTGCCGCGAGGACTTCGGGGCGGGGATGGCCATAGCGGTTATGGAGTCCGCAGGAGATGACGGCCCATTGCGGCGCGACGCGGGCAAGAAATTCGGGGCGCGTGGAGGTGATGCTGCCGTGATGGCCGACTTTCAACAGCGTGCTTTGGAGGCCGGACTCGGCGAGCATGGCTTGTTCGATGGGGGCTTCGGCATCGCCTTCGAGCATGACTGAGGTTGCGCCGTAGGCAATGTGCAGGACGAGGGAATCGTTGTTGGTGGGATCGGGGCCTGGCTGGTAGTTGCGAAAGGGCGCGAGGACGGCGATTTGAGTGTCGCCGAAGAGGAGTGCGTCGCCGGCGCGGAAGGAGCGCATGCGGACGTGGAGAGCGGCGGCTTCATTGAGCAAAGCATTGTAGGCGCCGAAGCGGGGGTTGTTGCCCACCCATAACTCGGCGGGATGGAAGTTGCGCAGGATGGCGGGCAGGCCGCCCATGTGATCGGAGTGGGCGTGGGTGAGCGCCACGGCGTCAAGATGGCGGATGCCGCGGGACCACAGAGCTTCCGACACCACTTCTTCGCCGATGTCGAAGTCCTTCGGGGCCTGGTGCGGGCCTCCGCCGAAGCCGCCGCCATCGACGAGGAGAGTCTTTCCATCCGGAGTAATCAGGAGCAGGGAATCGCCCTGGCCGACGTCGATGGCTTCCATGAGCAGGGCGTCTTTGGGGTGCTGAATTGGGCGTGGGGCAACTGCGACCAGGGCGGCAAGAATCATGGCGGCCCAGGATGCACGGCGCTGCCAGCGTGATCCGGAAGCCAGCACCATGGCTGCGGCGAACAACGCGCAAAAAGCGGCCGATTGGATGAGGAGCGGGGCGGGGATGCGGAAATCGCCCAGGGCGAACGAGCCGAAGAGGTGTACGAGCCAGGTTCCGAAGTGAAGAGGCAGGGCTACGAAGATGGCTGGAAACCAAGCAATGGCGGGCCAGACAAGAGCTGTGATGAGCGTAAACAGCGCGGCGGGCATGAGAAGCACAAGCAGCGGCAGGATGAACAGGTTGACGGGCAGGGCAAAGAGGGTGATGCGATGGAAGTAGAGGGCCATGGGGAGTGTCATGGCCAGCTCGACGATGCAGGAAACGACGAGCAGTTCGACGACGCGCAGAAAAAAGCGTACGGAGAAGGGGATGACTCGCCAGCTGAGGCGTTCGAACCGGGTGCCTTCGGAGGCAGTGGAAAAGACGCGCAGGGTTTCGCGGAAATGAGCTTGCTTTGGAGGCAACCTGGGATCGATGGCGGTGAGACGCAGGTTGCGCGTTGCGACGATGTAGGGGTGGATGGTGTTCTGGAGTAACGGCGCAGCGATGCCGGCAATGGCGACAACGGCGAGCAGGGTCATTTGCAGGCTGGAGTCGAACAGGCTGCGGGGGCTGACGGCGAGCAGACAGAGCGCGGCGAAGCCGATGGTGTTGAGCGGGCTGCGTTCGCGATAGACGAGGCGGGCAAGCAGGTAGAGGGTGACCATCCACAGGGAGCGCTGCACAGGGGTGGCGAAGCCGGTGAAGAGGGCGTAGGCAAACGAGGCGGCGATGGTGACCAGTGTGGCCGGGACCTGGGGGATGCGCAGGCGGCGGGCGAGCCAGAAGATGCATCCGGCAACGATGGCAAGGTGGAAGCCGGAGACGACCAGCATGTGGAAGGAGCCGGTGCGTTCGAAGCCGACGCGCAGGGACGGGGTGAGATAAGTGCGGTCTCCGGCGACCATGGCAGCGAGCATGGCGGCGTCATCGGGCGAAAGGCGCAAAGGCGCAGGAAGGGCGTGCATGGCTGCGGGGAGTGCGAGCAGCCGTGCTGTGGAGGCGTGCTGCAACGTGCTGAGGCGGCAGGCGAGGGAGGATGCGGGCGAGTGGCCTGCGCGCTCCACTTGATCGACGCTGACGGTGGAAGAGGAAGTGATGCCCTGGTCGAGGAGATAGTCTTCGCGGCTCCAGACGCCGGGGTCGTGATAGGTCTCGGGCGGGAGCAGGCGGACCACGGCGCGGAGGCGGTCGCCGCATTGGAAGGGCTGTGGAGTGGGTTGTTGTGCGGATCGGCTGACCGGCCAGCGCACGGTGAGGCGGACAGCGCCTGAAGTTGAGACCTGCGCATCGGCGTCATCAGTGACAACTTCGAGGGTGGAGACGCGAAGGTCGATGCGCTGGGAAGGGCGCTCAAGAGTGGCGGGCGCGTCGAGATCCTGTTCGCGTTCAGAGCGGACGGGGCCGGCGTCGATGACCGTTCCTTCGACGGTGCGCAGCAGGCCGTCAGACAGGGCGGCGAGGGCAGGCGCGGGCGCCGGATGGGGTTCCATTTCTCCGCACCAGGCGCCGAACAGAACCCAGAGGGTGGCCAGCGGGAGCCAGGCAATACGTTGTGCGTTGAATGCGGCTAGGACCGAGAGGACGGCTACCAGCAAGAAACCGATGAGGAGCAGGCTGGGGGGGAGCCAGAGCCAATGGGCGAGGGTGATTCCGGCAGCGAAGAGCCAGGCGGCATGGAACAAAGGGACAAGGGCCGGCCCGGCGCGCAGGGTGCCCGCGTCTGCGCGGTCGAAGGCTTGTCCGAAATTGGGGATTTCGGTCTGCATTGCGTGGAAAGCCGAGGTGGTTCTATGGGCGTTAAGGGTAATGCATTTTTGGAATCGATGTTAGGAAGAGCTCCGCAATGGGGAGACTTTTGTGGCTGGCGGCGCGGATGGATACGAGCGACTCGCGTTCAGGAGCGGCCGAGATGGACGATTGTTTCGAGATGAAAGGTCTGGGGGAAGAGATCGGCCAGGGTCAGGAATTGGATCTGGTAGCCGGAGGCGATGAGGGGGCGGAGATCGCGGGCGAGGGTTGCGGGATCGCAGGAGACGTAGACCAGGGTGGGGGCGGCGATTTCGGCGAGGAGGGTGGTGATCTCCGGACCAAGGCCGGTGCGGGGAGGGTCAACGACGATCAGTTCAGGCTTCTCTTTCGATCTGCGGCGGAGAAATGGGAGGGTCTCGGCATGGATGGCTTCGCCGGTTGTGCCATGGAGGTTGTGTTCAAGGGCAGCTTTTGAGGCCGGGGCGGACTCGACGGCGATCACCCGGTCAAAGCTGTTTGTGAGTTTGCGGGCGAAAAGGCCTACACCGGCGAAGAGGTCCCAGGCAAGCTTGCCGCTATGGCCGGTAGAGACGCGATCGACGAGGGCGTCCACGAGCCAGCGGTTGACCTGGAAGAATGCGCCGCGGTCGACGCGATAGTCGAAGCCGGCGGCTGGGTAAGTGAGGTTGGTTGAGCCCCAGTTCCATTCGCCTACTGTGCGCATCTGCTTGCCGGCAGGCGCTTGCGCGATGAGCTCGGCACCTTTCAATTCTGGGATGCGCTCTTGAAGGGCGCGGGCCCACTGAACGAAGCGGCCCGGGTCACGGGATGTCGTGGATACGCTGGCTAAGAGTGCCGATTCGTCGGCATTCGAGAAGAAAGAGACTTCGGTTGGGCGTGGTGACCAGGGCAGATCGCGGATAATTTCCGCGCTGGCGAGCGCGGCGTGGACGAGGAGGGGTGCGGCGATGGGGCACTCGCGGATGGGGATCACTACGTTGGAGCGGCGGCCGCGGTAGCCAAGGTTGCCCTCGGCGTTGAAGCCCAGGCGGACGCGGTTGCGGTAAGACCATGCTCGCGATTGGGGATCGGCGGCGAGGACGCTGATTTCTGGCGGGGGTTGAACGCCGGCGCGCTCCAGTGTTTCGCGGAGGATGGCTTGCTTTAATTCGAGTTGGGCTTCGTAGGCGATGTGCTGGTAATGGCAGCCGCCGCAGACGCCGAAGTGGGGGCATTGGGGTGGGATGCGGTGAGGGGATGGGTTGAGGATTTCTTCGGGTTCGGCGGTGGAGTAGCCGCGCTTGTCCTGCGTTATGCGGATGCGGACCTGTTCGCCGGGCAGGGTGAGCGGGACGAAGACGGCCTTGCCTTCAACGCGGGCCAGGAATGCGCCTCCGTAGATGGGCTTGGCGATATCGACGAGTTGCGGCTGTGGGGCAGAGTTTCCCTCGGGGGCTAAAGCCCGGGCCGATTCTGGCGGGTTGATGTACGGGCTAGAGCCGGTACCCTTCACTTCGGATCGCGCATCCTTCACCGACGCGGAGTTTTGCGCGGCGGGCCCGGGTTCATCGTTTCCCACCCATGCGCCGGAAGAACCGCGCATGGATGGGGCACCCGGCTTTTTAGGTTGGGCGAGCTTGGGCGATTGAGGATTTGGCTTGCGCGGCTTCATTGCTGGCTCATGTAGAAGAGGCTGAGGCGGGGAAGGTTGTAGTGGACGAGGAGCTGCTTCTGCACAAACTGGCGCTCGACTTGGCGCAGTTGGACTGCGCCCATCTTTGCCCTGTAGGGGGCGAGTTCGCGGGCGGCGTGCTCTTTGAGCCGAACCAGCAAGTCTTCCGGTGCGGCGGCGGTAAGGGCGGCGAAGAGCTTCTCTTCGAGGACGGTGAGGGTGCGCTCCAGGGCTTCGAGATCCCTTGCGGCGGCGCTTTCGGGTGCGGCTGTGCTGTCGTTGGAGCTCCGCGGTTCTGATGCGCGGACGGCTCCGGCTAGTTCGCGCAGGCGGACCGCCGTCGCGGTGCAGGCTTCGCCGGCGACAGTAGCGGCGTCGAGTGCGGCTGCGGCGGCTTCAAGGTGGGCAGCGATGCGGTCGTGCTCGAAGCCGGACTCGCGGGGCTCGGCTGCGGTGTCTGGTTTGGCGGAGCCGGCGGCGGCTTCGCGGAGCTCTTCGGCGGCTTCCATCACCGCCTGTGCGCACCAGGCGAGGCCGTTGATTCGCCTCATGCGGGCTTTCTTCTGGCGGGCCTCGTATTTGTCGAAGGCGGCGTCGATGCCGCGCAGGACTGCGTCTAGGGGAATGCCGGCTTCGCGCCAGGTTTCAATCAGCGCCCAGTCGAGCGTGGAGAGCAGTAAAAGCGAGCCTCGGCGCTGCTGGAAGCGCTCTTCGATCTCGGTGAAGTAATTGAAGTAATTTTGCACGGCGTGGGATGAAACTTTCTGGAGAAAATTCCCCCGGGGGGCTAAAGCCCATTTCATTTTGCGGGCATTTTCGGCATGACTGAAGTCATGCCCTGATACGAAACTCCGAGAAGCAATTCGCGGATGCGTTCATCAATTCACGAGTACGTTAATGTGGCCGGATGCGCGGGCGGGGTGCGCGATTGCGGTCGAAGAGGATACGGAGGCCGTCGAGGGTGAGCATGTCGTCGATCTCGGAGAGGTAGCGGGAGTCGGCGGCGATGAGGTGCGCCAGGCCTCCGCTGGCGATGACACGCGGCGCACCGCCCAGCTCGGCGACGATGCGGTCGAGGATGCCGTCGACCAGGCCGATGTAGCCGTAATAGAGGCCGGTTTGCAGGTGGCCGATGGTGTTGGTGCCGACGACTTTGGCGGGGCGCCTGATGTCCACACGGCTGAGCCGGGCGGCGCGGGAAAAGAGCGCCTCCGCGCTGAGACCGAGGCCGGGTGCGATGGCGCCGCCGAGGTACTCGCCGCGTTCGGAGATGACTTCAAACTTGGTAGCGGTCCCGAAGTCGACCACGATGCAGGGGCCACCGTATTTCTCAAAGGCGGCAATGGAGTCGCAGAGGCGGTCGGCGCCCAGTTCGGTGGGGTTGTCGACGAGGACGGGCATGCCGGTCTTGATGCCGGGCTCGACGAACAACGGCTCGATGTGGAAGTAGGTTTCGCACATCTGGCGCAGGGTGGATTCAATGGGCGGGACGACCGATGCAATGATGATGTGCTTGACCTGGGCGGGGTCGATGCCCTTCATGTGGAACAGATTGATGAACAGCGCGCCGTATTCGTCCACGGTCTGGGTGCGGTGGGTGGTGAGGCGCCAGTTGGCGGCCAGCGCGGGAGGCTCGGCGTCGAGCGAGTAGAGGCCGAGCTTGGTGTTGGTGTTGCCGACATCGAGCGCGAGAAGCATGGTGTTCTTAGCTTATATCTCCTAATTCGCTTTTCAGAGGCGGTCGGTTCTTGAACGGCGGCTCGTCTTCGGCGGCGCGCAGGCCGCCGGTTTGCACCGTGACCAGTCCGGTTGCGGTGCGGACGAGCAGGAAGCCGTTTTCGTCGAGGCCCTCAGTGATGCCGGTGCAGGCTTGCGGGCCGTGCACATGGACGCGGCGGCCGGCGATCCATGTGGAAGCTTGCTGCACACGACGCGGGATGATTTCGATGGCTGCGGAATCGAGGAGGCCATTTGTCTCGTGCTCAAGGGACTTGAGCAACTCGATGAGCAGGGTTTGGCGCGACACGGGGCTGCTGGTCTCGAGATCCAACGAGGTCGCGGGCGTATCGAGACCGCCGGGGAATGCACGTTGATGGACGTTGATGCCGATTCCGACTACGGCGTAGGAGACGGTATTGGACTCGGTTTTTCCTTCCACCAGGATGCCGCCGACTTTGCGCTGGCCGATAAGCAGGTCGTTGGGCCAGCGGATATCTGCTGAGAGGGAAGTTGTGGCGAGGATGGATTTGGCTGCGGCGAGGCCGGCGGCCAATGGCAGCAGCGGCAGGTGGGCGGCCGGGAAGGATGGGCGCTGAAGAATGCTGACGTAGAGGCCCTGGCCGGCGGCGGAGTGCCAGGCATGGTTGCCACGGCCGCGGCCGGCCAGTTGCTCGTCGGCGAAGAAAACGGAGCCGTGAGGGGCTCCGGCGCGGGCGGCTTCAAGGGCGTCGGTATTGGTGGATTGGGTGACGGGAGAGAAATGGAGCTTGCCGGCGTAGATGGTGCGGGCGAGAGCGGCTTCGAGGGTGGGGAGATCGAACATGGAGTGGTGGGTCTGACCTTGGGGATTCAGGAAGTCGGAAATCCCTTCTAATTGGATTCGTGCTTTCCCATCCTAGCGTGGTGTCTCAGAAGTTCGTGGCACTTGTTTTGCATTGACTGGTTTGCCGCGAGCTTCCAGAAAAGCAGGTCCCCTTCGACTACGCTCAGGGCAGGCTTTCGGCTCCGCTGAAGTACGCTTCGCTCAGGATGACAGGGGGTTTTTGATTTAAACAACGGAGACAGGGCACTAGGTGCAAAAAAAGAACGCGCGACCCAGAGGGTACATCGATGGGGTACCCACATTCGTGCCTGGTTGAGATTCCATTGCCGCGAGGATGGGGCGCCCGGCGTCATATCACATCCTGCAAAGACCCTGGGTCACTCGGCGACGATGCGCATGGAGATGTCGGCGGCTTTGGCGGAATGGGTTAATGCGCCGACGCTGATGAAGTCGACGCCGGTTTCGGCGTAGGCACGGATGTTTTCAAGGACGATGCCGCCACTGGCTTCGGTGGGGATGCGGCGCGGCTCTGAGCCGAGGCCGGGATTGGCGGCTATGACCTGCTTGATGCGGGCCACGGATTTCCTGACCTGGTCGGGCGTCATGTTGTCGAGCAGGATGGCTTCGGCGCCGCATTCGAGGGCTTCTTCAAGCTCCTGCGCGTTGCGCACTTCGACCTGGATGCGCTGGTGGTGCTTGCGGTTCTGAAGTGCGCGGGTGAGGGCTGCGCGCAGGCCGCCGCCGAGGGCGATGTGGTTGTTTTTGATGAGAATGCCGGAGGCCAGATCGATGCGGTGGTTGGTGCCTCCGCCGCAGAGCACGGCATATTTTTCGAGAGCCCTCATGCCGGGGACGGTCTTGCGGGTGTCAAGGACGCGGGCGCGGGTGCCTTCAATGGCGTCGACGTATTTGCGCGTGAGCGTGGCGATGCCGCTCAGGTGCTGCAGCAGGTTGAGGATTACGCGTTCGCAGCTGAGCAGAACGCGGGCGTTGTGGCGGATGACGGCAAGCACCTGGCCCGGATGGACGCGGACGCCATCGAACATCTCCGGATGGTGGACGACTTCAAAGCGGTTGTGGGCCTGCGGGCGGGGATCGAGGCGGGCAAAGACTTCAAGGAAGCGGGGCACGGCGCCAAGACCGGCCAAAACCATCTCCTGGCGCGCGACGATGGACGCCGTGGCGCGCAACTCGGGATCTATGGTGAGGTTGGTGGTGGCATCCTTGGCGGCCTGGTCTTCCACCAGGGCCTGCTCAAGCAATGCGTCGATGCGGCTGCTCTTCCAATCCATGGTGCTTCTTTCCTGCGCTTATAACTGTCCAAAAGCCGAGTTCAAGGGGCCGGTTGAGGTTTGTGGTCTCCCACCCATTCGCAAAAAAACGCGAATGGATGGGGCACGGAGCGTTTGTGCCGGGTTGGAGTTGGCAAATCCCGGTTTTTTGACAGGTTCTCAGACGTGCGGTTGATATTTCTTGTGCAGTAGAAAGTTATAAATGACCTTCTTGACGCTGTCATCTGCCTGGCCGGCGAGGGAGAAAAAGTGGGCTCCGTTGCGGCGGTGAATCTGCAGCGTGTACTTCTGCTCGGTGCCCGAGACCTTCTCGAGCACAGTTTGCCATACTCCCCATTTACCGTCTTTGCGGTGGTCGATCAGGCTGATGTCGCCGAGGTCGGTGTACCAGATGATGGAGTCGTTGCCCTCGGCGTCGCGCACGATGACCGCATGGCTGGCGAGGAGAAGGAATTGCGAGAAGTCGCCGGGGTTGGTTGCGTCCCGGGAGAGGTCGACGATGGCCAGGGCCTTCTGATCCGGGCCAAGATGGGTTGCGATGATCTGCTCCACCTGCTTCGGAAGGCGCGGCGCCGTGAAGGCTCCGGGCGCATTGCCAAACGAGATTGATGCCGGACGCACGGGCCTGGGGTCGATTGGCTCAAGTGACAAGATCACCGGGCTCCGATTGTGATCCGTGAGCGCGCGGTAGGCAATTTGGACCTGCTTGAAATGCTCCTCAGCATCGGGCTGGTGGCCGGGGTCGCCCTCGAATCGATCGGGGTGCCAGAGCTTGACCGCGTCGCGATAGGCCTTGCGGATCGCCTCGCGCGAAGATGCGCTGGCATTGAGGCCGAGCGTTTGGGCGTGCTGCAGGCATTGATCGCAGGCGCAGGGCATTGCTCAGCGCTCCCCTTGTGCGCCGGATGGGGGTAGGTTGGCAAGAGCCGCGCGGGCTTTTTCGAGCAGCAGGCGGGTTTCGGCTTCCTGCTTTTTGAGGCCTTCGACCACCTGCGGTGGGGCCTTCTTTAGGAATGCGTCGTTGCCTAACTGGCGCTCGGCGGCGGCCAGGCCTTTTTCGTATTTGGCGATGTCCTTGGTCAGGCGGTCGCGCTCGGCGGGGATGTCGAGGGTGCGCTCGTAGATTACAGCGACGTCGAAGTTAGCTTCAGAGCGATTGTGTGCTCCGGGCGGAGGAGGAAAAGCGGATACATTCGAAACGCGCGCCAAACTCTTCACGATGTCTTGGTTGAAGAGCACAACGCCAGCGATTCTGCGACCCTCGGCGTTTTCAGGTTTACCACCGTGGACGAAAACAGGAATGAGTTCCTTCTCGGGCACACCGAGATCCTTGCGAAGAGCGCGAATGGACGTAACGACCCTCTGCAGATCATCCATCTGTAAGAGGGCCAATTGAGATTCGGTGGTAGGGCCAGAAGGTGAAACGGGATACCGCGATAGCGCAATCGACGTTGACGGCGGGTCGCCATCGTAGAGCGCCTGCCAGATTTCTTCCGTGATGAAGGGCATGAGGGGCGAGAGCAAGCGCAGTGCAGCTTCAAAGACGCTAGCCAGCGTGGTTAGGGCCGCGGTGGTCTTCGCCTTGTCTGCGGTTTCGGAGAAGTCGATACGGAGCTTGACGATCTCGATGTACCAATCGCAGAAGCTGCCCCAGAAGAACTGATAAATTGCGGCGGCGGCATCGTCGAAGCGGTAATTTTCCAGGGCCTGGTTAACCTTGGCTGCGGTCACGCTGAGTTCAGCGACAATCCAGTGGGCTTCGAGCGGGGAATCGGCAGGAAGGCCCGCAGGGGCTAAAGCCCGACCTGTTTCAGCGGGCGTTGCGGCACGACTAAAGTCGTGCCCTTTTACAGAGCCTTGTTCCTCGGCTGAATGGAACGCGAGGCGATCAACGACGATGCCGGCTTCCGCGGCGCGGTCGATATTTTGGAAAATGAATCGGGCGGCGTTCCAGATTTTGTTGGCGAAGGCGCGGTAGCCTTCGGTTCTGGCTATGTTGAAGGCGATGTCGGTGCCGGGCGAGGCCATGGACGCTAACGTGAATCGCACCGCGTCAGTCCCGTATTGCTTGACGATCTCGATGGGGTCGACGACGTTGCCCTTGGTCTTGGACATTTTTTCGCGGTTGGCGTCGCGGACCAGGGCGTGGATGTAGACTTCGCGGAATGGAACCGATTCCGCGAGCGAGCGGGGGCTGCCGTCTTTCTCTGGAATGTCCTTCGCGAACCAGATGCCGAGCATGATCATGCGGGCGACCCAGAAGAAGAGGATGTCGAAGCCGGTGACGAGGAGGCTGGTGGGGTAGAAGGCGTCGAAGTCTCGATGATCGGGTTGAGTTGAACCGGCAGAGGCTGATTGAGAGCTTGGGTCTCCCACCCATTCCGCTGAAGTGCGCGGAATGGATGGGGCACTCAGCGTTTGTGCGGATTGAGAGCCGCCGAAGTTGGGCCAGCCGAAGACTGAGACGGGTAGCAGGCCGGAGGAGAACCAGGTGTCGAGGACATCGGTCTCCTGGGTGAGCTTTTCGGAGCCGCAGTGTTCGCAGGCGGTGGGGTCTGAACTCGAATTGGGGGCGGGCACGGTGGTTTTGCCGCAGGTGGCGCAGTGCCAAGCGGGGATGCGATGGCCCCACCAGAGCTGGCGGCTGATGCACCAGTCGTAGATGTTCTCCATCCAGTTGAGAAAGGTCTTCTCGTATTGCTCGGGGGTGAAGCGGATGGCTTTCTTGCCGTCCGGGCCCGGCTTGACGGCGGCGATCGCTTTGTCGGCAAGGGGCTGGATCTTGACGAACCATTGCGTGGAAAGACGCGGCTCGACTACGGTTTTGCAGCGGTCGCAGTGGCCGATGTTGTTGGTGTGGTCTTTGACGCCGGCTAAAAGGCCTTGCTCTTCGAGGTCGGCTACGATGCGCTTGCGGGCGGCGTAGCGATCGAGGCCGCGATAGGCTCCGCCCTCGTTGTTGATGTGGGCGGTCTCGTCCATGACGTTGATGTTGGGCAGGTTGTGGCGCTGGCCGAGGGCGAAGTCATTGGGGTCGTGGGCGGGCGTGACCTTGACGGCGCCGGTGCCGAAGTCGCGGCTTACCCAGGTGTCGAGGATGATGGGGATTTCGCGGCCCTCCTTTCCCGCATCCGAGAGCGGCAGGCGCAGCTTTTTGCCGTGGAAATGCAGGTAGCGCGCGTCTTCGGGGTGGATGGCGACGGCGGTGTCGCCGAGCATGGTTTCGGGGCGCGTTGTTGCAACGGTGATGAACTCGCCAGTTTCTTTCCCTGGTTGGCCTTCGGGGCCGGCATCGTCGACGACCGGGTAGCGGATCTCCCAGATGTGGCCCTTCTGCTCTTCGTGGACGACTTCAAGGTCGCTGATGGCGGTCTGGCAGCGGGGGCACCAGTTGACGATGTACGCGCCGCGATAGATGAGTCCCTGCTCGTAAAGGCGAACGAATGCTTCGCGAACCGAAACGGACAGGTCGTCGGACATGGTGAAGTATTCGCGCTGCCAGTCGACGGATGCGCCGAGGCGCTTCATCTGGCTGAGGATGGCGCCGCCGTAGTGGCGCTTCCACTCCCACACACGGGCAACGAAGGCTTCGCGGCCCATCTGCTGGCGGGTGGTGCCTTCACTGACGACCTGGCGCTCGACCAGCATCTGGGTGGCAATGCCGGCGTGGTCGGTGCCGGGAATCCACAGAACGCGGTCGCCACGCATGCGGTGCCAGCGGACGAGGATGTCGCTCTCAGTGTGCTCGAACATGTGGCCCATGTGCAAGTTGCCGGTGACGTTGGGCGGGGGCAGCAGGATGACGAAGGGCTCGCCTCGATCTTCAGAGCCGGGTTGGGGCGTGGGCTGGGCAAACAGGTTCTCGCGGACCCAGTATTCGGCCCAGTGATCTTCAATGGCTGTGGGGTCGTAGGATTTGGGAAGGTCGTGGGGCATGGGGTGTCTTCGAGCCCCCAGGGTCTCGAGCTGATCCGTCTTTAAGGGAGGGTCTTGAGCGAGGGGACCACCCTTGACTTTAGCAGATTGAGGGTTGGGAACCGGGACGATGGGGGTTCGCGGTTTCCCACCCATTCCGCGGAGGAACGCGGAATGGATGGGGCACGAGGCAGTATTCTGCACTGGGCGGAAGGTTTCAGACGGTCAAGGAGCGCGGATGAGCAGGAATGGGTGGATTTGTGGAACGGCTGCGGTTCTTGGCTTGTGGGCAACAGGCGCAGCGAGTGCGCAGGTGAAGCCGGCCGGGGCGGTGTCCGAACAGGCGATTCCGGCTGTGTTTTTGAGCGACATTCATTTTGAGCCGTTCTTTGACCCTGGGAAGGCTGCGCAACTGGCCGCTGCGCCGGTGAGTGAGTGGACGGGGATTCTTGGCGGCACTCCTTCGGCGGACCGGGCGCAGCGGTTTGCGGCGCTGGAGGAGAGGTGCCCAACGCGCGGGGATGATACGTCCTTTGCGCTGCTGGAATCGAGCCTGCGGGCGATGCGGAGGGATGCGGCTGGAGCGCGGTTTGTGACGGTGAGCGGGGACCTGATTGCTCATGCGTTCGATTGCAAGTTTGGCGCAGTGTTTCCTCATGCGGCGGCTGGGGCTTACCGGGCGTTTGTGGAGAAGACGCTGGACTTTGTGATGGAAGAAGTGGACGGGGCGTTTCCCGGCGTGCCGGTTTACTGGGCGCTGGGGAATAACGATTCGGACTGCGGCGACTACCGGCTCGATGCGCATGGCGAATTCCTCGCGGCGGTGGGCGAGGAGGTGACGAAGACCTTTCCCGCAGACGAGCGGAAGAGCGCCGAAGAGACGTTTACGGCGGGAGGCTACTACAGCGTGCGGCTGCCGGAGCCGGTGCGCAATGCGCGGCTGCTGGTGCTGGACGATCTATTCATGTCCTCCAATTACGCGACTTGCGGGGGCAAGGCAGACGCGAGCGGGGCGGAGGCGCAGTTGGCGTGGCTGGCGCAGCAAATGGACGAGGCGCGGCGCAGCAAGGAGAAGGTCTGGGTAATGGCGCACATTCCTCCCGGCGTGGATGGGCACGCAAGCGCGGCCAGGGTCGACCAGGTTTGCGGCGCAAAGGGGCCGAAGATGTTTCTCGGGTCAGAGAAGATTGCCGAGGTGCTCGCTGCGGCGAGCGATGTGGTCGAGCTGGTTATTTTTGGGCATACGCACATGGACGAGTTGCGGATTCTGAAGGCGGAGAATGGGGCACGGAGCGCCGTTGCGGACCTGGGAGCCGCAACTGGCGAGGGCGTGGCGGTGAAGCTGGTTTCGTCCATTTCGCCTATCAACGGGAATGCGCCCTCGTTCACCGTTGCCCGCGTGGATGCCGCAACTGCGGGATTGAAGGACTTCCGCGTGTTTGCGGCGTCGAACGCGACGGGCGTGGACACGGCCTGGCATGAGGAATACGACTGGGGGAAGACCTACCACGAGGCGGAGTTTTCTGCCGCGGCGGTGAGCAAGGTGATTGCCGGGTTCGAGGCCGATCCGGGGGCGAAGACGGAAGCCAGTCGCGCCTATATCGACAATTTCTATGTCGGCAGCTCTCCCCTGCTCGGATTGATCTGGCCGGAGTATGTTTGCGCATTGCGGAATGACTCGGCGCAGGGATTCAAGGCTTGCGTGTGCAAGGCTGGGAAATGAGCTGGCTGGTGAACCGAAAGAAAAAGGCCGCGCCCGAATGGGTGCGGCCTTTTTTGATGCGATTGAACTGCCAACTTAAAAGGGGTTGAGCTTAGCCAAGCCTTTCTTCTTTTTCTTCTTGCTGTCGGACTCTTCCTTGCTGTCGACCTTGGGCTTCTTGGATTTGTCGTTGACGGCGGTTGCGGTGGCGCCGGTGGACTTGACCTCGTTGACCGGAATGGGCGCTTCGGCGGGCTTTTCGGCAGCGGGAACGACAGCATTGTCGGGGCCGACGGCCTTGAGACCGGCATTGGTGTCGGGCGGTGCACCATTGCCCTGCGGCGCGGATACAATCTCAGCGCCTACGCCGGTGCCTCCCGCGGGCGGCGCCATCTGCAGCGGTACGGTAGAGGGTTGATCGCTGCGCGTGGGTTCATTGGCGTTGGTGGGCGGCACCAATGCCGCGGGCGCCGGCGGCTTGCCGGCGTTGACGGCGTCGTTGTACATGGCGATGTTCTGCTTGGTGATATCCGGCGCAAGCGTGCGTTTGGGGTCGTCCAGGGAGGGCTCGCCGACGTGGACGGCTTCAACCACCGTGGGACCGTGGCGGATGATTCCCAGGGTTCTGTCGGTAAATTGCAACTTCGCGCGGCTGCGCTCCTCTGCATCGCTCTCGGCCACGGCCGCTTCGGTGGGTTCGGGAACGGGGCGGTTCATAGCGACAAGGCGGTCGCGGGCATCTTCAACATGTGGTGCCATGGGGTAACGGGTGATTACCCTGGCATAGGCCTGCGCGGCCTTGTCCTGATAAATAGCCGCGAGCCGCTCGCGCGTTGCGCCGGGAATCCTACTCGCGATCTGCACGGCATGGGCCGCGCCGGCGTACGCGTCGCCGATTCCGATGAGAGCCTGATCGCTCTTGGAATACAGCGGGTAGGTATCGACCACAGTGGATAGGCGGGCAATGGCAGCGGGAAAATTTTCGCGGGTGAAGTAGTAAAGACCGATCCCGGCTTCCCGGTCCGCAAGCACTTCCTGCACATCGCGCAGCTTCTGCTTGGCGCGGGGAACGAGGGTGGAATCGGGGAACATGTTGATCATGTTCCGGTACTCGAGCTCGGCGCGGGTGGCATTGATGGGGTCGCGGTCGGGCTTTTCCATCTGCTCGTAATAGATGTCGGCCACCTTCATCTGCGCCTCGGCGGCTTCAGGGGCGTTGGGGAAGAAGGATGGCAAAGAAGATCAGCAGCAGCGAATTCCATCCGATGATGGAGACGAATTGCATCAGTGCGGGGATCACCCATCCTCTTGCGCCGAATTGCGGCTTGGTAGAGGCCACAGAATCAATGCCGAAGCGTATACATG
>JBKQNU010000122.1:0-80822 GCA_052145815.1 Occallatibacter sp.
CCGATCGCAGAGCAGACCGGCCAGCCGACCACGTCGGGGGAACTCGGCTTTCGCCAGCGAATCCGAGTCTAAGCGCTTTTAATCTCTGAAAGCAAAGAACTTTGTACATCTCTTAGGGTTTGAGGCGTCAGCAGCGCTGCTGATACACCCCGGGGTGTGGAGAAGTTTGGCGCCTGTAAACTTCAAATTCGTGCGGGCGTCTACCAGAGTGATGGCAGCCTGCACCACACTGGACGCGATGACCATTGCAAGAGCGGAAGGCGACACCGCGCAGGAATTCTCCAGCGTCGTCCAAAGCCATCGGCCACAGATCTTCCGATTTCTACTGGCATCGACGCGCGACATCGATCTGGCAGAGACGCTGACGCAGGAGTGTTTCCTGAAGGCGCATCGCAATTGGGCGAGCTTTCGCGGCGAGTCGAGTGCGATGACCTTGTTGATGCGCATCGCGATCAACCTGCAGAAGGACCACTGGCGCAATCGCCGCATGCAGTTCTGGCGGACGACGCGGACGAATTCAGTGGACCTGGACGAGGCCAGCGAATGGCTGCCCAGCGGTGAAAGCTCAGTTGAGCAGCAAATGCTGGCGCGGGAGCGGGTGAGCCAGGTGTGGAAGGCAGTGAAGGGATTGAGCGAACGGCAGCGAACGGTGTTTTTGCTGCGCTATGTGGAAGAGCAGGAGCTAAGCGAGATTGCCGCGGCGACTGGATTGAGCGAGGGCACGGTGAAGGCGCACCTATCGAGGGCAGTGGCCAGGGTGCGGCTGGAACTGGGGGGCAAACGATGATGAAGAGATTCGACGAAGAAACGAACGGATTGAAGGAGAATGCTGTGAATGCCCTGGACGTAGAGCAGGATGTGGAACTGCAACAGGCGCTGAAGCACTTCAAGAGCAGCGTTCACGCGTGGAGTGATGCGATGTACAGCCGCCCGCGCATTGCAACGCATGAGGTTCGGGTGCGGAGCTGGCGGCTTGCTGCGGGTTGGGCGCTGGGATGCGTCCTGGTTGCGGGAAGCGTGAGCGGCGGATTGATTGAGCGGCATCACCGCCAGGAGGTGGCGCGGATCGCGGCTGAACAGCGGGCTGCGGAGCAGCTGCGGCAGCTGCGTCTGCAGCAGGCAGCCATGGTATCCGATGAGGTTTTGCTGGCCGATGTGGACAGCGATGTTTCCAGGCAGGTTCCGAGCGCGATGGAGCCGCTGGCGCAGATGATGGATGAAACAAAGTAAGCATGCGAGGCTGCACATTTGAAACTGGGAACCCTCGGACATTCGAGGGAAGGAGAAAAGGGATGAAGGGCATTTGGGGATTGAAGTTGGGAATGGCAATTGCGGGCGTTTTGCTGGCCGGGACTGCGTTCGCGCAGAATCCGAGCGCGACTGGCGGATCGGGCGGGCCGGGCGGTGGTTTTGGGGAGCGTCGGCCCCCGTTTGAGCGGGCGATGGGTGGAATGGGCGACCATGGGCGCTGGTGGAACAATCCCCAGGCTGCGGAGCGGTTGAAGCTGACCGATGCGCAGCGCAAGGCGATGGACGACACGCTGCAGCAGCATCGAGAAACATTGGTCGATCTGCGCGGCAGTCTGCAAAAGGCGGAACTGGAGCTGGAGCCGATGATGAAACAGGACCAGCCCAATGAGAGCGAGATTCTGGCGCAGATCGACAAGGTTGCGCAGGCACGGGCGGAACTGGAAAAGGCGAACGCGCGGTTCCTGCTGGCGATTCGCAGCAAGCTGACACCGGAACAGTGGAAGCAGATGGAAGCTGACCGGGCCAGCCGTCCACACGGGGATTGGGGCCGTGGTGGGCCGGGGGGCGGTCCGGGCGGGCAGGCGCGTCCGAACTGGCGCAATCGCGGGCAGCAGCCGCCGTCTGGAGACGGGCAGGGTGCACCGCCTCCGGCGCCGGGGGGACCGCAGAGCATGATGGATGACGCTCCGGGGCCCGATGCACCTCCTCCACCGCAAGACGGCGCGGGTGCGGCGCAGTAGACACAGTTTTTTGTAGCAACAGGTTTACAGGCAGAGAGCAAATACGGTTGAACTACAAGACCGGTGGCGGCATGGGGCGATCCTCTTGCCGCCGTTTTTTTGTGGCGAAGAGCCGCGACGGTCGAGGCGGAATTTTCAGGTTCGTGCTCTCCCACCCATTCGGTCGCTGCGGCGACCGAATGGATGGGGCACCGGTGCGCCAGGCTGCACCGAATCGAGTCAATTCGCTGGACTGTAATGGGACAGAGGCTGATGCGTAATCCAACGGTGTTTGCAGCGCTTTGAGACACTGGGTGGAGCGAAGCCGGACAGATTGCCCAGGGACGCGACAGTCATGGTTTGCAAGGATCATTGAAAGAATTACCAAGGTTTTTCGGCGGTGTTCCAATGAAGTGGGTGGATGCAGAAGCGCCCTTCTGGAATGAGCGGAGGGCCTGGCGGAAGAGATAGCGCCGTCTAGTGCGTGGAGCAGTGATTCTCACAAAGGAGCAACTTCCATGGCCCTCGGAGTTTTGAACAATCTCTCCGCAATTTACGCAGAGAACAACCTGAACAACACCAACAGCAGCTTGCAGAATGGATAGAATCCAAGGGGCGGAAACGGGGTCGCCGAAATCTTTAGTAATCGTTAATATTCCCAACGGATTAGGTTTTTATAGGCCTTTTTGACGGAATATAGCCAGTTTGTTGATCCGCGAGGATTCTGTCAGGGCCTTTTCTCAGAATTCATCAGTTGACGAATGCGCACTTGTGCAAAACCTGTGCATAATTAGGCGGAAGGGAATATCGTGCCCACAAAACCTCGCTTGGATTGACCCCGATCCGGACATGATTGAATTGTGAGCTGACGAGCCCAGGAAACCGGCATTGGCGCAGAGCGTGCTGTTGTTGTATCTCGCAACTAATTGTTGGCTTGAATTCGTTCTCGCGGTGCCCCTTCAACATCGTTGTTTCTCGAGTCGATTATCGAGTCGTTTTTTTAATGGCGATTCGATTTTTTGTACGAGAGGAACCCAATGGGTCGCGCAACAGGCTTTACATTTGTCACACATTACATTCAAAGGTTACCTGGGGGCTCACAGCCAACTCTAGTGCGGGCGAGTGACGGGCACCTTTATGTTGCCAAATTCACAAACAACCTCCAGGGTCAGAACTTGCCGTTCAACTGTGCCATCGGAACCGAGCTCTATCGAGCACTCCATTTGAGTGTGCCCAATTGGAAGGCGCTGCTGGTTACCGTCGAGTTCCTTGACAGGAATCCAGGCTGCTGGCTGCAGGCGGCGGAAGGGTCGCTCCGGCCGGCGAGCGGATTGTGCTTTGGGTCGCGCTTCTTGGGCGGGGACAACAAACGCATATTTGAGATACTTCCTGGCAACAGTTTCAGGCGGATTTCGAACCGCGAGGATTTCTGGCTGGCGTGGCTGATCGATATCTGTGCAGGCCATTCTGACAACAGGCAGGCTATATTTCTTGAGGACGAACGAGGCCAGAACCGTGCCTATTTCGTCGATCATGGGCACATGTTCTGCGGTCCCCGCGGTCTGGACCGGCCGCATTTCATTGCATCACGCCATCTTGATCAGCGAATCTATTTCGATGTATCCTCGCAATACCTTCTGGCGATACGGGGGGTTGCGCGGGGTTTGAATCCGGATCTTCTTTTGGGCCGCATGCGTACATTGCCAGAAGAATGGAAGTTTTCATCCGCAGTGGATGAATTTGCTAAATGCCTGAACCGGGTGTCGAACGCTAGCCTCGTGGAAAATATCATCGAGACGATGGTCAGTGACTTGCGCTGGGGTCCTGGAATTGAACGAGCCGAATCCAACGATGAGCGAAGGCCAGCAAAGCAGCGCCTGCGTGCTGGAGTACAGGCGGCGTGGGGTTGACTACGCTACAAGAGCGGATACGCAAGTCGTCCTGCTAGCGCTCATGCAGGAGGCCAATGTTCTGCGTTTCCTCGTCAACCCGGAACTTGAGTCCATTGTCCACGCGGCTGATCTGGCTTATATCCAGCCGCTTCTAAAGGATTTTCTTGAGCGCGCAGAATATGAGCCTCGGGATCTCTTCAAGCAACTATCCTCACTCGGAGTCGGGCCGCTGGTGACAAGAAGTGTTCTGACCGGCCCTTCCGCTTACGAATCGCTGAGCGATTTGATCCAGGAATTCATCCCTCTTTAACTCGGGCGGCTAGTCCTGCCTGGTTTAGTGCACTAGATGCGCTGCACGGCCTGGGCTAAATGGCTCAGCGAGGATTTGGCGTCGCCGTAGAGCATGGTGGTGCAGGGCTTGAAGAAGAGCGGATTCTCAAGTCCGGAAAAGCCGCGCCCCTGGCCGCGCTTGAGCACGATGACGCTCTTGGAGCGATCGACTTCAAGGATAGGCATGCCGGCGATCAGTGACTTGGGATTGTCGCGCGCATCGGGGTTCACCACGTCGTTGGCGCCGATGACAACGGCTACGTCGGTGGATGAAAACTCGGGGTTGATCTGGTCCATTTCGTAGAGCGATGAGTAGGGGACGTTGGCTTCGGCAAGCAACACATTCATGTGGCCGGGCATTCTTCCTGCGACCGGATGAATGGCGTATTTGACGGTGACGCCACGGTCTTCAAGCAACTCGCCGAGCTCGCGGCACGCATGCTGCGCCTGCGCCGTTGCAAGGCCGTAGCCAGGAACAAAGACGACGCGATTGGCGAAGGCCAGTTGCATGGCGGCGTCGTCGAGCGAGATCTCGCGCATCACGCCGCCGGCGTTGGCTGAGGCTGCCTCGGCGATGACCGCTCCGAATCCGCCGAAGAGGACGTTGGTGATCGACCGGTTCATGGCCTTGCACATCAGCACAGAGAGAATGAAGCCGGAGAAGCCGTCGAGCGTGCCGGCGATGATGAGCACGTTGTTGCCGAGCACGAAGCCGGTGGCGGCAGCTGCCAAGCCCGCGTAGGAATTGAGCAGCGACATGACGACCGGCATGTCGGCCGAGCCGATGGGGATGACGAGCATGACTCCGAAGACGAAAGCTAGGCCGAGCATGGTGTAAAAGGCGGCGGCGGTTTCGGGATGAATCCAGAAGAAAACGAAGCTTGAGACCATGGCCAGCGCGACGATCAGATTGATCGCGTTCTGACCGCGGAACTGGATGGGCTTGCCGGCGATGATGCCCTGCAATTTGCCGGCTGCGATGAGCGAGCCCGTTGTGGTGAGTGCGCCGAGCATGACCTCAAAGCCCAGCGCGCCGCGTGTGACTGTGCCCATTTCTGAGGCCTTGACGATGAACTCGCCAATGCCGACGAGAGCCGCGGCCAGCGCACCGAATGCGTGGGAGAGCGCGGTCCGCTGCGGCATCGCGGTCATGGGAACGCTGACGGCCATCCAGGCGCCGATGATGGAGCCAACGGTGAGGCCGGCGATGATCCACACCCAGGTGACGATATGCGCGCCGACGAGTGTGCCAACGATGGCGGCGAACATGCCGCCTTCGGCGAGAAACATGCCGCGGCGCGCTGTTTCCGGGTGAGACATTATCTTGAGCGAGAGGACGAAGAGGATGGAGGCAACGAGATAGGTGGCTTCCATGAAGTAGGAGGTCAGGCTCACTTGGCCGCCTCCTTCTTTTCCGGTTTCGCTTCCGGTTTCCGCTTGCCGAACATCTTCAACATGCGATCGGTGATGCCGAATCCGCCAACGACATTGATGGTTGCCGTGGTGACGGCCACAAAGCCGAGAATGTGAGCGCCCAGGGGATAATGAACGGCTCCCGCCAGCACCAGAGAGCCGATGAGCGAGATGCCGGAGATGGCGTTAGTAGCGGACATGAGCGGCGTGTGCAGCAGGGGAGGCACGCGGCTGATGACCTGGTAGCCGAGGAAGGCTGCGAGGGCGAAGACGTAAACGGAGGCGATGAGGACGGCAGGGTTCATTGGGTCTCAGTAGCGAGTCAGCAAGTCAGCGAGTCGGCGCGACCCGATCCCAGGTCTCGAAAGCGAGACCTGGGGCACCCGCGGAGTTAATTTGTCTGCGCGGCCGGTTCGAGTAGCTTCGCCACGCGGGGGTTGACGGCGTTTCCATTGTGGGCGACGCATGCGCCGGCGAGAACTTCGTCGGATAAGTCCAGGACTAACTCGCCGTTCTTCACGATCAGCGTCAAGAAATTCAGGACATTCCGCGCGTAAAGCTGGCTTGCGTGCACAGGGACCTGCGCGGGCAGGTTCAGCGGCGCGAGCAGCGTAACGCCATTGATGGTCTGCTCCACGCCGGGTTGGGTGAGTTCGCAGTTGCCGCCTGCGGGTGCGGCGAGATCGACCAGCACGGAGCCCGCGCGCATTCCCTCGATGGCGGCGCGGCGGATGAGACGCGGCGCGGGCCGGCCGGGAACCTGCGCCGTGGTGACGATGACGTCGGAATGCGCGGCGGTGCGGGTGATCAGATCGCGGCCGCGGTCGAGGGCTTCCTCGGTGAGTTCGGCGGCATAGCCTCCGCCGCCCTCGGTGCTGATGCCACCGAGATCGACGTGGAGAAATTTTGCGCCGAGAGAGCGGATCTGCTCGCCGGCTGCTGCGCGGACGTCGTAGGCTTCGACCACGGCTCCCAGGCGGCGGGCGGTGGCGATGGCCTGCAGACCCGCGACCCCGGCACCGATGACGAAGACGCGGGCGGGCGGGATGGTTCCAGCGGCGGTCATGAGCATGGGAAAGAGGCGCGGCAGCCGGTCGGCAGCGGTGATGACGGCCTTGTACCCGGCGACGGTGGCCATCGAGGACAGCGCGTCCATGGACTGCGCGCGGCTGATGCGCGGGATCAGTTCCATGCTGAACAGCGTGGCTGGGCGGTCGATGGCGGCGGCCAGCGCCTGCGGCGCGTCGAGCGGCTTGAGGAATCCGATGACTACGGCTCCCGGTTTGAGGCGAGCTTGGTCCGTGGCGTCGGGGGCGTTGACCAGCGGCAGCAGGTCGGCAGAGGCCAGCAGCGACGCGCGGTCTGTGGTGAGGCTTGCGCCGGCTTCAGTGTAGGCCGTGTCGGAGGCACCGGCGGCGAGCCCCGCGCCTGACTCCACGGTGACGGAGATGCCCTGGGCGAGGAGGGATTTGAGGCTCTCCGGCAGCAAGGCGACGCGAGTTTCTGCGGGTGCGGTTTCCTTGAGAATGCCTAAGAGCAAAATGCCTCCCTGCTGCTTTCGAACATTTGGGATTGAGGGAGGAATATCACCCGCGGGTCAGGATGGTCCACCCATCGTTGGAGATTATTGAAGAATGAGGTAGGGGCGACCTGTGACGCAGGTCACGAGGCGGCGCGGGCGGGAATGATTTGCACCGGGCGGCTTTCACCGCGCAGTGTGCATCTCACCCAGTATCGCCGACCCCAAGAGGGATTCGAGCGCGCGGATTGCGTTCCGCCGATAAAACGGACGAGGTTACCCTATGAAATCCAATGGTCCTCTGATTCTCGCTGTGCTTTTTCTGGCATGCGGGCTGACTATCATCTTTGTTTACGGCGTTGGGACGGCGGGTTTCAACGCTGCCTATCCTTTTTCAGCCGCCAACCTGAACCTGTCGATCGCTACAACGGGGCCGGCCGCTGTCGGTGGCCTGGGGCTTACCGCGCTGGGGCTTTTATTGTTGCTCTGGGCGCTGGTGTGCGCCATCGTTGGACTGGCGAGCGGAGTGGGTTCCGGTCAGTATCGGATGGACCGCGCTGAGCGGAAACGGCTGGAACAGCAGCAAAAGCTGGCGAAGACGGAGCGCAAGCGGCTGGAACAGCAGGAACTGCTGGTGAAGCAGGAAGAGCGGCTCAGAGCTTCCTACCCGAGAGATTGACGGCGGACGCTTCGCCGAGGCTGCTTCATAACCGGGGGCGGCAGCGGGGTTGTGTGAGTGCGGCCTGAATCCTTCGATACCTAACCTAGGTGTCCCATGTACCCGACGACTCCGAACCGCGCCACCACCTCTACAAATTCCCTGATCAAACTCAGACATTCATCAAGATCCCGATAGGCGAAGGGGCCATCCGTCCGGAGCGAAGAGTCCTCAACCCCATCAGGAATGAGGACTGTATTGCGGAGACTCACGTAATCGAAAGTGTCTGCGAAGGGTTTGCAATCGCTTCTAGACATCTTGCGCCCTGTACCGTGGCTCATCGAGTTTAGAATCTCACCGACTTTGGGCTTGGCCCGAAAGAGAACAACATCTCCTGACATGTGTGACGGCAAGACGGAAAGCTCGTCAGGCAGCAAGCGAACAGAACCCTTGCGGATGATGACGCTCCCATCGCTGAGTCGCTCGTAAGTGTTGTGAGCCAGGTCAAGGATCAACTCTGTCTTGCCGAAGACTCTATCGACGCCTTCGTTAATTCTCGAGCGATTCTCTGCCGCCCATCTCACCACTCGATCAAACGTACTGTCGAATTCCTCGGGTGAGTCGATGAGGGCGTCGACATGACCGCTCTCGCTACGCGAGCCTGTATGGATAAGGAAATGAAGCGGACCATCCTCATAGGGTGCGAGCGCGTCGAGGAAATGGTTTCCACCCCCAAGGTCCCCAAGCGATCCCTTGTTCGCACGGAGATGATCGGCAACTGCATTCCACCGATCTCGATCGAATTCTCCGATGGGGATTGAGGACCGCACAAGCCGCATCCCGCAACCGCAATCCGAAATCGCGAATCGGCGCCAATCCGCCTGTCTGGTTAGAACAGCTGTTCCTGTCGGGAGTGGCGACTTTCCCGGACAGGCATCGGGAAGAAAGACAATTTGTTCCGCATCCAGGTCGTGGGGAATCCACGAATGCAACTTTCCAAGCGGTTCGGCAGACAGATTTGTGATTTGCAAGAGCCGCTCCCTTTAGCCGAAGTATCGCGGTGGAGTCAGATTAAGGCAAGAGCAACCGCAGATCCTTCGACTTCGCTGCGCTTTGCTCAGGATGACAGCCCATCTATTTTGGCAGTGCCTGGGAGCCGTTGACGGTGAATGCGGCTTCGGATTTGGAATGTGTTTCCTGCGGTTGTGCTCCGGCGAGCGTCAGGGTGTAATTGCCGGCAAGAATGGACCGGTTGCCCTGATCGTCGACGGTCGACAGCGTGCGCGGGTCCAGGGTGATGGTTACATCCTTGCTCTGGCCTGCAGGGATGTTGACGCGCTCAAAGCCTGCGAGGGAATGGATGGGGCCGCCCTTCTGAGGAGTCTTGAGATAGGCCTCGACTACCTCGTCGCCGGCGACAGCGCCGGAGTTGGTAACGGTGACGGTTGCGGTGATCGGGTCTCCTGCTTTGACCGCGTCGGCTGAGAGCTTGACCGGGCCATAGGTGAAGCTGGTGTAGCTGAGGCCGTAGCCGAATCCCCACAGTGGTTTGCCGGTGAAATAGCGGTAGGTGCGGCCGCCGGAAGAGGTTTTGAAGTTGTAGTCGGTGAAGGCGGACAGGCCGTCGAGCGAGGCGTAGAAGGTCACGGGCAGCCGCCCCGCGGGGTTGTTGAGTCCGGCCAATGTATGCGCAATGGCGTTGCCGCCATCGACGCCCGGGTACCACGCTTCGAGGACGGCCTGGGCGTGTTCGTTGGCCCAGTTGAGGGCCACGGCGCTGCCGCTTTGCAGGACCACGATGAGCGGCTTGCCGGTGGCGGCCACGGCTTCAAGCAGCTTCTGCTGCGGCGCGGGCAGGTCGAGGCTGGTGCGGTCTCCGCCGTTGAAGCCATCGATCTTGATGTTCATCTCTTCGCCCTCAAGCTCCGGCGAGAGGCCGACGAAAGCCACTACGACGTCGGCCTCTTTGGCGCGGGCTACGGCTTCGTCAAGCTGGGCCTGGGCGGGCGCTTCCCACTTGAGCGTCAATCCGCCGCCGGCCTGATCGCCGGAATGCGAGTATTCCAGCTGGAACTCGTGGGGATTCGTGTCAGTGAAGTCAACTGCGATGGAAGGAACCTTGTGGTTTTTGTGTTCCGACGGCGCGGTGGGCGAGTTTCCGGGCTGGGAATGAAAGTTGCCCAGGGCGGAAAGGTCCGGGTTCGTCCTCAGGCTGCCTTCGGAGAGCACCTTGCCGTCGAGGATGAATCGGTAGGATTCCTCGGGCGAGTAGGGGAAACTGTCGCCGGTCTCGAGCGAGAAGACGTAGTGGCCCGGAGCGGGAACGGTGAGAGCACCGGACCAGCGCACTGAGTAGTTGCTGGTCTCGATCTCGCGGACCGGGTGGGCATTCTCCCAGTCAGTCTGCACTTCAGGCTCGTTGTGTGTAGCAACGGGGCGGCCAGTCCAGTCAGGAGTAGCGAAGAACTCGGTTTTGAGGCCCTTATTGAGGCCAAAAACGGTGCGGGGAACCGGCACGCTTATGCCGGCAGCCAGCGTGGAGCCCTGCGCGTAGACAATGGGCGAAGCGCGGAACTGGCGCATCATTCCGTCGAGCGGCGTGACGGGAAACAGTGGCGTGCCGACGTAGTTGCCGAGGATGGAGAGTAGCAAATCGGCCGTGGGGCCAATTACGGCGATGTGTCCCGGTGCGGCTTTCAGCGGCAGCACTCCGGTGTTTTTGAGCAGTACGATACTCTCTTCGGCGGCCTTCAGTGACGTTTGACGATTGGGGATAGAGCCGGTGTTGGTGAAGGGAATCCGATCGAACGGGTTGTTGCCCTGCGGATCGAACAGGCCGAGTTTGAAACGCGCCGTGTAAAGGCGCTCGGCGGCTTGCGTGATCAGATCTTCCGAAACCAGGCCCTGATGAACGGCGTCGGCGAGAGTGTTGAAGCCGGGGGTCCACATGCTGCAGGAGAGATCGGTTCCTGCCTGGATGGAGAGGGCTGCGGAGTGCATGATGTCCGGTGTCTTCTTGTGGCCGGCGTTGACGTCCACAATGGCGCCGCAATCGGAGACGACGAAGCCCTTGAAACCCCAGGCATCGCGCAGGTGGTCTTTAAGCAGCATTTTGTTGGCGCAGGCGGGCCACTCATCGATGGAGTTGTAGGCACACATGACGGACTGCACATGGCCCTCGGTGACGGTGGCGCGAAAAGCGGGCAGGTACGTTTCTTCCAGGTCGCGCGGCGAGGGGTCGACGTTGAAACCGTGACGCATGCTTTCCGGGCCGGAGTGCACGGCGAAGTGCTTGCTGGTGGCTACGGCGCGCAGGTGGTCGAGATCCTCGCCCTGCACGCCGTGGACAAAGGCCACGCCCATCTTGGCGGTCAGGAATGGGTCCTCGCCGTAGGTTTCCTGGCCACGGCCCCAGCGGGGGTCGCGAAAGATGTTGATGTTGGGGGACCAGAAGGTCAGGCCATAAAAGATGCGGTGATTCCCCTGGCGCTGCGCCTCGTTGTACTTGGCGCGGGCCTCGGTGGAAATCACATTGCCCATGGCATGGACAATTTGGGTGTCCCAGGTTGCGCCCATGCCAATCGCTTGCGGAAACACAGTGGCGTAGCCGGCACGGGCCACACCGTGCAGAGCTTCGTTCCAGGTCTGGTAGTCAGGAATGCCGAGCCGGGGGATGGAAGTGGCCCAATCTTCCAACTGTGCAGCTTTCTCGTCGAGGGTCATGCGGCCGACCAGATCGTGGGCACGCTCCGCCGGGGGCAGTTTGGTGTCGAGGTAAGGCGCCTGCTGGGCGGGAGCAGCGGTACAAAAGACGAAGGCTAGAGACGCGAATGCAAGCCAGGGATGCGACGGCATCAGGAAACCCTCCACTGCTGAAACTGAAAATGGCAGCCGCTAGGAACTCTACAGGGCGGGGGGATAGTCCGGCTAGGTGTATCGGTTTACTAAGGTAATTTAAGAGGATTCTGTTCGCAACCAGCTGCAGTCAGATTTGCAAGGCAGCAGTGGATTGAGCTTTGCCTTCTCGATGCGCGGCGGCTTCCATGCCGGGGAGAATGGCGCGGAGTTCCTCGAACTCAGGATGGCCGTGGAGTGGCTTGAGCCGCGGATCAGCGAGCGTCTGGAAGAACCAGGGACACCGGTCTTCGTTGGCGGCGCGGAGTGCGGACAATGCTGCGTCCAGGTCGCCTATCGCGACGTATACGGCAGCGTTGAAGGACTTCAGGACGAATCGTTCACGGCCCAACCACTGCAGGCGTTCCAGGATGGCGCGAGCCTCTGCGGTGCGGCCCGCGGAAGCCAGGGCATAGGCCTGGACAGCGGCGGCGGGGTCGAAGTAGGGCTGAAGCTGGACCAGGTCCTGGGCGATCTCGACGGCGCGCGCGGTGTCTCCGTTGAAGCCTGCAATCATGGCTGCATAGAAGCGGGCCCCTTCATACTCCGGAAAGAGGCGCATCGCTGCATCGATCTGCTCCAGGCTGGCCGCGGCCTGGCCATCGAGATGCAGGGCCCAGGCAAGGCGCGCATGGAGCCAGCAGGAAAAGGGGTCGATTTCGATGGCGGCGCGGAGCAGGGCGATGGCCTCAGCAAAGAGGTGGCGGCTGAGGTGGAGATTGGTGCGCACGCGCGTGACCCACCGATCGTGGGGAAGGTGAGTGGAGTGTTCGATTGCCAATAGCGCCGCGGGCAGATCGCGATCGACATGCAGGTGAAACCAGGCCATGGCCGGCAGCACAGCTTCCGCGTTGTTGGGGAAATCGGGGATGGACTCGGCGGTGCGGCGCACCAGGTCAGCGGCCACCGTCGGCGGCATGTATCCATAGAAGGACTGCATCACGCCGAGGTTGACGAGGTCGACCTTGGCCTCAATGAAGGAAGGATCCAGTTCAGTGGCGCGAAGGATGAGCCTCAGACCATCTTGCTGGCGGTGCCGTTCCATCGATTGCCACTCGTGGCGCCCGCGCAGAAAAACCTCGTAGGCCTCGCTGCTTGGGGAACCGAATCCGTCTTGGAATGTGGGCTCTGCAACGGCAGAGATGGAAAGCGATTCCACGGTTCGTTTGAGCGATGAATTCCCCGCCGATGCGCCTGCCTGGGCTTCGGAGCTTCTC
The DNA here is from genome assembly GCA_052145815.1 of Occallatibacter sp. Lineage (GTDB taxonomy): Bacteria > Acidobacteriota > Terriglobia > Terriglobales > Acidobacteriaceae > Telmatobacter. The sequence continues at coordinate 12,894 of JBKQNU010000122.1, forward strand.
CGAGCCGCTCTTCTCCGATCCTGCTGGGAAGACCTGCGACCGGGGCCAGGCGCTCTCCGCTCTATCCGAGAGTCAGGCGCATATTGTCCCTTCATGCTCGGCGCTGGGCCAGCGCCCGCCGCAGCGTGCACCGTATGCCGGACATTCCCCATGCTTCCGTGCTCAATGCCTGCCTGCCAGGAATCGAACCGCCGCGATTTGAGCCGGAAGTCGAGACGGCTGGCCAGGTCGGATTCGAGGCCGGCGATCCTGTCTCGCTCAACGAGGAGATCCTCCACCCAGATCTGAACGCCATCGACGACGCGAATCATCTCCAGGCGCAGGCGGAAATGAGAGATGAAGGAGCGCAGAGTTCCGGCCAGCACCAGGTCTGCGTGCAGCGACGCGCCAATCTGCTGGGCACTCAATCCGCGCAGGGCCAGGGCAAAGACTGAGTCACGCGCCAGCACCGAGGCGAGCGGCCTTGAGGCATTGCTCAGGCGGGCAATCGCTTCCTCCGCGACTGCGGTTCCGAGGTGCTGGGGTACACCAAATTCCGAGGTGAAGGGTGCAATGGCGAGCCGGGGGAGCACGTTGGCCGAGGAGCTGTAGAAAGGATGCACCTCCGCCAGAAGCCGGTATCCGCGCTTGTAAACAGTCTGGATGCAGTTGTCGGGCTGCAGGCGGTTGCGCAAGGAAGAGAGACATTTGGGCACAGAGTCCGCGGTCACGTGGACATCCCCCCAAAGGGCCTGCTTAAGTTGGGAGGGAGTGACGATTTGCCCGGCGTTGGCCAGGAGCATCCTGAGCGCAGCCAGTTCCCTGGGTGGCAGATGAAGCAGCGTTTCTCCGCGGAAGAGAGAACCGTCGGCTTCAAGCCGGAAGCCAGCGAAGGCGAGGGCAGTTACTTCGCCGTCCTTGCCGATCTGCGAGTTTGTGGAGCCGAAAGAGACTGCTGATGACGGTTGATGCATCTGATCCAACGCCGTACCTCTGAGTTCGTTCCTATCTGCTGCCTATGTCAGGCCATTCGCCCAGTGCGAATGGCGTATGCGAACCTTGGCTGCTTGGGACTTGGCAATGGACAATCCGGGGAATTGAATGAACAGCCTCCCTCACAAAAAACCGACTTGCAGGACGTTGCTTATGTTTTTCTGCGGCATGGGCAATTATGCGCTGCCCATAGCACCACTTGGAAGCAAAATCAGCGGTGTCTCCTCTGGTTTCTAGTAACGAAAAGTGGTTACTTTGTTACTATTAAGTAAACAAGATTTTCCACAAGATTCTCCGCGCAAACAGCGGCTTTGTAGGCCCTTCAAAGGGATTTGGTGATCTCTGAGTCTTCAACGGCTTGCGGAGAGGCCAATCGTGGCTGTCAGGATGATTCACCTGACGCGATATTGCGGCAAGGATTGTTGATTGAATGGTAGATTTTCAAAAAACCCGAGGAATTGGCCGGGGAACGGAAGGCCGAAGCGGCGGGTAATCTGTATGCGGAGATCGGTAATAGGACACAGTTCCTCGCCGCTGGCATTTAGATTGCCAGTTTTCCACTGTCCGCACTTCCTTTGAATTGCCGAGAGGTCCGGAATGAGCCAACAAGCCTCGAAACGGGGATCAGAGGACCGCAATCTCCGATTCCCGCTTCGGTTCAGCGAGAAGGAATTCACGGCCGGGAGAGCGTGATGCCGAGTCCCGTGGTCAGCACAGCGTCGTTGTCCAGGGTTCCGGGGGGCGGAAAGGATGTGTAGTTGTCGCTGAAGGTGGTGACCCAGTTGAACATCTTTCCGAGCTTGGTGCTGAACGTGGTATTGAAGGTGAACTGGTACTGGCTCAGACTGCTCAGATCGGGAAAAATATAGGCCTGCTCAGTCAGCAGGCTTGCGGCACCGAATTTGCGCGAGTAGACCTCCCCGAGATCGAGGGCAGGGAAGCTGTTGGCTGTGCTCGGCCCGACAGCGTTGGACGAATAGTTTTCGTGGGTCCAGACCACGCCGCCTAGAACATCCAAGGTCTGTTTGGCAGTTTTGCTGGCGTGCCATCCGAAGCCGCCACCCAGGGTGGAGCGCAGGTCGAGATCTTGCAGAGCATCTTCGTAGAAGTCGGCGGTGCCGAAGGCGAAGAGCCTGGGATTGACGTTGTGGTCGTAGCGCAGCCCGCCGCCGGTGGCATTGGCGCTGGTGGAGGGTGTGGCGTTGGAGTTCTCGCTATAGAGGGTGTGCGCGTAAAGCGAGGTCTTGTCGGTGCGGGTGGCGCGCACGGCGGTGAAGCCGGCGCCAAAGGTTACGGTGTCTGAGTTGCCCCTAGCTAGCGCCAGGGAGACGTTGGCTGCGCCGGCCCAGGCGTGCGCCCAGCTTGGATGGAGGGATGCCTCATAGGCCTGCTGGTCGGCAGGGCTGCGCAGGACGGTGACCGTGGCGGGATCCAGCGTGGAGGAGCCCGCAGGTGTGGTGACAACCAGGCCCGCATCGGAACGCTCGATTGCAGTGATCGTCAGGTTGCCCTTCGGTGTGGGCAGCACCAATGGCACGCTGGTGGTGAGGCTGGTCACCTGGTCCCAGGCAATAGCGATGGCATCTGCATACGCTGTCTTGAAGGTGAGTTTGCCGCCGTCGAGCTTTACGGCGGAACCTGTCAGGCGGTCGCCGTTTTTCAGCACCACCGTATCAGCATATAGGCGGGGCGCGGCGCCGAGAGCGAGAAACGTGTACGCGAAAATGGCGAGAGCAAAGCGCAGGGGAATTCGCAGAGACATAGGGAAGGTCGTGCTCCTTAATTGGGTTGAGGAAGTTTGACCCGGCCGGGCAGACACCGGCATTGTTTTTGGGTTGCTTACCCATGGTAACGCGAAGCTTGGGGTGAAGTTGTGCGAGGGGGAAGAGAAAACCTTCAGAAAACTTTCAGAAATGCAATGGCTTGCGGCTGAAAGACTGATTCCGTGGCTGCATTCGCGGCCGGAAGGAACATAGAGGATGGGCAAGTCTGTTTCGTATGCACAGTGGTCGCTGGAGCCGTACCGTATCGGGATGAAGCTGCGCGCGTTGAGGACGCAGAAGCGGCTGACGCTGGCGCGGCTGGCGGCGGAGACAAGGCTCTCGACAGCGCTGCTGTCAAAACTGGAGACGGACCGGATGGTCCCCACGCTGCCCACGCTGGCCACGATCAGCCGCGTCTACGGGGTGGGGATGAGTTACTTTTTCAACGAGCCGGCACGGCACACGCTCTCGGTCACCCGCAAATCACAGTTGCAGGGCCACGAACGAGGCATGGAGCAGGCCAGGATAACGCCATTGAATGGGGTGGGCGAGGGCCCACTGCTGGCCACCGCGTCGCCGCAAACCGTAAGCCGTCGACCTCGGCTGGTGGCGCAGATGATCGAGTTTCCTGCGGGCGGTGCTGCCAGTGCTTCGGATTGCTTTCACGAAACCAGCGGGCTGATGTACGTGCTCGAAGGCCGCCTGCAATTGGATTGTGGAGGACTTCACGAGACATTGGATGTGGGCGATTGCGCGTACATCGAGAGCGACATGGCCGTGGCGTGGAGCGCAGCCGGCAAGCACCGCTGCCGCGTGCTGGCAGTTACTCCAGGAACTCCATCAGGCTCTGTGGCTTGAGTCGCCGCTTAGTTTCGGGGGCAGGGCAGTGCCGAGGACACGGTTTTCGTGTCCTCGGCCGCCGCGCGACACTCGAGAGAAGCTAGACGGATTAAACCAGGGGCTGATGATGATCCATTCTGGTTTTGGACTTCCAGAACACCAAGCTCGCCAGGAAGAGCAGTCCGCTTCCGAGCAGCATCAGTGAAGGAGGTTCCGGTGCAGCGGTGAAGTCGATCGCCGTTCCATAATCAGAAAACGATCCGTTAGACAAGCCCATCGAGTCGCCAGCGGTGTACGGATTGCCGGCGCCGTTGCCCCAGATATTGACTTCGTCGCCGCCTGTGACTGTGAACAGTACGCCCCAGAGGTCCAACAGGCCGCCCGCAGGGGAACCGCCGACGCTGGGCGCGTCTCCCGCCGCGTAGAAGAGGTTATCGTACTCCCAGGAATAACCGGACGCCGCGGGAACTTCTGACGGATTGGATGAGCTGTAGCTTCCAGGAACCAGGCCGGTAATTTTTGCGTTCTTGATTCCGGCCCCGAGATCGCTGAAGGTGCCCGTGATCCCGGTAATTTCATCCACTCCGATAGAGATCGGCGAGTAGGTCAAGACACCAGAACTGCTGATGCCATTCTCGGCTACGGTGAAGCTGAACGAGCCAGCCTTGGCGGCTGGCGCTATCGCGATGGCCATTGCCAGCGCGCATGCAACAAAAATGGATTTCTTCATAATCTCCCTCGAAATTCGTCCACGCGGACCAAAGTAATCTGGCACTTCAGGTCGGGGCGTAAGGCATGGTGCGGCTGACCCATGCACGGGCGACGAACTTCTGTGCCGGCAGTAACTCACAAGACTCACGCTCAGAATCTCCGCACATACTGTGCGACTGCGGGTTCCCTTCGGAAAGGTTTGTTCCGGTAATTGCTCGAAAACCCGGAAGCCAACCAATCCAAGAGCGTGAATTGAATGTAGACCGAGACGAAGAGCTAAACCATAGCTCTTTCTAGGGTTAGGCCGTGGCTATTCAGGCACGTTACTAAGAGTTACCGGAGGGTCAGAAGGAACGAGAGATGAATGCGGAACGCGCACCGGCCCACTCAGCATTCGCCTGATTTGCTCTCGATTGCGGGAGAACCTGGCTCAATGAGTGGCTTGCGGGGGAAGCAGCTGGAACGAATCAAGAAAGCGCGCCGTGTCAGCGTAGGGGGCGCTTAGCGGTGATGCCACGATCACCTGGTAAAGCATGTTGCCGGCGAGATAGATGCGCGCGGAGAGGTGGGCGCTGTCGTTCTCGGCCTCAAAGGCCACTCCGCTACTGGCGCCGAGGGAGATCTTCTTCTCGCTGACCAGGTGGCCCTTGATACTGCTGACGGCGCCTTTTTCCGCGCTCTCGAGGATGATGCCGGGATCTTTCCCCGCGGCGGTTGTGCCGTAATCGCAAACGGCGGCGATGAACTCGGCGGAGGAATCCCGAGCTGAGTAGGTGCGGAGTTCAACTGTGCCTGCGCCGGTGGAGACGCTTTTCTTTACGGCGATGGGCGCCGAGGGAAATGACGCGCTGAATCCATCTGCCGGAGATGCGAAGGGTTTCCAATCCGCGGCCGGCGCGGGCGCAGCAAGGGCGATGACTTGGGCGCCGGGACGTGGAGCTAACTGAAAGGAGTCGAGGAAGCGGGCCGCGTCGGGAAATCTCTCATTGACCGGAGAAGAAACCATAACCTGGTAAAGCACGCTGCCGGCAATGTACATGCGGACGGAGAAGTGCAGCGTATCGCTCTCCGCCTCATACTCTATGCCTGGGGCGGCATCGAGAGCGATCTTCTTTTCGCCCAGGATGTGCGCGCCCATGTGCTCCACGGCGCCTTGTTTGGCGCTTGAAAGCATCGTCTCGGGTTCGGCTGCTGCACCCTTGGCGCCGTAATCGCAGACCCCAATGTAGAGGGAAGTGGAACCGGCTGCAACGACATAGGAGCGCAATTCAAAGGAATTGCCGCCGGCGGGAACGCTGTTCTTGCTGACCTCCGGCACAGACGGGAACTCGGCTCGGAATCCGTCCGTGGAAGAGTCGAATGATCTCCATGGAGGCGGCTGCGCGGCGAGGGCCGAGGCGAGCCAGAGGAGCGCCAGGCCGAGGGCGAAGGGAAGGTTGCGAGTTCGGTCCAGAAGGCGCATTTAAATCGATGTCCTCTTCAAACACGAAGTTTATCCTGCGGCACTTGGTGGGTTGCTTGCTGGCTGCCGGGATTCTGTCCGTCGCCAGGGACTTAGACGATGATCCAAGGTTCAGAGTCGCAAGGACACCTAGATTGCCACGCGGTGCGGGAGCGGAGCAAGACGCGGACCGTCTAGAATTGTGATATTTGGTCTGGCGTCAAGCGATTGACGGGACAGTGTGAATTCTTTGAGAGGGTCGAGGGATAAAACGACATGAGCGCGACAGCGGTAATGGCGGAACAACGTACGCACGAACAGAAACTGGACCTGCTTGCGGAGGTTGCGGTGCGGGTGGGGCTGGGGCTCAAGGCGGGGCAGGAACTGGTGATGACGGCGTCGCTGGATGCGGTGCCGCTGGCGCGGCGCATCACCGAGCAAGCCTATCGCGCGGGCGCTTCGCTGGTGACGACTCTCTATAGCGACGATGAAGCGGCGCTGATGCGCTACCACTTCGCGCCCGACGAGAGTTTCGATCACGCAGCCAGTTGGCTGTACGACGGCATGGGCGCGGCATTCAAGAGCGGCGCGGCGCGGTTGGCGATTACCGGCGGAAATCCCGCGCTGTTGTCCAATGAAGACAGCGAGAAGGTGGGACGCGCGAATCGGGCAGTTTCACGGGCGTACCGGCCGGCGCTCGAGTTGATTACGCGGCACGCCATCAACTGGACGATTGTGGCCAGCGCGACGCCGGCGTGGGCCGCGTTGATGTTTCCCAATGATGCTCCGGACGTGGCGCTGGAGAAGCTGTGGCAGGCGATCTTCCAGACGACCCGCATCAACACCGAGGACCCGGTGGACGCATGGAAGACTCACGATGCCGGGCTGCACAAGCGGGCTGCGCACCTGAATGAAAAGCGCTACTCAGCACTCAAATATCGCGGGCCGGGAACGGATTTCACGCTGGGACTAGCGGACGACCATCTCTGGCTAGGCGGCGGAACGACAGCGGTCAACGGTCTCTACTGCATTCCCAACATGCCCACGGAAGAGGTGTTCACTACGCCGCACAAGGATCGCGCGGAGGGCACGATAACAGCAACCAAGCCGCTGTCGCACCAGGGGACGATGATCGAAGGCATTCACGTGCGCTTCGAAAAGGGGCGAATCGTGGAGGCTCGCGCGAGCAGAGGCCAGGATGTGCTGCAACGGCTGATCGATACCGATGACGGCGCGCGGCGCCTGGGAGAGGTTGCACTGGTGCCGCAATCGTCGCCCATTGCGGCCAGCGGGATGCTCTTCCTCAATACGCTCTTCGATGAGAATGCGGCGTCGCACATTGCGCTGGGACAGGCTTACTCATCGTGTCTCCGTGAGGGAGACAAGCTCACGCAGGAAGAGCTTGCGGCCAAAGGTGCGAATGACAGTCTGATCCACGTGGACTGGATGATCGGATCGGACAAGCTGGACATCGACGGCATCACCGCCGCGGACGTTGCCGAACCCCTGATGCGGCAAGGGGAATGGGTTTAGTGGAATTGTATTAGCAAAAGAATGAAGTTGGGACGGGTTTACCGTTTGCGCGCGCTGTGTGTAGGATGATTCCTGATTTCGAGGAACACTCTACGATGCGACCCAACTTCAACCTGATGAAAGCCACGCTCACCGGTGCGCTGGGTGGATTGCTGTTCGGCTTTGATACGGTGGTAATCTCCGGCGCCATTGATGCGCTGGTCAAACTCTACGGACTGAGCGCGCGTGGTGAAGGATTCACGGTTGCGATCGGGCTGGTTGGCACCGTGGTGGGCGCGCTGGGCGCGGGCGTGGCGGGGCAGAGGCTGGGCGGGCGCGAAGCACTGCGCCTCACTGCTCTGCTCTACATCATTTCTGCCTTTGGCTGCGGGCTGGCGTGGAACTGGCCGGCGTTCCTGCTCTTTCGGTTCGTGGGCGGCCTGGGCATCGGCGCTTCGTCGGTGCTGGGACCGGTGTATATTGCGGAACTGGCTCCGGCCAAGTGGCGCGGACGCCTGGTGGGCGCGTTCCAGTTCAACGTGGTCTTCGGCATCCTTGTGGCCTACACGTCAAACTACTTCATCCGCACGCTGCACCTGGGCGCGACGGAATGGCGCTGGCAGGTGGGCGTAGCGGCTGTTCCGGCAGCCGGCTTCCTGGCGCTGCTGTTCTTCATTCCGCGCAGCCCGCGCTGGTCAGCCTCGCAGAATCGCATCAACGAAGCTCTCGAAGTGCTCAAACTGATGGGCGAGCCGGATCCGCAGGGCGAGCTGGCCGACATCCGCAGCGCGCTTCAAGAGGAGCACGCGACGGCCCACGAGCCCGTGTTTCAGTGGAAGTACCGCTACCCGTTGTTCTTGGCTATCACCATCGGCGCATTCAACCAGTTGGCCGGCATCAACGCCATTCTCTATTACCTGAACGATATTTTTATCGCGGCCGGTTTCAGCCAGATCTCCGGCGACCAGCAGGCAATCGCCATTGGCGCCACAAACTTGATCTTCACCATGGTGGGCATGAGCCTGATTGACAAGGCGGGGCGCAAGACGCTGCTGCTGATTGGCGCGGCGGGCACGGCCAGCTGCCTGGCCGGCGTGGCGTGGATCTTTGCTACTCACTCGCATCCGGAAGCGCTGGTGTGGTTGTTGGTGACGTATATTGCGTTTTTCGCGCTATCGCAGGGCGCGGTGATCTGGGTCTATATCGGCGAGGTGTTTCCCAACTCCGTGCGCTCCAAGGGCCAGGGTGTGGGCAACGCCAGCCACTGGATCATGAACACGATTATCGCCATGGAGTTTCCGGTGCTGGCCACACGCTTTGGGCGCGGCGCGCCGTTCGTTTTCTTCTCCGTGATGACGGTGGTGCAGTTCCTGGTGGTGCTGTTTACGTATCCGGAGACCAAGGGCCAGACACTTGAGGCGTTGCAGCGGCGGCTGGTGAAAGCGAACTGAAGCGTAGACTTCGTGACTCGGATCACGATTTGTTTGAAACATTGCCCTCTATAATCTGATAGGACAGGTGCGGATTGGCGGCGAGGATGGACTACGCCCCGATCGCAACTCTATCTACGCGAGGTCAAGCTATGGAGCAGAGAGCGGTTTCGGCAGCGCAGCAGGGGGGAGACGCGGCAGAGCCTCTGCGCGGGCGGCCCGCTGAGAAGGAATCGCCCCTTGAGCTTTTCAACTCTGCCGAGGCCAACGCGCTGCGCGCGGAGATCATTCGCACCGGGCGCAAGCTTTGGGAGCGTCAGTATGTCGACGGCAATGGCGGTAATATATCGGTTCGGCTCGGCGTGGATTTTGTGCTCTGCACGCCGACGATGGTAAGCAAGGCGGACCTTGAGGTCGCAGATATTTGCCTATCTGACTTGAACGGGAAGATTCTCGCCGGCGATCGCACCTTGACCAGCGAACTGCTGCTGCATCTCGAAATCTACAAGGCCAATCGCAAGGCGCGCGCAGTGGTGCATTGCCATCCACCCTATGCGACGGCGTTTGCCATGGCCGGAGTGATCCCGCCCAACGGCCTGATCCCCGAGTATGAAGTTTTCATCGGGCCAGCGGCGGTTGCCCCATATGAAACACCGGGCACGCAGGCCTTTGCGGAGACAGTGTTGCCGTGGGTGCACGAGCACAACACCATCCTGCTCAAGAATCATGGCGTGGTTTGCTGGTCAGACACGGTGACGCACGCCGAGTGGCTGGCCGAGATCATGGATACGTATTGCAAGACCTACTTGATCGCGAAGCAGATTGGCGAGCCGCTGGGCGTGATTCCCGACGACAAGATCGACGATATTCTGCGCCGCAAGCAATGGATGGGGCTGCCCGACGCTCGCATGGGCCGCATTGGCGGGGACCCGCGCGGTGGTGATGCGAAAAATGCCGCCGAGATTGTGGAACTGGTGAAGCGCGAGACCGGACGGATGAAGCCGCGGGGTCAATAGTCACTGCGCAGGAATGAAGCCGCGATCTCCCGAGCGTAATCGCATTCTGTGGCAACGGGGCATTGATGGCACAATGGCGCCTTGTCCTTGCACACTTCCTTTCCATGCGTTCGCAGCAGCAGATGCGCTTCTTGCAGGCGGGCAGCGCTCGTTGGCAGTTCCGGTTTGAGATCCGCCTGGACGGAGCGGTAGGTCGCTCCGTAGTTTTTCTGCATCCGTCCCCAGCCGATCCGAAGCAGCGCCCTGAGGCCATTGGATTCGAGCGGCAAGCCGGATGCGACGCCGCAAAGCAGGAGGATCTTTTCCGCGCCTGGGTCGCCGATGGATGGAAATTCCTTTAGCGCGCTTCTGGCTGCGGAATAGGGCCATTTCAAGATCGTGTTGAGGTCGCCCGCGTATTGCTGAAGAGTGATGCGGGCAATTTCGCGCCAGCGCAGGACTCGCGTCTCAGGGCGCATGCCGCCGCGTTTTGCAATCGGCAGGAGGATCTTTTCGCTGGCCTCATGAATCGCTGCCGCAGTGAGTCCGACCTGATCGCGAAGAGCTTCAAACACTTCAAGGCGGCGCTCATCCGGCAGCAAATAGCATGCGTTTTCCCAAATTACGAGTTCGAAGGGACCCTTGGCGGGCGGCGCTTCCGGCGCGCCGTAATGACGCTTAAGCGCAGCAATTGTTTTGTTGAAAGGTTGCATGGAAACCTTTCGGGGTTCAGGATGAGGGATGCATCGCGGGCACAGGCTGGTCGCGATCAGCAACCATGAGCGGCAGTTTACCGAGAGCAGAACTTTCGACGCAATGAGAAGTGCGTTGCGCCCAACTAGCGGCACGATTGTCCATGATTCCTGCGACCGATCTTGATGCAGCCTTCGCGGACCCACGTTCGTGGGAGAGAAAAGAAGAGCGAAGATGTGTTACACTGGGTTTGCGCTCAGTGATTTGGCCGTGAGCAGCGGTTTGCCCTTCATACCGGCAAGTTTGCCTGGCACAGATTTTTCCCCCAAGCCCCTACAGCGTATACCCATAAGTCTCCCACCCGGAGATTTCGCATTGGACTGTGATTACGGTTTGACGCGAGGGTTCGAGCGATTGGCGTCCTTTGTGGCCTCCTTGATTGGACTGGCCCCTGGACAGCTCGAATTGCACCGGGGAAAACAGGAGCGGGTAGCCGGCCGGCATTGCGCCGCCTGGCATACGAGTAGCGTGTGGCAGCTCCGCACCCAGGCGTTCTTCTGTTGAATGCTCGATGGGTGAGTCCCAGGGACGATTTCGGTTCTCCCCTACGCATAGATTTTGAAAGCAGGCTCGCGCGTGAAGTGTGCGCGTCTCACGACCGGTTCCGATTGCAGGCCGCGGCTGAACCCGCCGCTCGCGGAACTTGAACAGGACATAAGACTATTTTGACGACTCAGTTTAGCCAGTTTTCTCTTTCGGCCGCTTTGATGGCGCGCCTCAACGTAAACAAATTTGAAACCCCCACGCCAGTGCAGGCAGGCTGCATCCCTCCAGCGCTCGAAGGCCGCGACGTTTTGGCCACCGCGCAGACTGGAACCGGCAAGACGCTTGGCTTCCTCATCCCCATTATTGAGCAGATGCAAAAGACGGAGACGCGCGGTGCACAGGCGCTGATTCTGCTGCCGACACGGGAGCTTGCAATGCAGGTGGAGAAGGCGTTTCGCGCCATCCGCACCAGCCCTTCGCAGACTGTGGCGCTAGTGGTCGGAGGAATGGCCGAGGGATCGCAGTTGGAAGCGATTCGTCGCGGCGCGCGGCTCATCGTTGCCACGCCCGGCCGCCTTGAAGACTTTCTCAAGCGCAAGCTGGTGCGGCTTGACGGCGTGAAGATCCTGGTTCTCGACGAAGTGGATCGCATGCTCGATATGGGCTTTCAACCGGCGATTGCGCGCATTGCGGGCATGCTGCCGGTCTCGCGGCAAACGCTGTGCTACTCGGCTACGCTTGAAGGCGCGGTGAAGGAAGTGGCACGGAAGTACCTCAACAATCCCGCGCGCATCGAGATCGGCTCAGTGTTGAAGCCCGCCGAGAATGTCGAACTGCGCACCTTTGAAGTGGAGCCGGACAAAAAGCAGGAGCTTCTGGAACACCTGCTGGGCGCGGAGACGGGTAGTTTTCTCGTATTTGTGCGCACCAAGCACGGCGCGGATCGCGTGGCACGCAGGCTGGTTCGCTCAGGCCATTCGGCGACGCAGATCCATGGCGATCGCTCGCAGGCCCAGCGGAACCAGGCCCTGCGCAGCTTCTCCGAGGGCCATCATCGCGTGCTCGTTGCTACCGACGTTGCCGCGCGCGGCATTGACGTTGCCAATGTGGCGCACGTCATCAACTTCGACCTGCCCAAGGTTGCTGAGGACTTCGTTCACCGCGTAGGCCGCACCGGGCGTGCTTCGGCGCACGGTGTAGCGTCAACGTTTGCCGGGCCGAGCGAGCGCGGCGATCTGCGCAAGATCGAGCGCACGCTTTCCATTCAGATGAAGCGCTTCCGCGTCCGGTCGACGGAAATGACTGCGGCATAGCGCCAGCTATCCACGATAGCCTCTAACAAATGTCTCTAGAAAACCGGGCGTTTCACCTTGGGCACGATTTCGCTGCCCGAAAAATGAGACGCCTGCGTTTGTTATTCCGTGTCCAGATGCGTGTGGAAGAAAGCGGCGATGCGGCGGCGAGCATCCATGGCGGCGGCTTCATTCCAACCCATTCCGCTGAAGCGCATCAGCATGAGCGAAAACCTGCCGTGGTTGTTCATGAAGCTGTGGCCGGCGTCGGGGTATTCCTTAACGTCGTTGGGAACGAGGGCGCGCTCCAGCCGGCGTTGAAGCTCGTCGGCGACACCTTTCTCCCACTTGGCCAAGCCGCCGTAGCTTCCCACGACCGGGCAGGCGTTCTTGAGGAATTCGTCGAAGTCCTTGGGGAGCGGGCCGCCGTAATTGACGCTGGCAGCGGAAAAGCCGCGGCCGGAGATGAGCAGTAACGCGAATCCCCCGCCCATGCAGAATCCGATGACGCCGACCTTTCCATTGCAGTTGGGTTGGGCGAGGAGCCAGCTTCGCGCTGCTTCCACGTCGTCAAACGCCGGCCCCGTGCGGGCCATGAGGTCACGGATGACGGCGCGGATGCAGAGCAGACGGCCGCCCTTGTAGTAGAGGTCGGGGGAAACGGCGAGAAAGCCCGCCTCGGCCAGCCAGTCGGCCTGGTTGCGGTGGTCTTGGCTCATGCCAAAAATGTCGTGCAGGACGACGACTCCGGGGATCGGGCTCGCGACGGTTGGAATGGCGAGGTAAGAGGCCATCTCGCCGCGCGGGGTCGGGATATGGACAATGGGCATGGGGGCTCTCCTGGTTGGTCGGCGGAGTTGCCGCTGGCGAACCAAGTCTACGACCATTCGAGGATGAGGCGCAGTGATAATTCGGCGAATTATCAAGGAAACAGGCAGTGGGTTGCAGGACCAGGAATCGTGTTGCTGAAGTGCCAGGAGGGCACGGTTGATGGCGAAGAGTCCAAGTTCGCAGAGCCCGGCAGAATCGGTATGATGATCGGTTGTCTTCTGGAAGGTGACCATGCACATTATCCGGCTTTTTCTGCCCGCCGCACTGATTTCTCTCGTTGCCCCCTGCGCCTTCGGGCAAAGCGCTTCCGCGCCCTCGGCGCGCCCCATGAACGCTGAAGAAAAGGCGGCGATGGCAGAGCGGGTGCGCACCGAGACGCTGCACGCCTGGGAGGGCTACAAAAAATACGCCTGGGGCCACGACGAGTTTCATCCGCTGAGCAAGAAGCCTTTCGACTGGTACGGGAAAACGCTGCTGATGACGCCTGTGGATGCGCTGGATACGCTCACGCTGATGGGCCTGAAACCACAGGCCGACGAGGCGCGCCAGCTCATTGATACAAAGCTCAATCTCGACCAGGATATCTACGTCAAGGATTTCGAGATTACCATCCGTCTGCTTGGCGCCTTGCTTTCGAATTATGAATTGACCGGCGACAAACGCCTTCTCGATCTAGCCGATGAACTCGGCCGGCGCATGCTGCCCATGTTCAACTCGCCGACGGGTATGCCGTATGAGTACGTGAACCTGCGCACGGGTGCGGTGCGCGGGACGAAGAGCAACCCGGCGGAGATCGGCAGTCTGCTGATTGAATACGGCATGCTGGCGCGGCACACGGGCAAGCAGGAATACTACGACAAGGCCAAACGCGCCCTTGTCGAGTTGTACAAGCGCCGCTCGCCGATCGGTCTTGTTGGCTCGGAGATCGATGTAGAGACCGGTGCGTGGACGGACCCGACCTCAGGCATTATGGGCGGTATTGATTCCTACTATGAGTACCTGCTCAAAGCCTCGATTCTTTTTGGCGATCAGGACTGCGCGCGCATGTGGCTGGAGAGCCAAAAGGCGATTGAGAAATATCTCGCCGACCGGCGGCCCGATGGATTGTGGTTCGGACAGGCAGACATGAACACTGGGGCGCGCACGCATACCTATTACGGCGCCCTCGACGCGTTCTTCCCCGCAGTGCTTGTCCTTGCGGGCGACGTGAATCAAGCAGCGGAACTACAGGAATCGAGCTACCAGATGTGGAACATGGCGGGGGTTGAGCCTGAGCAGATGGACTACGCGAAGATGCAGATTACCGCTGCAAACTACGAGCTACGACCGGAGATCATGGAGTCGAACTACTACCTCTATCGCGCGACCCACGACGCGAAATACCTGGCGATGGGCAAGACCTACTTCGACGCGCTGGTGAAGTATTGCCGCACGGATGAAGGTTACGCTGCCCTTGCAGATGTGCGCAGCAAAACGCAGAAGGATTCCTTGGAGAGCTTCTTCTTTGCGGAGACGCTGAAGTACCTGTATCTGCTCTTCGCGCCGGAATCCACACTGGATTTCGACTCTGTCGTCTTCAACACGGAAGCGCATCCGATGAAGCGCAGCGTAGGTCTGAAGTAGAAACTGGTTGAAGGCACGCTGCGCGGCGGGCAACTACTAGAGAGAAGCCGCCGCGCGCTTGCGATAGGCATTCAGAATCAGCTGCACGATTCCCCACACTAACTGGAACCCGGCGATGGCGCAGATCAAGGCCACGCTCCAGTTGATCGACCGGTTGATGCCGTCGAGCGTTGCTCCGTAGCGGACCTGATCGAGTGCAGGATGCTTGAGCAGCACGGTTGCATGATCTTTTGCCGTGAGCAGCAGGATCAAAGGCACCATCCCCACGGCCTTGAGCACAAGATGCGCAGCGCGATGCGGCTTCTGCCATCTTCCGCGAAACAGATTGTGCGCATTCCATCCAAATTGCAGAACGCTCAGCGCGACAACACACCAGTAAGCAGGCACCCACACGTGCGCTAATTGGAAAGGACCAGACGCGAGGTAGTAGGCGCCGGGGCCCATCAGCAGGTAGGGGTGCTTGGGTACCAGCAGCAGCCAAATCAGAAAGAAATAACCAAAGATGAGGTTAGCAACGGCTTGGGCGTAGCTGGGCCGCTTCCCTCCAGCATGAGCTTCCAGATCGAGCGGCGGCAGTGCGCTCGGCGACCAGGCCGGTGCGGGCGCGCTCATTCCCGGCAGCTTCACCCGATGATGCGTCATTGCGTACTCCAGAGCCGCAAAGACCAGCGTGACCCAGGCGGCGGTGGTGATGAGAATCATCGGAACGTTCATCAGCGCATGCAAGAAGTCAGTCAACTGGGGCGCCTTGGTCAGCAAGGCCGTGGCGGTGGCAATGGAGTAAATGACGATGCACCAGGTGATGGCGATCTTCATCACGTTGCGGTAGATGGGGAAGATCGCCGGGCCGATCAGGTACTGTTGGGGCTGATAAGGCGCCGCCATCTGCATGGGCGAACCGAGCTGCTTGAGCCAGGCTTCGACTTCGGCCTGGGTGAGCGGGCGCCCGAGCGCGGCTTCCTTTTCCTCGAGCTGGGCTTCGAGGTTGGCGCGGAGTTCGGCGATGATGTCGTCCTGCCGTTGCCAGGGCAGATGCTTTTTTACGGCTTCGAGGTAGCGATCGAGAAGTTCCATGGCGTGTTCCTTGTGTCTACAGCGTGCTGTTGGTGCTGGTGTTGAGGGTTGCCTGAATGGACGCATTGATGGCGTGCCACTCCTGGAGCAGTTGGGCGAAAATCTGCTCGCCGTCCGGTGTAAGCCGGTAAAACCGCTTGTTGCGCTTCTCTTCTTCGCGCCACTCGCTGGCCAGCAGGCCTTGCGCTTCAAGCCGGCGAAGCAGCGGATAAAGTGTGCTCTCGTCGATCACCAGGCCGTCGTCGGCCAAGGCCTTGCGCAGGGTATAGCCGTATCGTTCCTGACGAAGCTGGGCGAGAACGGCGAGGGTAAGGCAGCCGCGGCGAAGCTCCAGGCGAAGGTTCTCGAAAAGATTCTCTGTGAGGGTCATACTGTACCTCATACACTGTACATAAACTACTGTATAACATACAGTGTATGTCGTCAAGTACTATTTGGAGATTTTTTTGATTGTGCATCGGCGACGTTGTACGGGAGAGACTGCAGCCTGGATGTGCATCACTTTTTGGTGCGTACGCTCCGGCTAGAATGCGGGGATGGGTGTTTTAGCGGATTCCCTGGCCGAATTGAACGGTCGCATCGTGGGTTGTGAACGTTGCCAGCGGCTGCGGGTCTATTGCGCGGAGATCGCTCGCGTCAAGCGGCGGGCGTATGCAGATCAGGACTATTGGGGAAGGCCGGTGCCGTCCTTTGGCGACCCGCAAGCGCGAGTGTTGATTCTGGGCCTCGCTCCGGGCGCCCATGGCTCGAATCGAACGGGGAGGATGTTTACCGGCGATGGCTCGGGCGATTTTTTGTATCCCGTGCTCCATGAAGCCGGTTTTGCGTCGCAGGCCAGAGCGGTTTCGCGGGACGATGGGATGAAGCTCACGGGATTGTGGATCAGCGCGGTGGTGCACTGCGCTCCGCCACAGAACAAGCCAACACCCGCGGAGCAGCGCAACTGCTCATCGTGGCTGGACGAAGAGATGTTGCTGTTGAAGAATCTGCGTGTGGTGGTCTGCCTGGGCAAAATCGCGTTCGATGGCTTTTTGAGTCACCAACTGCGCGCGGGCCAGGTTGCAGCGCGCAGTGGAATCCAATTTCGCCACAGCGCGGAGTACGCGCTGCCGGGCGGAATCACATTGATTGCCAGTTATCATCCGTCGCTGCAGAACACCAACACCGGCAAGCTGACGCGGGAAATGTTTCTAGGGGTGTTCAAGCGAGCGCGGGAAGTCGCCGAGATGCGCTGAACTGCGAAGGGCCGCGATGTTCGCGAACAACCCTTGAGGAGAAGATCGATGGACGAATTTTCGCAAAAGATCTGGAAGGAACTTCTGCCGCCGGAGAGGGAACTGATTCCGCGCGCGCCAAAAGTTCGTCCACGTAAAGACGAACCGCCGCATGCCGACCACTGGCCGGCGCCAATTCTGCTGGAGCGGACGGCGTATCTGCGCAAACTGGCCAAGAATGGAGACGGTCAGGCGAGCGAAACGCTAAAGGAGTATTCTCAGCACTCCACGATGCTTTCGTTCCGTGCGCGCGACGGCGTGGCCGAATTGCATGAGAAATTTGCCGACCTGTTCTACGTCCTCGATGGACGAGCAACGCTGGTAACCGGAGGCACGGTTGTTGGCGCGCAGACGATTGGGCCAGGCGAGATCCGCGGCGCATCCATAGATGGCGGCATTCGTCAGGAACTGCGCGCGGGGGACGTTGCGCATGTGCCCGCGGGGGTGCCCCACCAGATGCTTGTGCCAGGAGACAAGACCTTAACGAGCTTCGTAGTAAAGATTGAGCAAAATCCGTAGAGTAATGGGCGGTTTAAGAAGATGGAGCGGGAGACCGGGATCGAACCGGCGACATTCAGCTTGGGAATGTGGCCATCAATTGAAAACAAAGAACATGGCGTTCACCCGATCTCGTTCTGGCGATTGAGAATGCGGGAGTTCCTTAAAGCGCCGCTCTTCAGAACTCGAATGGAGCAGAAATGGAGCAGACGCTCTTCTCCGGCGTAAGATTTCCGCATGGCAAAGAAGCCCGAAGATCCCGGCCAACTCCGTGGCTGGCGGAATGGCCCGACAAAATTGGAATATGATGCGTGGAGAGAAGACCGGAAGAGGGAGTTTTTCAGCTTCCTCGATGAGCCCATGCCCACGGATGAGCAAATGCTGAACATGATTGAAAATCTTGGATTCCGAAGCGACAGTCGCTCTGAACGGTCGTAAGCACCGAGGCCTTTACTGCTCCTTGATCCGCAACTCCCAGAACTTTCACTTTTTTCCTACGGCCCACTGCTTTGCCGCTGGGATAATATCCGCGGTTTGGTGAGCGCCAGTGTTATTAAGGTTAGAGTCTGTGTTAAGTAGTGTTACGCCCCCGACGAATCACCGTAACCCCCTGCCCGCCTTTGTGGATTTTTGACCCCCGGTACCTGAAACCACGAACATTGGCACCTGAAACCACGAATCCAGGAACCTGAAACCCCGAATTTCGGCACCTGATACCACGAATCCTCTGCCCGGTACCTAAAACCACGAATCTCTTGACGCGGTACCTAAAACCACGAATATGGCTCAATGGCACCTGATACCACGAATCCGGATGAACATCTCCTGCCCGCAAAGCACGGCCAGGGTGATCTGTTCATCTGCGATGTGGCGGACGCGGCGCTGAAGGACCTGATTCCGCAGATGGAGCATCCCTTTTACTCCCTCTCGAAGAAACCGGATACGGCGATTCGCCGATATGAGCACAACGGCCACTGGCTTGAGATTGTGCCGAGCGTCAAAGGCCTTGCGACCATCTACGACAAGGACATCCTGATCTATTGCATCTCACAGATCATGGAAAAGCTGAAGCGGAAGGAAAAGGTCAGCCAGCGTGTGCGCATTACGAGCTACGACATGCTGGTGTTCACGAATCGCGGGACCTCGGGCCGCGACTATGAAGCCCTCTGCGAGGCCATCGATCGCCTCGCCGGAACGCGCATTACGACCAATATCCGCACAGGCGACGAAGAACAGCGCGACAGCTTCGGCCTGATCGATGCCGCGTCGATCCGTCGCAAACATGGGCTCGACGGCCGTCTGCAATGGGTCGAGATCAAGCTGTCCGACTGGGTTTTCAACGCTATTCGCGGCCAAGAAGTTCTGACCCTGCACCGCGATTATTTCCGCCTCGGCAAGCCGCTCGAACGCCGCATCTATGAGCTGGCGCGGAAGCATTGCGGCCGGCAGAGCACCTGGCAAATTTCGCTTGAGATCCTCCTCAAAAAATCGGGTTCCCAAAGCTCGATGAAAAGATTTCGGCAGCACATCAAAGAGATTGCGCTGCACGACCATCTGCCCGATTACAGGCTCGTCTTCGATGAAGAACAGGACATGATCGGGTTCTTCAATCGCGACAATAACTGGGTCGAGCGCCCCCTGCCCTCGGATGGCGAAACCCTGCCGCCCTTACCGACGGATGCTTACGAAGACGCACGTGATGCTGCGCCGGGCTATGACATCCATGGCCTCGAAAGCGAATGGCGGGAATGGTGGGTGAGTTCAGGAAAACCAAAACTCCATGATCCGGGCGCGGCCTTCGTCGGGTTCTGTCGGGCACGGCACAAGCGCGCGCCGATTGAACGGAAAAGCGCGCGTGCCCCATCTGAGCCCCCTGCCCGGTCGCGAAATGCAAAAGCGCGATAAGAGCCTGTGGAAGAGTTATCCAGTCATTCCGCAACCTCCCCTGCTCCCAAGCCCCCTCCCCTTCTCCTGCACAAACCTGCTGGCCGTGGCGTGGAGTTTAATCCGGCACCTCCTGTGCAACCCCTCGTACAGCCTCACAAATTGGCTTCCAAACGGTATTCAGACAGGCGACAGAAAGCCTACCGGTATCCACAAGAATTCCTATGGATATCCGATATCCGAAGGAAGTCATTCTGAAGCTTGACGACCGACTGAAGCCAATTAGATATCTTCTTGAATGCTGAAGGCTATCTGGTATCTTCCGACAACCGAACTGATTCGGGGGGAGGGGAGCATGCCGACGATTGCATTCGTGTCGCCGAAGGGCGGGGTGGGAAAAACCACATCGGCTTTCTTGTTCGCGACAGCCATCGCCAAAATCTACGACGTGACCATGATCGATGCGGACCCCAATCATCCGATCCAGACCTGGGCACAAGGCGGCAAAGCGCCGGAGCGCCTCACAATCGTCTCGGATGCCGACGAAGATACGATCATCGAACGTATCGAGGATGCGGCAGAGAAAACCCCGTTCGTCGTCGTCGATCTCGAAGGGACGGCATCCAAGACGGTCATCTATGCAATCTCGCAAGCTGACTTCGTCGTCATCCCGACGCAGGGGTCACAGCTCGATGCGAATGAAGCGAGCAGGGCGATTCGCGTCGTGCTTCAAAGCGAAAAGATGACCGGTAAATCAAAACCCTATGCGGTGCTACTGACGCGCACGAATTCGTCGATCCGCACGCGCGGCCTTGCCCATATTCAAAACGGTCTTATCGATGCTGGAATTCCGGTTTTCGAAACTGAGCTCAACGAGCGCGATGCATTCAAGGCGGTGTTTTCGTTTCGGCAGACGCTCGACGGGCTCGACCCGGCGGAGGTTCCTAATCTCGACAAGGCGAAGCTCAACGTTCTCGCCTTCGCGCAAGAATTATTTCAGCGCCTCGCGGCGGAGGAGGGCAGTAGGAAAGAAACTCCGAAAACAGCACACGTGGCGGGTGCCGCATGAGCGACCGCGTCAATCCCTTTGCCCATATCAACGAAGATCCGCCGATCTTCACGACAAAGCCCCGCGCGGAAAAGCGTGTCGAAGAAAAAGCGATCGCGCAGCTGGCCGAGCAGAATAATTTTCCGAGCCGGCAAGCGGCAAGAGCCCCGAGGGTCGAACGCCGCAAGCCGCGCATTCACCGGACCGGGCGCAATCAGCAATTCAATGCGAAGGCGACGGCGGAAACCATCAGCCGTGTCTATAAGCAGGCAGACGAAATGAAGATAACCCTTGGCGAGTGGATGCAACGTGCGGCCGACGCTCTGGATAGAGCAGGGGCCTCGGAGGAATAGGTGACTTTGGATAGTTGCGGTTAAACTTCTTTTTTGTGGGGTAAACAGCTTATGGTGTCTGTGGTGGACAACTCTGTCTCGAAGATCGCGCGGGCTTTGCATTTTGCGGCGACGAAGCATTCGAATCAACGGCGGAAAGGTGGAGACGCCGAGCCGTATATCAATCATCTGGCCGAGGTTGCCGAAACTCTCGCCGTGCATACCGATGGTCAGGACCCGGATCTTGTCGTTGCAGGTCTCTTACACGACACGCTGGAAGACACCGTAACGACATACGACGAACTCGTCGATGGCTTTGGGCGGGACGTTGCCGATCTGGTCGTCGAGGTTACGGATGACAAGAGTCTGCCGAAGGCCGAACGTAAACGACTGCAGGTTGAAAACGCCCCACACAAGTCCGACCGCGCCAAAGTGTTGAAAATTGCCGACAAGATTTCGAATTTGAAATCCATCCTAAACAGCCCGCCAAGAGATTGGCCGCCTGAACGGAAGCGCGAGTATTTCGACTGGGCGAAGCGGGTTGTGGAGAGATGCGGAGGGGTGAATCCTGCTCTCGATCGGCTGTTTGCAGAAGTCTATGAAAAGGGACAGCACATTGTTTGAAAGGCGCTATCGCCAAGAGGGGGCTCTGGGGGTCTTCTTCGCGCGTTAGGAAGTTGGGCAGGGCATGGCTCATTCCAGAGGTCTAGAGGAGGAGAAGAGATCCGCGCTGATCATCGCCGAAGATGAAATCCGCAAGCTAAGCCCTGGCCGAAAAGATACGCCGTTCCTCCGGCACTTGCGCCGCGTGTTACGGGATTCCCTTCCAGTCGCCGCGGCTGCAAGAGCCATCAGAGAGTAATGTCGCGTCGTCTCACGATTCCATGTGAATAAAAGCCCGCGCCGGTGCCGCCGACGCGGGCTGTGCCGTCAGTATTCCGACGGCAGGAGAATGGTGTTGTCGGTGAAGTAGAGCTTGATCTCGTCGATCGGAAAATCCGTGAACTCGATGTGCTGTGTATAGACGATGTTGTCGTTGCCATCGTCGCATACGAGGCTTGCGGTCCGGTCTGCATTGACCTTCAGTCTCCAGACCTGGAAACCTTCGGCTGCTACATTCTTTTCGAAACGCTGCGCGATCGCGATGGCATCGAGAAGCCAGTAGGCTCCGCCCTGATCGGCAACGTATTTGGCGCCGTCCGTAAAGACGACGTTGCTGTTGATGCCGTGCCGGTACCAATTCTCCGAACCGATGAACTGGCAGAGATTTGCTTCGCTGAGTTTGTGTGCTTTCGTCATGATGAACCTCTTTCCGTGTGAATTGCCCCGATGGCGGGGGTGGAAGAGGCATGTCGGCCGGCGCAAACGAGCGCGGCTGTCATAGCTTTTTGGGGGGACCGTGACCTGCACTTCACGGGGGAGCCAAAACAGCGTCATTGACAGCAAGCGGCGCGGGCCAAAGTGCCGTCACCCCGCCGTCTCACGGGCAATAGGAAAGAGGCATCTGTGACGAATTTCAGGCACGATCGAAGCCTCGGGAGCAGGGGCGTCCGGGAGTGGCTTCAAAGGTGAGCCTGTGCTTCTAGGTGCGGAATTAGGCTTGTCATCGATTTAGAAAAAGTAGTATAGTTTTTCTAAATCATATGGCAGGGTGTAACCATGCAATCCATGCGAGATCAGATAGTTGCGAGGATAGAACGGCAGGGATCTGGAAAGGCCTTCTCGGCGAAGGATTTTCTGGACATCGCCAGCCGGGGCACAATCGACATGGCCCTGTCGAGTCTGACACGCAGCGGGACAATCCGGCGTGTGGGGCGCGGGCTCTATGACATGCCGAAGGTCAACCCGGCGCTTGGCGGGAAGCTGAGCCCGGATATCGATGAGGCGGCGCGCGCCATCGCCAGACGGCAACGATTGAAAATCGTGCCGGAGGGCGCGTGGGCGGCAAATCTTCTCGGCCTTTCGACTCAAGTACCATCGAAGATCATTTATCTGACCGATGGGCCAAATAAAGAGGTGTCTATCGGACGCCGCACGATCCAATTCAAACATGCGCGCCCGAAAGCTCTGGCCGGTCTTGAGGGCAAGATGGCGCTTGTTGTCCAGGCGCTCCGGCATCTGGGAAAGGACGGAGTAGGGGCTCGCGAGATCGAAACGCTGCGGGCAGGGCTGTCTTCGGCGGAGAAGCGCAAGCTCGTGAAGGATACGCGGTTCGGCGTAGACTGGATTTACGAAGTTGCCAATAGAATTGCGGAGAAGACGGCTTGAACAGCATCGCCCGGATGCCGGCCAATGCGCGCGCGGACTTGTTTGCCGAGACAGCGGATCGCAAGGGCCTTGCCGATGCGATTGTTGAGAAGGATTTCTGGGTTTGCTGGGTTCTGAAGCAGCTTTTCTCGATTGAAGCTCTATCCGGCCGGCTCCTCTTCAAAGGCGGGACATCGCTCTCGAAGATCTTCCACGCCATAAGCCGCTTCTCGGAAGATATTGACCTCGCCGTGGACTATGCGGCGCTCGGTTTCACGGGAGACCGGAACCCAAGGCGGGAGGACATCTCAAAGACGAGGCGCGCCGCCATTCTCGCCGAGATGATGATCGCGTGCCAGCAATACATCGGTGGCGAATTCCTGGAAGCTCTCACGGCCCGTTGCATAGAAGTGCTCGGGGAGAGCGACGCCTGGAGCCTCCATGTCAGCAATCAGGACCCGAATATCGTTCAATTTCGTTACCCTGCCGCCACGGCAAAGAACCTTGCTTATGTCAGTCCTCAGGTGGTTCTTGAATTGGGAACCCATGCGGAATTCGTGCCGCATGACAACTTCACGATCCGGTCGTTTGCAGCGGAGGAATTCCCGAACGTCGTTGCCGACGGCGACGTTGCCGTCATAGCACTCCTCGCAAAGCGGACCTTCTGGGAGAAAGCAACGATCCTCCACGCGGAATTCTATCGACCTCTCGAAAAGCAAATTCTCGACCGCTACTCACGGCATTACTACGACGTTTCGATGCTGGCCGATGGGCCTATCCGTACTGAGGCCCTGTCGGATATGCCTCTTCTCGCGCAAGTGGTGAGGCACAAAGAGACGTTCTATCCTTCCGGCTGGGCGCGCTACGACCTGGCGCATCCCGGAACCCTCCGCCTGGTGCCAAGAGAAGAACGCCTCGCCGCACTGGAAAGGGATTACCGGAATATGGGTGTGATGATCTTTGGGGAGCCACCCGCATTCAAGAGCATCCTAGAAACACTGGCTGCGCTTGAACAGGAAATAAACGGGTAGGGGACATAAGGGAGCTCTGGCGGCAGTCAGGGCAAAACAGCGACGCCGATGATGAGTTTCACGACTTCGAGATAGGCGTGAGCCCGAACGTCATTGATCGTCTGGAAGCTCGCCTCGTGCTCGCGGTAGTATTTTTCGAGCTTGATCCGGTCTTCGAGAAGTTTCACGAGGCGGTCATAGTCGGCGAGTTTTTCCGCGTCTGTCATCAAGATCAGCCCTTCATTCCTGAAATTTTACTTCGGAACATCCTCATCGTCCGGCTTGTACCAGGGCTTTTTCACGCTCGGGAAGATGGTCTCGTTTTTGCTCATAAGTGACATGAGCACGCGGCCGGCAAGATGGGCGGCATAGCCGATCTCCTGGTCGAGCGATGCTTCGCTGAAGGATGCATCGAAATTCGGCGGCCATTTCGCGGTCCGGATCGCGAGGATCAGGCATGTCGCGATGAGGAGCGACGGCCCCATCTTCGGCCAGTCGGGGTGGTCGTTGTACCCACCAACCTCCAATCCCATCGCCCGCCTCCCGAATTAGTATAGGCGAATGAAAGGCGAATACGCCCAGAGGAAAACCATTCCGGGCCATTAGCTCGGAACGGCGGACAGTTCCTCCTGCACCTGGGCGGCATAGTCAGGATGGAAACCAAGCGCCATGCTGGCGATGCGCTGCGCATCGGCGGCGGCGCGGAAGATCTCGCGCTTGTCGTCCTTCAGCGGCTTGATCCAGCTTGCAATGTAGCTCGCGTGATGCGGAATGTCGGTAGGGATGCCAAGCTCGTTGGCAACGAATGCTGATGCCAGCTCGGCGCGGAGTTCTTCCATCGCGTAGGCCGATGAGCCGAAGCGGTTCTGGAGATCGCGGTTGAGCCTTGACGGATGACCCGTCCAGTGGGCGAGTTCATGCAACGCCGTCGCTGCAAATTTTTCCGGACCATTGAATGCGAAATCCGGCGGAAGCTGGATGTGATCTGTAGATGGTGAGTAAAAAGCACGATCTCCACCGATACGGACCACGGCGCCACTGTTCCGGAGGATGATTTCGGACGCTTCGGGGCGCGTCCACGGCGCTTCGTCAACGGCGGGAGCCTTGTAGGCTGGAACGCCTTCGATTTGCGACGCATGAAACACAGCGTAGTGCTTCAGGACGCGAATCATCTTCCTACCGTCATCGGAATCTTCGTCTTCGACCTCGTAAGGCTTCGTGAAGAAGATCGTGGTCGAGCGCTCGCCCTTCCGGACCTGCCAGTCTTTGCCTTGCGCCTGCTGATAGGTCATCCAGCGCGGGTCGCCAGACTGGAAGGCACGCATGTCCATGCCGAGAATGAGGACATTGATGCCGTGATAGCGTTTGCCGTTGACGGGATTGAAGGGTGCTTGCGGCCCGCCGGCCTTCTCCGGGTCCCACGGCCGGACCCACGGCTTCACGCCGTTCTCAAGTTCGGTAATGATGCGGTTCGCGAATTCCTGCATCGGATCGCGGGCCGGGGCGTCGCCTGGGCGCCGCGTGTTCCTGACTGTTGTCGCTACTGATGTCGTCATGTTCTGCCTCTTTCCGTGTGAATTGCCCCCGATGGCGGGGGTGAAAGAGGCATGCCGGCCGGCGCAAACGAGCGCGGCTGTCATAGCTTTTTGGGGGGACCGGACCGAAGGGCATGGATGCGGATGAAGACGGCGCGAAGCTGGCCGAAGTGGTGCGGAAAGCTGTGGCGCTAACTGGTCGTCTCGATCTGCGCTTTACGCTGCAGGAGCCTTTCGGATGGAAAGACTGGAACGACCAGTTGCGCGCAAAACCTCAACCCTTTCTCCCCTATCGCCCTGTGGAGGTCGCGCCCGGTTAGGGCCGATTGTTATGGCGACGCCTTTCGAGAATTTCGATCTGTTGACGCTCGCAGACGCGGCAGAGCTGCTCCGTTGCTCAAAGGCGCATGTGTGCAAGGCGGTCTCGGGGCGTATTCATGGCTGCTCGCCGATACCCTGTGTCTCTCTTGGCCGCCGGAAATTGATCCGCCGGGAAAGCTTGCGCCAGTGGATTGAACGCAACGAGCGGGCATGCGCCGAATGTTGCGCCGATGCTACGATATCGACATTGCCAGAACGGGATGCCGGTAAACGCGCATAAGGAGAATCGATGCGCAAGAGTCGGTATCAAAAAGGATCGGTCAAAAAGCAGGATGGCCGATGGGTCGCAATGTGGTGGGTCGGTCGCAGCCACAAAAGCCGCGTGATCGGCTTGGTCAAGGACATGACCAAGTGCGAAGCGCGGGCAATCGTTGACGGGATTGTGACGGAAGCCGAAGCCAAACTAAACCAGAACAGGGCGTGGACGTTTGGCGAGTTCGTGGAAGAAGTCTATTTCCCCTATTACAGCCGCAAGTGGAAAGCATCGACGCGGGTCAACAATATGAACCGTGTTCGAATCCATTTAGTCGATGGCCTCGGCACGATGGTTCTCGGGGCTTTCCGGCGTGACGGCTTGCAGGATGTCCTGGATGACAAGGCGAAAAGCTTGTCGTTCTCAACCGTGGACCATCTGCGGTGGGATCTGAAACAAATCTTCGACCTTGCGATGGCCGAAGGTCTCATGATCAGAAACCCCGCGATGTTGCTGTTCACACCGAAAGATGCGGCAAAGCCGGTCCGGAAGGTGATGAACATGAAGGAAGTGCAGATGCTGTTCGGCGCCCTCGATCAACGGGAACGGCTGGTCACGAAACTCGCTGTCATGGCGGGAATGCGTCCCGGCGAGATTTTCGCGTTGACCTGGGGAACACTGAAAGCAACGTATGTCGATATCCGGCAGAGGGTTTATCGGGGGACAATCGATACGCCGAAAACCGATCAATCCGTCCGCAAGGCGGCACTTCCCGAGGGGCTCCTTCGGGATATCGAGGTCTGGCGGATGATGGCGGTATCCACGGCCGATGATGCGTGGGTGTTTCCGTCGGAGCGGATGACGCCGATGTCGAAAGACAATTGCTGGAACCGAAACATCAAGCCGAAGCTGGACAAGATCGGCATGGGCTGGGCCAATTTCCTCGTCATGCGCCGGACGCACGCAACCCTCATGAACGAGCTTGGGGTGCACGGAAAGCTGGTCGCCGATCAGCTCGGCCACAGCCTCGATGTGAACCAAAACGTGTACACGCAAACGCCGGTGGAGAACAGGCTGCCGGCGGTCAATCAACTGGAAAAAAGCCTCTTCCTGATGTAATTGGAGCAGAAATGGAGCAGAGGTTTTATGGTCTCGTTGTATCTCGTTGATTTTATGGAGCGGGAGACCGGGATCGAACCGGCGACATTCAGCTTGGGAAGCTGACGTTCTGCCACTGAACTACTCCCGCTCTTTAGAATCAATAACTTACAGCGATTAACCCGATTTACCATCCAGTTTACTATCCATTTTCTAGAATTGCTACATCTGCTCCGGCCCATTTTCCCGGAGAAAACCCGTCATCGCCGCGACGGTGGATAGTAAGCATGGATAGTTCGAACAGCTCGCGAGCCAACCTGAAAAAGTATATCAAGGTTGCCGGCAAATGGCGCTTTGTGCCGGTGCTGAAACAGAATGGCGTACGTTACCCAGGCACAGTCCTGGTCGATGGGAAGCCGACCCGGTCGACGACCGGCACCTTTTACCTTGAGTACTACGAGAATGGCCGGCGGGTGCAGAGACCCGTCGGCATTCGCCGCGGGAAGCGAAAGATGCATTGAATCGACAGTGCAGTCCCGATGGAGGATTCGACATCGATGAGAGTGAAGACGCAGGTCCTGGACAGACGACAATCGACGCAGCCTTCGAACGCTTTCTGGAAGAGGTAAAGGCGACCAAGGAAAAAGAGACATTCCTTGCTTATCGAGCAGATCTGAAGTGGGCGGCGCCCAGGCTCGGGAAGAACTTCGTAGCCGAAGTGACGCGCCATGACATACTCCGTGTCGTTGGAGAGGGCCGCGAAGAGAAGCTGAATCCGAAGACCGCCAGCAGGCGATTGATCGTTGCCCTGATGGCGCTGAGAAATGCCAATGCCGTGATCACTCTGAAAAAGGGCGACTGGCCGAAGACAACGGACCGAAGCGTTGAAGTCTACGACGAGCAGGAGATTCTGGCCTTCTTTCGCGTTTGCACGCCACGCGAAAAGCTACTCTTCTGGACCTTCCTAGGCTCAGGCTTCAGGAAACAGGAAATAAGCACACTGACCTGGAACGACGTGGACTTCAAGCGAGGTATTCTGAAGGTTCAGCGGAAGCCCGAATACAACTTCAAACCAAAGAACCACGAGGAACGACAAGTACCCGTACCCAAGCCGCTGATGAAAGCGCTCGCTTCATCGCGAGAGACACACGGTGACGGGCAACTCGTTTTTCCGAGCGCACCGCATCCGACGCGGCCGAATGTTGCTGCGACAGCGGAGAAATACAACGGAAGCACCGACTGGGGTTTTAGTAAGCAGAAGGGGGCGTTTGCCTGCAACACAAACAAGTGCAACGCGTTTGTAGGTGACGTAACAAAGGAAGCTGGCGCGCCAGCATCAGTTACGGGTAGCGACGGAAAGTCACGGTATCCCCTGGCCGCTGAGTGTGCCGACAAAAAGACCACGATTGAGAACTGGCGAGTGCTTGGAAAGGACGAAGCGCCGCAAGCTGGTGACGTTGCGGCTTACAAGCTCTCTGGTGGTGGTGCGTCCTACAGCGGGCACTCGGGGATTGTCACGTCAGTAGATGCAAATGGGGTCGTCCATGCGATGGCCGCCCACGAGAACGTGGTTGGCCCCGACGACAAGTTTAATCGTAGCGTTACGCCTACGGTGGTGTACCGCAGGTACACAGGAGACGAATAAAATGTCATTTCTGATGAGGGTACGATTCTGCATCTGCATCGCAGCGGTGTTCCTCTTTTTTGCACCGAGCCTTCTACCGCAGGAGGCGCATCCAAAGCCGACTACTGTCGTAGTCGAAAAAGTTGGCGGTCACGTGATCTACAAGGTTGATTCGCGGCAGGTGGACGACCTGTTGCGCGCGCTCAATCAAGTGGCTGATCGAAACGGCCCGATCCAGCAAGTCAATGTGATCGTAGACTCACGATTACCCTCCGCCGAAATCTGGAACGTGGATGGAGTTGCCGGCAAGGCTCAGCTCACGAACCTACGGTTTTTCGTGTTCTTTCACGAGACGGAGATGATGACTGAAATTAAGCGGATGCCTGCGGTGCCGTTTTCGACCAGCCCCGAGAATTAGGAGTCAAATCCATTGCTTAGAGGGACCCAGATTCGGCCTAAAAGCAGGACAACGGACAAGGTCAACAAAAATCAATCAGACAAGCCTGGGTTTTCGATCACAGCAAATGGTGGAAATCTTGAACTGAGCAACACTGACACCGGGCACACAGTTGGAGACTACCGCTACACCACCGGAATGAATGGTGACACGAACCAGTCTGATGCGGGGAAGGGACCAATTCCGTCTGGGAAGTACACGCTTGATCCGAAGGAAATTAGCAAGGCGGGATTCTTCCGAAGGTTCATCGATCCTCGTGATTGGGGAGACTATCGTGCCCCACTGCATCCGGAGGCTGGGACGGATACTCATGGAAGGTCTGGTTTCTTCTTGCATGGCGGCTGGTTACGCCTTGGATCAGAAGGCTGTATCAAGGTCAATGATCTAAACCAAAACCGTCTATTTGAGCTTCTGCAACATGCCAGAGGCCCAGTAGAAGTGACCGTCCAATGAAAGGAGGATTAAGCGCATGAAGCTCTTGTCATTCGGCATTCTTGGCCTGTTTGTTCAGGGAGCGGGCTTGGCTGCCTTTATGGTCGTATCGCGTTCGAGCCTTGCCCCGTTGGGTAAACCCATAGTCATCGTCATTACAGGGCTTGCGGTCTGCACCTTGCTCTGGGAAGGTGTTCGGAGATCAAGGGGAATCCTTGCGGTATGCCTCCTGCCGGTTGTGTTGGCGCTCGGGTACGTTGTCGCATTCCATCTTCTGGGTCTGCTGGGGTTCCCTAGCCTACTGGCTGACGCGAGGCAGCCTTGGCTCGATTACCTTCTGCCTCTGTTACATGTGACGGGTACCTTGTTCGTGCTGTATGGGTTGGCTACACCGGGGTTCTTTGCAATCAACAGAGGCTTCCGGAGAATCAGGTTGCATTGGCATCAACAGGCCCCGAAGCTGTCATGAGCTGTTGGAAGCTACTTGCGATCCTGCTGTGCAGTGTCGCCGCGATGGGATGCTCCTCTGCGCCGCCGAACATCGGCGGGGTGAAAGCCGACCAGATCGTCATCTTGAAGTCGAAGCATTTAATGATCCTGATGGCGAATGGAAAGCCTCTCAGGTCTTACCGTGTTGCTCTTGGCAAATCGGATGGGGCCAAAGAGCGGCAGGGCGACCACAAGACGCCGCAAGGGCAATATGTGATCGACCAGAAGAACGCGCGGAGTCACTTCCATCTGGCCCTTCATGTCTCGTTTCCGAATACTGCCGACCGAAAGCGGGCATACGATGACGGGGTCGATCCGGGAGGCGCGATCATGATCCACGGCGTTGAGAAGCAGTTCTCTTGGCTGGGTCCTCTCCAGCATGAGGTGGATTGGACCGATGGCTGCATAGCCGTTACCAATCCGGGAAACAAGCATGATGATCCATCATCCCAATCCGTTCAAAAGGTCCTCAGTGCCACCTTTGATTACAGAGCAGGTGGGCCAATTCTCGATAGCACACCTGGGTAAATTCTCGAAAGCGCCGAAGGATGAAGGTGCCCGCATTTCTGGCGCCTCCCAAATCGGCCAGGCGCTGCTAGCGCTTCAGGCGATATACGGAACCATTCGAGTAGATATGAACGGTTTCGCCGACGCTGATCTGCACGCTGAACTGAGCCTTGCCGGAAACTTGGACTGTGTTAGGCCCCAGGTTCTTCACGTCAACCGACCAGGGATCCCCCTGAGAATCTTGCGACGGAGGTTGGAGTGGGAGAAGTACCTGCGTTGGTGCATTGATGAGTTCCACGAGATCGCCGCCAAACTCAGTTCCGATAGAGTTCTTATGCGGCTGCAAATGGACCACGGGCTTCACCTGCAACGTATTCATTTGAGCAGTGAATATTATTAGAAGAGTCAATAGTCTCTTCATCGGAACTCCTCTCTGCTAAGTCTCGTGCACGACTCTGCAACGCAATCAGATTCAAGCTGCTAGGGCGACTCTCATTAGTTTTAGTGAACAGTCGATTAAGGTTCCGCATGCGGCATCGGTGCACAAAGCAATCGATGCCGCACGCAATCCTGGTTACGGGTCCGACGGGCAAAGCAAACGTTCATGCCTGGACGCTTACATCTGAATCCAAGGCATCGGATTTGAAAGCGCTGAAAGTGTGGCCCCTGAGCGTCAGATAGAAAAGCAGTTCGACGCGGCTGGATACGCCCAGCTTTTCAAAGGCCCGAAAGAGATAATTCTTCACCGTATGCTCACTTAGGCCTAACTCGTTTGCGATGGCTCGGTTAGTTCTTCCCTTTGCTGCGCATTGTACGACTTCCATTTCACGTGCTGTTAACGATGGAGAATCGGGCGCCGTCACAAGACTGGGGGAGGGAATACTTTTAAATGCTCCAAGAAGGGAATCCGTTTCCATTCGACCCGCCCAAATCAACCCCTTCCTAACGTGCGCAACACAATCGAGGAACTCGGTCATAGGCTGTTGGCGTGAAAACACGCCCCGAGCCCCGGATCGAAATGCGTTGATGACAGATTCGGGAGTAGTTTGATTGAGAAGGATGACGATACCGATATTGGGGTAGGCAGAGCACACTCTGTGAGCAAGATCGAAGCCCGAACCTGACTTTAAGTTCAGATCAGCACCGATGACAACGAGATCAATTTGGCTCGTCGAAAGCGCGTGGATGAGATGAGTTGACTGAATCGCCGCGGCCTCGCAATTACTGTCGCGAGACAGGGCGTTCGCGAGAAGATCACTACCCATTGAATCTCGATCTGCGATCAGAACTCGAAACGTCGGAGCTGCATTCTGAGCAATTTTCAGGGATTTCCCCTTCTTACCCAGGTTCGAAAAAACTCCAATACCTTCTTCAGGGTTTCTGAAGGAGGTGACTCTTGAGTGAGATGAATGCGGTTGCATGGGATAAATCTCCTTTTGCCATCCAGGTGAGGTTCGCCTGGCGGCGGTTCGGGGATCGATTCGTAAATGCAAGGACTGAACTCAGAGTCCGCCGGACCAGTGCGCGATAGGGACTGGGAAACGCCCTGGCTAGTAAGCCATATTCGTATCGGTCGTTCTTATGGGACGGTCTAGCTCCGTTATTTCTGGATGGGCAAGAACTACTGCGTTCCATTACTTTACCCCAAAAGTGCAATTGCAAAATCAATTTTTCCTTAGATGCAAACTTTCTTCTCTACTGCCGTCCCAGATGTTGGCCCATACTCACTACGGTCCTATCGGTCAACTTTGGGGCCGGCCCAGAGAAAAAGGCGCGACGAAAAACGCCAGCCTTCTCACCCATTTTGCAAACATTCGGCGCCTTGTGGTGCTTCGAGAGGCATCGTACTCTCGCTATACCTATGATGCATGGCACGGTTCTCGAGTTCGGCTCACAACGAAGAAGTGCCATCCGGTACAAGCTAAAGTTGCCCGTCCTTTTCCACTGGAATGACGGGGCCGAGCACATGGAGGGCGGCTTCACTTGTGACGTTGCACTTGACGGAGCTTTGATTCAAAGTAGCAAATGTCCACCTGTTGGGGCCGAGGTTCGCATTGAGGTTCTGATTCCAGCGCCCGACAGCAGCGGCGAGGAAATACGGATAGAGTGCGTCGGAAGAGTAACGCGAGTCGTAGATCAACCTGGATTCACAGCATTTGGCGTTCATGGAACCTTCGATGACGATCATCTGACGCGTCAGGTAGTGATGTAAGGGGTACTCGCTTTTTGTAACTTTGGATCTTTCGCAAGAGCATGACCAGCGGAAGCTTTCACTAAGAGGTAGACCGTTTCAGTTTGACTCGTGGGACTACTCGGCATTTTGGATCACTGGCTGCATGATTTGTCGTTTGACGATGGCGTGAAGACAGTTGCAAATGTCTGCTGTCTGAGGGCAGCCTCTGGAATTCTAATATCTGGAAACGCGGCCATGGGGCTGAGAGGGCGAAGCTATGTATGCTCCGGTTTTCGAACAAGAAGACGCCGTTGGAGAACTCGTAAATTCACAATTCGACGATTGTGCAGACAATTGCAGCTGGTTTGCGGTGTGGACCCGATCGCGACAGGAAAAAGTTGCCGCTGCGATGCTCGAAACGCTCGGAGTTTCGCACTTTCTCCCGCTGAAATCGGAGGTCCGACAATGGAGTGATCGCAAGCAGACGGTGCATGTTCCACTCTTCAGCGGCTATCTTTTCGTACGAATGAATCCGAGCAAGGACAGCCGGCTCCAGGTTCTCAAGGTTCCTGGAATTGCCGGCTTCGTTGGAAACACCTCAGGCCCGCTGCCAATTCCCGATCAGCAAATCGAAGATATTCGCACGGTGCTCACGCGGCGAGTCGAATGTTCTGTCCTCCCGCTGTTGACAGAAGGCGACCGAGTTCGCGTGATACGAGGGCCGCTCGAAGGGATAGAAGGCAGGCTTCTGCGGAGCAATTCAACATCCCGTCTGCTGATTTCAATTGAAATGATTCACAAGTCCCTCGCGGTGACCGTTTCACGCCAGGATGTTGAGCTCATGGAAGTAGAAGAAGCTGCGTGAGCTATCGAATGAATTTGCCTGGGTGCAAAGAAGCCCCAATCCGCTCATTTATATCGAGGAGGACCGAATGATCCCAATCACGTGTCTCACGAGAAAGCTCGCAAACGCGTTTTTCGCATTTTGTCTCATCGCAATTCTTGGACAGCCCTTGTCCGTTGGCCAATCTTCGCAGACCCCTGACCCCACGCTTCAGGAACGACACCCCCGCTACGTTCTTCAACGTGAGGACGTCTTATCGCTGACCTTTCCCCTTTCACCGGAGCTCAATCAGACGGTCACAATACAACCGGACGGCTATATCAACCTGCAAAACGCAGGAAGTGTTTATGCCCAGGGGTTGACCACACCGGAGCTCGTCGTTGTCATCAAGAAAGCATACACCGGCATCCTTCACGACCCTATCATTGACGTGGATATTCAGGACTTTCAAAAGCCTTTCTTCACGGTGTCCGGGCAAGTAGGGAAGCCGGGTCAGTATGAACTGCGCGCCGACATCACGGTTGCGGAGGCGCTGGCAGTCGCCGGGGGAATGACGATGGCCACGGCAAAGACCCAGGTTTTTCTCTTTCGTCGCACTTCTCAAGATTTGTTCGAGGTGAAAAAGGTCAATTTAAAGGACATTCTGCGGGGCAAGAATGTCAATGAAGACGCGATCCTTCGCCCGGGCGACATGATTTACGTGCCTGAGAAGTTCATCGCAGAATTCCGCAAGTACGTTCCGTATTCGCTTAATGCAGGAACGTATCTTTCACAAAGTGCGTTTTAGGCGGCTATTTTGGCCAGCTAGGGATGGCATTTCGAATCCAAATTCTTCCAGAGGATGGGGCAGTACATGACGGACATGAATTCAAAGAATTTCACGATCAATTACTCGAGGGATACCTCCCTCCGCGAATTGGTAGCTCCTCTTTTTCGGAGAAAGGGGTTGCTGATTGCGACGTTTCTGTCGATTCTTGGCATCGTAATCCTGGCTGGACTTTTGGTGCCACCTTCTTACAAATCTCAAATGGCGGTGCTAGTGAATCGCGAACGTCTCGATCCGCTTGTTACGACCGAGGCTACAACTCAAATGAACTCCAACGCTGCCAATCCAGTGACAGTAGAGGAGATTAATTCCGAGGCAGAACTTATTTTGAGTCAGGACGTATTGAAGAAAGTGGTTATCGCAACGGGGCTCAACAGCAAACAATCCTCCCTCGACTGGTTTTTTCCAAAGAAATCTGAGGAAGAGCGGGCTGAGAGGGCAGTTAAGGGACTGGCAAAGCAACTCAAGATCAAGAACGCAACCAATTCAAACCTGATCAACATTTCGTACAGTTCAACTGACCCGCAACTCTCGTATGCAGTACTCAATTCTCTCGGCAAATTCTACGTGGAGAAGCACGTCGAAGTCCATCGGCCGCCGGGTTCGTTTCAGTTTTTTGCGAAAGAAACTCAAAAGTACCACGACGCTTTGCAAAATTCCGAACAGAACTTAAAGAGCTTCAGCCACAGGGAGGGTGTTGCTGCACCGGACATAGAACGAACCGACTTAGCAATAACTATTGCAACATCCATCGGCCAACTCCACACAGCGGAACAGGCAGTCGCTGCCGATGAAGAGCGTATCCGCAGCGATGAAGCGCACTTAAAGCAGACACCGCAGCGACTACCGACGCAGGAGGCTTCCAATCCCGCAGACAAGCTACTGGAAGAACTCGGTGCCAGTCTTCTGGCTGCCCAAACAAAACGCAGTCAGTTAGCGTTGAAATACGATCCATCGTACCCTCTTGTGCAAGAGGCTGACCAGGAAATTGATCAGACCAAAGCCGCCATAGTAGAAGCTGAAAAGACTAGATATGTGACTCAGAACACTGATGTCGATCCAACTTACGAACTGCTGCGAGAGGACTTAGCAAAGACGGAAGCCGATCGTGCAGCCCAGACCGCGACAGCAACCGCTGCGAAGCACAGTATCGAAAGCATGCAAACACAGATGGTGAATTTGGATCAGCAAGCATTGACCCAACAGGACCTGCTCCGCGAAGAAAAGGCCAACGAAGACAATTATCTACTGTATCTTGGGAAGCGTGAGCAGGAACGAACATCCGATGCGCTCGATAACACGAGAATCGCGAATGTCGCCATCGCCGTTCCACCGGCTATTCCAGTCCTGCCAGTGTACAGCTTTCGAATGGTCATTTTGGTGGCGTTTGGTTTAGCCATATTGATGAGCATCGGCACGGCGTACACATTCGACTACTTTGATTCATCCTTCCACACCCCCGCACAGGTGATCGAGATGATGGGAATACCTGTCGTGATTGCGGTATCGAAGAAAACAGCGTAGGAGTTATTATCTTGATTTTGCTTCACTCAGATCCCCGTGAGCAACCCTTCGGCGTCACTCCGGACCCGCGATATCTGTACGCCAGCGCAACTCATAAGGAAGCTCTGGCGTCGATCCTGTATGCAATAGAGTCAGGTCTCGGATTTGTGGCACTGATTGCAAAGCCAGGGATGGGCAAGACAACACTGCTCTTTGAAGTCCTGCGCAGGATAGGGAAAACAACCAAGACGGTATTTCTGTTCCAAACGATCTCTACGCCCGAAGATCTGCTTCGTGCCTTGCTGATCGATGTGGGAATTGAAAATGTAAAAGGAAGTCTGCCAGAAATGCAGGCTCAGTTGAACGAAGTTCTGGTGGCTGAGAGTGCCCTTGGGAAGCGTCTGGTAGTCGCAATCGACGAAGCACAAAACCTAAGTGAATCCGTCCTTGAGGCAGTGCGAATGCTTTCGAATTTTGAGACGCCGCGCCACAAGCTGATTCAAATCATCCTTTCAGGACAGCCTCAGCTCGAGAAAACATTGGCATCGCGCCAGGTGCTTCAACTCCGCCAACGAATATCGATTTTCGCCCATTTGGAGCCGCTTTCAGAGCGAGAAACGCGAGCCTACATTCAACGTCGATTGGAGGTTTCCGGGAATCAATCCATCGAGGAAGTCTTTAGTGAGCAAGCTCTGGCACTAATAGCCCGGCACGGCGGAGGAATACCGCGAAACATCAATAATTTGTGCTTTAATGCGCTATCTCTAGGCTGTGCGCTAAAACAGAGGAAGATCGACTCAAAAGTCATTGAAGAAGTCTTGGCTGATCTCAGGTTCAGGGAATTCGATTCACACCAGGTGCTTCAGAGAGAAGACTCCAGGAAAGCTGCACACGCAGGGAAAAACAGGAGGATGCCCCGGACTGCCAAGCGAAGAGTTGGTGTGCGTTCAATCGTCTGGGCGGCTTTCGTTATTGCGTTGATTCTCATGTGGCCAAGCTTCGCGGACGACCGACTGGCCTCTGCGAACAACTCAGTGCAGGCAAGCTCGAGCGCAACGTCATCATCTATGATCACGCCTGCAGCGGCGACCAGCCAGTCAGATGCAGTTTTACCTTCTCATACTTTGAACACCACACTTCACCCTAAGATTTCGATGGTGCAGATCCACGAAGGTCAATCCCTCTACAAACTGTGCGCAGAAGCTTTCGGCGGGTGTCGCCAAGAAGATCTACGCGAGATGCTCAAAATGAACCCGACGATCCGTGATCCAAACCGCATCCCATCCGGACAATGGATTTCAATTCTGGTTAGCCCTCCGGATTCAGTTCGCAAACGGTGAGCACCCGCAAACCTAAGATGCTTTCTGCACCTGGAGGTCATCCTTAATGAGCAAACATTTTGAACTGATGCAGCAAATTGAACGGGACCAGTTGTCTCATTCTGAATCCCGCCCCGCACCGTTTGTTCCGTCGCTCAGCCGAGAAGGCACCAACAATGGACAGATGCGGTGGGCGAACGATGAAGCGCTGCGGCTGGTCCAGCAGGTATTTCTGCTTCAGTCAAAGGAACCACCTCAAGTCGTCGCATTTGCGGGCATCGATCATGGCAATGGCTGCAGCCAAATATGCGCGTCCGTCGCAGAGATTCTGGCAAAGAACGCTCGCAGGCCTGTATGCCTGGTCGAAGCAAACTTCCGATCGCCGGCGTTGCCAGATTTGTTTGGGACAACGAATCATTACGGTCTGACTGATGCAATCCTTCAGAAAGGGCCGATCGGCCCTTTTGCAAAGCTTGTTAATGACGAGAATCTATGGTTGCTCTCCTCCGGTAGTCTCGCCGAAGATTCCCCAAATCTTCTAGCCTCCGGCCGCCTAAGCGAACGAGTGAGCGAGCTTCGTCAGG
This sequence comes from Occallatibacter sp., assembly GCA_052145815.1. Taxonomy (GTDB): domain Bacteria; phylum Acidobacteriota; class Terriglobia; order Terriglobales; family Acidobacteriaceae; genus Telmatobacter. Next base: position 50,875 of record JBKQNU010000122.1, read on the forward strand.
AGTTTGAGTTTGTCATCATCGATGCGCCACCTTTGACGCGGTATTCAGATGCGTTGGTGCTTGGCCAGCTTTCCGATGGTCTCGTGCTGGTTCTAGAGGCAGATTCCACTCGGCGCGAAGCCGCTTCGGTGGCGGCGGCATCTTTGCGATCCGCAAACATTCCGATATTGGCCGCTGTATTGAATAAGCGCACTTTTCCCATACCGAAAGCGATCTATAAGAGGCTTTAGTTGGAAGGCTTAAAGAGCGATTCTATGGTTGAGTCTGGGTATTAGTCTCAGATCCACATGCGCGCTTCATGAGGTAAGCGAAGGCTAGGAAGTGGAAGGCGCCGAGGGTATTGGCGAGCTTTCGTAGTCGCAAGCCAAGCGTCGGAAGCGTGCCGCCCAAGCGAAGCTTCTTTCCACTACCCAGCGACGCGGCAACAAGACAAAACTGCGTTTAGCCTGGGTATGCTTCACCACTTCCAGTTGGATATCCTTGCAAACAAACGAACAAAGTTAATAACAGGCTCTAGAACCAACATTCAGTCCCGGCTCCGTCATCCGCTAATTGATTTGAACTCGAAGGGGAGTACTAATGAGAGCGACCATGAATGCGAAGCACCGGCTAATAATCGGGCTCCTTAAGCTATTTGATCTTGCGATTGTGGTCCTTGCCTTCATGCTGACTACTTTCGCGATCGTACAAGCAGAACAGGGGATCTCCCTTGTTCGCTTCCTGTCGATGAAAACAAAGATATCGAATTTCCTCATTTTTAGCTTAGCCCTTGTAGTTTGCCACTTCGTCTTTTCGATTTGCGGTCTGTATGTGTCAAGGAGACTTTCAACTCGACATGCCGAGCTTATCGATGTTTTCAAAGCGATCACTTTCTTCGTCGCGTGCTTTCTGTTCATAGGATGGCTGTTTTCGATCCAGATGATCACGATGCCCTTTCTCGTGGTGTTTTGGGCGATCTGCCTGGTTGCCCTTTGTGCATTCCGTCTAATCCTCAGGACCATGCTGGCGCATCTTCGCACGCAAGGCAAGAATCTTCGTCACATGCTCATTCTGGGTACGAACCCGCGTGCAGTAGATTTCGCGCGGAGAATATTGGGGGATAGGGAACGCGGATACCACGTGTTAGGATTCGTCGATGACGACTGGCCGGGTCTGTCCGAGTTCCGGCAAACTGAATTCCGGATCGTCAGCGACTGTGCCGGCTTGGCGGAGTTCCTGCGGGGGAATGTAGTCGACGAAGTCACTGTCTTCTTGCCCATTGCTTCTTTCTATGCCCAATATCACGAGGTAGCCGACCTGTGCCGGCACCATGGTATTGTGATGCGCTTCAATACCGATGTCTTTGGCATCAAGGGTCTGGAGCGCCGTGCCGAGGAATTCGACGGCGATCACTTTATCGCCACGGTTACCTGGGGTGGAGAAGGATGGCCGCTTGCAGTCAAGCGCTCGATCGACGCACTTGGTTCCGCTATCCTTCTCGTTCTGCTGTCTCCTGTCTTGATTGCGGCAGCCCTTGCCATCAAGTTAACCTCGCCTGGTTCGGTGTTCTTTCGCCAGGAGCGCATCGGATTGAACAAAAGAAGGTTTCGTATCTATAAGCTGCGGACGATGGTCCCCAACGCCGAAAAACTGCAAGCTGCGCTGGAAGACCAGAATGAGGCGTCCGGCCCGGTCTTCAAAATAAAGCAAGACCCTCGCATCACTCCGGTCGGCAAATTCCTTCGCAGGAGTAGTATCGATGAACTGCCTCAGCTACTCAATGTACTTAAAGGGGATATGAGCCTAGTTGGCCCAAGACCAATGGCGGTCCGGGATTACTCAGGCTTCAATGACGATTGGCTGCGCCGGCGGTTCAGCGTAAAACCCGGCATCACTTGTCTTTGGCAGGTGAACGGCCGCAATAACCTCTCATTCGACCAATGGATGTCGTTGGATATGAAATACCTGGACGAATGGTCGCTCTGGCTAGATGTCAAAATCCTTGCCAGAACTGTTCCTGCTGTTCTCAAGGGCGAAGGCGCCGTTTGATGAGGATTGACATGGAATCGCTTCACCACACTTCCGTATCTAGGAAATGGCTTTGTTAATCGGCTGCGCGGACGGCGAGGAATAACCCGCAAAGGTTGGGAAAGGTACAATGCATCAATGGGCGCGACGATGTCCTATAAGCATCAATGATTGCGTCAAGAACTAGACGTTCGATTCGAACCGACGCTCCGAGCAGGTCGATCGTTGCTTCCGCCGTTGAGGAGCGGGTCACTCCACACTCCGCATGAAAACCTCGGAACTGGGCCAGTTGAGAGACTCCTAAGCATGGATAGATCCACCCGATTCAAGCATGTTGTTCTCACCGTCTATTTCGGACGCCAAATCGACGACCCAAACGATTTTGCAAGGAGGCTGGGCAACGTTCGCGAGTGGTTGGAAAATCGCCTCGTTCTCTTCAAGAGATATTGCCTTCCCTCAGTGATTGCCCAGTCCAATCAGGATTTTACCTGGCTGCTTTGTCTCGATGAGACTACTCCAGAAGACTATTTGCAAAAGATCAGAGACCTCATCGCCGGGCATGACAATATCAAGATCCGCTTGGGCGGCCTCTTTACTCCTAAAATCCACGCAGCGGATGTGCGCGCGGAACTCGACCCCGATACGGAGTGGGTGGTTACGACTCGTCTCGATAATGACGACGGCTGGCATCGCGACTTTGTAAAAAATCTTCACGCGCAACTGCGCTTCGACCGGCGCGAATTTCTCAACTTTCCAACGGGCATCATCTATTATCGCGACCGCACCTATCTCTATCGCCACCGGAGCAACGCATTCCTGTCGTTCTGTGAGCCGGCGGACGATTTCTCAACGGTGATATGCGCCAACCATATATTTGCCAGCGAGGTTGCGCCGATACGGCAATTAAGCGGCCCGCCCGCCTTTCTGCAGGCCGTTCACGGGAGAAACCAATCGAACAAACCGCGCGGTATCCGCGTTCATCGCGCGATGGCGCTGAACGGATTCGAGGCAATGACCGAATTGTTTGCCGACCCCAAGGGGGAGAGGGACCGCGACTTGTTGTTCGAGAATCTGACGGCGACGCCGGCTCGGATGGTGCGCGACCGAATGATCGACATGGCCCGGCCGGTCATGCGCAGGTGGCGGTAAAGCTTCCCTGAAATACAATCGGGGGCAAGGGCGCTTCCTTTGGTTGGGCACTGGGACCTGGCCTTACTCCGTTCTCAAGCGGGAAAAGAAATATCCCAGGGCAACTGCAGGAAAGAAATGCGAATACGCGACGGCGCATTCTGTCAGAAATTGCTGACCTTAACTGCCCCCGGCAGAGAGCTGGACATCGGATTCGCAGAGGGGCATGAAAACCAAGAATTGTCTCCAGATCAAGCGGTGATCGCGGTGATGAGGCATGCCAGCGAGGGCAGGCGATTCCAAGTCGGGCTACAGTTTTGAGGGGGTCAGACATTTGAGTGTCAAGCTGTCAGAGAGAGAATCACCAATGAACGTAGTTGTTCTTGGCTCGCCCAGGGAGATGTTGAGGCGAAGGCTCCCACCTCGGGCCTATCAGTTCATTCGTTTTTCCTGGTGGCTCAGCCGCTATTTTTTTCCGCGTTTAGTCGCATCGATCTTTGCCCGGCGCACTCCAGAGGTTCACGGGTTTCCCGGCGGTCAAAAGTCGGAGCCCCTCTTGAGCCAAATCCGCGGTGTCAACGTACTTGCTCCGACGAAGATGTGCCGTGTCATGACTTGGCACGGCAGCGACAAGGGTAAAGGCCGACACAATTACACGACTGTGTATTCCGAACTTTTTGGTAAGCTTCGCGAGAGACCGCTCCGGATCTTCGAGCTAGGCCTTGGCACCAGCAACCCAAGGTTCAATGCAAGCATGGGGATATCCGGGATGCCTGGGGCTTCTCTGCGCGGGTGGCGCGAACTCTTCCCAAATGCAACCGTATTTGGCGCGGACATAGATCGTGAGATTTTGTTCGAAGAGAATCGCATCAAGACCTTCTATTGCGACCAACTTGACAGTATCGTAATACGTGACCTTTGGTCGCAACCTGCGCTACAAGGTGGAATGGACATCATTATCGATGACGGCCTGCACACCTTCGAGGGCAACAGTTCCTTCTTGGAAGGATCGTTAAAGCATCTTCGGCCTGGGGGGACTTACGTGGTCGAAGACATTCTTGAATCAGCGATCTCACATTGGCAAAATCAGGTGGAAGCAATTTACTCCAAGCAATTCCCAAATCATGCGTTTGCATTAGTAATGATTCCTGCATCTGAGCACAAGTACGACAATAATATGCTGATTGTTCGTCGGCGCGATTGAGGAAGGCGACCCGGAAATCCTGATCGAGAATCTAACGGTAACTCGCGGATGGAAGCCACGGGATGGGCTAATGGATCTCAAGCGATGGATCGCCCAACGTCCTAAACCCACCTGCACAGCAACACGCAATTCGGTATTCGATATTCTCAAGGGAAGGTAGAAGCATAATGCAGACCGCGACGCTAAAATACGAGAGCGCTCCAACGGAGGTGGACCTTTCGTTGCCTGCTGTTTCTCATCGATCAGACTGGATTCTGATACTGCCCTTCATATTCCTGGCCGCACATGGGGTCTTTTCCTATCAGACTGCAGAGGCTTATGTTGGCGGAACTATTCCCGGCGAGTCAGAGCGCAACCGCGGGGTATTTATAGATATCGTCGTGCCGGGAATCGCATACGGAATCATGTTGTGGCACATGAAGAGTTCTTGGAGGAGCATCGTTTCTTACGCGACTCACTTCAAGGTGTTCACTTGTCTGGCTCTACTCACCATCTGCTCCGCTGCCTGGTCTCAAGACCCGGGGCGCTCTTTCTTTTTCGGATGCTCTTACCTGGTATGCACGTTGTTCGGCTATTACCTTGTGAGCCGGTTTGAGCCGGGCGAAATAATGACTCTCGTGAGCAGAACTGGAGTTATTGTTTGCCTCCTCGGGCTCTTCGCGGTGGCATTCTTTCCACAGTATGGCATAGCGAATACCGACGTGCGCGACCCAAACTCGTGGCGAGGGATATTCATTGACCGAACCAGCGCGGCGAAAGTGACGGTGTTTTTGTTGGGCCCCACTCTCGTCGCCTGGGGCAGCCGCTCGAAGAGTCGTCAAGTCCTTACAACGCTGTTGTTTCTCGTGATGATCATCAAGGCGCAGGCGGTCACGGCGATCTTTGTGCTCTTGATCTTCCTCGGTTTTTTGGTATTCCTGCGACTGGGCAGAAAACTCGGACCCAAGCTTTCACTGGCGTACCTGGTGTCTGTAGCGACTGGCGCGGGGCTGGTGGCTCTATTCTCTTACGCGTATCTTCCCGACATATTGCGATCGTTCGGGCGGGACCCCACGATGACGGGACGGACGGTGATCTGGCCTATGCTCGTTGGCTCGATTCTCAAGCGCCCGCTCCTTGGATACGGTTTCTATGCTTTTTGGCAGCATCTCAACGGAGAGTCCGGCAACGTGATCAAGGCGACCAATTGGTCGTTTGGTTACGCTCACAATGGCCTTTTAGAGATTGGTCTCCAACTCGGATTATTGGGACTTGCGCTTTTCTTCGTGACCCTGATTCAGGCCGTGAGGAATGCCTGGTTTTGCTTTCGCTACGACCAATCGGGAGACAACGACTGGTACATAGCGCTGATTGTCCTGACCATCGCTTACAACATGGACGAAGGCACAGTTCTATTTCCAAACGACTTGCTTTCGATCCTATACATCGTGGCGTGTGTGGGCCTGGCGCTGGCGGCAAGGCAACTGAAAGCGAACAGGCATCTCAACGGGGGTTTGCGCATCTAATGGCATCGATATATCACTTACTCGATGAAAAGGAGGCGTTCTCGGAACGAGACGGGGGCGCAATTTCCAGGTGGGCTGCGAACGTTCTTCGAGAGGGCAATGAAGTTGTCATTTGCCATTCGTCTGATTCTTCTTGGGATTTTCCTGCAGAGCGCGTCTATGAATGGTCCCTATGGAGCCTTGTCGGCCCGGTGCATCCGGTGATCTACCGGCTACCTTGGACACTGCAGAACCTAATCTATCGAAGAGTATTCAAGCCGTTATTAAAGAAGCTCAGTAGAGGCGACCTCATTTATGTGCACAATCGCCCGGCATGCGCGGCCGCCCTGGCCCCGATGGCAAGAAAACACGGAATTCGAGTGGTCTTGCATATGCACAACTCAATCCTCCGGGCTAACAGAGGGCAGATTGAGGCGCTCCGCAAGGTCCCTATCGTGTTCTGTAGCGACTTCCTGAGAATGGAAGCGGCGGCGGCGCTTCCGAATCACTTTGAGGAAATGTATGTCGTTTATAACGGAGCCGATCCCAAGAAATTCCGATCCAAGGAGGGGTGCCGCGATTCTGTTCCCACCGTCATATTCACTGGTCGCATTGTGCCCCATAAGGGAGTTCATGTACTGCTTGAGGCAATGCAGATATTGGAGAACGAAGGAGTAAATGTGAGATGCCAGGTGGTGGGCGGGGTGCGCTTTGGAAGCAGTAGATCAAATAAATATATGAGACGGCTGTACCGCCTGAAGGCAAGTAACACTGAGTTGATGGGCTACATGGTTGGGGATTCGGTTGCCGAACTTTTGAGAAATGCGAGCGTCTTCTGCTGTCCATCTATTTGGAATGATCCATTCCCCCTGGCCCCTTTGGAGGCAATGGCAACTGGGCTGCCAGTTGTGGCTTCAAACGTCGGTGGTCTCCCTGAGATGTTTGCCTATGGAGGGGGGCTGTTGGTGCCACCGAACGACTCGAGGGCGCTTGCAAATGCTCTTGCAAGACTTGTGAGGGACGAACCGTATCGTGTAGAAGTCAGCCTGAAGGCCCGGGAGTCCTTTAGCAGCCATTTCTTATGGAGCAGTGTTCGAGATCAATATCTCCGGGTCGTCCAGGGATTGCAATGCTAAGACACGTGCTTAAGAGCACGCTTGCCAAAAACGCAGGTTGGATGTTACTCGGGCAATTGAGCGCATACGGCCTGAAAGTAGTCTATTTTGTTGTCATAGCACGGCTACTCGGGGTGCTGGATTACGGTATCGTCGTCGGAGCACTCGCTCTGGTGATGCTTGTGGCGCAGTACAGCAGACTAGGTATGGGAACAGTGCTGATGCGCTATGTATCGGGTAGCCACAGCCGGTTCGCGACGTACTGGGGCAATATTTTGCTGGTCACAATCGTCACGAGTGGGGTTCTGGTCCTCCTACTGCGCCTCGCGGCGTACCACATTCTTGATCCTGCCAGCGCGGGGATCGTTCTTGCGACAGCGGTTGGCAGCGTTCTTTGCGAACAGCTCACAATGAGCGCGACGCAGGCTTTCCAAGCGCATCAAAGCATGCGGATGGCTTCGGCGCTCGGCCAACTGGCCACGATGTTCCGCACTTTCACCGCCATCGGAATGTTGCTCGCTTTGCATCACACCACTGCGAAGGTGTGGGCAGTGGCATCGATGACAGCATCCGCCGGCGCAGCCGTTGTTGCGCTAGCTGTTGTCACCATGCAGTTAGGATGGCCGCGATTTAGCCCACATCTGGTATTCAAGCATGTAGGCGAAGGCGTGGAGTATTCCTTCGCCGCATCAACTGTCAACGCGTATAACGACCTCGACAAGACGATGTTGAGTCACTATGGGATGTCTGCGGCAAACGGCATCTATGGCTTGGCTTACCGTGTCATCGACGTGGGCGCAGTGCCATTGACGTCCATTCAACTGGCGGCAGAACCGCGTTTGTTTCAGTTGGCTGAGTCCGGGGCCGATGCAACAATAAGGCTGGGCCGTCGACTACTGCGGCACGGCTTGCTTGTGAGCACTGCAGCCGCTCTAGGTATGTTTGTTTTTGCTCCAGTGCTCCCAATGGTGACTGGTAAGGGGTTCGGAGACGCGGTATCGGCTTTGCGCTGGCTCTGTTTAATTCCCATCTTCAGGAGTGTGCATCAGATTACAGGCTCCGTTCTGACCGCTTTGGGATTGCAACGGCTCCGCACTGTCACGCAAGTCACAGCGGTCGTACTAAACTTCGGACTCAATGTCTGGCTGATCCCTGAGTTTGGCTGGCACGGTGCAGCGTGGTCCAGCCTCGCTACTGATGGTACCTTGGGGATCTTGAACTGGTGCGTCCTGGAGAGGCATAGCAAAGTACATATGGCGAAAATGGCTCAGCCGGTTGCATAGGCAGGCATCCCCCTGGGCTAATGTGGCGGGAGTTCCCCTGGCTTTGTCAGGATGGCTGTGGCAGTTTGCCCCGGCATTTCCGTTTTGAATCATGAGACTGAATCCTCAGGTTTCCTTCAACTTGTCTCTGAAGTTTGATTCTCAGAGATCACGAATCGCCTCCGGCGCTTGCCGGTTGGTGCTTCGAGAGTTCGGTGAGAGGCTCGGGTTGTGCCAGCTCATCTCCAACAACATGACCGATGCCCGTCGCGGCAAGAACACGCAGCAGCTTTACCGGATGCATTGCGCTGACCGATAGGGGCGGAATGACAGTATGATCGATTACAGATCGCAGTTTTATCCGGAAGAACGATTCGGCGGTTTTACAGACGCCGATGCGGCCGTCGCCTTCTACACCAGAGTGAATGCCTTGGCTCAACCTTCATTCAAAGTTGTGGACTTTGGCTGTGGCCGCGGTGGCCGAGGGGACGACCCAGTCGTGTACCGAAGGAATCTTTCCAATCTCAAAGAAAAAGTCTCCTGGGTTATCGGGATTGACGTGGATGGGGCTGGGCAGAGGAACGCGAGGATCGACGAGTTCCGTCTGTTCGAGCCTGGTCATCCTTGGCCCTTTTACGCACGGTCCGTGGACCTGATCGTCAGCGACTTCGTACTGGAACACCTGCCCGACCCCGGAGAATTCTTTCAGGAAGCCAAGAGAGTTCTGGTCGGCGGCGGGTTTCTTTGTATCCGAACGCCGAATGCCAATAGCTACCAAGGCTTGGCAACCAGGTTGGTGCCGAACCGGCATCACGCATCGGTGGTTAAAAAGGTGCAAGGAACACGGAAAGATGAAGACGTGTTCCCGACGTTTTATCGATGCAACACGATCTCCACCCTTCGACATCACTTCAGGGATGCCAATTTCCGAGCCGTGGTGTACGGATATAATCCGGAGCCAACTTATCTGAACTTTGCGAAGCTGGCTTATGCGTTGGGAGTTCTTTATCAGAAGCTTTCCCCGTCCTTTCTCGGAGCACACCTGTTCGCGTTCGGTCAATCTCAGATCAATTGACTCTGCCCGGGATCGGTGAGCTGAATCCAATCCCGATCGGTTGTGTGCCGAGCGCAGCTTGGATGTTAGCTGCTGCGGCTGTTTTCTCTCTGCGCCGGTTTAATTGTGCACAGTTGAGGAACCTGCAACGGTAATGCCACAGATCCTACCGAGGGATCAGTTACTTCCTGCGAGCCTTCTTTACGGGCATTGATACCTTGGAGAGCTATTCGTCGCGGCTTCGGAGCGATGGGCCAAGTCTGCGATGCCTCCTGCTGCTTTCGTAAATCATCTCTATATCCTCGGTGGGCTTTTCGTTGATAGCGCCCACCCCATTCTCGTCAATTGAGGCGGAACTGCCATCCGGTTAGCTGTGCTTCTGACATGCTGTGCCGAGGCTCCTCAACGGGACGGACAGGTCATTTGTTCAACCAGCTAGCAGAAGAACCAATCACCGAAATCGGAGGATCGAAAACCCAATGGAACCTCATGTACTCATCATCGTACAAAACTTGCCTGTGCCATTTGATCGTCGAGTCTGGCAGGAAGCAGTCAGCCTGCGAAAAGCTGGATTTGGTGTTTCTGTTATCTGCCCGAAAAAGAAAATGTATACCAAAAGCTTCGAACAACTTGAGGGGGTTGATATTTATCGGTATTCGATGCTTTATGATGCCGATAAAGCCGCGTTGGGATTCTTTGTGGAATTCATCGGCTGCTGGCTAATGGCGCTCTGGCTTGCGTTGAAGGTCTACCTGCGCCGTCCGTTCCACGCTATCCATGCCTGCAACCCACCAGACACTTACTTTGCGCTTGCGCTATTGTTTCGGCCCCTAGGTGTCAAGTTCGTCTTCGATCATCATGACCTGTGCCCTGAATTGTATCTTGCGAAAGGTGGACCTCAGGAGGGACTTCTGTACCGGGGCCTCCTTCTGCTTGAACGCCTCACCTTGCGTACGGCGCACGAAGTAATTGCAGTAAACGAATCGTATCGCGATACCGCATTGGCACGGGGAGGAATCGATGCCAGCAAGGTCACGGTTATTCGCAGCGGTCCGCGACGTGCCTGGTCCGAAGTTGACGCTGTCCGTCCGGAGCTCAAACGGGGCAGCAAGTACCTCGTAGTTTTCTTAGGAGAAATGGGTTCTCAGGACGGTGTCGATCATCTCTTACATGCCATTCGTCACTATGCGGACGAATATCCCAAAGACGTGTCATTCACGTTGATCGGAGGCGGTCCCGAGCAACAACGAATGGTTCAGATGGCGCAGGAATTGCACATTGACGATTGGACAACCTTCACCGGACGCATCACTCAAGAAGCCGAGCTATGGCCGTACTTGGCGACCGCAGATGTAGGTATCGCTCCAGATCCCTACAACGAATTTAGCGATCGTTCTACGACGAACAAGATCATCGAATATCTGGCGTTTGGCAAGCCCGTGGTGGCCTATGATTTAACCGAAAACCGCCGAACGGCTCTCGATGCAGCCTGTTATGTTGAGCCCGATTCCTGTGTCAATCTGAGCATCGCGACTCATGAATTGCTCATTGATGATGAAAGGAGGCGTGCTATGGCTTGCTTTGGTCAGATGCGGTTTCGCCGCTATCTTGCATGGGAGAACTCCGAGGTAAAGCTGATTGCGTTATATTCTCGGCTGCTTTGCGCGGATAGGACTATTCCGATCACGTTATCCGAGGGATCATTTCGGTCAGCAGAGAGTCGAAGTTTGCCGCAAGGGTTGGATCAGCCGGTTAAGATTCTTCCTGTGGAAGAAGAAGTATACGAGTCTGGGACGACACGAACCGCGTGAACTGCACTGCTCCCTCTCGCCTGCAGAGCCTCCAAAACGAAGCCTTTGGCGGCCGACAGGAGTCATGCGTTCTCAATCGTCACGTAAGATCGTTGCAAAAAGGCCCAGATGCCCAGCATGCGCCTCGAGCTGCCGGGAGTGGCCCGAACAGGGAGCAGTCGAGCCATCGGCTTGTGGCAGAGTTGATTCCGGCCGTTCGGGCTGTGGCCGAAAATGAGAAGCTCCCGCCGGCGCTAGCTGAGAAATCCGGGTCGAGTCAAGAGATCGATCTGGGTGGAGCCGCGACTATGTCTTTGGGTCCTCCCGTTTGTTGCGAATCGCCTTGAACGTATGTAACTTGATAGGAGACGGCCCCAATGCGTTCGCAGGGATGAGTGTTGCTTTTGTCCGCGGTTTGCGGTCGGATTTTGAGGGAACCTCAAATTCGGAGCTTAAGAAGACTGAATACGGTCTGACCAGTGGAGAGGTGTAACTGTGCGCGTTTGCATGATGAACGACACATTCTGGAGAAGCGGCGGCGTGCCGATCGTGATCAAGCGAGTCTCGCAAGCTCTAACAGATGTCGAATATTGCGTCGCTGGATGCAAACACGATGGACGCCCGGAAGACTTGTCATGGGTTCCCAAAGGAAGGTTTGAGCGATTCGACCTAACATCGTCAAACAATCCAATCCGAATTACAAGAGAGCTAACTCGCTTCAAAAGATGGTTTAAGAGCCAGCGTTGTGATCTCGTCCATTGTCACCATCGCAGGATATCTGTCCTCCTCAAGTTAGCCGGGATACCTGTGCTCTACACAGGGCATATGGCTTTTCCACCCGTCGCGTGGTTTCGATGGCTGCATCCCCGCAGAATGACAGCTGTATCATCTTCAGTGGCGACGAATATACTTGAGAATACAGGCCGCGGAGTCCTCGCTTGCATCGGCGAACCTGCCGAATTTCCGCAGAATCCGCCGTGGATCGCTGTTAACAAGGTGCAACGTCGAGCGGTATGCATTGCGCGATTCGAAACAGTGAAGGGGCATGTGCATCTGCTGGCCGCCTGGAAGTTGCTCTGGGATCGAGGGTTCCGGTATGAGTTGGATCTCGTAGGAGAAGGTTCACTTCGGCCACAGTTGGTGGAACAGGTGGAGAGAGACGGATTGGGCGAGTTGATCCGGTTCTGCGGATTCACGACGGATGTATCGAGCTTTACAAGCGATGCTTTGTTCGCAATTCTGGTGAGCGAAGTAGAAGGAAAACCTCTCGCCGCCTTAGAAGCAGCCGCAATGGGGCGGCCCACCTTGCTCACCGCAGTTCCCGGTTCAATCGATATCCTCCCACCAAATCGAAGGCTGAAAAATGGCTTAAAGTTCGGAGATGTGAACGGACTAGCTGATGCCCTTGAGGAATGGTTTGCGCGACCGAACGATGTTGTTGAGGAAGGGGCCCGCTTTTTTAGCTTCCTAAGTGAATCACACGCCCCAATTAAGATTGCGAACGAGTATAAGAGGGTCTATGAGCAGATACTTCCGGACCGATCTTCCGCAATTCGTCTGTGAAGAATAGCCAGCCGATTCTGACTCGGTTCTAGAAGCCCTTTCTAGCTAAGATTGCCCAGGGCAATGAATAAGAGGGTAGAGTTCCCCGGGTTCGCAACTCTTTCCTTGAAATTGGAGTGGACGTCCAATCCGGATGTCGAGGACGATCAAAAGCAATTGAGGGTTTGAGGAGGGTTTTGTGCGCGTCTGCATGATGAATGACCATTTTTACCGAAGCAGTGGGGCTGCGATGGCCATCAGGCGCATCTCACAAGCTTTAACAGATATGGATTACTGTGTCGCCGCCTGCATGAACGATGGCCGTGTGGAAGACCTGTCCTGGGTTCCCGATGAAAGGTTTGGGCGGTTCGACTTGAAAACCTCAAATCCGCTTCGAGTTCTCATGGAGCTTCGGCGTTTTCGCAGGTGGCTCAAAATACAGGATTGCGATCTCGTTCATTGTCATCATCGAAGACTATCTGCCCTGCTGCAGATTGCCGGTATCCCGGTGCTGTATACAGGGCAGCTCGCCTTTCCCTACTCGACATGGTTTCGATGGTTGCACCCACGCCGGATGACGGCCATCACGCCATCTGTGGCCGCAAATATACTTGAGACGACAGGCCAAAAAACTCTGGCTTGCATCAGCAATCCTGTTCAATTTCCGAATGCGCCACCCCGAATTGACCTGGAAAAAGTGAAGCAAAGGGCGGTGTGCGTGGCGCGTCTTGAGCCAGTCAAGGGGCACACGCATCTGCTTGCCGCCTGGAAGTTGCTCCTTGATCGAGGGTTCCGATACGAATTGAATCTTGTAGGAGAAGGGTCGCTCAAGCGGCAGTTGAAGGCGCAGGTCGAAAGAGATGGCTTGCAGAGGATGGTCCAATTCTGCGGCTTTACTAACGACGTCTCGAGCATTATCGCCAACTGCCTGTTTGCTGTACTGGCAAGCGAAGTGGAAGGTCAGGGAATCGTAACCCTGGAATCAGCGGCAATGGGGCGCGCCACGTTGCTTACTGCCGTTCCCGGCTCCATCGATCTGCTGCCGCCGAACAGGAGATTGAGAAACGGTGTCGAGTACGGAAATGTCGAAGCGCTTGCCGACGTTCTCGAGGATTGGTTCCAGCATCCGGAGGAAGTTGCCCAGGAAGGCGAGCGGTTCTTTAGCTTTCTCAAGGCTTCCAGTGAACCAAGTGCGATTGCCCGCGAATACAAAGATGTATATCAGCGGATACTTGCAGGGTGTGCTTGACAGCTCTGATTCAACCTCTGGAATTTGACGAAATGGCAATTCGTTGTAGTTGGTGCCTGCGTCAAGTTGGAACCGTCATTACCATGCCCTATCTGACCACTGGTTCGTGCCCCAAGTACATCGTGAGGAATACGGCCCAAGTACGGTACCCCGGGGGGAAGTTGCAGACGCGAATCGAGGCTGCGCCGAGCCGTGAACGAATGCAATTCAGCATGTTGACACCTACAGGTCTTCAATTCCGCTAAGGAGCTCGATGCGGGTACTTGTCACAGGAGGTAGCGGGTATGTTGGCTGTCACGCGATTCGGGAGCTCGCCAGTGCCGGTCATGAGGTCATCGTCTATGACAACCTGAGCACAGGCAATCGCAAGCTCTCTGACGGTTTTGAGTTCATTGAAGGCGACATCGCAGACGTTGAAAACCTTGCTCCGATTCTGAATCGTGTCGAAGCCGTGATCCACTTTGCAGCTTCGGCCTACGTCGGTGAGTCTGTCTCAAGTCCTCGCAAATATTTTCGCAACAATGTTGAATCGGCGCTCATGCTAATGGACGCGGTTTTGGCTAGCAACGTGCGGAAGTTTGTGTTTTCCTCCTCCTGCGCTACCTATGGTGTTCCGGCTTCGCTGCCTATAAACGAGAGTTTTCCTAAAGAGCCGATCAATCCGTACGGCGCGACCAAGCTCTTCTTTGAACGCGTGCTCTCGGCATACAGCGTCGCGCACGGGTTACGCTATGTCGCTCTGCGCTATTTCAATGCCGCTGGAGCGCACGCCAGCGGGCTGGTCGGAGAGATGCACGATCCGGAGACGCACTTAATTCCGCTCATGCTCAAAGCGGTTCTGCGGACCGCGCCGCCGCTCAAGATATTCGGTAACGATCTCAATACTTCAGATGGCACTTGCGTCCGCGATTTCGTACATGTATCTGATCTTGGTTTGGCACACGTGGATGCGCTCGGATACCTCGCGAACGGAGGCGAATCCATGAGCATGAACCTGGGTACGGGCAAAGGGACCTCAATCAAGGAACTGATGGATGCCTTTCACCGACTGACTGGACTCAGTGTTCCACATGAGTTTGCTCCTCCTCGCGCAGGAGATCCCCCCTCATTGTATGCCGACGCAGCCAAAGCCAAAGAGGTTCTCGGTTGGGTTGCTAAGCACGATATCGATGAGATTCTAAGCTCAGCCTGGGCGTGGCAGCAAAAGCTGGAAGCAGAGAACTATCTATTGTTAGAGGGCAGTTGCACGACCCATTCTCGAGTCGAAACTGAAGTGAGAAAAGGGGGTGTGCCTTCTTCCCGTTGCTGATTACGGCCGGACGCTCGAGCGGCTCCCATCAAGTGCGCGGAATTCGTTTGTCGCATGTCCACAGGGTCGAGCTCACCTGCAGCTTGACGGTGGAATCGGTAGGGCGACCATGCGCCTATTGAGATATCTAAACCAAAGGGCTGGATTTAGGGCATCACTTGCCGCTTGCAGCAAAGGAGACGCTGTCTTCTTGAGGAATGAGTAATGAGAAATGCGTGGATCGTATTAGCTTGTGCGGTCACATTGTTGAATTCGGAGTCATCGCCCAGATACGTGGGAGAAAGTATCGCCGAGTCTTTACAGGCACCGGTTGCGGGTTCAAACAATAGCATGGAAATTCCTGGCGGCTCTTTCTTCGTGCCTCCGGCAGCCAATGCGTGTAAGTCGAATTATGATCAGTTTTACGAGGCTGAGCCTGGAGTGTATGCTTATTGGGCTCTCTGCGAGAGAGGGAAGCCTGCACAAATCTATGACTATGTAGGACAATTCGACTTAACTTCTGGGCACTCTTTCGGATCAGGTGTAGTCGCTGGAGGGACTGCTGGCCCGGTGGCAGATGGGGAGACAGCGGCAAGCGTTCCGACAGCAAGTTTCGACATTGAAGGCCAAGGAATCCCGCTCAACACGCACCAGGGCACGGTTTCCGTCTGGATCAATGCTGACGCAATCTCGTCTTCGGTCACCGCAGTGTTCTTCGGCGCGGTCTCCGGCAAATCCCTGATCTCAATCAGTGTCAAAGTCGGGACAGGGATCTGTTTTAGCGGCAACTATACGAACGCCAAGGGAACCTCGTTCAGCGCAGAGAAATGCGGGTACGCACCCAATACTTGGCATCGAGTCACGTTTGTCTGGTCGACCGGCGATCTCAGGTTGTATATCGACGGATCGTCTGCCGCAACGGCGACTTACGCCGGCGTACTCGAAAACAAAGTGTTCCATTACAGGCTGTTTCCCGGTTGTTGCAACACCGGCAAGCAGATGACGCTGGCGAAAGTCTTAATATCGAATCAGGCGTGGAATCCAGGTCAGGTGGAGTCCGACATTGCGCCGGCCTTCCCACCGATCCCTTCCGGCGGCCTGTATGTGTCCGCGCAGCTTCTTGGAAAGATACATCGGGACGTTCTGGGCTTCGCGGACCTGAACGCAGACATTTCTAGTTCAGCTCGGAAGTCCGCCCTGCTCTCCGGTCTCAAGGCTGGAGGGTTTACATCGTTGCGCTACGCTGGAGGACGAAGAGTCAAGCCGAATCTCGAGAATTGGCATGATAATGTCAGCTGCACAAACACCCCGGGCGTTACAGCAACACCAACCGCTCAAGGTTTTTCAACTGCGAACAATATTGATACGTACTTGCCGGGTATCGCTCGGCCATTAGGTCTGGATGTTGACTACATTGTGAATTACGGCACCAATCCTACAGCGTGTGATGCGGGCGGAGACCCGATTGTAAACGGCGCCGATCTCGTTCAATATGCGAATCTGACCAAGGGATACGGAATTAAATACTTCGAGATTGGAAACGAGCTCTTTCCAGATACCAGTGAAACAGACTTTCATCCAAACCCACATACTGGCGCAAGCTACGTAACCTACGAGCCTGCATTTTACGCCGCAATGAAGGCCAGAGATCCTTCTATTAAGATTGGCGTTCCGGTCGGCCTGAAACACTATGACGTTCAATCCGGCTTCGACTTGCCCGTCCTGGCAGGGGCTAGCTATGATGCAGCCATATGGCATGACTATCCCGTGAGGGACCCAATCACGGATGGGGCTACGCTATATCCTGATCGAGTGGCTTCCAATATGGGCCGCACCCGCTCCGCTCTGCTCAAGCTGCAAACTGAATTGCTGAATAACGGTAAAAGTGCCGATGCTATTTGGATTACAGAATGGAGTACTCTAAATTCCCTCGGACGATGGTCAAAGCAATCCATGGGGGCTGTAGCTCCTCTATTCGCTGCGACTCAGCTCGCCGAGTATATGCAAGCCGGCGTGCAGTTCGCAACTTGGTGGGTGCAAGGAAAGCCCGATGTGTGCTCAACATTAAACTACGATAGCGATGGCGAAAGCGCATACTCTTGGTGGGAATGTGGAAGCGCTTCCCTTATTTATACAGGACCTGAAAGTGGTGTTCGAGAAAAAGCCGCCGGCTTGCAGCCTGGGGGACTTTTCCCGGCGGCCCGAGCCTTTCAAATTCTATCTCAAAGCGGCTTTGTTACTGAGGGGGAGCACATGCTGCGTACTCAGTCTGACGTGCAGAACGCCCCCTGGCTCTTGAGTTATGCGGCTACCCATGGATCCTCCTATGCCGTCATTCTCATCAACCGGGACCGGGACAGCACCCATACTGTACCGGTGACAATTGCGCACAAAACATTTGGAGGTTCGGCGGAACAGTGGACCTATGGACGAGCGCAGTATGACAAATCCCGGGCCGGGAACTGGTCCGAAGGTCCAGCGCTTACCGCTTACGGCGCGTGGTCTGGGAAATTCCAAGCAATCCTGCCTCCTTGGAGTGTGAACGTTATCGTGTTCGGGAAATAAGACGTCCCGCCCCTTCACTGCCAGCTGCGCCTTGCGCCAGAGAAACTCTGAACAAGTTCCGATTCTGAAGGTAAATGGGAGGGAAGGGCGCTAACCGCTAGCAGGGTGGAACTCAGCCTCAGCCGCACGTTAAGAGATCGATGAAGGTAAAGGAAAACTCGCTCCCAACGGCGGCTCGCACCAATCGCCGATCTCGGTGGAAATCTCCTGTTTCAGAATTCGCACTCCTTTAGTGCCTGCACTACCCTTTGTTTATTGGACGAACACAAGAACATTGACGCTCCAAGGAGGTAGGTTTGCTTGGAATTCTCCCGACCAAGGGCCAGTGGTGGATTGGACGGGACCGGCTGTCCAGTTTCCTTGGCGGGATTCATCATACTGCGCTCTTCCATACGACCACTGTTGTACTGAACTTCCCGAGGTCATACCTGCTAGCGTCACCGGCACAGTATGGGCGCTGTCTCGGTCCCGGTTGATGAGAATGACAGCATAGGAGGGTCCATGGGTAGCCGCATAACTCAAGAGCCAGGGCGCGTTCTGCGCGTCAGCTTGAGTACGCACCATGTGCTCGCCTTCAGTTACGAAGCCGCTCTGTGACAGGATTTGGAAGGCTCGGGCAGTCGGGGTAAGTCCCCCCGGCTGCAAGCCAACCACTACCTCACCAACATCACTTTCTGGTCCAGCATAGATGGGAGCACTATCTCCGCATTCCCACCAAGAGTATGCGCTCTCGCCAAGGCCATCGTAGTTTAATGTTGAGCACACATCCGTCATTCCCTGGAACGACCAAGTTGCGAACTGCACGCCGGCTTGCATATACTCGGCGAGCTGAGTCGCAGCGAATAAAGGAGCTACAGCTCCCATTGATTGCTTTGACCATTCTCCGAGGTAATTGGAATTGCTCCACTCTGTAACCCAAATAGCGTCTGCGTTCTTACCATTATTCAGCAATTCGGTTTGCAGCTTGAGCAGAGCTCCGCGGGTGCGGCCCATATTGGAAGCCACTCGATCCGGGTATAGCGTAGCCCCATCGGTGATTGGGTCCTTCACTGGGTAGTTGTGCCAGACGACTGCATCAAAACTAGCCCCTGCCAGGACGGGGAGATCGAAGCCAGACTGAATGTCAAAGTGTTCCAAACCTATCGGCACTCCAATCAGAATAGAGGGGTCTTTGGCTTTCATTTCCGTGTAAAATGCGGGCTCGTAGGTTGCATAGCTTGTCCCGGTGTTCGGGTTCGGATGAAAATCAGTTTCGGTATTATTGGAAAAGAGCTCGTTTCCAATCTCGAAGTATTTGATTCCGTATCCCTTGGTCAAATTCGAATATTTAACTAGATCGGCGCCGTTTACAATCGGGTCTCCGCCCGCATCACACGCAGTAGGATTGGTGCCGTAATTCACTATGTAGTCAACATCAAGACCTAATGGCTGTGCGATCCCTGGGAGGTACGTGTCAATATTGTTCCCTGTGGCCAGACCTTCAGCGGTCGGCATTGCCGTCACACCGAGCGTACTCGTGCAACTCATGTCGCTCTGCCAATTCTCGAGATCCGACTTAAGCCACCGCCCCCCCCCATACCGTAATGAGGTAAACCCTGCAGCTGTAAGGCCGGATAGTAAAGCAGACTTCAGCGCTGCGCTCGAAATATATTGGCTTGCGTCCGCGTACCCGAGGATGTCCCGATGAATTGTGCCAAGAATTTGCGCGGATACGTAGACGCTACCTGAAGAGATCAACGGGAAGGAGGGAGAGAAGTCGGCCATCACCTGACTCGCGCTCCACGCCTGGTTTGCAATTGACACCTTCGCCAGCGTCATCTGCTTGCCGGTGTTGCAGCAACCGGGAAACAGTCTGTAATCGAAGACTGCGTTGTCCAGCGCTCCGGTATAGCTCCCCGTTGCCACAGAATTTCCGTCGACATACAAGCTCAGACCGCCTGCGAACCAGGTAAAAGCGACTCGATGCCATGTGTTCGCGATGTATCCGCACTTCTGCGTTGTATAGGCTCTCCCAGCAGCATTGATGTAACTACCGTTGAAACAGATTCCGGTGCCGGAACTGACGCTGATCGATACAGTGGATTTGCCCATGGAATTGCCTAAGAACGCGTTTAAGAATACTGCGGTGATCGTATTTGAGGTCGTATCAGAGTTTATCCAGGCGGCAACCGTACCCTGATTCGTATTAAGTGGGATCCCCTGATTCTCGATTTCGAAGCTTGCCGTCGGAACGCTCGCCGCCGTCTCCCCGTCCGGTACAGGACCGGGGGTTCCACCTGAGATCACACCCGATCCCCACGACTGATTTGCGGTCGTCAGGTCGAATTCGCCAACATAGTCATAAATCTGTATTGGCGAGCCGGCTTCGCAAAGAGACCAATACGCGTATACTCCCGGCTCAGCTCCGTAAAACTGATCGTAATTCGATTGACATGCATTGGCCGCCGGCGGCGCGAAGACTGAGTCGGCGGGGACCGGGGACTCTAAAGCATCGCCACTTAAAGAAATCAACGCTGTACCGTCGATCGAAGAGTCGCTGACAATGGTAAGATGGCCAGATGCCTGACCGGCTGAAGTCGGATCGAACTGCACGCCAAGCGTCACCGTTTGGCCTGGATTCAAAACCAGCGGGAAGTTCCCTTGCACCAGGGTGAATCCGGTACCGGTAACGGCGGCGCCGCTGATTGTTACGGGCGCGGTGCCGGTGGAGCTGAGGGTGACAGTCTGTGTCGCCGGCGTGTTCACTGTCACGTTGCCAAAGACCACGCTGGCTGGACCGATGGTCAGCGTGGGTTCAGGCACATTCAGCTGGAGGGCAAAAGTTTCGGTGACGCTTCCCGCACTCGCCGTCAGCAGTGCCGGCTGCGCAGTCGAAACCGGCGTTACGTAAGCCGGGAACTGTGCGCTCTTCGTTCCAGTTTGGACCAGAGCCGCGGGTGAAATGGTCACCGCCGCATTGTCGCTTGACAGACCGACGCTGAAGCCGCCGGCCGGTGCCGGCCCGCTGATCGTGACCGTGCAAAGATCCGTTGCCGTTCCCACCACCGACGAACTGCTACAGGAGATCCCGGTCAGTTGTGGCGACCCGTTTCCGCTCAGTGCAATTGGCGCTGTGTTGTTCATGGAAGAATTGCTTGTGATGGTCAACTGGCCGGCCGCCACCCCGGCCTCAGCGGGGTCGAACTGCACACCGAGCGTGGCCGTTTGGCCGGGACTTAACGACACCGGGAATGTGCTTGGTGTCATAGAGAAGCCGGGGCCGGTAACTGTCGCTCCGCTTATGGTTACAGGTCCCGTTCCGGTGGAGCTGAGGGTGACATTCTGGGTTACCGGCGTGTTCACTGTAACGTTACCAAAGGCCACAGTGGCTGGACCGATGCTCAACGCGGGCACTGGCACGCTCAACTGGAGAGCAAAGCCCTCGGTGACGCTTCCCGCACTTGCCGTCAGGTTTACCATCTGCGCAGTCGAGACCGGCGAAACATTCGCCGTGAACTGAGCGCTGGTTGCGTTTGCGAGTACGAGCGACGTAGGGGGCACCGTCACGGCCGCATTATTGCTCGACAGGACCACCTTGAAGCCGCCGGCCGGTGCCGGCCCGCTGATCGTGATCGTGCAAAGATCCGTGCCCGTACCCCCCATCGAAGCGCTGCTGCAGGAGATGCTAATCAATTGCGGCGAGGACTGAGCCTCTAGCACACCTGTGCCGCTCAGGTTGATCAGTGTTGCGGTCGTTGAAGCGTTGCTGGCAATGGTCAGCTGTCCGCTCGCCGGCCCGGCGGCAGATGGAACGAAGTTGACGTTCAAACTGTATTTGCCGCCCGGAGCGACTGAGATGGGAACGCTATTCTGCCCTGCGACCGTAAAGGACTGCCCGGTAAGGCCCACCTGGGTGATGGTAACCGGAACCGAATTGCCGTTGACGAGAGTGACGGAGGTGCTGGCACTATTTCCGACCGGAACGTTTCCAAGATTGACCGCGTTTGGCGACGCTTCCAAGGTTTGCAACTGGGATCGGTCCACCACGTTTGCGATGCAACCGGAGAGAGCAAGGCAAAGACTGGAGGAACATGCAAGCAGCAATCGCGTGTAAAAGAAGCTGAATCGATGGGGCTTAGGGCCAAACTCGCGGGGTTCGTGCCTGCGCGCAGCGGCGTGCCGCGCAACCGAATTGCATAGCCGGGGCTTGAAACTCGAATGTATGGATGGCAGCATGATTAGACTTCTCCAGTCTTTGAGGGCCGATCGCAAGCGAACTTGGAAGACTCTCGTCTCAGTTATCGGAGAACATAGGTAAACTCTAACGGTGAATGGTTCTACGAAGGTAACTCGTTTGTGTTACTTTAGAGTCACATCTGTGTTACTATCTGTATAGGTTTCATTTTAAAGCACTTAAGTCTGATAAGAGAACACTCGCATCAAATTTCGCTCTGCTCCGGCAGAACTTATACAGATGTAAATGGATGTGCCTCAGGGGCACGAATTTGGCGACTTCTAGTAACTACGGCCCGGCTTCACGGACAGATTGATTTGTCCACGGGCCTGACACTTCAATGCCGTAATCACCCGCGGGCAACCGCGAAGGAGACAGCAAAGGCCTATGTCAAAGCCAATTTCGATTTGTGTGATCGGATCTGGATATGTGGGACTCGTTGCGTCCGTTTGCTTTGCGGAAATGGGTCACAACGTCACCTGCGTCGACAATGATGAAGGCAAAATAAAGACGCTCCGCGAGGGCGGCGTTCCCATCTTCGAACGCCATTTGCCTGAACTGCTGGCCATGCACCTGAATCAAGGTGTGGAGTTCACGGCCGACCTGGGCGGATCCGTCGAAAAGAGTGAAGCAGTTTTCATAGCGGTCGGAACGCCCCAGGGTGAAACTGGAGCCGCTGACTTGTCTTATGTCGAAGCCGTCGTATCTGAGATTGCACGCACCATCGATGGATACAAGGTGATTGTGGAAAAAAGCACGGTCCCGGTCTACACCAACGAATGGATTCGGCGAGTTCTTCACCGCCACGGCGTAAATCCAGCCAGCTTTGACGTGGTTTCTAACCCCGAGTTTCTGCGCGAAGGTTCGGCAATCATCGACTTTCTGCATCCCGACCGCATAGTTGTGGGTGCCAACTCTGAGCGCTCCGCAGAAGTGCTGCGGCGCATTTATGAACCGCTCACCAGCGGAACATATTACGCAAATGCCAAAGCTTTGCCGGGGCCATGCAGCCTTTTCAGTCCAGCACGGCTTCTGGTGACTTCAGCGCAAAGCTCTGAGATCATCAAGCACGCCTCGAATGCTTTCCTGGCTCTGAAAATCTCCTTCATCAATGCGGTTGCTCGTCTTGCCGAGAAAGTTGACGCGGACATTGAGGATATCGCCGCGGGCATCGGTCTTGACAGCCGCATCGGCCCCAAGTTTCTGCGCGCCGGCCTCGGCTATGGCGGTTCTTGCTTCCCCAAAGATGTGGCGGCGTTCCACTGTGTCGCGGAACAGGAAGGTGTGAATTTCGAGCTTCTGCAGGAAGTCAGGAAGATCAACGAATCACAAAAGGATATCTTCGTCGACAAAGTACGGGCAACGCTCTGGACTTTGCGTGGGAAGCGACTCGCCGCCCTGGGCCTGTCATTTAAAGGCGATACCGACGATATACGGGAATCACCCGCCATCGATGTGATTCGGGACCTTCTTGAAGCCGGCGCCACGGTCACGGCATACGATCCTGCGGCAATTGGGCGGGCACGGGAAGTGCTGCCTCCTTCGAATAAGCTGCGTTATGTGTCGGATGCCTATGAGGCTGCACAGGACGCCGATGCTGTTCTAATTCTGACCGACTGGAAGCAGTTTGCCGAACTCGACCTGGTCAAGCTCAATGAGACCGTCCGTTTTCCGATCGTGATTGACGGACGGAATCTTTACAAGCCGCAGAAGATGCTCGAATACGGATTCACCTACGTCAGCGTGGGGCGGCCTCCGAGCTACCACGAGGTGCCAAAGGTGGAGCGCAAGCGGGCGTAGGTTTGGCTGCTTTCTAAAACGGGGCCGCGGATGATGCTGTTCTGCGGCCCGCCAAAAACCCCTTTGGAGAACCGACCTTTGACGATGCGCGTGTTGGTGACCGGCGCAGCCGGATTTCTTGGATCGCACTTGACGGACCGGCTATTAGGAGAGGGTTGCTCCGTCATTGGCGTTGACAATCTCTCCACCGGCGACATTGAGAATTTGGCCCATCTCGCAAGGGAACCGCGCTTCAGCTTTGAAGAGTGGGACATCTGCGAACCTTTCGGGCTGCAGTTCGACCCGGGGCCGGTGGACTACGTGTTCAATCTTGCTTCGCCTGCAAGTCCGCCGGAGTATTTGCGCTTGCCAATCGAAACCTTGCGCGTCGGCTCTGTTGGCACAGAGAATGCATTGAGAATCGCCCACCGGTACGGCGCAGGCTTTCTGCACGCCTCTACCTCAGAATGCTATGGCGACCCGCTTGAGCATCGCAAGCGTACGCCGAGTCCCTCTTGACCGGAGGTAGAGTGTGTCATCAAGTGTCCGCTTGTTTTTTAGCGGACACTTGATGAGTGTGTCTTAGGCAGCTTGGGAAGCGTAGTTTTGGAGCGTAGGCGCGAGGTTCCATGGCAGAAGGTCCTGGATGTGGCTCACCGGATGATCGGCGATGCGAGCCAGCACAGTGCGCAGGTAGAGTTCCGGATCTAATCCGTTGAGCTTCGCCGAGCCTATGAGGCTGTACATGGCGGCGGCACGTTCTCCGCCGCTGTCGGATCCGACGAACAAGAAGTTCTTTCGACCCAGAGCGACGGCGCGGAGCGCGCGTTCGGCGGCGCTATTATCGATCTCCAACATGCCATCGTCGACATAGCGTGTGAGGGCGCGCCACCGCGATAGCGCGTAGCGAATCGCGCCCGCTGTCTCGCTCTTCGATGACAGATTGCGAAGTGCCCTTTCCATCCACTTTCGCAGGTCATCGAGGAGCAGCCTGGATCGGCTCTGCCGGATACTCAGCCTCAGATCGGCTGGCTTGCCACGTATCTCATCCTCGATCGCATACAGGGCGCCGATCCTGTTCAGAGCTTCGGTCGTGGTAGGCGACGCGTGAACGACATGAATCTCGTGGAACTTGCGTCTGGCATGTGCCCAACAGGCGGCCTCGTAGATGTCTTCTCCATACAGATGATGAAAGCCCGCATAGGCGTCCGCCTGGAGAGCGCCCTTGAAGGTCTTCAGATGCTGGCGGGGATGTTCCCCCTTGCGGTCCGCCGAGTATGCGAACCATACGGCGGGAGCCGTCTGTTCGCCAGTTGGCCTGTCGTCGCGAACGTATGTCCAGAGACGGCCCGTCTTGGTCTTCCCGTTGCCGGGAGCAAGAACAGGCATCGGTGTATCGTCGGCGTGCAGCTTGCGACCGCCGAGAACATGCTTCTGGATCGCATCGACCAGCGGAGCCAGTAGATCGCTGCTCGCGCCCACCCAACCGGCCAGCGTGGAGCGGGAGATCTCCACGCCCTGCCGGGCATAGATCTCAGACTGCCGGTAGAGAGGAAGATGATCGCTAAACTTGGACACGATCACATGAGCCAGCAAACCAGGCCCGGCAAGACCGCGCTCGATCGGACGTGAGGGAGCAGGGGCCTCAACGACGCGATCGCAGTCTGTGCAAGTGAACTTCGCCCGCACATGACGGACGACCTTGAAGCTGTCGGGGATGTACTCGAGCTGTTCAGAGATATCTTCACCAAACTGCCGCAACTGGCCGCCGCAATCAGCACAGCAATCGCCGCTCGGTGAATGCGTGACCACTTCACGCGACAGATGCTCCGGTAGAGGCTTGCGCTCAGGTCGCGCCTTCGGCTCTTTAGTCGGAGACACTCGTTCAGCCCCGGCTTCAAGCTCGGCATGTGTCGTCTCGTCATCTTCAAGCTCCAGTTCCATCTGCTCCAGCTTGATGACGATCTTCTCGCTCTTGGTACCGAAGATCACATGCCGCAGCTTGTCTACCATGAGCTTTAGATGTTCGATCCGCTCGCTTCGGGAGCGCAACTCATCAGCCTGTTCGGAGAGTGTCTGTCGATGGGAAACGAGTTCGGCTTCGAGCCGGCGAACTTCCGCATCGCGATCTGCGATGAGGGAATCGAGCTTCTCCTGTTGCGCAATGAAAAGGGCCAGCAACGCATCACGATCAAGGCTGTTCAGATCGGAGACAGAAGCGCGATCCATGGACGCAGTATGCCATGGATCAACTAGGAAATCATCCACAAAAGGTGCATGAATACAGGAGAATCAGCTTCGTCATCAGACTGCGACTTCAGGCGCCCATGTTCGTTCCACTCTTCTCCAGTCGATCCCTTCCAGAAGCATGGAAAGCTGCGCACGGCTCAGCAGAACTGTTCCGCTCTCAGCCTTGGGCCAGATGAATCGTCCGCGCTCCAGCCGCTTGGCAAACAGACACAGACCATCGCCATCCCACCACAGAAGTTTTACGATATCGCCTCTGCGCCCGCGAAATAGGAACACATGCCCAGAGAAGGGCTGCTGTTGGAGCACAGTCTGCACCTGAGCGCTGAGACCATCGAAGCCGCGCCGCATGTCGGTCACGCCGGCAGCAATCCAGATCTTCGTTCCAGTGGGTAGTTGGATCACTTGCGCAGGCTCTCAAGGATCGTTCGAATCAGAGCATGATCAGCACCGCTCTCGACGCTGATCATCGCCCGTCCGGGAAGCTCGATATGGATCGAGCCCGAGGCCGTCTCCACCTGTAGTGGTTGCCCGGCAGCTTCGATCGCAGGCTCGCCAACACTCGAGACTGTTACTGGCAGCAGCGCCGAGCAGGTCTCGATCAGTTCGCCGCGCTCAAACGCACGCCGCCACTTGAACACCTGGTTGGCGTTCAAACCCTGCGCCCGCGCTACCTCGGCCACCTTCGCGCCCGGCTCCAGGGTCAACTGCACGATCTGACGCTTCTCCGATACAGAACGCCATCTGCGAACACGACGCCCTGAACTCACATCCTCTGCGTGAACCATGTGGAAATGTTCACGCCTTACGCGCCCACCTCGCTATAGGGGAACTCTGGACGCTTACTGAGCATCCGCAAACGGAGAGCTACTGGGGCCACGTAAACCCGGTCGGGCCTCGATCGGTCTATGACGAAGCCAAGCGCTTTGCGGAGGCGCTCGTGATGGCTTATCACCGCTCTCATCAGATGAATACGCATCTGGTGCGCATCTTTAATACATACTGACCTCGTCTGCGCGCGAGCGATGGCAGGGTGATTTCTAATTTCATGATGCAAGCGTTGCGCGGGGAGCCGTTGACGGTATATGGAGACGGCAGCCAGACCCGCAGCTTCTGTTATATCGACGATCTGATTGAAGGGATTCTGCGTCTCTCACGCTCCACAGAGCACCTGCCGGTGAACATTGGCAATCCGAACGAATTTACCATCCTCGAATGTGCGCAGGCTGTCATCGAAGTGACTCGGTCGAAGAGCGAACTGCGATTTGAGACTCTGCCCCAGGACGACCCTACACGTCGCCGGCCTGATATCACGAAGGCGCGGGTTGTGCTCGGGTGGGAACCCCGGGTCAGTCTAAAAGAAGGGCTGGAGAGATCCCGAGAAACTCCAGATATCGCTGGTTGAAAAAAACGGGGCAGGTCAAAATCTGGACGTCAAAAAGAAAGGGTACCGGGCGCATCAGGACCCGGCAAATGCCTGTTACTTGCAAGGACGATTCATTGAAAAGCACCTGATCTCTGAAGGCAGAAAGGCCGCTGCCGCTATCGACAGCTACATCACCGCAAACGAACAGACAAGGCCGCACATGCTGCACTCTGCCCCGGGGCCGGTTCACGCTTAGAGATCGGCTCTTGCCTAAATGCTAGCCTTTTAACAGCTATTGTAAATCATCATTTTCCAAGTCTGAGGTAATTCGGTAGACCTTCCCGACCGCGTTCGCGTTGCTGGCGTCGAGCACCAGTTGCACGTTGAATTTCCCCCACTGTGCCAGGGACGCAATTTGCGCTGCATCGTTAGGTTGCAATTCCAACGGGGTCTTCCGGGAATAATCAAAAACAGCGTAGACAGCGTATTCCCTGGTGAGCTCTTGAAGCATTGAATCGGGTGCCATATATCGAAGCCCTCGGATGGCTTGCCATTTCCCAGACCTCGTTCTGTCGGAGGGAAAGTACAAGAGATAGCATTGCTTCGAGTCCAGTCCCGCCAGGAATGCGTCAAGATCTAGGTAGGTAGAGCTCACGTTCCGTGAAACCTTATAAAGGGAAGAAATCGAAGAAGCAGAATGACTCGCGCTTCCTTTGCCATGAATAATCAAAAAAACTAGAAAGATGACCGACAACGATAATGCGATAAGCCCAGGCTGAGGTCTAAAGACGCTCAAGATGCCCGGAAAGATGTGCAGTGCTCCGGCAACGAAATATGACAGCACTAAGAACTGCAGCGGAAGCAAATAACGCGTAGTGCTTCCGGTAATCGGTGCAATGATTGGGATAAAGAGCAGGAATAAAACGGTTTCAGGTAAGAGACGGTTCGTGCATCGGCGTATTCCGACCACAACGATTCCGGTAATCATAAGGCCGAGGATCTCAATGAAAATGTCCTGAGCGGATGCGGTCCAATTGAAGTGTAAGAATTGGGTCGTAAAACTGTGACTATAGAGGTAGTAGAACGGTGGAGCGACCTGGCAGGGAATACTGACCGTCACGAGGTTTAGCGACCAATCAAACCACCTAGTAGCGGCAATGTATCGTTCCCAAACTATCGCATATGTAAAAATAGTGCTCCACATGAAAGCGGAACAAGCAATGAGCAGCGCGCCGAGCGCAAGAGCATATCTCAGGAAAACCCTCGAGGATGCGCGGCTAACACCTGGAAGCCAACAAAGGGCTGCGTACAGAGGCAGAAGAAATCCAAGAAACTTTGTAATCGACGCGACAGAAACAAGACCAATAACTACAGCGATTCGCAGTGAAAGACGGGAATCGCTTCGAAAGTCCCGCACGGAGCGGATTAGGCAGATTGCTCCGCAAAAGAAAAGAGCGAACATCGAATCGCTCAGAGGGAGAAACACGTTCAATTCCCACGTTGTGCTCAGCAATAACATGCCAAACATCGCCGGTACTGCCAGCCTTCTCCACTCCACAGGAATGCACAGACTCAGGAGATAGGATGTAATAACCCCGACTCCGCAGAGCAAGAAAACATTTGTCACTTGAATCAGACGAAGCTGAATGGAAAATCTGTCGCTGGCAGCCATCAACGGAATCCGCAGATACCCGGGGATGCCCACATAGCTAAATGGCGTGATATTCTCGGCGAGCTTCGCGGATGTAGTGTGATGATACAGGAGATACGATCCGCGTAGAAAGTAAAGCAATGGATCATTGACCATCATGCTGTAGAAGTAGTGGACATCGAAAAGAAAAATCAGGGTCAGATAGGCGCCTATTAATGTGGAACATGCAATTGCCAGGGACCATTTCTCCTTATGCAGAAATTCTGAGAACGGCATTGCCTTGAGACGGGCAGCATAAGAGTTGTCAAGTGCACTGCGAAAAACACGAAGAATCACAACCTTAACCTCATCTGACCGAGCATATCAGTTCCGGATTCCGTTCGTTGCTCCATTCGAGATCGACTGCGTTGTGTGCATTGTCTTCGACACAGCGGGCCAATGGTTGGTCTGTCCGGATCTGGACGCACCATTTCGAGAAACGTTTTAACTTTCGACTCGGGTTGAGACGAGTTGCCCGAGGCAGGCGGCGATGGCTTCGGGAGTCAGCGAGGCAGGTACCCGGCAAGGGGGCTGAAGGGCGGTCGGGAGGGGAAAATAGGCACAATTTGCCAATTCCGTGATTGCCAGGAACGCGGTGTGCGCTGCTTCCGGATACGCACGCGCAGTCGACTCTGCGAGAGCCGATTTATAGCTGGCAGTCCAAAGCGTAACAGCCAACAGGATCACTACAAATCCATACCACTCCAACAGGAACCGACCCCATTGAGCCAGTGGTATCTTGCCTTCCGTCCATTGCTCGTGCTCATGAGCCATACATGGAATCCTACCGCTTCTTCTTCATGATCCATGCTCCGGGCGGTTGGTCGCCAAACCGTTGAATTAGAGCGTTTTCGATTTAAGTGTTTACATATCCGCATGAGGCAAAGAAGTTCGAGCATTCGTCTGGCGTAACGGCATTGAGGAGGTCACCGATTTCCTTCCACAGGGCATCGATGGATCGTTTG
>JBKQNU010000123.1:0-16706 GCA_052145815.1 Occallatibacter sp.
TCGAGCTGCTTCAAGCGTGGAAACCGAAACGCGCCCTCCCAACCTTCGACCTCTCGAACGACATCACGGCCGGCTTCAGCAAACTCGTCCGCTCCATCAAGCCCGTCGACGCTTTTACTGGCGGGTCGCGCGCCGCGCTCCGACGCCTCGACGAATTCGTTGGCCACGATCTCGCCGCCTACGACGCCAACCGCAACCGCCCCGAGATCGCCGGCACCAGCCGTCTTTCGCCGTATCTCCACTTCGGCAACATCAGCCCGCTGACCGTTGCGTTAGCCGTCGAACGCGCCAAAATTCCATCCGAAACCAAGGAAAAGTTTCTCGAGCAGCTCATCGGCTGGCGCGAGCTGGCCGTTCTCTTCGTCCGCCACGAGCCCAACTACGACAACTGGGAGTGCGCCGCTCCGTGGGCCCGGAAGACGCTGGTGGAGCATACAGGTGATCCACGTCCGCATCGATATTCGTTTTCTGAATTGGAACGCGGTGTGACCGCCGACGAGCTTTGGAACGCGGCGCAACGGCAAATGGTGGATACCGGCTGGATGCACAATTCCATGCGCATGTACTGGGCGAAGAAGATTCTGGAGTGGGCGCCCGATCCGGCGCGGGCGTTTGAGTGGGCAGTGATGCTGAACGATCGCTACCAGCTGGATGGGCGCGACCCCAACGGCTATGCGGGGATTGCCTGGGCGATCGTGGGCAGGCATGACCGTCCGTGGTTCAACCGGCCGATTTTCGGGCTGGTGCGGCCTATGTCGGGCGCGTCGACGGCGAAGAAGTTCGATGCGGAGGAGTACATTCGGCAGAATGGGGGAAAGCCGGTTGAGGGCCGACGGCTCTAAAGATTGGGTTTCAGGGTCGGCGCCGACATTCCCTCGGGGCTAAAGCCCAGTCAGTTTGTGCCCACTCAATGTACGGGCTGAAGCCCGTACCCTTCACTCCGGACGAAGGCATCTGATTACGCCCGAACCTGGCACTCAGAGTGCCATAATTCGACAGAGCTGAAGGGCGCAACCCTCCGTTCTGCCGTGGAAGAGGGGCCTGCACATCCGTGCGTTCCGTTTTCGTACTATAATCGCTTCGCAATCCAATCCCGGAAACAGCGTGTTTTGCACCATCGATTCAATTGGGTTCCCGCAATTCCCCCTTAGAGGTTGCAAGAGGGGATGCCGGATCCGGAATCCGGACGTGCGCGGCGATGCGGGGTTTGAAGAGGGTTTCCGGTGAGCCTGTCCGGCAGGGCGGGGTCTGGACACGTGGCAATCAAGTGACCAAGCGCGGGCGAGGCGAAGGCCTGGTGTCCGCGGCGCTGTGCTTGCTGATCATGGTGGCTTTGCCGCCCCTGCCGGCGAAGTCCCTGCAGGCGCAGACGGAAGCAAATCGAGCGAAGGACCGGCCTTCGACAAACAACGACGCAAGCCAGAACGCGAAGCTGGCAACATCCCTGGCGCAACAGCGCATTCTGCCGCCGCGGGCGCTTCAGGCGCAGCGGTTTCTGGCGCGGCGCGGATGGAGACCGGGCATGGCCATCCCCTGGCCCGAACGTTCGGCTGGCGCGGGACATGCAGGCGGATGGACGGGAATTGCCACGCCAGATACGGGAATTGCCATGCCAGACGCGCAGTCAACGCCCGCCACCTGGCAGCCGGTGGGGCCGAATGCGGTTGTCACTCCCGGCTACGGCCTGGTTACCGGCAGGGTGACCGCGTTGGCGCTCGATCCTTCTGACGCAACCGGCAATCATCTCTACGTGGGAACGACGGGCGGGGGAGTGTGGGAGGCGTGGAACGCGGCCGTCTCCGACGCATCGCTGGTGACATTCACGCCGCTTACTGACGCTGTTGGAGCGATGAGCGGCGCGGTAGACGCTTCAATCAGCATTGGCGCGCTGACCGTTCAGCCGGGAGGGACGGGCGTGATTCTGGCCGGCACGGGCGATCCCAACGATGCGTTGGATTCCTACTACGGCGCGGGCATTCTGCGCTCGGCCGACGGGGGTAACTCGTGGACCCTGATTTCAGGAACGGCGGACGGCAGCTTTAAATTCCTCGGTGAGGGGTTCGCCGGATTTGCCTGGAGCACGGTCAATGAGGAACTGGTGGTTGCGGCTCTATCGCAGGCCTACGAAGGCACGCTGGTGAATGTGGACCTGTCTCAACCCAGCTATGAAGGCCTCTATTACTCGGAAGACAGTGGTTCTACCTGGACGCTGGCCACCATTACGGACGGAGCCAACCAGGTTGTGCAGGGTCCGGGCGCTCTTTTCGATGCTCCCGACGGCAATGCTGTAACCGCGGTCGTTTGGAACCCGGTGCGGCAGCTTTTTGTGGCGGCGGTGCGGTTTCATGGCTATTACCAGTCCGCGGACGGGATTACGTGGACGCGTCTTGCGGCGCAGCCCGGCGCCGGCCTCACCGCACAAGTGTGCCCGACGCAACCGGGGCTGACCGGCTCCATCGATTGCCCCATCTTTCGCGGCGCGATGGCGGTTAATCCCGTCACCGGCGACACGTTTGCCTGGACTATCGACGATTACAACCAGGACCAGGGGCTGTGGCAGGACCAATGCGCGATAAGCAACGGCATGTGCAGCGGCCAGAACATCGACTTTGCCCAGCAATGGAACACGCAGGCCCTGGAGACGGAGACCGCCGGCGGTGCGGCCACGATTGCCGACGGCGACTACACGCTGGCCCTGGCGGCTGTGCCTTCCGCGGCGCAAGAGGGAGCGGACACCTGGCTCGTGGCCGGGGCCGACGACCTGTGGCGGTGCAGCCTGGCCCAGGGCTGCGTGTGGCGCAACACCACCAATGCCACCACCTGCATGAGCGCACAGGTGGCCGAGTTCCAGCATGTGCTGGCCTGGAACCAGGGCAATCCGCTGGAGATTGTTATCGGCAACGACGGCGGGCTATGGCGATCGCTGGACGCCCTTGGAGAAAGCGGGCAGGTGTGCGCTGAAAGCGATGCCAGCCACTTCCAGAACCTGAATGGCGGGCTTGGCTCGCTGGCCGAGGTGGAGAGCCTGGCAACGAGCACCAGTTCGCCTTACACGATGATGACCGGACTGGGAGTCAACGGCACAGCCGGCTTGAAGAGCGCTGCGGCTCAAGCAGAGTGGCCGCAGATTCTGGGAGGCAACGGCGGCCCGGTGGCCATCGATCCCCTCTTCGGCAGCAACTGGTATGTGAACAACCAGGACGGAGTCGCGATCTACCTGTGTTCCGATCCCACGGCATGCACACCGGCCGGTTTCGGAACCACTGCCATGGTCAACGATGACGACGTGGGCGGGGACGGCTATGCGATGTCTTCGCCCGCGACCTTCCTGGTGGATCCCCTGGACACGTCTCAGTTGCTTATCGGCACTTGCCGGGTGTGGCGCGGTCCGGCTAACGGAGCCGGCTGGAGCGGAACGAATGCTATCAGCCCGATATTGGACAGTGGGGCAACGGATGTTTCGTGCAGCGGCGATGCGCTGATTCGCTCCATGACCGCGATGGCCTTGAGCCAGACCATCGAGGTCGTTTACCTGGGCATGTATGGCACAAACGACGGAGGGGGAAGCCTTCCCGGCCATATTTTCAGCGCGATCGTCAATTCGCAAAGCGCTTCAATGCCGGTTTGGCAGGACCTGACGCTGAACCCCGTCACCAATTCCCCAGGTGCGCTGAACAAATACGGGCTTGATATATCCAGCGTCTTCGCCGATAGCCACGACCCCTCGGGGAACACCGTTTACGCGACCGTGGAGGGCTTCTCAAAGGAGACGGAGGCAGTGGTCACGGTTTACGGCTCTACGGATGGCGGCGCGCACTGGGCCAGTTACAAGGCTAACCTGCCTTCCGTTCCGGTAAGCGGCCTGGTGGTGGACCCGCAAAGCGCCAGCATCGTTTACCTGGCAACCGACCGGGGCGTTTATTTCACCACCCAGATCTCCACCTGCGCGCTTTTGCCTTCCACATGCTGGGCGGAGTTTGGTACCGGGTTGCCGGAGGCGCCGGTGACCGAATTGAGCGCCGCTCCGGCATCGGCAGGAGCGCAGTTGCTTACCGCGGGTACCTATGGGCGGGGCGTTTGGCAGACGCCGTTGTGGTCGGCGGGCGGCAACCTGACCACGGCGGCGGCTAGCCCCAGCCCATTGATATTCCCGATTCCGGTTGCGGCGAATACGACCAGTCAACTGCCGGTTTCCATCTCGAATACGGGCAACCTGCCGCTGACGCTTGAGTCAATCTCCGCCAGCGGGGATTTCGGTTGGATCGACCCCAACGCCTGCTTGGAAAACCCCGTTGCGCCTGGCGCGGCCTGCACAATTGAAGTGACGTTTTCGCCCACGGCGGCCAGCCCGCCTGCCTTCACGGGGCAGATGACTATCGATGCCAACGTGAATGGAGGCCAGCTTCCGGTTTCGCTCAGCGGCACCGGAGCCCCGGCAGCGGCTGTCATCGTGAATCCCTCGGTCGTCAGCTTCGATCCTTCACCGGGTCAGAATTCATCTTCGCCTACCGTCGAAGTAGGAACCACTTCAGGCAGTTTTCAAGTAGAGCTGGAAAACAGCGGGAGCACCGCGGTCCCGATCACGAGCGCTTCCGTCAGTCCGCCCTTCCTGTTTGCGCCCAACGGCAATCAGTGCGTCAACACTTCTTTGATCGCGCAAGGGAGTTGCCAGTTCAGTTTGATCTTCGCGCCTGTGCAAGAAGGAGCGGCGGCAGGAACGCTCACCATTACCGACGGGGCCGGAATGCAGACGGTGGCGCTCAGCGGTTTCGGCTATTCCGCGCCAACCGATCAGCTCAGCCCAAGTTCAGTCCCCTTTCCGGATACGGCTGTCGGGCAGCTTTCCACTGCGCAGCCGGTCGTGCTGACTAATTCCGGGGACCTGCCGCTGACCTCAATCGCGGTATCGATAAGCGCCGGCTTTCAAATCGCGCAAAACAACTGCGGCTCACAGCTTGCTCCGCACTTGCCATGCACCATCAGTTTGGTATTTGCGCCTGCGCAGTTGGGCAGCGCGAGCGGCACGCTGACGGTCAGCGATATTACGCGCGCGCAGCCGCAGACGGTTGCACTTTCCGGGATGGGCGTCCAGCCAGGTGCGCTGAGCGTCAACGCGAGCAGCCTGAACTTTTCCAGCCAGGATCTGAATGTTGCGAGCGCGCCCCAGAGCCTGACCATCACCAACACCGGGGGTGTTGCGGTGACCAACATGGGCTTCGCGATTACCGGCCAGGGGGCAACGAATTTTTCGTGCGGCGCAACAATCTGCAGCGCTACAACCTGCGCCGCCACGTTGGCCCCCGGGGGCAATTGTTCTGTGCAGGTGATCTTTGACCCGGCCACGACCGGAGTCAGTTCAGCGAGCTTGAATGTTGCCGCCGACAACCTGAAGGCGCCTGTGGCGGTGGCCCTGAGCGGGAGCGGGCAGGTTATCTCCGGCCTGAATGTGAGTCCGGCGCAGCTGATCTTCGCGGCGACGGTAGCCGGATCGTCCAGCCCACCGCAAACGGTGACGGTGAGCAACAGCAGCAGCGTTGTGGCCAGCCAGCTTACGATGGCGGCCTCTACGGGATTCGTGCTGACGCAAAACACCTGTATGAGGACGGCAGGCACAGGAAGCCTGGCGGCGGGCGGAACGTGCACGGTTGGAGTTATTTTTGCGCCCGCTTCCACGGGAGCAAAAAGTGGCACGTTGAATGTCATGTCCACATCCATCGCCACTGCGGCTAATGTGACGCTCAGCGGCATCGGGGCGCTTGCAGCGGCCATCCAGGTGACGTCGCCTGCCCTCAACTTCCTCAGCACCGGAGTGGGGCAAACGAGCGGCCCGATCACATTGACCGTGACCAACAGCGGCGCCGCAGACCCGCTAAGCAATCTCATGCTGGCGGTTCCGGCAGGCTTTCAACTGGTGAACAACACCTGCGCTGCTTCGCTGGGACCGGGAGCGAGCTGCACCGCGGGTGTGGAGTTTGCTCCCACAGTGGCCGGCGCGCAGAGCGGGAGCCTTACTGTCAGCAGTTCCACGGTGGCGGACGGAGTATCGCTGCCGATCACGGGCCTGGGGTTCGACTTTACAGTTACGGTTTCGGGATCGAGCAGTCAATCTGTGGCCAGCGGCCTGAGCGCCAACTTCACGCTGCTGTTGACTCCGCTGGAGGGCTCGGCGGGGGTGTTCACTTTTGCGTGCAATTCGCTTCCGGCGAATGCGGTTTGCGTCTTCAATCCGACTGGCGAAACTTTGACCTCCGGGGCTACGGGCAACTTTACGGCGCAGGTGTCAACGGGAAACCCTCCGGCATCGGCGCGACGGACGGGCGCAGGGCTGTGGGGCGTTCTTCCGCTGGCCTGCGGCCTGGTTCTGCTGCCGCTGGGATGGAAGCGGAAGCGGGGGACTCTCCGAGGGGGTATTCTTTTGCTCCTGCTGATGGCCATCCTGGTGTGCGGGCTTGGCAGTTGCGCGACATCGGGCGGTGGAACCGGGAGTGGACCGGGAGCCGGTTCCGACGGCGCGACTACGCCGGTGGGGACGTATTCGATTCCTGTGACCGTCACTTCGACCGGCGTTACGCATAATGCCATGCTGACGCTGACCGTGGATTGAGATTTTGGGACTGAGGTTCGGCGTCGTCGCGTTGGTTTCAGATCGATTCGGGAAGGCCGTATACTTTATCTTCGGGGTTTGCTGTTGGCATTGCGCGGCCGGCCTGTTTTCCAGGCCTTTGTTCGGAAAAATGTGGAATGGGAAGACGAGAGAATGACTGCAAAGGTAACCGTTGAAGATGTGGAGCGCGTGGCGGAACTGGCTCATCTGAAGTTGACGGCCGCGGAAACCGGGGCGATGCTGCACGATCTGAACGCCATTCTGGATTATGTGGCCGAACTGAACGAACTGGATACGGCTGGTGTTGCTCCGCTGGCGCAAGTGACGGAGTTGCTGGAGGCGGCGGACGGCGGGCTGCGCGAAGATGAGTTGGTTCCTTCTCTCGATCGCGCCAAGGTCATGGCGCAGGCACCGGAGACGAATGGGGCCTTCTTCAAGGTGCCGAAGGTGATTGAGCGGTAGGTTGAGCGAGTCAGCGGGTCAGCAAGTTAGCAAGTCAGCGAGGTTCTTAGCGGGCGGATCAAGGAAGGTTGGATTGCTGAGCGAAGCGAAATCGACGGAGACGTTTGTGGAGAGGCCGAAGACGCTGGCGGAGTTGCGCGCGGAAATCTGCTCCGGCGCGACGAAAGCTGTGGACCTTGCCGCCGGCTATTACGACCGGATCGCCGAAGTCAATCCCCATTTGAACGTGTATCTCAGCTTGACCAGGGAGCGCGCGCTTGCGCAGGCGGGGCGCATGGATGCGCTGGCAGCGAAGGGCGATGCGCTGCCGCCGCTGGCCGGGATTCCGGTGGCCATCAAGGACGTGATGGTGATGCAGGGCGCGGCGGCAACGGCGGGATCGAAGATCCTGAAGGGTTATCACCCTCCGTACGACGCGACCGCGGTGTCCAGGCTGGAGGCGGCGGGCGCAGTGCTGCTGGGCAAGCTGAACTGCGATGAGTTTGCCATGGGCTCGTCGAATGAGAATTCGGCGTACGGGCCGGTGCGCAACCCGGTGGATACGGAGCGGGTTCCGGGAGGCTCGAGCGGTGGTTCGGCGGCGGCAGTGGCGGCGAATCTGGCAGTGGCTACTCTGGGCTCGGATACCGGCGGGTCGATTCGCCAGCCGGCGAGTTTTTGCGGAGTGGTGGGAGTGCTGCCGACCTGGGGACGCGTGTCGCGCTACGGGCTGATTGCGTTCGCGTCATCGCTCGACCGCATAGGGCCGTTTGCCGGCAATGTGCGCGATGCAGCTACCATGCTGGGCGTGATTGCCGGGTACGATCCCATGGACGCTACCAGTTCCATGGCGCCGGTGCCGGACTATGCCGCCGTGAGCGACAGGCCTGTCGAAGGATTGCGCATCGGCGTTCCGGCGGAGTACTTCGGCGAGGGGCTGGATGCGGAGGTGCGTGCGGCTGTTGAATCGGGAATCGCGGCGCTGAAGGCGGCTGGCTGCACGGTAAAGCCGGTGTCGCTGCCGCATACGAAATACGCGATTCCCACTTACTACCTGGTGGCTACGGCTGAAGCCAGCGCCAACCTGGCGCGCTTCGATGGGGTGCGCTATGGGTATCGATCACCGGTTTCGGACACGCTCTCGGCGATGTACAGCCACTCGCGCGACGAGGGTTTTGGCGCCGAGGTCAAGCGGCGCATTATGCTTGGCACCTACGCGCTTTCGGCGGGATATTACGATGCCTACTACGGCAAAGCGCAGCAGGTGCGGCGGTTGCTGGCCGAGGAATTCTTGCGCACATTCGGCGAAGTGGATGCGATTGTTACTCCAACGGCGCCGACGGCGGCGTTCAAGCTGGGAGAGAAGACGGGCGATCCGCTGGCCATGTACCTGGCCGACATTTACACGGTGACGGCGAGCCTGGCGGGAATCTGCGGGGTGACGGTGCCGTGTGGGGCGACTGCGGCGGGTTTGCCGGTGGGCATGCAGGTGCTGGCGCGGCATTTGGATGAAGGAACGGCGTTCCGCGTGGCGCGGGCCGTGGAGTCGGCGCGGGGTTAGGATCGGCGGTTCGCCGAAGGACGCTCTGTTGGATTTCGCGGCGACCCTACGGGGCGCACAGATTGTGGGCCTGCAAACCCAGGGTTGCGCTGCGCTTCACCCTGGGCTATTCTCTTGTTCTCCCTACGGGAGACGGTTCTGCGAACCTGCGGGAAGCGATCTGCGGACCGACTTGAACTGGGATTCACTTTGAAGTGATTTCGCGT
Source organism: Occallatibacter sp. (assembly GCA_052145815.1). GTDB lineage: Bacteria > Acidobacteriota > Terriglobia > Terriglobales > Acidobacteriaceae > Telmatobacter. The sequence goes on from JBKQNU010000123.1 coordinate 8,813, forward strand.
GGGCATGTGCCCCGCTTCGCATCCCCTGAATCTGCGCCGACTCTTGGGGGCTGGCAGGATGAGGATTTCTGGGCAGATTTTGGTTGGGGTTATTTCGACAATTTGCTTCGCATCCGCGGGGCTCTCGGCGGCTCCGCGCAAGGCGCACATTGTGTCCCTTGGCGCGGTGCGGAAGGTGGCTTACACCAAGGCTGGGGACCCGGCTGGAGCGGCCGTCGGCGAGGATTGGCTCAGAATCCGGGCATTGCTGGTGGACGGCGTCGTCAAAGAGTGGACCACCGGCGATGCTCATGACGTAACCGATCGCAGCTTCGTGGTCAGGCGCGCGATCCGGTTGAATGATGCGCTGCCGGGGGACGATGCTGGGCCAGCCACGAAGCGGGGGCACTGGGTGTGGCAGCGCGGGCCGTGGCTGCTGGTGGATCGGGTGACCGGGCACACCGTGGCGCTGAAGCTGCCTGACTACGACCCCGGCGTGAGCCAGGTGAGCTGGTTCCGCGACTACGGAGCCTATTGCGGGGTAACGGCAAGCGGCAAGAGCCTTTACGCGGTGGTGGCGCAGGTGGCGGCGCGCAAAGCGGTGCTGGCCAGGAAACTCGAATCCTTCGATGTGGAGAACCATCCGGATGTGGTTTGTGCAGCCGCCGAGTGGCAGCGCGAGCCGCTGCGGATCACGTTTCATCCTGCCGGCAAGGATGCGGTGAGTTTCGACCTTGTTCCCGGGTCGGCGGTGCTGGTGGAGGATGCGGGCGACGAGGCGGAGACGGCGGCCGGTGAGGCGAAGACGAATTAGCGGGTCAGCAAGTCAGCGAGTTAGCGCGAGCCGCGCGTCGGCAAGCCTGGAGTTAGCATGGAAGTCAGCAGGTGAGTTAGCGGGCAAGCGAATCATCCGAAGAGGGGCTGTGCTCTACGGCAAAACCAGGGATACCGTGTCCTGATGGGTTTCATCGGAGGTCGTCACTCCCTGTTGGTCGCGTCGACTTAAGAGCCTTGGCTTCGGGATACATCTTCCCTGGTTTTGCTAAAGTTCCGTCCATCAGGCACTGAATTATTGGCAGGCGTGAAGAATAACTTCGCAAAGATTGTTGCTGCCAGTCTCGCGCCTTAGAGAAAATAGGTTTGCTTACTAAAGCTTTATGGAAGGTCTATTCAATCCTTACTGGTTCTGGTTTCTCATATTCGTGCGGAGCTTTCCGGCCGGCCGCTATTGCTTTTGTCCTGCGGAAAGCGATGCAGGAGCGTCTCCATGCGCAGCGTTCTTGAGGGACTCGCGTATCTTATTCCCACAACGCTTGCTGTTGGTTTCATGGTCTGGGTGTTTTGGAACTTCTGCAGGCAGTTTCGCAGGCATTAGTTCATTGGTTTCCGCATCATCGATAGCCTTCAGGGCGTCTTAACAATTGGCCCGGCCTTTCATCCCATCGATCGGCTCGATGGTTTTCTGCATCGATTCTTCCCGCATCACAAAGTGCCTGTTTCGGCACGCCGAGTTCGTGCTTCCGGGCCAAAGCCGGGTTGATGCCGATTGCTCTTTGCGGGGGATTAAGCTCCCGCATCCCTGCGAACTTGCCCGTAGTCCAACCTTTTTGTGGCACGCAGACTCCTGACCTGACTCATGAACGGTTGGTCAAATATGTGCCTTGAATGCGGGCGCACCGGGAGCAGTGGCCTGATTTTAGGGTATTGAGAGGCCGAAGAGGGCGACTGCGCGCCTTGACACGCAATAGGCCGCGCGTTTCTTATCGTATTCAGGCATTCTCCTGGAATCCTGGCGGCGGAAGCACGGACTGCATGCTGCGACCGATGAACGTCAAGTTTCCGGATTGGGGTTCTGGGGCAAAGCCGTGTCGAACAGGAAGCAGACGGCAGTTGGGTCAAGAGGCCGGTAAGCGAGCGCGGAGATGGAACCAAACCGGCGGCTTCGCTTTAACCGGGTCATTTATCGCACTGCCTGGCTGGAACCATGGCCGGGCACATGGCAACGGCCCGGATCACGCCCAAGTCCATTCCCGGAGACAAATTTTCTAGCCAGCCGGTTGAACGCCGGTTGGCCTGTGCCCCGGACGACTGCGAAGGATTGCGGCCGGGGTCCGGCAAAAGATGAAGAATGGGGATGAAGAGTGGGGATGAGTGTGGCAATGAGTTTGGCAGTTTTCGCACCTGGGGCAGGCGGACCGGCTGGAGGCATTATCGGGTTTCTGCCCATGCTTCTGTTGCTCCCGATACTCTACCTGGTGATGATCCGGCCGCAGCAGAAGCGGCAGAAGCAGTGGCAGGAGATGCTGGGGAGCATCAAGGCCGGCGACCGGGTAACCACCGCCGGCGGCATCCGCGGCATTATCCTTTCTATCAAGGACGACGCGATTGTGATTCGCGTGGCTCCGGACAACCTCAAGCTGGAAGTGGCCAAGAGCGCCATTGCTTCAGTGACCACGCAGGACGGGGTTTCGGGCTCCTGATTCTGGGGCTCTTTAAATTTGGACAGACTTTTTACTCCAATTGGACTAGAGAAACGGGACGATGAACAAGAATCTCAACAAGAAGATTGCCCTGATCGTTGCATGCCTGGCGATTTGCGTTTACGGCTTCATCGGGGTGCCTGCCGGCTTCAGCGGCAAGGCACTCATGGATTCCATCACCAAGCGGATTCATCTTGGACTGGACCTTCGCGGCGGGGCTCACCTGATTTTGCAGGTGGTGGTTTCGGAAGCGATCGGCGCTGAAACGGACGATGCCATCGGCCGCATCCAGCAGGATCTTAGGACTGCCAACCTGACTTTCACGCAGGTATACAAGCCCGATCCGGTCAACCACCCGGAAGCGATTCGCGTGGAAGGCACGGCGCCGGCGAGTTCTTCCGTCGTTCGCTCGACGCTGGACGATAAATTTTCCAATCAGTACGACCTGAGCGGCGGCGGCGGGGACAACACCTGGACGCTGACCATGAAGCCGAGCATCGAATCGGCGCTGGAACAGCGAACCGTAGATCAGGCCATTGAGACCATTACCGATCGCGTGAATTCTCTGGGCGTGAGCGAGCCGGTGGTTTCGCCGTACGGGCTGGGCAAGAACGAGATCCTGGTGGAGTTGCCGGGAATTTCCGACCTGGAGCAGGTCAAGAGCATTATCCAGTCCACCGCGCGGCTTGAGGTTCACGCCGTGGTGGGCGGCCCGTACAAGGATGAGCAGGAGGCTCTGGCGGGCAGCAACGGCGCGCTGCCGCCGGACGAAGAGGTACTGCACGGCTCGGGGAACCTGGCCACAGGGTCGGATTCGGACGCCGTCTTCGTGCTGAAACGCGTGCCGGTGGTGGCAGGCAACGAATTCCGTTCCGCCGATCCGGGAACCGACCAGAACGGCCGGCCGGCCGTTCACTTTACGCTGACCAACGAGGCCGGCGACAAGTTCTACGACTACACCAGCAAGAACGTGGGCCAGAGCATGGCGGTGGTGATGGAAGGCCGCGTAAAGGAAGTGGCCAACATCCAAAACCCGATTCGCGACACCGGCGAGATTGTGGGCAGCTTCACGCCAACCGAACTCGATGTGCTGTCGAAGATGCTGCGCACCGGCGCGCTGCCGGCTTCGCTGAACCCGATCGAGGATCGCACGGTGGGCGCATCGCTGGGCGCGGACTCCATTCGCGAGGGGGTAACGGCGGCCATTGTGGGCGTTCTGGTGGTGATGGCGTTCATGCTGTTCTACTATCGCGGCTCGGGCATCAATGCCGACCTGGCGCTGTTTCTGAACCTGGTGATTCTGCTGGGCTTTATGGGCTACACCAACTCGGTGTTGACTTTGCCGGGGATTGCCGGCGTAATTTTGACCATCGGCATGGGCGTGGATTCGAATGTGCTGATCTTTGAGCGCATACGGGAAGAAGTGCGATCGGGCAAGGCGCCGGCGGCGGCGGTTGACCAGGGCTTTGCCCATGCGTGGACGACCATTTTCGATACCCACGTCACCACCATCGTTTCGGCGGCCATTTTGTTCCTGTTCGGCAGCGGCCCGGTGAAGGGCTTTGCCGTTACGCTGACTTTCGGCCTGGCGGCCAACCTGTTCACCGCGGTGTATGTTTCGCGGGTGATCTTCGATTGGCATCTGGGCAGGTTGAAACCAGGAGAACCGATTTCGATCTAGCCGGGTGTCTCGGAGGTTCGTAGCGTTGGTTTGGAAACGGGCTTTGTGGCGGGAGAGAAGCAAAAGCAGGTCCTTCGATTCCGCTGAAGTACGCTTCGCTCAGGATGACAGTTCTGTTGTTGGAATGGAATTGATTGGCAGGATTTTAGCTGTGGGTAGTTCGGCTGCCGGACTGGAATCTGACCGGCGGGTAGAAAATTGAACGCTGAGGCTGAAGACGGCTTCAGGCCCCCAGAAGGGCAAAGAAGAAGGGTAGAGAACCAGTGGAATTGTTTCGCGGCGTAAATGTGGACTGGCTGAAGCTGAAGTGGTACTTTCTCGGCTTTTCATTGATCTTCAGCGTGGCCGGCGTTTGTTCGATGGCCTGGCACTGGCACACGATCGGCTATCCCGTCCCACTGGGCGTGGATTTCCGCGGCGGCACCGAGGTAGAGGTGCAGTTCAAGCAGACTCCGGACATCGGCGTGATTCGCCAGGCCATGGATGCTTCCGGAATCAAGGATGCACGGGTGCAGAGGTACGATGAGACGCACCCCTCTCTCAACGCCGTGTTGATCAGCCTTCCCGAGCAGCACAATGAGACCGAACTCGAGACCGGGCAGAAGCAGGTGCTCGACGCATTGAACGCACACTATCCCAATCCGATTGTCCCGTCCGGGACCAAGGTAGACGTGGTGGGCCCGACCGTCGGGCACCAACTGGAACGGCAGGCGCTGCTGGCCACGCTCTATTCGCTGCTGGGCATGCTGGTCTACTTGTGGTTCCGCTTCCAGTTGATCTATGGAGTAGCGGCGGTGGTGGCCGTGTTTCACGACACGCTGATCACAGTGGGCTTTTTTGCGCTTCTGAACAAGGAGATCAGCCTTACGGTGATCGCGGCCATTCTGACGCTGATCGGCTACTCGATGAACGATACGATCGTGGTGTTCGACCGTATCCGCGAGAACCTGCGGCTGAGCCGGCGGGAATCGCTGCCGGACGTGGTGAACCGCAGCATCAACCAGACGCTGAGCCGGACGGTTTTGACCTCCGGGCTGACATTTCTTACCGTGCTTTCGCTTTATATTTTCGGCGGCCAGGTGCTGAATGGCTTTTCATTTGCGCTGGTGGTGGGTATTCTAATCGGCACATACTCGTCGATTGCCGTGGCCGCTCCGATGCTGGTGGCCTGGCAGCAGTGGCGCGCCGCGAAGGGCAAGAGTACGGTTTTGCCGGCGGCAAGGCGCTCCCGAGTTTAAGGCGTTTTGGGCTGGACGTTCTTAGTGGGAGCGCGCTACTTTTGCTGCACGCTTGGCATCCAAGCAATGTTCTGGTACAAGGGGGACACATCTGTGATACCGTTTTGAAGCCGGGAACATTCCAGGTTCTCGCGGTGTCTAATCAGGAGTAACGAATACCCCGATTCGAGGCTGGCCATGTTTGAAGATTCCACGTTTGAATCCGCTGGCACTATCAACAAAGCGAGCAAGAGCAAATACTGGATGATGGTGACCTTCATCATCAACGGTTCGATCTTGCTGCTGTTGATTCTGATCCCGCTCATCTATCCTGAGGCGCTGCCTCACAACATGATGCTGACGGTTTTGACCGCTCCGCCTCCGCCCCCACCCCCACCACCGCCCCCGCCGCCGCCTGAGGTGGTGCACGTCGTCCATGTGCAGTCGGAGATGATGAACAATCAGCTCATGGCTCCGACCAAGATTCCGCACGACATCAAGGTGATCGCCGAGAAGGAAGCTCCTCCGAGCCAAGGCTTCGGTGTGGCAGGCATGGAAGGCCTGGGTGGCAGCAGCACCGGCGTGGTGGGTAGCGTGTTTGGCAGCGGCAACGCTCCCAAGGTGAAGGCCGAGGCTCCCAAGAAAGTCAATATCTCCGGCGGCGTGGCGCAAGGGATGTTGCTGCAGAAGACGGTTCCGTTGTACCCGCCCATCGCCAAGGCGGCGCGCGTATCCGGCACGGTGATTTTGCAGGCCACCATCTCCAAGTCCGGTACGATTGAGAATCTTCGCGTCATCAGCGGACCGCCGATGTTGCAGCAGTCGGCTATGGACGCGGTGAAGTCGTGGCGCTACCGGCCCTATCTGCTCAACGGCGATCCGGTCGAGGTGGAAACCACGGTCAACGTGGTCTTCACCCTCGGCGGATAACGAGCTCTCCGGCCTCTTTTCAGATTTCTGGAAAGGGGCCTTGCATTTGACCTGAATGCGAATCCTAAAGAGCCGCATTCCTTTCGAACCGCAATCCGCCTCGGCGGATCGCAATCCACAAGAAACTCCTTAGGAGGAACGATTCAGTGATTCTCGCTCAGCTCGCACATTTCGCTTCGCATACGGTCAGCAGCCTTGCCCTCTTCCAGGAAGGGGAGCAGACAGTCAGTTTCAGCCCCATGGGGCTGTGGGAACACATGGGATGGCCGGCTCGCACCATCGCCATCATCCTTTTCGTTGAGTCGATCTGGTCCCTGGCCGTTATGATCGACCGTTACCTGTACTTCTCGGCGGCCCGCAAGCAGTCGCGCGAGTTTGCGCCCAAGGTGGCCGGCGCCCTGAAGGACAGCAAGCTGGAAGAAGCCATCAAGATCGCGGACCGGAATAAGAAGTCGCACCTAGCCGAGGTTGTGACCGCTGGCCTGCAGGAATTCCGCTCTTCGGGTGGCGCGCCCACCGAAGAGACCATCGAGAGCTCCGGCCGCGCATTGGAGCGCGCTGAAGCGATCGTGCACGCCAAGCTGAAGAGGGGACTTGCGGTGCTGGCCACCATCGGTTCCACGGCGCCGTTCGTCGGCCTGCTGGGCACCGTCATCGGCATTCTGAACGCCTTCCAGCAGATCGCCACCCAGAAGACTTCGGGCATCGGCGCGGTCGCCGGCGGTATTTCCGAGGCCCTGGTTACCACCGCGTTCGGCTTGCTGGTCGCCATCCCGGCGGTTATGGCGTTCAACTATTTCACCGGGCGCGTGGAGGCGTTCGACGTGGAGATGGATAACTCCTCGAGCGAACTGGTGGACTACTTCATCAAGCAGAGCCACAAGCGCTAGGCGAAGCGTTTGCGGCAGCGAGCGGGAGTTTGCGGGGGCAGTGGAGAGATAATTCCACTCCCCCGCCGGTTTCTCGCCTGCAGCGGCCAGCTGGTTTATTGACGACACCGGGACATTCCGGCAGAAACATCATAGGACGGACCAAACAATGGCTATTGCGGTACGTGACGAAGGCAGTAAGGTCAGCTCGAACATCAACGTGACCCCCATGGTGGACGTGATGCTGGTGCTGCTGATCATCTTCATGGTTATCACCCCCATGCTCCAGAACAAGGTCCAGGTCGACATGGCCAAGGTGAATAATCCCACCAACATGCCGGACGCCGACAAGGAAGATGCCATTGTCGTGGCGATTACGCGCGACGGCGGGGTGTTCCTGGGGCAGAACAAAGTGGCTCTCAGCGAGCTGGGCGGACTGGTTCGCGACAAGCTATCCGATAAACCCGGCAAGACGATCTTTGTTCGCGCCGATGCGCGCGCGCAGTTCCGAGCCGTGGAAGACGCAATTGATGCTGTGCGCACCGCCGGCGTAGACGACGTGGGCTTGCTGACGCAGAAGCGCGAAGGACCCGGCGGAGCAGGCGGAGAATAGTATTTTTTCCGGGCGGTGTTCTTAACGATTTCAAAGAACCAAGGAGTTTAAAGCAATGGCATTAACTACGTGGGCACACAAGACGGCCGGTACGGCCATGCGGGAGCCTGGTTCTTCCATCAGCC
>JBKQNU010000124.1:0-41989 GCA_052145815.1 Occallatibacter sp.
AGCCAAACGATCCATCGATGCCCTGTGGAAGGAAATCGGTGACCTCCTCAATGCCGTTACGCCAGACGAATGCTCGAACTTCTTTGCCTCATGCGGATATGTAAACACTTAAATCGAAAACGCTCTAAGTTGATGAGAAGGGGCGATTCCGATGAGGAGTGGTCCCTTTTCCGTTTCTGCACGGCAAGCGAATCGGTGCGGAATGCTGGAACGGAATTGGCGGATAAATGACAACTCGGACGCAGGCAGCAATCGGAAAGAAACGGAAAACCATCAAGCTCTCGGCAGCGGCTTTCTACATGATCGAAAACAATGCCCCGAAGATCATCGAGGCGCTTTTTCAGAGCGCGCTCAAGGGACACGTGTTGAGCACCAAGCTGCTCGTGGAGCTTGCGGAAGGAGACGTGGATGTGGAGGATGCTTTGAACAAAAAGCCCCTGCGCAGCCTTGCATTGCGGCTGGCAAACGAACCGCAAGTGGTGGACGCAACGATGCATAAAGTGTTGGAAACTGGTGCCTACAGAACAGAAATTGTTCAGGTTTGATGTTTGAATTGGCGGGGAATGCGGTTGAACCCGAGGCGATTGTGCCGGTGTGTTCGACCGCATTCCCAGGAAGAAAAGAGATGCGAATGAAGCTCACAACGGACGATTCGTTTGGCGCAGGCTGGCGGTTGGCACTGAAACTTGAGCTGAAAACCGGGATGGGACTTTGCTTGCTGTGGATGGCGCTGGGCGCATCAGCCGGCGCGCAGGCGATCACCACCACGGCGGTGCAGGGCACCGTGTACCTGGCCAACGGGCAGGTTGGCTCGGGAACGCTGGTTTTGAGCTGGCCTTCGTTTACCACGGCTGCTGGCCAGCAAGTGGCCGCGGACAGCATGAATGTGACGATTCCGTCGAATGGGCTGGTGAGCGTGAACCTGGCGCCGAACCTGGGCGCTACGCCGGCAGGGCTTTATTACACGGCGGTCTACTACCTGAGCGACGGCACGACCACGACACAATACTCTCAGTTCTCGACGGCCTTGTTCATCAATCTGGCGCTGGGGTCGTGAGCGCGGACGGTGCCTTTGATTCAAGGGCAAATGAGGTTCGATGAATGCGGATGATGAATGAATTCGAAGCGCAGGTGCTGAGCGACCTGAGCGTGCTCAAGACGCAGATGACAAGCTTGACCGGTGACGGCAATGGCGGACGCATGGCCGACCTGGAACGGCGCATGGAGCGGCACGAGCAGAACTGGCAGCGCGCCAAAGGCTTTCTGGCTGCGGTCACCGTGGTGTTTGCGGTGATCGAAGTTGCCGTTGAGGCTTGGCGGCGGCACTGATTAACGACTGAATAGGCACAGAAATATGGGTGCCCCATCTGGGCGCCGGGGCACCCTCTGGGTCGGGGCACCACGTCCTTTGTGGGAAGGGTGGGAGAGGCCGCCGCAATCGTATAATCGAGGCTATGAGCGAACTGCCGCTGGTGGGCGTGGTGATGGGCAGCCAGAGCGACTACGAGGTGCTCGGGGCGGCCGTGGAGATGCTGCGCGCGCTCGATATTCCGCATGAGGCGCGCGTCGTAAGCGCGCATCGCACCCCTGACCTGCTTTTTGAATACGCTGAAACGGCGCGGGCGCGGGGGCTGCGGGTGATCATTGCGGGAGCCGGCGGCGCGGCGCATTTGCCGGGAATGCTGGCGGCCAAGACGCTGGTGCCTGTGCTGGGCGTGCCGGTTGCTGCGACGCAGTTGAACGGCCTCGATGCGCTGCTGTCCATTGTGCAGATGCCCAAGGGTGTGCCAGTGGGCACACTGGCCATCGGCAAGGCGGGCGCGGCCAACGCGGCGCTGCTGGCTGCGGAGATTCTGGCCGTGACGGATGCTGCGCTCTACGATCGGCTGGCGGCATGGCGCGCGGCGCGGACTGAGGAAGTGAAGAATCAGGAGCTGCCGGGGTGAGCGCTGCCTCCGATTCCGCACAAGACAGAAATCCTTCGATCGTTCGACCCGGCGGGTTGATCGCAATCCTGGGCGGCGGACAATTGGGGCGCATGACGGCAATGGCGGCGCGCACCATGGGCTACCGCGTGCGCGTGATGGACCCGGAGGCCGCATGCCCGGCCAGCTTTCTAGTGGACGAGACGATTGTGGGCCGATGGGACGATGTAGCCGCGGCGCGGCGGCTGGCAACAGGCGCCGATGCCGTCACGCTGGAGATTGAGCAGATCGGCGTGGATGCTCTGTCTGAGGTGGCGCGCATTGCGCCTTTGCGTCCGGGCGTCGAGCCGATTCGCATCATCCAGGACAAGACGCTGCAGAAGGTGTGGCTTGACGATGAAGGCTTTCCCGTGGGGCCGTTCCGCGTGGTCGAGAGCGAAGAGGAACTGCAGGAAGCAGTCGCGGCGCTGGGCGGAAGCGTCTTCCTGAAGATTGGCCGCGGCGGCTATGATGGGCGCGGGCAGGCGCGCATTGGACCCGATTCAAAGACTGACGCGCCGGCGACCGAAGAGGCCATTGCTGCTGCCTTGAAGAGCATCGGCAAACGGCCTGCTGTTGCCGAACAGGCTCTCGATCTCGACTTCGAGATCAGCGTGATGGCGGCGCGCAATCCTTCCGGCGAGGTACGCAGTTATCCGGCGGTGCGCAATCACCATGAGAATCAGATTCTGGCGTGGAGCGTCCTTCCCGCCGGCGTGCCCACAGAACTTGAATCGAAGGCTGAGGCGCTGGCCGCGGCAATCATCGCGCGCCTGGGGTTGGAAGGGATGCTGTGTGTGGAGTTATTCGTAACTCGCCAGGGTGAGTTACTGGTGAATGAGTTAGCGCCGCGCCCGCACAACAGCTATCACCAGAGCGAGCGCGGGTGCGTGACCAGCCAGTTTGAGCAGCTTGTCCGCACCACGTGCAATTTGCCTCTGGGAGATACTTCGCTGATTACGCCCGCAGCGATCGTGAACCTGCTGGGAGAACTATGGCTAAGCAAATCAGGCGAGCCGGACTTTGCCGCCGCGTTAGCCGTCCCTGGTGTTCGCCTGCATCTCTATGAGAAACACACGCCACGTATCGGCAGAAAGATGGGTCATTTATCTGCGATTGGGGAGTCGGCGAAGGAAGCGCTGGATCGAGTGCTCGAAGCCAAGCGGCGGCTCTAGCATAACGCCACGTCTCAGAATCGAGATTTTGGGCACCCAGCAAACTAAAAACGGTTTCTGACCCACATCAAGACAATTGGTCCGCCAATTGTCCATCGAAGTAAAGCCTTCCGGCGCGCACTGCCATGGAGACTGAAGCCTCGTCGGCGCGCCTTGTGAGAGCCCAGGCAGGATCACCCTCTGCCGTCATCATTGAGACCAAGTGCAAGCCATTTGCGAGTCCAATGTCTATCTCTGGCAGCCTGCCGACGAGTGCTGCTCTTGCTACAGGTTGATTCTGAAGACGGGCGAATGCTCTGGGCCATCGTTCCCCGTCGCTCCAGCTTCCGCACCAAATCCGACGCTTGCCCTCGATTCGCCAGCTCCATTCAATCATTAGCGTCCATTCGCCACGCGGCGACCCGGGCTGTCCGCCGCGCATTCGGGTGGAGTGAAGCCTACCAAACTCTAGGAAGATGGCAGATCCGTAGCCCTGCCAGATTCGACTCACAGGGAGTCCAATTAGAGGCGCTGCAAATGAGCTAAAGCTCGGAGAACTGCTTGAAGGAATCACAATTCAGATTCTACTTAGAATTGGGTCGGATTGACGGCCAAGTTGCGACACCAATGCCCAATTGCAGCATGGCAAGCGAATTGGCCAATCGAGACTACGCGACCGGCTGGTTCTTTTCCCACCGCTTAGGCCGCCGATTCTGCTGTAGCACCTTCTTGCGCAACCGCAGGGACTTGGGCGTGACCTCGACCATCTCGTCTTCCGCGATGAACTCAATCGCCTGCTCCAAATTCAGCGCCTTCACCGGCACCAGCCTTATCGCCTCATCCGCGCTCGAGGCGCGCATGTTGGTCATCTTCTTTTCGCGGACCACGTTCACGTCGAGATCGTTGTCGCGCGAATGCTCGCCGACGATCATGCCTTCATAAACTTCAACGCCCGCGCCGACAAAGAGAATGCCGCGTTCCTGCAATCCATTCAGCGAATAGGTGGTCGTCAGTCCCTGGCGATCGGCAATCAGCGCACCGGTGGGACGCTGCGGGATCTCACCCTGGTAGGGGATATATCCGTCGAACAATGCGTTCATGACAATGGTCCCGCGCGTCTCGGTGAGCATCTCGCTGCGCAGGCCGATAAGCCCGCGGCTGGGTACGCGAAACTCCAGGCGCACGCGGCCTGAGCCATGATTGTGCATCTTGGTCATCTCGCCCTTGCGCGGGCCGAGTTTTTCAATCACTGTTCCCGTGTAAGCCTCGGGGACGTCGATGGTCAGGTGCTCCACCGGTTCCATGCGCACGCCGTCCACCACCTTGGTCACGATCTCGGGGCGGCCGGCCATGAGCTCGAAGCTTTCGCGGCGCATCATTTCAATCAGAATCGCCAGCTGCAATTCGCCGCGGCCCAGCACCTTGAAGCTGTCCGGGGAGCCGGTGTCTTCAACGCGAATGCTGACATTGGTCAGCAGCTCTTTTTCCAGGCGCTCTCTCAGGTTGCGGCTGGTTACGTAGCTGCCCTCGCGGCCCGCAAAGGGCGAGTTGTTGACGCTGAATTGAATCGCAATCGTGGGCTCGTCGATGACGATCAGCGGCAGCGGCGAAGGATTCTCGACGCTGGTAATGGTCTCGCCAATGGTGATGCCTTCCACGCCGGCCACGGCGATAATGTCGCCCATGGTGGTGTCGGTAGTTTCGGTCCGCTTGAGTCCGTTGAAAGTGAACAATTTCGTGATCCGCGTCTTCATCAGCGAGCCGTCGCGCTTGGAGATGGTGACGTCGTCGCCCGCGTGCAGCGTGCCCTGGAAGACGCGGCAGATAGCGATGCGGCCGAAGTACTCGGAGTAGTCGAGGTTGGTGACCAGGATCTGCAGCGTGCCTTCCGCGTCGCCTGTGGCTGCGGGGATTGTGGACACGATGGTCTCAAACAGCGGTTGCAGATCTGTGCCCGGAACGGCCAGGTCGAGCGTTGCAGTTCCCGCCTTGGCCACCGCGTAGAGCACCGGGAAATCCAGTTGCGATTCGTCCGCGTCCAGGTCGATGAAAAGATCGTAAATCTCGTCCAGCACTTCCTTGGGGCGCGCGTCGGGCCGGTCAATCTTGTTGATCACCACGATGGGCAACAGCTTGGCCTCAAGCGCCTTGGCCAGCACGTAGCGCGTCTGCGGCAGCGGACCCTCGGCCGCGTCCACCAGCAGCATCACGCCATCCACCATTTTCAAGGCGCGCTCCACTTCGCCGCCAAAATCGGCGTGGCCGGGCGTGTCGACAATGTTGATTTTGCCGCCGGCGAAGTTGATGGCCGTGTTCTTGGCCAAAATGGTGATGCCGCGCTCCCGTTCCAGCTCGTTTGAATCCATCACCCGCTCGGCCACCTGCTCATTGGCGCGAAAGGTTCCCGATTGCCGCAGCATGGCGTCCACGAGCGTCGTCTTTCCATGGTCAACATGGGCAATGATGGCGATATTGCGTATCGTCTGCGTCACAGGGAGGTTTTTCCTTTTTGTTCAGGCCTCCCGTTTTCGGGCAAAGGAGGCGATGGGTTGGGAGCGCCACGGCGGCGAGTCGCCACACAATGCGGCAGCTTCCATTCTACCAGCAGGGATGCGCGAGCCTTTGAGCGACTTACGCGCCGGCTGATTCTTAGGCGACAAAGCGTCATACGGAGCCCCAATGCGCGGCTCCGCAAGCCCTTCGGTTTCCCGTTTTGATTGTGGAGAATAGAATCGTGCGCTTCGTCCTGGCGAGGCACGAATGGGCCTACCCTTCTCGCCGCAAGTGCTTGCCTGCCGTACTTAATGCGATGGCGGCACGTACTCCGATGGCAGCGCCGACCCCGCTCCAAAGAAGAACTCTTCCATCTGCTCCACGAGGAACTGCTGAGCAGAGGGAGTCCAGGGCTGCAGGCGGTACTCGTTGAGCAGCATCTTCTGCCGGTCAACCCACTCGCCCCACGCGGCTTTCGAAACATTCTTGAAGATCTTCTCGCCGAAATCCGAGTCGAAGGGCGGCTCGTCCAGGCCCTCCATCTCCTTCTTGTTGCGTACGCAAAATACCATGTGTGCCATCGGTTCATGCTCCCCAAACCCATTGTATGGGAAGCCGGCGCGTTTCCAAATCCTGAGGCTGGATTGCCCGAACGTCGCCAGTTATCCTCTGAATCATGTGCGGCCGATTTGCCCGGAGATCGACCCAGGAGGTTCTTGCCGACTGGTTTGGCGTGGAACTGGAGGACATGCCCTGGTTTGCGCCCACCTACAACGCTGCGCCGCAGAGCGTGCAGCCAGTGGTGCGTCTAAATCGCGACTCCGGCCATCGGGAGTTCGCGTTGCTGCGCTGGGGCCTGGTGCCGTTCTGGGCCAAGGACGCCAAGTTCGGCTACACCACCATCAACGCCCGCGCCGAAGAGGTCGCCAGTAAGCCGGCCTACCGTGAGGCCCTGAAGAAGCGGCGCTGCCTGGTGCCGGCCGACGCCTTCTATGAATGGCAGCGGCCCAGCACGGCAAAGGGGAAAAAGACCAAGTTCCCCTTCGCCTTCGTCCTCAAGAGCGGCGAGCCTTACGCAATGGCCGGCCTGTGGGAACGCTGGCAGCCCAAGGCGGGCGAGGCTCTGGAAACATTTACCATCCTCACCACCGATCCCAACGAGCTGATGGAGCCGGTGCACAACCGCATGCCGGTGATTCTGGACCCGCGTGACTATGACCGCTGGCTCGATCAAGATGACCCGGCGCGCCCGCCTGTCGATCTGCTTCGCCCCTTCCCGGCGGAGAAGATGGTTTCGTGGCCGGTGAGCGACCGGGTGGGGAATGTACGCAACAACGACGCGCGATTGCTGGAACCCCTGGAACCCTTGGAGCCTTCCGCGCCCGGCCTTTTCCCGGCCGATTGAGCCGGTTATTCAGGTTACGATTTGCACACCCCCGCCTCGAATTGCGCTTGACAACCGCCCTATTCAAGGGTTTGCTTGAGGTGATCCAGGAAAGCTCTCCTCCCGCGGACTGAAAGTTCCCGGTTTCCCAGTCCGGCTCATGCCTGGAGCGGTCGGGTTTCGTACTCCGGTTTCGATTGAGAAAGGAACTTGCATGACCGAAACGACTCAAAGTGGTATCTCTGACAATGGCGCCGGCGCACTGTCGTACATCACCTTCGTTCCAGCGATCGTGTTCCTGGTGATGCCGCCATACAACCAAAGCCCCTACGTGCGTTTCCATGCTTGGCAGTCAATCTTCCTCAATATTGCGGGGATTGTGCTTTGGGTGGCGCTGACGATTATCACGCTTGTGGGCCTGTTTTTTGTTCCGTTTCTGATGCTGATGATCCGCCTGGTCATCTTCCTTGGCCTGTTCGCTTTGTGGCTTGTCTGCGTGCTGCAGGCGCTGAATGGGAAACGCTTCAAGTTGCCCGTGATAGGCGCTTTGGCTGAGAAACAGGCTGGCGGCTAAGCGCCTTCGACGCACATTGGGTGCTGTAACAAGTCTCGCAGTCAGGATTTCAGGATCAAAAGGAGCTCCCGTGCCCGAAGAAATTCCGCAAACTGGACTTAGCGAAAGCGCCGCCAGCGGCCTTGCCTACATCACGTTCATCCCGGCCATCATCTTTCTGGTGGTTGCGCCCTACAACCAGAGCGCCAATGTGCGCTTTCACTGCTGGCAATCGATCTTCCTGGGGGTGGCGCTGGTGGTGGTGTGGGTGCTGAACATCATCCTCCTGTTCATTCCCATTATTGGATGGCTGATCTCGATCTTGCTTATGCTGGGGCTCTTCATTCTCTGGCTCATTTGCCTGATCAAGGCCTTTGGCGGGCAGCGCTTCGTGATTCCGGTGATTGGCGCGTTCGCCGTGAAACAGGCTGGCGCCTAAACAACTGTAACCACTGCTTGGGTCGTTGCGGGCCGCTGGCTCTCAGCGCCGCTTGCCTTTCCTGCCGAACCGCTTCTTCCCCTTGGAGGCGGATGGTGTGCCGTCTTTGCGTTTACTTTTTTTGGGCGTCGCTACGGGCTTTCTGCCGCTGAGCGGGATGCCTTCTTCCACCAGTGAAAACTGCAGCCTGCGCTCCTGGGCGAGGATCCGATCCAGGATTACCTGTACGCGGTCGCCGGCGCGGAAACGGCGTCCCCAGCGCTCGCCGATAATTTCGTGAGTATTTTCGCGCCAGGTGTAGCGGTCGTCGCGCAGCGTGTCGATGGGGACAAGACCTTCTACGAAGAGGTCGGTCAGTTCTACAAACAGGCCGTACTTGGCGGGATTCAGCACCAGCGCGGCAAACTCCTCGCCGACGCGGTCCTGCATGAAGCGGACTTTCTTCCACTCCACCAATTCGCGTTCCGCGTCCGCTGCGCGGCGCTCGGTAAGGCTTGTCTCTTCGGCAATCTGCGCCAGCTCTGCCTCCGGGATCGGCGGTTCGCCGTGGAAGGGGGCGCCGGAGGTCGCACCACTTTCCGTGCCCCATCCATTCGCCTTCTTTCTGGCGAATGGGTGGGAAACCTCCCCGTTCGAGCTCGTTCCTTCGTTCGGATGCGTCCACGGCGAGCTATGCCGTCCATGCTCCACCACCCCTTCGCCGCGCACGCCTTGGTGCAACAGCGCTTTAGTGATGCGATGGACGATCAGGTCAGGATAGCGGCGGATGGGCGAGGTGAAATGCGTGTAACTGGGCGCAGCCAACGCAAAGTGGCCCTCGTTGATCTCGGAGTAGCGCGCCTGCTTGAGCGAGCGCAGCATCAGGTAGCTGAGTATGCGCTCCTCGGGCTTGCCCTCAATGCGCGCGGCCAGCTTCTGATACATGCGCGGCGTCACCGGGATGTCTTCCGGCACTTCATACGTTCGGGGGTTGCGGCCGCTACGCTGCGCCTCGCGTCGGTCGCCGCGCGTCTGGATGCGCTTGACGGGCAGCGCGCCGAGCCCCAATGAATAGCCGAAGGCCGCCGCCAGTTCTTCAAACTGGACGACGCGGCGCGGCTCCGGCTTTTCATGGATGCGATAGAGCGAGGGTACGCCCAGGTCTTCAGTCCACGTGGCCACGCACTCGTTGGCGGCCAGCATGAATTCCTCAATCAGACGGTTGGCCCAGGTGCGCTCGGATTTGGTGACTCCGCGCATTTGCCCTTGCTCGTCAAACTCGATCACCGGCTCGGGCAAATCGAAATCGATGCTGCCGCGCTCCTCGCGCCGCTTGTTCATCAGGCCGGCCAGCTTGCGCATGAGCTCGAAATTCGGGACCAGCCCCGCGTAGCGCGCGCGGGTTTCTTCGTGACCATCGAGAATGTTATGGACCTCGGTGTAAGTCATGCGCGCGGCGGAGCGAATAACGCCTTCGACAATCTCGTAGCTCTCGATGCGGCCGTCGAAATCGAGCTGCATAATGCAGCTCAGCACCAGCCGATCCTCGCCTGGGCGCAAGCTGCAGATGTCCGTTGAAAGCTCCTGCGGCAGCATGGGGATGGCGCGATCGGGGAAGTAGACGCTGGTGCCGCGCAGCCGTGCTTCCAGGTCGAGATCGGTTCCCGCGCGCACGTACTCGGCCACGTCGGCAATGTGGACCTGCAACTCGTAACCGCCGTCCGAATCCGCCTTTTTTGGGCGCTCCGTCACCAGCACTGCATCGTCGAAGTCGCGAGCCGTCTCGCCGTCGATGGTGACAATGGGCAAATCGCGAAAATCGCGGCGGCGCGCAACTTCATCCAGGTCCAGATGAGCCACGCTGCGCGCTTCGGCCAGCACCTTGTCCGGAAACACGCGCGGCAACTGGTGCTTGCGGATCATCATCTCCACATCGACCCCGAAGTCGTCCGGATCGCCGAGGACTTCGATGACGCGGCCGATGGGTGGACGCGTGGGCGTGGGCCAACTGGTGATCTCCACATCGACAACCAGGCCCTCCAAGTTGCCTTCAATGTTGACGCGCTCCCAGCCATCGTCCTGACCCTTCCCGTGAGCGGAAGGACCTTGCTTTGTATCAGGGCACGACTTCAGTCGTGCCGCGAGAGCCGCCAAGTCTGCTTGGGCTTTAGCCCCTGCGGGATGCTCTCCCCGATCACTGTCTCGTTTCGCTGCCCGCGCCGCGGCCACCTCAGCACCCAAAACTCGATGGGCCGTCGCATCTTCGCCAGCAGCCGGCACCTCCAGTCCCGGAGGAATGAGAATGGGCTGCGTCATGCGCTCGTCGAAGGGAACGACGGAATGCCCCTGCTGCCGATCCGATCGCGCGTAATGAAAGATTCCAACAACAGTGGGGTTGCGGCGCTCCAGCACGCGCACGATGCGGCCCATGCGCCGGCCATCGGCCTTGGGCGGTTCCACTTCAACCAGCACCTGGTCGCCCTGCATGGCGCCGTTGATCTCGTTCGGTGGAATAAAAATATCGTCCTGCCCACTCGCTTGTCTCGCATTCGGCCGCACGAAGCCGTAGCCGTCGCGATGCAGATCGAGACGGCCGGCGGCAAGGTTGTCGCGCGTGCCGCTCGCTCCGGAAACCGTCTTGGGAATGCTCCAGTGTTCGCGATCGAGCTTGACCAGCGCGCCGCGGGCCGTCATGCGCGCCAGTTGCTCCAGCAGCAGACGCCGCTGCATCCCCCCGCCCAGGCTCAGTTCTCGGACGAGCTGCTTGTATCCGGCCTTCTGGCCAGCGGAGCGGGCGATGCGCGTTAACAGTTCCTTGTCGGTCATACGTCTACTTCAGACCATAACAAAGGGGAGCCCCGCCGAGCTCCCCATAAACACGATGTTCATTGACGTGCGGTTACTCCGCCGGAGGCACGACCCGTGCACTCGGACTCGGCTTCATATGGTCGCGAATCAGGTTGGCGAGCAGCACATCCACCAGCGTTCCACCCTGGCTGCCCCCGCCGGCAATGATCTGCGGAACGAGCTGGATCTTGTTTGCGGCAAGCGCCTGCACCACCTGCACCAGCGCGTAGTTGCCCGATTCCATCGAATCGATCTTCAGCTTGATGACGTCCGCCTCCGAGGTTCCCACAGCCAGGGTCTTCGAGGCTTCGGCGTTGCCCACCGTGGTAATGACGTTGGCGTCTGCCTCGGCGTTGATCTTCTTCGATTGCGCCTGTCCGCGGGCTCCTTCAATGGCCGCCTCGGCGCCAAACTTGGCGATGGTCACGCTGCGTTCGGAGTCGACGACGCGGGCCTGCGTGTCGGCCATGGCCTTGGCTTGCTGCAGGTCCTTGCGCGTCTCTTCGGCTAATTGCTGCGTCTTGTAGGTCACCTGCTCCTGCTCGGCAATTTTTCTGTCAGTTAGCGTCTTCATCAGCGCTTCGGGCGGCGTGATGTCACCGATCAGCGTGTCGATGGCGTTCACGTTGTACTCACCGAGCGCCGCGGCAATTGAGGTCTTCGCTTCCGCCTGGCGTTCGCTGCGTTTCTTCAGAAACTCGATTACGTCGGAGGTCTGCGCGGCGTTGCGGAAGTAGTTGCCGATGGTCGGCTCCAGCACCTGCGTCACAAGGTTCGCCATTGTGCCGAAACGAGCAATGACTTTGGGCGCGTCGTTGCGCGGGACGTGAATGATCTGGCTTACATCCAGGTTGAAGGTAAATCCATCTGACGAGCGCACGGTGATGGTGGAGAGCTTTTCGTCCAGCTTGTGCGCTTCGCTCTTTCCCGTGGCCCAGTTGAGAACGATGTTGGCAGTGGGCACAATTTCGACCTTGTGCGTGAAGGGGTTGATGGGGTACTTGCCCGGATCGAGCGGATCGCACCACACGCCTTTTTGCCCGCGGCTCACCAGGTTGCCGTGCTTGAAGGTATCGCCGGTTACGTCCTTGCCCTCTTCGCCCACATAGGCGATGACCACTCCGACATTGGCGATGGGAACATCCGTCATGGGTTTGGTTTCAACCGTGGCAAAGCGCGGATTGATGAAGTAGCGGCCGGCGAGAATCACCTGCTCCTGCAGGCCCTTGTTGCCGCCGGCGGTGATGAAGGCCTCGGCGTCCTGGTACATGTTGTGGCCGGCAACTTCCTTGCCTGCGATTTCGCCGGTGGCCAGCGGCTTGCCGTCTTTGGTGGTGACCACGCCGACCATGTTGTCGGGGATTTCCAGCACGTCTGCGGCGGCCACCTGGAAGAGCGCGGTGTTGATGCGATAGGTGCCGGGAGGAATGATGGAGATCTGCGGGCCGCGCTCGCCGCCGCGCGTGAGAAATGCGCGCGCGTCCTGAAACGAATTGCACTCGACCGTTTTCGCCAGGACGCGTCCGCCGGAAAGCGGGTGTCCGTCGCGCGCCTCCACAATGCCGATGTGGGTTTTGTCGATGGTGGTGAACGGCACTTTGCTCACCTGGTACTGCCAGGCCCAGAGTCCGAAGTGGATTCCCGGCGCAAGCGTATCCGCCTGCAGGCCGGCCTCGCCGTTCAGCGCGACGATGGCGCCGTCGGGCAGAGTGCGGTATTTGCCCACCAGCACCCATTTCTTGTTGACGATTCCGATCTCATCCTTGGAGATGATGACCGTGCCGAAGAATGCGCGCATGATTGCTCTGTAGAGGATGAGAATGAGAAAGACGACCAGTATCCATCCGTACCTGATGACCGGATCAACGGCGGGTGATTGCATACGCACTCCTTGTTTCGGGGACCCTCAATCATAGCTCAACCCCCGCCGCGATGTTGACTCAGTTGGCTACCGGCGGGCCCCGCGGAGGGCGGAATTGGGCGATTCGGGCTGTCGCGTCTTAAAATAGCGGAACGACATCGTTTTGGCGGACCGCGAAGGATTAGCATCCTATCAGCGGCCGCTGACGGGGTCGCCGCAGGCACGAGGGTCGGCGATCCGAGTATTCAGAATTTTTGGGCCCGCGGCAGTGGCCCCTGCCTTGGCAGCCCAGTCCCGTCAGGACAGAAAAGGAAAATCAATTGAGCGCAATGTGGAAACCCAATCAGCCCGGTACGATTCCCCCCAACCCTGCCCCGGAACCTCCCCGGCCAGCCCCAACACCTGCCCCGGCCTATGAGGCGCCCAGCCGTCCCCAACCCGCGGCGGTCACCGGCGAGCAGGCCACCATCGGCAAGGGCCTGTTCATCAAGGGCGAAATCACCGGATCCGAATCGTTGTTTATCGACGGGAAGGTCGAAGGCAGCATCACCATTCCCGGGAATCGCGTGACCATCGGCCGCAATGGTCAGGTGGCGGCCAACATCAGCGCCCGCGAAATCGTGGTGCTGGGCAAGGTGCGCGGCAACGTTACCGCTACTGACCGCGTCGACATCCGCGCCGAGGGCTCGCTCTCCGGTGACGTGGCGGCGGCCCGCATCAGCATCGAAGATGGCGCCTTCTTCAAGGGCGGCATCGACATCCGCAAGCCGGACGCCAAGCAAAGCGATAAATCAGGTCCGACTCCGGCCATTGCCGAAGTTTCCAAAACGGCCTGATCGCACCTTCATTTCCGGCCATCTCCGGCACAAAGACCTCTGCATCGGTAGGGGTCTTTGTGTCTGCACGGCTGAGGTCTGCCTTCTGCAAGAGGAATGAGAAACAACTCGGAGATGAGTAGCTCGATTCAGTCAGCAGGCCCTAGAAAATATTAGACATAGCAAGAAACGAAGTGAATATGGAAGCGAAATCCTATCCCAGCCCCAGCCTTTTCATCGCAACCTTGGGCAGCGCCGAGCCGGTCTTTTCCAGGGTCCAGGCGGCGATGGTCATCCACAGCACACATCCCACCACCAGCAGGCTCAGGTCAGTCCAGCGGATGTGCGCAGACACGTGCGAATGAAGCATCTGCATGGGCAGGCGTCCCAGGCCCCAGATGGCGGCCCAGACCACCCCGCCGGCGGCTAGTGCGGCCACCAGGCAGCGGCCCAGCTCGGCAAAGTCCAGGCTGGCTATCGAAACCATGCGCCGCCGGTGCAGCAGCACAGCGATGGTCGCAGTCTGCAGCGCGATCCCAACGTCGGAAGCGGCTGCGAGACCCATGGCGCCATGCCAGTGGTAGAGAGCGGAATAGATGGGCCAGGAAACCACGGTGACAACGGTCCCGGCCGCCATGGGAACCAGGGTGTTGCCCGCCGCGAAGAAGGCGCGCGAATAGACCGCCTGGGCCGACCACAGGAACATGGACACGGAAAATACGGCCAGGTAGGCGGCGCATTCCCGTGCGTCGCCGGGAGAAAAGCGCCGGCCCACAAAGAGCAGCTCCACCAACGGGCCAGCCAGCGCGGCCATGGCGGAAGCGGCCAGCAATCCCAGCGCCGCGACTCGCGAAACCGAGTCGGCCACGCTGATAGCGAACTCGTAGCGCCGCTGCTGGGACCAAAGTGTGGCGAAAAACGGCATGGAGGCAGCGCCGGCGGCCTGCGCCAGGATGGACATGGGCGCGCCGAAAACCTGTTTGGCGTAGCTCATCAGCGATACCGCGCCGCTGGTTCCCGAGGCAAAGTGAGCAATGATCCAGCTGTCCGCGGTCACCAGCGAGACGCCGACCATGAGAGGAATCGACAGGTGCAACCAATCGCGAAAGCCCTGGTCGTGGCTATCGAGAATCCACCGGTAGCGTATGCCGCGGCGTCGCGCGAAGAGCCAGTTGAGCAGAAACGGCCCGAAGAAAGCGCCTGCCACGGTGCCGATGGCCAGTGCGGAAACGCCGATGCGCCAGGACAGCAGGAGGCCGCCAACGATCGTTCCCAGTCCATAGATCAGCGGGGTGACAGCCTGTACGCTGAATTGCTTGCGCACCAGCAGAACAGCGCCAAAGACGCCGCCCGCAAAGAAGAACAACTGTGCCGGAAGCAGAATGCGCGTGAGCCGCACGCAGAGCGCTGCTTTCTCTCGATCGAATCCGTTGAACCACCAGTGAATGTAAACGGGGGCGAATATCTCTGCGAGGACAATGGCAGCTCCCAAAACCAGGTACATGGTGGTCAAAATGACGGAAAGCGACCGCTCGCCTTCGGCCTCTCGTCCCGTGTCGCGAAAGCGCGTGAGGACAGTGACGAAGGCAATGGACGCCGCTCCCCCGACCAGAAAGTAGGAGATCATGTCCGGTAGCACGAAGGCAGCGTTCAGCGCATCCGCTTCCAGGCCGCGGCCGAACATCCACACGATGTACTGCACACGCACCAGGCCGATGATGCGCGACAAAAACGTCGAGACCATGAGCACAATCGTTGCGGAGAAGGTGCTGTGGGTGTGCGATGGCCGCAGCAGCCGCAGGCCGCGCGCCCAGCGGGACATGGGACCTGGGGAAGATTGAGTTGGAAGCGAACCGGCCACTGGGATTGATTCTATCGGGGAGCACCCTTCCGAGACGCGGATTGTCAGCCGGCGGCACTTGCAGGTACCTGATCTCTTCACAGTTGAATTGGGTACAACCGTTTTGCGCACAACCGCGATCGCCGGCAAGACCGATGCAAACCTGTTCAAGTATTCTTTCTGATAGGAGGGGCACTGCATGCGGCGGACGCTGGAGCTGGGATTCGTAATTTGGCTTGCCGTATGCGCAGGTGCGCTCGCCCAGACCGTTCACGGCCGCGAAGGCATCACGCTGCCCCCGCCGCCCGCCGCGGAAGCGATACCCGTTTCCGATGACTATTTCGGCGCCAAAATCGTCGACAGCTACCGCTGGCTTGAGGATGCCAATAGCACTCAAACCCGCGAATTCATTGACGCCGAGAATGCCTACACCGTGCGCTATATGAAGCAGGCGAGGATTCGTTCCCAGGCGTTGGATGATCTGGACGCGCTGGAGAACGTGTCGTTTACCAATCCGCCCATGGAGCGGGCAGACAGCTATTTTTTCTCCCGGATGCTAGCTGGCGAACAGCAGACATCGATCTACGTGCGCCACGGGTGGACGGGTAAGGACGAGCGCCTGATCGATCCAGCCAGGCTCAGTCGCGATCCGAATACCTCGGTCGGTTTGTTCGATGTTTCGCGCGATGGAGCGCTGTTGGCCTATGGAGTGAGGCAAGGCGGGGCAGATGAGATCAACGTTCACGTCCTCGATGTAAAGACCGGCAAGACGCTCGAGGACGAACTGCCCGCGGGCCGCTATTCCGTTGCCTTTGCTCCCGATGGGAAAAGCTTCTACTACGCGCGCGAAGACAAGCAGGGCTGCCTCCTCTACCAGCACGTTCTGGGAACGCGCAACAGCAAAGATACATTGGTCTTTGGCCACGAGTTTCGTGGCGAGCCGCTGGGCCCCAATGACCTTTTCGCAGGCACGGTGACCGACGACGGCCGCTACCTCTTGATCGACATTCAAAGAGGTGTCCCGGCCAAACGCGAAGACATTGTCTTTCGCGATCTGACTAGGCCCGGCTCCCCTTTCGAATTGCTGGTGTGGGGACTTGACTCAAGGTTCACCGCGAGATATGCCAAAGGCGCGTGGTACGTAAAGACTGACTATCAGGCGCCCAAGGGAAGAATCCTCCGCGCCGATCCCGGCATCATGCCTGACGTTTGGAAGACGATCGTGCCCGAAAGCGCTGACGTGATCGACGGCTGGTCGATCGTGGGTGGAAAGATCTATGTGAACCGGCTCAAAGATGTAAAGACAGAAACTTCCGTCTACACCCTCGATGGAAAGCCGGCCGGAGCCATCGATTACGAGGGAATCGGCTCCGCCTCACAAGTCATCGGCCGAACCATCGATCGTTACGGCTACTTCCTCTTCCAGTCGATCGTCAAGCCGTGGACCGTTTATCGCCTGGACACCGTGACGGGCAAGCGTGAGGTCTTTTTCCAACCCAGAATTCCTTTTGATTCCAGCCAGTACGAACTGAAGCAGGTGTTCTTCAAATCAAAAGATGGAACCCAGGTTCCCATGTTCGTCGCCGGCAAAAAGGGCCTGAAGATGGATGGAAGCGAGCGGCTGCTGATGACCGGTTACGGTGGTTTCGACCTCAGTGAGACACCGGTGTTCAACGCCCGCATCGCGTGGTGGCTTGAGCAAGGCGGATGGTTCGCGCTGCCCAACCTGCGTGGCGGCGGCGAGTATGGCGAAAGCTGGCACCAGCAGGGTATGTTTGAAAAGAAACAGAACGTCTTCGACGACTGGTTCGCGGCAGCCGAATACCTGATCGCCAACAAGTACACCTCGGCGCAGCACTTCGCCATTACCGGCCGGTCCAACGGTGGTCTGCTCATGGGCGCATCCATCACTCAGCGGCCTGAGCTTTTCTCGGCGGTCTGGTGCGGCTATCCGCTGCTGGATATGCTGCGCTACCAGAAGTTCAAGGTTGGCTCCTGGTGGACCACGGAGTACGGCTCGGCTGAGAACGAGAAGCAGTTTCCCTACCTGCTCAAGTACTCGCCCTACCAGAACGTGAAAGCGGGCACAAACTATCCCGCGGTGATGTTCTTTACCGGCGACAGCGACACGCGGGTAGACCCGCTGCACGCGCGCAAAATGACGGCCCTGCTGCAGTCGGCGTCGACCAGCGGCCGGCCCATCCTGCTGCACTACAGTCTCGCCGGAGGACACTCCGCCGGTGTGAGCGTCGACCAGCAGGTGCAGGACGACGCCGATCAGCTCACCTTCCTGTGGACCGAAACCGGACAGCCGGGCCGTCGACCTGCCAATCCATAAAGGAGCCAGGCGGCCATCGGCCTTCCCGCAAAGAACCTACTTTCAACGCCCGCATCCGGCTCACAGTGCGCAAAGCGCAACTCCATTCTCCCTGCCATCTACAAGACCGCGCAGGTACCCAAGCGATAAGCGCTGGGGTAACCTCATGCCTTTGGTAATCGCTTCCGATAAGGGAGAGGTCACTCAGTGGAATCTTTCCGCGCTGGAGTAAACATGCCGAATGCCGAAATCGAGACCTCCAGGATGAACTCCCAGCCGGAAGCCGAACGGCTCGCCGCACTGGAAGCGACCGGAATCCTGGACAGCGAGCCGGAGGCCTGCTACGACGCCATCACGCGTCTGGCGGCGGAGTACTTCCAGGCGGATTCGTCCGGTATCGGTTTTGTGGACGAAAGCCGCGTATGGATCAAGTCTTCCTGGGGCCAACACGCCCTTGAGCTGCCTAGGAAGGACTCTGTTTTTGAGATGGTGCTTGCCGAAGATGGCCCGGTATTTGCGTTGTACCATGTCGAGCGGCTCGAACCCGAGATTCGGGCGCTGATTCCGAGACTACCGAACGCGGCCTTTTTTGCTGCCGCGCCCGTACGCTCGCTCGAAGGCAAAATCCTGGGCGTACTGACAATCTTCTTTCGCGAGCCGAGGGGCGAATTGTCTCCGGGCGAGCTTTGCACGCTGGAAAGCCTGGCCGATTTGGTGTCCGGCCAGGTCGAACTTCGCAGATTACGTAGAGAGCGCAAGCCCTTTATTACGCAGGGCGCGCAGCGGCTGCGAGTCTCTACAGCCCACGCAAATGCGGCCCAGGGCTGGCCGCGCCCGCAGGACCTGCACCGGGCGCTGAACAATCGCGAGTTCGTGCTTTACTACCAGCCTGAGGTGGACCTAGCCACGCACAAGATCGTTGCACTTGAGGCGCTCATCCGCTGGGAGCATCCCGAACGCGGGCTGGTTCCGCCCATGGAATTCATACCCCAGGCCGAAGAGAGCGGGCTGATTCTGCCCATCGGCGACTGGGTCCTCTCTGATGCCTGCAGCCAGATCAGGAAGTGGTGCTGCGAGGACTCAAGCAACTGCTCGCTTCGAGTGTGCGTCAACCTCTCGGCCCGGCAGTTCTCCCGCAATGGGCTCGCGGATCACGTCGAGGCACTGCTCGTGCAATTTGGCCTTTCCAGCCGCCAGCTTGGGCTGGAATTGACCGAATCCAGCCTGATTCCCAACATGAACATCGCCCTGAAGGTTCTCAAGAGCCTGCGTCGCCTGGGCGTCTCACTGCATCTCGACGATTTCGGCACTGGCTACAGCTCGCTCAATCATCTGCACTCGTTCCCCTTCGACGTACTAAAGATCGATCGCTCCTTTGTGATCCGCATGACCGAAGGCGACGCGCCTCTCCAGATTGTGCGAACGATTATCGAATTGGCCCGCGCGCTGGGCATGGACGTGGTGGCG
The DNA here is from genome assembly GCA_052145815.1 of Occallatibacter sp. Classification (GTDB taxonomy): domain Bacteria; phylum Acidobacteriota; class Terriglobia; order Terriglobales; family Acidobacteriaceae; genus Telmatobacter. Next base: position 19,114 of record JBKQNU010000124.1, read on the forward strand.
GAAGGCATCGAAACCTGCGAACAGTATCTGCTGCTGCGGCAACTGGGCTGCCGCTTTGGCCAGGGCTACCTTTTTGCCCGGTCCATGAGCGCTGAAGCCGTGACCCATCTGTTGCGCTTGCCGGGCAGGATTCTGCCCGATCCGGAGCTGGCAGAGGTCAAGGCCTGTTGACGATGAAGCTGAGCTATTGATCGCCGCATAAGTAGAGTCCTGGCAGGGCACCAGTAGTGTCGTGGCAGCCGCGCCGTAGGCGCAACGTTTGTAAGCCTCGCGCTTCAGCGTGGGGAAAGCGGATTCCACCTGGGAACTCCGGAGTCCCGTAGGGACGGCGCAAGAACATTTCCCTTGCAGGAATCAATAACCCGAGCAAGAGAACTCGAAAAAATTAGCCGCGCTGTTTCAGGAAAAGAATCAAAACTCTTCCCGATTCGAATTCGCTCCGCCTGCCTTTCGCCGAAACTCCTGCCGCCGATGCGTGCCGGAGAGATATTCTCCAAGCCATGCAGCAGCCCGCAACAACGGAACCGTCCTCTACCTTTGCGGGCGCAGGTCAAGTGCACACTGGCGCAGCTACGCGGCGAAGCTGCCCGCGAGAATGAGGAGACGGCGCCGGCGGCCGGTAGTTTCTGGTTCCGGCGATGGCGGTTTTGGCCGCGCGGGATGGGCGGCCGGGGGATTTCCCAGGCCTGATGACTCCACTTCAAAGACCCTGATTACTCCACTTCAAGCACCAGGCATTTCAGATATTCGGTTTCCGGCAGATTCAGAATCACGGGGTGATCGAGAGCGGCGCCACGGCGCTCCAGCAGCCGAACGCGCCGTCCGGTATCCACGGCAGCGGATGCCACCGCGGTCTCGAGTTCAGCCAGGCCCACGTGATGCGAGCAGGAGCAGGTAACCAGAAGGCCACCGGGGCGCAGCATTTTGAGGGCACGCAGGTTCAACTCCTTGTAGCCGCGCAGAGCACCCTCGACGGCACGGCGGGTCTTGGCGAAGGCGGGCGGATCGAGAACAATGGCGTCGAATTTCTCTTGAGCATCCGACCAGTCGCGCAGAATCTGGAAGGCGTCACCCTCCACCCAATCCACATCTGCGCGGAGCTGGCCGCGATTAGCTGCAAAATTCCGCTCTGCCACCTCCAGCGAGGCGCGGGAGGCGTCAATTCCCGTGACCTGTCTTGCCACCTGGGCGAGGTGCAGGGCAAAGCCGCCCTGGTAGCAGCAAACGTCGAGCGCGCGGCCGCCCCCGTCCCACTTTGTCGCCCCCAGCCTATGCGCCCACGCCTGGGTGGCGGCGTAGTTGTCGCGCTGGTCGAGGAAGGCGCCGGTTTTCTGTCCGGAGTTGGCGTCGTATTCAAACAGCAGGCCGTTGAGGCGGAATTGGGTGCTGGCGGCTTTCTTTTGGCTTCCTTCGGCGGCGTACAAAGGCTCGAGGCTGGGCGCGTTCAGGCCTTCCAGCTCGCGCATCCGGGGGTCGGGCCGCTCCAGAATTGCGCTTGGGGCGAGCTCCTCACGAAGAACGCCCACGCAGGTCTCGCGCACTGCGCTTGAATCCAGGCCCTTGGACAGCAGCTGGAGAATCACCAGGTCGCCGTACTTGTCGGCAATCAGGCCAGGCAACTCATCGGCCTCACTGAAACAGAGCCGGCAGGCGTTGGTCTGGTCGTTGAGCAGGGGCTTTCGCCGGGCAATCGCACTCCGCAGCCGGGTGTCCAGCAGGTGCAGCCAGCCACACTCGTCGATGGCTTCGCGGGAGACGAGCCGTAACGCGATCTGTGAGGACGGGCTATAGAGTGCCGTGCCCAGCAGCAGGCCGCGAGAATCAGCCACGGGCAGAAGCGCGGGCGGGTTGTCTGCATGGGGGATTTCGATGGACTCGATATCGGAGGCGTAGACCCACAGATAGCCGCTGCGGAGCCGGTCAGCTGCACGGCGGTTGATCATGGCTCCGGCAGTGCGGGGAGGTTTCCCGTGTATTCGTTCAAAAGGCGCCTCAGGCTTGGGGGCTCTGGGCGCCTCTTGATTCGGAATAGATCTGGGGTTGTGCGGCTTGTTCATACACTCCCGCAGCCGGGAGCGAATGGGCTGCCGGCCCTACTTCACCTGGATGCTCTCCAGGTAGCGGCTCAAATTGCTGATTCTGAGCAGTCTGTCCTGGGGGTTCGTCGTGTTCATCTTACCAAAGATCGGTCCCCATACGGGCATCTCCGGCGAGCCGTGCGACGGTATCTCTACGCCGCTCTGCAGCACGCTTACGATATGCGTATCGGGGAATTTTCCATGGTTGTTTCTGCTCAGCACGGTCAAATCCGAGGGTGGCGTCTTCAACGCGGAGGCAACGGGCCCCTGGCCCCTGCCGTCCACCCCGTGACACGGCGCACAATAGTTCGAATACATAACCTTGCCATTGGTGGCCGACGTTTTTGTGACGGGAATGGTCACTTTCGATTGGGATTGATCTGCATAGCTCATGCCGGTCGCAAGGGTTGCGGCGACGGCGATAACTAAGAGACGGTTCAACATAAGTTCCTCGGTTCTGGATATCTAGAACCTCATTCATAGGCCCTAGCCCGAAGGTAACTTTACTCCTTTCAAACGGTAGTCAGGATGTGACGGCAAGCACACAGCAAACATAACGGCAACACCGACGTACCAATCGAGGAAAGCCTTGGATTTCACTGCATAAGGCGCATATTCCAGCAAGATTAAGAACGCGAGTTTAATTGGATTTCGCGCCCCCGGAAAACTCAGTCGCAAGGGCTTAACGTGCCGGCTTTAATTTATAACTTTTAGTTACCGTGTTATCTTACAAACCACCGAAAATGCCTATCTCAAACTTATGATTGTAAGGCGGCGATGAATGAGTGATGACACCCCCCGACTTATCGATTTGAGAAACATCCCGCGATGGTTGAGGAGTGAACCGGCAAATATGGCTTTGGGGAGGCATCCGAACCCCGCATCAATGGGCAAAATACGGATTCAACACGCGCAGCCTATAATGAAGCATGGCGAGTGTCCGGCAGGCCATACCGGCGGACGATTCCAGCGCTTCCCTGTCGCCCGATGGGGACCTGCCTTCGTCTGCGCGCAAATCAGACCCGTTGACCGTGAAGCGCGCCATCGATCAGCGTTTTGAAGCCCTTCTCAAGCAGGTTCAAGCAAACCGTCCCAGCGAAGATGTCTCCCTCATCCGCAAGGCATGGGAATTCTGCGTCCAGCACCATGAGGGTCAGATGCGGGCCTCCGGCGAACCGTACATCATCCATCCGCTTGAAGTTGCCGAGGTGCTTGTGGAGATGAAGATGGACGCCACGGCTATCGCCGCCGGCCTGCTGCATGACTCGGTTGAGGACACGCCCGCCACAAATGAGGAGATTGCGGCCGGTTTTGGCGAGCAGGTGGCGCACATCGTCGAGGGCGTCACCAAAATCGACAAAATCCAGTTTGCCAATCGCGAGGACCGCCAGGCGGAAAATGTCCGCAAGATGCTGCTGGCCATGGTCTCCGATGTGCGCGTGGTGCTGATCAAGCTGGCCGACCGCCTGCACAACATGCGGACGCTTAAACATCTCAAGCCTGATCGGCAGGAAGCCATTGCCCGCGAAACCCAGGAGATCTACGCTCCCCTGGCTCACCGCCTGGGCATGGGCAAGGTGCGCGGCGAGCTGGAAGACCTGGCCTTCCGCTACACCGACCCGGTGAGCTACGAGAAGGTGGCCGCGGCGGTGGAAGCGCGGCGCGTTGAGGGCGAGCAGTTTCTGCGCGGCGTGGAAGATACGCTGGTGGAGCAGTTGCGCGAAAACGGCATCGAGGCGCGGGTAGAGTGGCGCATCAAGCGGCTTTACTCCATATTTCAAAAAATAGAGCGCTCCAAAGTTTCCTTCGACCAGGTTTACGATCTGTTGGCCATCCGCGTCATCACCCAGGATGTGGCCTCCTGTTATGCGGTCTTCGGGCTCATTCACACCTTGTGGCGGCCGGTGCCGGGGCGCATCAAGGACTTCATCGCTATCCCGCGCGCCAATCGCTACCAGTCGTTGCATACCACGGTCATGGGCGCCAGCGGCCACCAGTTCGAGGTGCAGATTCGCACCGAGGATATGCACCGCATTGCCGAGGAGGGCATCGCCGCCCACTGGAAGTACAAAGCCGGCGACGGCTCAGTGACAGCGCGCGACGAAGAGCGCCTGAACTGGATTCGCCAGCTGGTCGAGTGGCAGAAGGAGATGACCGACCCCAACGAATTCCTCTCCAGCCTGAAGATGGACCTCTATCCCGACGAGGTCTACACCTTCACGCCCAAGGGGAAAGTCGTCGTTATCCCGGCCGATGGCACGCCAGTGGATTTTGCTTACACCATTCACACCGAGGTGGGCCACACCTGCGTGGGCGCCAAGGTAAACGGGCGCATGGTGCCGCTGCGCACCAAGCTGCGCACCGGCGACATCGTCGAAATCGTTACGCAGAAAGACCACAAGCCCAGCCGCGACTGGCTTACCTTCGTCAAGAGTCCGCGCGCCCGCAACAAGATCAAGCACTGGCTCAATGAAGACCAGCGCCGCCGCGCCGTGGAGATTGGCCGCAAGCTGCTGGCCACGGAAGCGCGCAAGTACAAGGTCCCAATGAGCCAGATCGACGACCAGGACCTGAGCCGCATCGCCGGCGAGTATGGCGTGGCCACGGCCGCGGACCTGCTGGCCACGCTGGGCCAGGGCAAGCACACCGCGCACCAGATCTTGAGCAAGCTGGCGCCGGGTTTTGCCACGCAGGGCGAACCCGAGGCAGCTCCCGAGCCTAAGCCTGGCGCGGGCGGCGAGGCGGGCATGTCGGATGCGGTCAGGAAGCTGCACCTGACCGGTTCTGACTCGCTGCAGGTGGAGGGACAAAACGATCTGCTCGTCTATCGCGCGCGATGTTGCAATCCTATTCGCGGCGAAGAGATCATTGGCTACGTCACCCGCGGCAAGGGCGTTGCGGTGCATGCGCGAAGTTGTCCCAACGTGCAAAACCTTCTCTACGAGAGCGACCGCCGCATCGCTGTCGAGTGGTCGCGGGTTGGCGACCAGTCGGCGGGCGGCAGGCAGCGCTACCCGGTGAAGATCACGATCTTCTGCGACGACCGCACCGGCATGTTGAAGGAACTGACCGCCGTCATTTCCGAGGACAACACGAATATTCGTGGCGTGGAGATCCATCGCCAGGAGGGCGAGGAGGCCGTCATCGAGTTCGTGGTGGAAGCCGAAGACGTCCACCACCTGAACCGGATGGTGCTTGGAATTCGCCGCGTGGCTGGGGTGCGGGCGGTGCAGAGGACGCAGAAGATCTAGGAGTCGAACGGGCGTGCCAGGGCGAATTTGCTTTCTTTCTTGTATGGTGACTCTGGGGATGCCCATTCCGCTTCGACTCGCCCAGGCGGTGCTATCGTGACTGTTCCCATGGGGCAATTCATCGCGTCTGTCGTAGTAGTACTTCTTATCGGCGCCGCCGCTCTCCAATTGACAGGAAGACGAAAGCTCAGCTGCTGGCTCCTTGCGCTCTTTCCCGCATCTCTTTGCGCAGGCTGTTTCGTTGACCTTGCCCGCGGGGCCGCGAAGTTAGGCGAGAGCACATACCAGAGCGATCAGAAGCAACTACTTGACTGCCTGTTGTTCCTGGCCATTTGCGTGCTTGCCGCGTTGCGTTCGCAGTGGAAGTGGCTGTTTTGGATTGCCTGGGCATTCAACGCTCTTGTATGCGGAGTCCTGGTGTACCTGGCGTTCTTTTGGAAGGTATTCAGTTGAGCGAGTCAGTGATGAATGCGGCGGCATGCGACGCGATGCTGAACGGCATTCACGTCCTTGACGGCGGCATGGCTTCCGAGCTTGAGTATCGGGGCGCCAATTCGATGGCCCGCTGTGGTCGGCGCACGTGCTGGAAGATGCGCCGGAGAAGGTTGTAGCCGTTCATCGCGCATATATCGAGGCCGGCGCGGATTGCATCCTCACCGCAAGCTACCAGGTCTCTCGAATGGGGTATGTCGAGTTCGGCCTTTCGCCCGAGCAAGCCGATTCGGCACTGCTGCGCGCTGTGGAATTGGCGCGAGCAGCGGCAGCGGAGTTTCCTAAGCGACGGGTGGTAGTGGCCGCGTCGCTGGGACCGTACGGAGCGGCGTTGCACAATGGCGCCGAATACCACGGCAACTACGGAGTGGGCTTTGGCGATCTCGTCGAATTTCACTGCGAACGTATTCGCGTGCTGTCCGAAGCTGGATCGAACGCGCCCGACCTGCTGGCCTTTGAAACTCTACCCTCGCTTGAAGAAGCCGAAGCCATTGGCGAAGCACTCGCGCCGTGGCCGGAATTGGCTGCCTGGTTCTGTTTTACCTGCTTGGACGAGCGGCACGTTGCCCACGGCGAACTGCTCCGCGAATGTGCAGCCGCGGTGGCTCGGTTTCCGCAGACTGTTGCCATCGGCGTGAATTGCACGCATCCGGCGCTGATTCCGGCGCTCATCGGCGAATTGCGAAAGGCTTCAAACAAACCAGTTGTTGTGTATCCCAACTCTGGCGAAGGATGGGATGCGGTGAATCGCTGCTGGACGGGCGCTGGTGATCCGGCAAGCTTTGGCCGGCAGGCGGCGGAGTGGTTTGCGGCAGGGGCGCAGATTGTGGGCGGATGTTGCCGCACGCGGCCGGCGCATATACGGCTGGTGGCCGAATCTGTTTCGAAAAACTGAACAGACCTGACACTGTGGGTGCCCCATCCTTCGAGCGATTTCGGCTCGAAGGGTGGGAAACAACGCCACCAAGGTTCGTGGATTCCCACCCTTGGGACAACAACAAAAACGTCCCAAGAATGGGGCACCCGGCGCCTACCTGCTGCCCAGCACCGACTTCGCAATCGTCGCCAACTGCATGTTAGAGGTTCCTTCGTAAATCTTGCCGATCTTGGCGTCGCGATAGTACTTCTCGGCGGGATAGTCGCGGACAAAGCCGTTGCCGCCGAAGACCTCAACGCACTGGCTCGCCACGCGCTCGGCCACCTGCGACGCGAACAGCTTGGTCATGGCCGCCTCGCGTATGAAAGGGAGGCCTGCATCCTTGAGGCGAGCGGCGTTGTAGACCATCAGCTTGGCCGCTTCGATCTCCGTAGCCATCTGGGCCAGCGTGAACTGGACGGCCTGGAAATCGGTGATCGGCTTTCCAAATTGCCGCCGCTCCTTCGCATATCGGACGGCGTGTCCCCAGGCGCCCTCGGCCAGTCCCAGCATCTGCGCGCCAATGCCGATGCGGCCCTCGTTGAGCGTTTCAATCGCAATTCTGTAGCCCTTGCCAGGCTCGCCCAGCAGGTTGGCCTCGGGCACTTCGCAGCCGTCGAGGATCAACTCGCAGGTGCTGCTGGCGCGGATGCCAAGCTTGTCCTCCTTGCGGCCGACGGTGAAGCCGTGCATCCCCTTTTCCACCAGAAAGGCGGTGATGCCGCGATAACCGGCTCCAGGGTCGACGGTGGCGAACACGATGAACAAGCCGGCCTCGCGCGCGTTGGAGATCCACAGCTTGCGTCCGTTAAGGCGGAAGCCCCCGGAAAAGGCGTCGGCGCGGGTTTGCAGCCCGAACGCATCGGAACCGGAACCGGCCTCGCTGAGGGCATAGGCGCCCACGGTATTGGAAGCGAGCCGGGGCAGCCATTGCCTCTTTTGCTCGTCGTTGGCCCATCGCCGAATCGCGTTCACCACCAGCGTGTTGTGCACATCCGCCAGCACGGCCACTGCCGGGTCTACGGTGGAGATGGCCTCAATGGCCAGCACTGCATCGAAAAACGTGCCTCCCGCCCCGCCCAGAGCTTCCGAAACCTCAATGCCCATCAGTCCCAGGTCGAACAGCCGCTTTACCAGGCCGGGGGCGAACTGCTGGTCGCTGTCCATGGATTGAACCAGCGGAGCGATGGTTTCCTCGGCGAACTTGCGAACTGTCGCGAAAAAGAGGCCCTCCTCTTCGGAGAGCTGGGTGAGGGGCGGGTGGTTGCTGTGGGTCAAGCGGGAAAGGCCTCCGGCATCGGAGTGTATCAAACGCGGCTCCGGGCGCGCCGCTGGAACGGCTCAAACGAGAAAAGGGGCCTCAAAGCGCCTTATCTCGTCTGCTGTCTGGCTTGAGCGTTCTAGCGTCTGCGACCACCGCCGCCGCCGCGGTATCCGGGCAGTGCTCTCTCGCCACTGGCTTCGTGGTCGGCTTTGCCAACGTTGCCGCGACCGTCGCGTGCCTCGTTGCCCTGGAAGTGGTAGAACGGGCGGGCGCCGCGCTCCGGCAGCGGACCATGGTAGCCATTTCGCGGGTCATAGCGATTGTCGACGTGGCCGTAGAAGCCGTGCCGGCCGTGGAACCAGGGGCCGGCTCCAATGAATAACCCGCCCACAAACCAGTCGGGCCCATAGTAGCCGTAGGGCGCGCAGTCATAGGGCGCGTAATCGAAGTAACCGTAGGGGCACACCGGGGCCACTCCAATGTCGACGGCAACCTGCGCGGGACCCAGGGATGCACAACTGAGCAGCAAAACGGTGAGAAATGAGAATGCGACGACTTTACCGTGGGACATAGTTTCTCCTTGATTGGTTTAGAACCGCGACGAGACCGGGGAGTTGTCTGTCTTGAGGACCTTAATCGAGAAAAGGGCGTCCGCGCAAGCCGCACTGAACTTGCTTTTTGAGCACTACTCCGCAATCTGGCGCGGGATCAGCTCCAGCGCCGCTGTTCCCCTGGAGGGCGGAATGTAGCCTGTCGCGCGGCGGGCAATGGAGAGAGTTTCCTGGCTCAGCAGCTTGCGAATCTCGCCGCGGGCGTGGTCGGCCCAGGGTCCGCAGTTGTCCAGCTTGATATACGCCTGCCAATGGCGCAGGGCCTTCCTGCGCTCTCCTTTGCGCTCGTAGGCGAGCGCCAGGTTGTAATGCGCATCGGCGTAGCGGGGCGAGAGCGCGACAGCCTGGCGATAGGCGGCAATCGATTCATCCGGGCGCTGCAACTCGTCCAGCACATTTCCCAGGTCGAAGAACGCGAGCACGTACGCGGGATCGACTTCAGTGGCGCGGCGATAGAGTTCCTCGGCGCGGCCATACTGGCGCAGATGGAAGTTGATGGTTCCCAGGTTTATGTAGGCAGCGGCATACAACGGGTCGATCTTCAGGATCTCTTCGTAGAGGCCGATTGCGCGGTGCTTCTCGCCTGCTTCCTCGGCCTGCACCGCTGCCAGGAAGCGGTCCTGTACGCCGCGCGGGCTGGCAGCGCCTGTGCGCCGCATCGGCGACGGCTCTGAGGCGGCCGAAGGCCCCCCTTTGCGGCCAATGCGGTCAAGGCGCTCGAAGTCGAATAGAAACTGGCGGCGAATGGGATCGACGATGGTACCGGAGTGGCGGAAGGCGAGGCGCGTGCCGGTGCGGACCAGGCATGCCTCGAGTAGAGGGTTGGCCATTCCGGCCACCGCTTTCATGGCCACAATCGAGTGCCGGATCGAAGCCGCGGGCACATCGTCTTCACGCAGCGTGCGCAGTGTGCGCAACTGGCCAAGATCCTGGAAGGTGTAGATCTGCTGCTGGGGAATCAGGCCGGCTCGCTCCCACCCCTGCAACTGGCGGCAACTGATCTGCAAGATGCGCAACACGTCCTGACGGCTATAGCTGGTCACTCTTGAGTGCTCCCACCCCTGGTACGGTCTGGCCTGTCGTAAGGCCTGACTTGGAACAGTTACCGAGGAACCGCTCTTGCTTGGATTATGCCAAGAGTATGCGTGGATAATGCGGCAGGAACTACCGTTGCAATAAAAAAATACGTGGATAACGGGTGTCAGATTTGGTACGCGGCAGTCATCGAGGTCAAACAGGTTGCCAGTCCTAGGGCTCGCTGACTTGCTGGCTCGCAATTCCCGCGCAGCGGGAGCTAACTTGCTGCATTTATCTCCTAAACGCTCGCCGCCATCCCCAACCGGGCCGCATGAATCCCAGCCCAGGATTTGAACTGTCTTTGAGCTCAGCGTTTCTCAAAAGTCGCCAAGAATCGTAGCTCCGGTTTCCAGACCGGCTGGCCTGAGGGCCTCCCGGCCCTCAGAAAACTTGCCAAGGCCGGGACTCCGCGTCGTCGAGTTATCCGCGAGAAATGTGTCCCCTAATTTCGCCTCTGTAATTTGGTCAGCAGCCGCAGGATCTCGATGTACAGCCACACCAGCGTTACCATGATGCCGAAGGCGCCGTACCACTCCATGTATTTGGGAGCGCCCATCTGCACGCCTTGCTCGATGAAATCGAAATCGAGCACCAGGTTCAGCGCCGCGACCGCCACCACGATCAGGCTGAATCCGATGCCGATGATGCCGGAGCCGTTGATGGAAGCGAACTGGATGCCGAGGAAACCAAGCAGCATCTGCGCCAGGTAAAAGAAGAAAATGCCGCCGGTGGCTGCGATCACGCCCAGGCGAAACTTCTGCGTTACCTTGATCAGGCCCGACCGATACAACACCAAAAGCACAAAGAGCGTGCCGAATGTCAGGCTCACGGCCTCGATTCCGATGCCGGGATAGCGCACGTCGAGAAGCGCCGACAGGCCACCCAGCATCAGGCCTTCCAGCAGCGCGTAGATGGGCGCAGTAACCGGAGCCCATTCCTTTTTGAAGCTGGTCACCAGGGCGAAGATCAAGCCGCCGAACAAGCCCACCATCATCAGCGGAGCAATATCCGCCATGTCGCGCGACTTCATGAACAGGCTCCACGTCCACGCAGCCGTGGCCAGCGCGCAAATCAGCAGCAGGCCGGTCTTGTTCACCGTTCCATTCAGCGTCATGCGGTTGGCAGCGTCAACCAGCCCGCCATATCCGGCGCCGGACATTCCGCGGAACGTGTTTTCGCCCAAGGCCGGGTTGGAAGTTTTCATCAATGCCATTTTGTTTCTCTCCTGGACGCCGTTGTGGCCTTAACGCCGGCGGTGACTGGACGCCAGTCCATGTAGCGCAATGCGCGTCTATCCTCTAATTTTAGACCCTCGGCGGCGGAAAAAGACTCAGAGGTGGCTGGGCAAGCAATTCTCTGTGCCGTGCGCCTGGTACGCCCCCGCTTGCAGGATGCAACACTGTGAGCCGCGAACAATCAATTCGGCGCCAACCATCGCGGGAGGAAGAAACGCGAATCTGGAACCTGGCAATTTCCAGAAGGGAGCAGATTGGTTATCAGTTGACTCCAAATAATCGCAAAAGGTACTTTTTTGGTGGAGAAGGATCCAAGAGAATTGCTGAAACCGACATAGTTCTGCAACTGCCGGGACGGTCTTTCGCGATAGCCGCCTGTCTCTGGCGCTTTGGTGCGGGGCAGCTTGGAAATTCTTCCGCCGGAGGTAACCATGTCGTTTCAAGCCTTCATGCACGATCCAAAGGGTTATTGCGGGATCCACGAGATGCAACTCAATGGTTCTGGCGCAAACCTTGTACCTGCTGCCATCACTCGCGCCGCGCCGGTCGCCAATGCAGCGCATGGAACATCGATCCAATACACGCATATCGGCAACGTTACGATGAACCTGGCCGTGCAGGCCGGCGACAAGACCAGTTGGGCTGCGCCAAGTGTAGCCGGAATGGGGCGAATCGCGTTGAGCACCGTCCGCCTCATGAATAAGCGAAGCGTTACCTATGTTCCGGCGGTCGGCGGCGCTTTTCCGAATCTGCGCATCCTGCCCTGGAGCGGGACCGATGTGACGTTCATGCAATTGAACGGCGGAGCGGATTTCGCGGTCACGGGTCCGCTGACGGGGTGCACGGTGTCGGTAGTGCGGCATGCGGGTGCGCTATGGTTTTTCCACGCGAATTTCGCGGGCGGCGGCGGAATGGCGGCTGTCAACCATGCGACCAAACGGCAGATGATCCAAAACGCGGGCGCTCTTGTAGGCATTCCTGTGGGCGCCAACTACGTCTATTGTGAGTATGGGCCGGGACATACCTATAACGGGCTTGGTTTTGTCTGGGGCCGTGAGAGGGGTGGCGGGGTTTGGAAATTCTACGTGCACGCCATCCAGCCTGCAGCGGTCTTCGGTAACGCAACAGAGGATCGCAAGTGGGCCGAGCTGTAATTCTATGGAGCCGACGGTCAGACTTGAACTGACGACCTGCTGATTACGAATCAGCTGCTCTACCAACTGAGCTACGTCGGCCTGCTGCTCCTCCGATTGTATCGTTGCACCAGCTGAAGGTAAAGCTCAGCGCGTTTGAGTTCAATCACCGGGGATGCTGACCTCAAGTAATCCTACTCGGAAGAGGTCGTCGCCCCTATTGCTACAGGCAGTTTGGAGGGAGCAGGGGCATTTATGCCCCTGAAACCGCCCGAAGCAGCGCGGGCTTCAGCCCGGGGCCCTTCATCCACGACCAAGGACGCCGGGCCTGAAGGCCTTTCTCGAAGAACCGCTCTCTTCAGAGGCATGAATGCCTCTGCTCCCTCCGAAAGAACTGAAGCCGCCCGGGCTGCGGGATGAAAAGCGGCTATACTGCTGCCCATGGAAATCAACCCAGCCGAAGATTGGCATAGTCTCACGGAACACTACCGCGCGATGCTCGATGGCGAACTCGAGGAACTGGCGGAGAGCATCGGCGATCTGACGGAGACGGCGCAGCAGGTTCTGCGCAACGAGATGAGGAACCGCGGGCTGGGTGATCCGGAGAGTACGAGGTCCGCTCCGGCGCTTCAGTCGGCGCCAAAAGAACCACCCCAAGCTCCGCTTACGCTGAGAAACGCGCCATGGGCTGGTGATCCTGTCGACATTGCGTTCGGCGCATTCGGCGCCCGAGCTCCGGAGCTGGTACGGGGTACTCGCGATACGGGCGACGAAGCTGACGCTCCGCGCGATTACACCTGGAAGACGCAGCTGTGCGAGTGCGAGACGACGGATGAGGCAAATCAAATTCGCGAGATGCTGCGGCGAGCGGGCATCGACAGTTGGGTCGAGAAGCCCGGTTCCCGCTGGGCTGTCTTCAGGCCGCGGGTTGTCGTTGCGGCGGACCAGCTCGAACAGGCCATTGAAATCGCCCGGCACCCCTTCCCACCGGACATCATCGAGCAATCAAAAGTGGAAATGCCGGAGTTCGAAGCGCCAAAATGTCCGAAGTGCGGAACTGAGGACCCGGTTCTGGAGAGCGCCGAGCCCACCAATTCCTGGCTCTGCGAAGCCTGCGGCAAGCAGTGGACCGAGCCAATTTCCGACGGGGAAGAGGAATCGGCAAAGAGCAACCGATGACCCTCCAAGAAACGGAAAGAGCCGCCCGGCAACAGGGCAGCTCTTCCCTCAGGGAGAATAGTTCCAACGGAGGCAAAACCATCAGAACTTTCTGGCTGCATAGTAGGTTCGGGGAAAGGGAGTGTCAAGGATAAATCGAGGCTGAAATAAACCTTTTGTATTCAATGATATGCAGATCATTTACTGGAGGAGCCGGAAGGCGCATCTTCTCCGCTTCTTCGCCTCCATATTGCCGTGTATTGCGGGGGTTTCGTTGGTTTTCTTAGGGTTTATGCCTTGTTTCCCACAGATTTAAGGCCCGCATTAACCCTTCGGATGCGGGCTGTCAATCGCCGGGGCCGGTTCCACCCACTCTTCGCGCAGATCGAGATGGATGAATTCCTCTTCATAGACCGAGGAGATGGGCTTGCCGCGAGCCACACGATAGAGCGCCCGGCCGCCGCCGAGGAAGAATCCGAGCAGGATAGCCGCGCTGGCGCCGATGATGACCAGCGCCACAATGCCCATCAGCAGCTGGGCTGTCTTGGCCACTTCGGAATCCCCAGGAGGCGCGGGAATGGTGGTGAGGTCGGCGTCATAGTGGAACATGGCCAGCAGCTTGTGGGCTTCGTCGGGAATCACATCGCCGCTGATGAGCGCCACGAGCGGCCCGCTGCGGCGCACTTCAAGCGAAGCCTGGTCGGAATCTTTGAGAGGCTGGGGCCACGGCGGCTGAGCCTGGCTACCCGCCTTGATGTACGCGCGGATTTTGCTTTCCTGCGCGGCGGCCATCTGCGGTGTGGGGTAGTTGATGATGGTGAGCGTGGCCGGGTTGGAGCGCAGCGTGTAGTTCGCGGTTACAGCCTCCGCGCCGCGATCGAAGCCCACCAGGTCGGGCGGCAACACTCCGCCGGCTCCGGCATAGCCAGCCGGTCCTAGCGCGTAGTGCGTGGTCTGGCCGTCCAGGAAATCTTTGGGCAGATCGTTCAGAATGGGTGGCGCAATCGCCCTGTTTCCGCCGGGCACAGGCAAATGGCTGGCCAACCCGCGCAGCTCCGAGCCGGACATCGGTCCGATATGGGAGAAGTTTGCGTCTACCAGCGTGTTGCCTAACCAGAACAGCACACGATTGTGGTTGGATGTCGCGCCGGATCCGATCTCCTCTTTCGGCCAGCCGTTCTGCCGGTAAAACGAATAGGCGCCGTAAGCGCCGCTGGCATCGTGGAAGCGCAGCGCACGCAGGCTGAGCGTATCGCTGCCGCGGTTGTAGCTGGCCGTCGCAGCGTCGGTGAAGTCGTATTCCTTGAGTGCGGCTGCGTTGGCGGGGTCAGCCTGCGCCGGGTCGGTGATCGTCTTCGCGGGCTCTGCGGCAACCCATCCGGCAAAAGAATCAGGCAGCAGAACGGCAGGGGACGGCGGGGGAACAGCCTTTGCAGCGGCTTGCGCTGGTCCCGCAGGCTTGGCCGGCGCGGCTTGTGCCTGCGCAGAAGCAGCAGCACCGAGCAGGATCATGGAACAGGCCGCGATCGACATCCAACGCATCGAATGACTCCGGTCTTCAGGGTACACGGTATGCCTGCGGCGATGAAAACTCTCCCGCTTGCGGCGCACCCCATTTTCTCTTGGACACTGACAGGGCTGAAAAGGTTCCATGGCTGCAGTTCGACTGCGTCAACCCAAAATGCTCCCAACGCGCGAGGGCGATGAGGCTCGTACATTCAGAGCGGTCAGATTTTGGAGCTGCCCTCTTCATTTGCCGGGCGCTGTTTTGGCAGCAGCAGCCAGGTTGCGATGGCAGCCACTGTAACCAGGGCGAGGGCTAGAACATCGCCGTGCAGGCCAAGAATCTGCACTGCGATGGCGGTCGCGACAATGAAGCATCCACCCCACAGGCAAAAGCAGGCCAGGCCGCGGATGATTGGTTCCAGCCATTGAAGGTCGACCATGTTTCGTAGGGATTTGCGGAAATAGCCGGTGGGGTCCGCGTAGAACTTGCGCGCCATGTAGATGACATAGCCGCCCAATACCGCTCGCAGAGCCACCGCCGCAACGGGATTGGAAAGCAGTTGTGTTGGGTCAACCATGCCGTCCCTTACTTCTATTGGACACATCATCCCACAGAATTGTTCCCGCCGAATTTACGGACGATGGCACGATTCGACCGGCCGGGGAGAGAAATAGCATGAAATGCACCCAAAGGGTTGCAATGTTCAGTCGATGGTTTATGAATTCTCTGCGTTCGATTCGGCTTCTATCGCTGGCGGCGGAGGAGGGTCGAGGAGGTTTCCCAGTGCCTTGTAATGGCCGCCATAAAAGAACAATGCGTAGCTGCGCATGAAGACACTCAGCGGACCGCCGAAGCTGACCGCGATGACCAGCGCAGCGGCGAGTCCGAGCAGAATGAAAAGGATTTGCACGGCAACCAGCACGTATGCGCGCGGGCCGGGCGTTCCGTCGAGCATCGCTGCAAAACTTGCAACGGACATTCCCAGTATGCCAAAGACGATCAGCCCTGCGACCCATGCGGCAAACCCCAGAATCATCCCGGCTATGAGCGGAATCCCCAGGCGCAGGATGAAAAAAGACATAAAAGTCTCACGGTTCGCGGCCACGCGTGCACGAACGGCTTCCCAGGCGCGGCGAAACGACGCCCCTTCAATCGCCATGTGAGGCAGGACGAAGTCGTTGAGCGCCACCTGTGCCACGCAGGCAGCAAGAATGAAGACAAGCGCAATTACGAAGCAGGGCAGGAAGAGAAAAAAGAAGTGGCCGGGATCGAACTTCCCCTCTGGCGTCGGCGTGGCGATCACGCCGTAGGCAGCAACAATGAAGAGCAGGAATGACAGGACGCTTACGACAAGAAAACTCAGCCAGATGAGCATGCTGGCGGTGAAGAAGTGGTCTGCTTCAATTAAATAGAGCTTTGCTGACGATCGAATTTGCCGGGTGTGGTGAACGAGCGAATGGAAGAAAGCGAAGCGCAGGCGCGTGACCAGGTAGAAGCAATAAACGCCGACGAGAAAAACTGTAATCGTGCCGAGAATCGTAACCGGCAAGAACTCCGGGGCCAGAAGGAAAGATCTCCACGCGCGTGTATGGATGTCGAATGGGAGTGTATTGGGAACCGAAAATCTGAAACTGACAATGAATCCTTCGCAAAGCGTGGCCACCGCGGCCAGCTTCAGAAATATCTCACCCTTGAAGCCCCGGAACAGATAGTCGTAAGTCCGCGCCAGAGCGGGCCAGATTGCTTCCGCGGCCGAATAGACTTTCATCGCGCTTGCTCCGGGCCTGCTCAGCGTAGCATAGCGCTCGCGAGCATTTGGGCATGCTCCCGCCTAATTCGTGATGAAGAAGTGGGATGGAACATGGGGATGGTAGGTCAGGGCTTCAGCCCTGACGTCAGAAGCAGCAAAACACGCCGGCCTTCAGGCCCTGCGGCATCCTCTTTCCTTCAAGAGCTAAACCTCAGGGGCTAAAGCCCGCGCTGACTCGGCTTCCTTTGTTCCGGGACTCAAGTCCCGGCCTACCGCCCCGACGAGTTCCCAGACAGGTTCCAAATCCTGATGGACATCGCATATTGCCTTGCATGCAGAGAGCGCGATCGGCAGGGCTGATCCATCATGCGGGGCGGGGAATCGGCGGGTAGAGAATGTCTCCCAGCGCCTGATAGCGGCCGCCGTAAAACACCAGCGCATATTCGCGAATGCCGGTGCTCACAGGCCCTCCCAGGCAGATGCTGGCCAACACCGCGAAGCCGAATGCAATCACGCCGAAGAAGACTTGGAGAAGAATGCCGACCAGCGCGGAGGCTCCCGATGAATCTGCGAAGGCGGAGTGAAGGCCGAATTCAACGGCCGCGAGCGAACCAGCCAGGGCGAGCCCGGGAAGAATCAGTACCAGGAACAAGGCCACCATCGCAACCACGGGCAGCGCCACGCGCAGCAGCGCATACACAATAAACTGGCGCTTCTCCGCCGTTATGCGATCCCAGACTTCAGCCCATGCTTCGCCGGCCGTCGCATTCTCCAGCGCGTAGTGCGGCAACATGAAATCGCGCAAAATCAGGTCGGTTGCCGCTCCCGCCAGCGCCAGCAGAAGGATGATTGGAATCAACGGCAATACCAGAGACAGCATCAACCCTACGTCGAAATGGCCGCCGTTCTGAGACTCGTGAAACAGATGCACGAATCCGGAGATGAACGGAAGCGCGATCAACACGATCAGCAGGAGAAAGCAAAGTCCCACCACGATGTTCAGCCAGAAGAAGCGCGTTGCCTGCTCCCGATAGAGCCGCCACCCAGGACGAATTTGTTTGCTGTTGTGGACCAGGCAGTTGAAGTAGGCGAAGCGCAGGCGCGTAATCAGATAGAACACGACCATGGACACAACAAACGCGAAAAGCAGGGCAAACACCACGACCGCTATGATCTCCGGCCCGATATGGAAGATAGGCGGCATCGATGGTCCGTGTCCGCCGGACTGATTATTGTGCGATGAGGAATTGAGATTGCTCCCCAAGCCTTCCGTGATGATCGCCACCAGGCCAAGCTTCAGATAGGTTCCCCAGTTGAATGGCCTGAAGAGGAACACTTTGGTGCGTTCGATGGCAGGCGAAACGGAATCGGCGGCAGAGATGGCGCGCATATCAAGACCTTTCCGGGGAAAGCACAGCGTACTTGAAAGCTACGTAGATTTTATGAGCGAAGTTCCGCAGGGGGAAGCGGAATCGCATGCCACCAGGCGTCAAAAGCGGCAAGCGCCCGATCGCAAACAATTTCGATGCCGTTCCTTCTTGCAGCGGCCTGCCAGCAATCGATCCCCAGCGCAATCGCATGAACGGTTTTGTCACTGAAGCAGGTTTCCATTGCTCCCTGAATCATCGACAACCGCAAATCCTCCCGGAGGGAGGAGCCGAAAATAGCCCAGGAGAAGCGAAGCGCACTCCTGGGAATGCGTCTTCGTTTCCTGTTCATGCGATTGCCCTGCATCGATCCAGCCAAGGGCACGAGATATATAAGGCTTAGTGTTATACTTCGATTCCTGAGTGCGATGGTTAAAGCGAAGCAGTATCGAAGCAGTTTGATGGCGTCGATTCACGAGACGGCGGAGGGCTTGCACTCTGCCGGCGTGATGGATAAACGGACGATGCGCGAGTTCGATGAGCTTTGCCTCACGCCGGTTCAACCTCTTGCCCCGGAGGAAATTCGCGCGCTTCGTCTCCGCGAAGGCGCAAGCCAGGCTGTCTTTGCGCGCTACCCGAACGTGACAACAGGCTCGTTAAGCCAATGGGAGCACGGGGAAAGACGGCCGCAAGGCGCGTCACTGAAATTGCTGTCGCTGGTGGCGCAGAAGGAGCTGTCTTGCGTCGCCTGATTCAAATCGATTCGGAGTCAGTGTTGGTATCCTTACGCGGCCACCACTTCAATGCGTTCTTCGGTGGCCTCAGTCTCCGGTCCCACTACGATCTTGACAGCGCGTCCCAGCCGGATCAGGCAGTCCATCATCTTGATCTCGCTGATGCCGCGAAACTGTCCGCGCAGCATCTTGGAGAGCTTGGGCTGAGTCAGACCCAGCACCTTTGCCGCCTGCTGCTGGCTCCATCCCCGTGCATGCAGAATCTCCGCTATCTTCGACACCAATTGCGCCTTTACCAGCATCTCTTCGGCGTCGGGAAAGCCCAACTGCGTATAGACGTTCGTGCTCGCTTCCGCTCTGTTCACCGCTCATCTCCTTTCGCCAATGCCTCGGCTTTCTTCAATCGCCGACGAATCAAATCCACGTCCGCCTGCGGAGTCTCGATTCCCTGTTTCGACTTCTTCTGGAAGCAGTGCAAGACGTAAACCGCCTCTGCGAATCGCACCGTATAAACCGCACGGTAGGCATTGCCGCGCCAATCTTCCACGATCTCCAGAATCCCGGCCGAGCTGAAGCCCTTGAGCGGCTTCGCATCGGGATGAAGCGAACCAATCTGCGCCTGATACAAGGCAAACCCGAAGCCTTGCTGCACCTCATCCGGCATGGCCAACAAGTCCTTCTTCGCCGAGCCGACCCAGCGCAATGACCTGAGCGCTTGCCTCATTTCTCAATTATGCCCACTTTGGCATAAACTGTCCAGAGCGGCCCGCCACGAGTCGAACGCTGCCAGGGCCCGCTCGCAAACCAGTCTGTGCCGTTCCTTCTTGTCGCGAACTTTTTTGCGGAGCTCATCCTCCAACGGCTCGAGCAGGTCGAAGGTGATGTTGGCTGGCTGAAAGTCCTTTGCATCGGCATGGGTGATGTAATGCACCAGCGAGCCCAGAGCGCTGGCCCGCGGAGCAGGCGCCGGCTCTTCGCCGCGCGCCAGAGCAGCCCCATAGATCCCCGCAAGCAATCCAGACGCGATGGATTCGGTGTAGCCCTCGACGCCGCATAGCTGCCCGGCGAACAGCAGCCACGGAGCCTTTTTGAGCCGCAGAGTTTCGTCCAGCAGCAGCGGCGCCTGGATGTAGGTATTGCGGTGAATCTGGCCATAGCGCAGGAAGCGCGCGTTTTCGAGGCCGGGGATGAGGCGCAGCACACGGGCCTGTTCGCCAAACTTGAGGTGATTCTGAAAGCCGACCAGGTTGTAGCTGTCGGCGCGCAGGTTCTCCTTGCGCAGCTGCACCACGGCCCAGGGCGTGCGCCCGGTACGCGGATCGCGCAGGCCGACCGGCTTCATGGGGCCGAAGCGCAGTGTGTCGCGTCCGCGGCGGGCCAGGATTTCAAGCGGCAGACAGCCTTCGAAATAGTCCAGTTTCTCCCATTCTTTTGCTTCCGCGGCCTCGGCGGTCAGTAGCGCATCCAGAAAGCGGTCGTACTCCACGCGATCCATGGGGCAGTTGATGTAGTCGGCGGTGCCCTTGTCCCAGCGCGCGGCAAAGTAGACGCGCTCCATGTCGATGGTCTCGGCATCGACAATGGGGGAGATGGAATCGTAAAAAGCCAGGCGGCCGGAGCCGGTGATGCGCTCGATCTCCCGGCTCAGCGCGTCGGAGGTAAGCGGACCCGTCGCCAAAATCGTCAGTCCGGCAGAATTTGCGTCAGGCGCGGTCAACTCTGTCACTTCTTCGCGAATCACGCGAATCAGCGGCTCGGCGGCGATGGCTTCGGCAATCCGCCGCGAGAACTCGACGCGATCGACGGCCAGCGCATGGCCGGCGGGAACGGCCGTCTCATCGGCAATGCGCAACAGGGCCGAGCCCGCGCGGCGCATCTCCTGCTTCAGCAGCCAGGGAGCGGTGTTGGGAGACTCGCTCTTGAGCGAGTTGGAGCACACCAGCTCGCCAAATTCGGTGGTCCGGTGGGCCGGGGTCAGGCGCGGCTTTCCGTCCAACACGGCCCGCATTTCATAGAGCTCTACGGCACAGCCCAGGCGCGCGGCGGTCAGCGCCGCCTCGGGGCCGGCCAGTCCGCCGCCAATGATGCGTATTTTCACTGTGCGGCCTCGACGGGTTCGTCTGAACCGGTCTGTGCTGGGAAAGCTTTCTCAGTGACGCCGGCCAACCGCTGAAGCGCTTCCCCGCTGACACGCACATTGCGCCATTCGTCCATGAATTCTGCGCCCATGGCGCGATAAAAATCGATAGCCGGCGTATTCCAGTCCAGAACTGCCCACTGCAGGCGCTTGCAGCCTTTTTCAACCGCAATGGCCGCCACGCGCTGCAGCAGAGCTTTGCCGATTCCCAGCCCGCGGAACTCGGGATCGACGAACAGATCCTCGAGGTAGAGGCCCGGCCGCCCCACCCAGGTGGAGTAATTGAAGAAATAGAGAGCAAACCCGGCAGGTTGGCCGTCTTGTTCGGCTATCAGGCAGAAATAGAAGGGATTGGGACCAAAGCCGTCGCGCATCAGATCGGCTACCGTGGCGGCGACGGCGTCCGGCTCGCGCTCATAGGTTGCCAGGGCGCGAATAAAAGCGAGAATCTGCGCAACATCCGCCGGGGTCGCGGTGCGAATGGTGGTTGCCATGCGTTTATTCTAGAGTGTGATCTGCGCCACACGCTGCGGCATCCACCGGCACTAGGATGGAGAGGGCTTTACAAAGGCTGCTACCGCAACGGCGGGCAGCTCCGGCTTTGCAACTGGTCACAAATGCTTTGAGCGATGCGCGGACATTGAACATCCTGTCGCAAGCCCTTGTGTAGACGGGTGGATTGGATTTACCTTTGGTCCTGCTGTTAGCAACCGTCCGCGCATCGGCTCTTGAGCGGATGCGGCCTGAACAGGATGCAACCTGCTGCCGGGACTTCACGTCTTGTGGCAGAGGGGGCACGGACAAGCGGGGTTAGGCTGAAGAGGCTTGGCGTGGGAAAAATGCGAAGGCGCTCTCCACTGCAAGCATCGCCAACGATTGACTTTTTTGAGCATGCCGGGCCTTGTTCCCGCAGCTCCCAAGGAGACGAACATGAAACGCACCATTTCACTTTTGCCGGGCTTGCTGGCCTTTGCTCTCTTGCCTGCAATTGCGCAAACGCCCGCGCCCAGCACCGGGAAAATCCATGGCCACGTAACCAACCCGACCGGGGCGTCGCAGACAAATGGATCGGTGAGCCTGTCTACCGACGGCGGGCACACGTCCAAGTACACTTTCCAGGTCTCCTCGACGGGCGACTACGCCGGCGACGCCGCTCCGGGTACCTATACAGTGATCTTCCGCCAGCCCGACACACCGCCCGACAAAATGGTTGATTCCTTCGATGGAATCAAGGTGGTTGTCGGCCAGGACACGATTCAGGACGTCGACATGTCCCGCAAGGCATTCATCGACAAGCTGCCTGCGGAACAGCAAAAACAGCTTGAGGAGTTGAGAAAGCACAACTCCGAGGCCTTGAAGGCCAATGAGGTGATCAAGAACATCAACTCCGACATCAAGACGGTGGTCCAGGACCTCCACGACGCCGATACCGCGCATGCCACGGCGGTACAGACGCTGGGCACCGGAGCTGCCAAGGCCGATATCGAGGCCAAGGAGCAGGAGATCAAGAAGACCAAATACACCGAGGTTGAGACCCTGATGGCGAAGGATTCGGCTGCCAAGCCGGATGCTTCCATTCTGTGGGCTCAGCTTGGGCAGGCCCAGGCCGGGCTGAAGAAGTACGACGAGGCTACAACGGCCTACAAGAAGGCGCTCGAAGTCGACCTCGCAGCCAAGCCGCAGCAGCAGAAGCCTGAGGTTCAGGGGTTAGCCAATGCCGGTCTGGGCGAGATTTACGCGCGCGCCGGAAAGATCCAGGAAGCCAACGATGCTTATGACGCTGCCGCTAAAGTCAATCCAACGAGAGCCGCCTTCTACTATAAAAACGAAGCGGTCATCTTCTTCCAGACCAATCAGCCGGATCCCCAGGTAGCGGCGGCGGACAAATCCATCGCTGCCGATCCAACCCAGCCCATCCCTTACTACCTCAAGGGCAATGGTCTTGTGGGCAAGACCACAATGGACGACAAGACGAAAAAGCTGGTGGCGCCTCCCGGATGCCTTGAGGCCTACCAGAAGTATCTGCAATTGGCGCCGGACGGTCCTTATGCCGCCGACGTGAAGGGCATCCTTCAAGGCTTTAACCAGACGGTTGACAACACCTACAAAGCTGCAAAAAAGAAATAAGCGGGCTTTGGGTTTCGAGTGAAGGGCGTTCGCCGCGGC
>JBKQNU010000125.1:0-3862 GCA_052145815.1 Occallatibacter sp.
CGATTCAAATTCTTTTTGAGTTCGTAGTCGAGAATGACGCGGAGCGGCTTGCCACCGGCGCGCTCGATGCGTGCGACTTCTTTCTGGTAAAGGCGGTAAAGATCGGCGTCGTGTTTCGCTTCGCGGGGCTTTAGCAGACCGTGGTAGATGGCCTGGTCGTCCGGGAGCCGGTTGGCGCTCTTGAGAAGACGATGGCCGGTCTTTGTGAGCGTGAGGATTCGGAGGGTCTTCTTCTGCGGGACTTCAATGGTTTTGTCGGTGAGCAAACCCTGCCGGCCGAGGTGCCGGATGTCGGTCTCCATTCGCTCGCGATCCCCACCGTAGCCGTACTTCGCAAGGTCCGTCGCTGCAATTACCCGGAACTTGCCGACTTCTGCAAGGGAACGCACCTCGGAATCGCGAAGGAGATAGGCTCGGTCGCGCAAATAGTAGGCACGCGGGGATTCACTCCGTTCGTCGCGGGTGGAATGCTGCTCGCGGGCCTCGGTGTTTTCTGAACGCTCAGGGGTGTCCGGCGCTGAAGCTCTGCTGTGTCGTGTATCGGGCGGCGTGGATCTGTGCTGCCGTCCGGCGCGGCGCGGTGACTCATCGCGCGTGTCTTGCGGATCGAAGGAGAAGGCATCGCGCGACATTAGAGCAGGTCCTCTTCGTTGACAGGGACGGGCATATCCGCATGGCCAACGTTAAATTGTTTGTCGAGGTGGGAGAGCTTGCGCCCGGTGTTCTTGAGGAAGAACCTCCTGCCGATGGCGAGGGCTGCACCAAAAAGGTTCACAGAGAGGAGGGCGAGGAAGATCAAAATCGTGTTGCCATAGGCGTGGAAAAGGATGGCTTTGTAGCGGGCCATGAACTTCAACTGATCGAGCAGCCAGAATCCGTAACCGAGCAGGATGACGATGGTAAAAAGCAGAGCGTTGGCGATCATCTCCGTCCCCAATATGTGAGCGGTAATCCAGAGAGGTTTTTTCGTTGAAACTCAGCTAGGAGCGGGCGGGAAGCTGTAAAGCACCGGAGGTCCTCCAGAAGCGCGCCTGGGGTATCCACGAGCAAGACCGATCGAGTGGGCTGTGGCGTATGCGCGGAGGAAATGTTTCGGGAAAAGAAGGACGTGGCGCGCGGAGGTTGGGCCGAGGATGCGAGGCGACCGCCCGCAACTCCGACTTGTAACGTGTGGGCTGAGTTCGTCACTTGAATGCCTCGTCCTCGCGGAAGTAGGTGACGCTCAGCCCCAAGGGATTGATCGGAATGAGTTCGTTGGGTACGTGGGTTTTGAAAACAAAGACAAAGTTCGCGGTGTAAAGATCGCGCTTTAGCTCGCTGTGATCGGCGGGAGAGTAGTAAACCATGTAGAAGTCCACGCGGGCGCGGAAGGGCGGGGTCTGCATCTCTTCGAGCGCGACTTTCTTGACATCGACATCAATCTCGGGAGCCGAAGTGTTTGTGATGAATTTCTTAATGATGTCGTCTTTGCGGTAGGCGTCGAGAATGCCGTCAGCGAGCTTGCCATCGAGAAAGTAGAGAGATTTCGAGAAATCGTTCTGAATCGTGTAGCGGTTGCGGCGGTAATAGAGCGCGCAAAACTGGGATAGGAAATACTTCGCTTCGGCGTCCTGAGGCTTGTATTCGAGGTTGTGGTAGTTGATGGCTTCGGCGCGGCCGAGATCGTCAATGCGGATGACCAGGGGGCGGAAGTTCTGGAACGTGCGAATGGTTTTCAAGTCCACAAGGGCGAGGCCAACGGCCACAAGGGAAACAAGGACAAGAGCGATCTTGAGATAGGTATTCGTCACCATGGGATCACCACAGGATTCGAGATACAAACGTTTCGCGTCATAGAAGCTCGCATCGCGGTCCATCACATCACCCGATTGAGAACGGCGGCGGGGGCGTCCAGAAGACTTGCGGAAGACCCTCCGGCGGTGCCGCTGAAGATGTGGTTGGTAAGGGTAGGGATTTTCAGAAGGACGTAGATCGAAGCAAGAAAGGTAATGAAGAGCACGGGAAACCAGGCAATGAGTTGTACGGTAGAGAGGGTGCCCGCAGGCGGCAAGCGGAGAGCGCCGAGCATGAGATTTCCGATTACATACACCACGGCGGATGCAATGACTTGGTAGAAGGCGTATTGGAGGAAACAGCGGAACCAACCCCAGAAGAGCCATTCGAGCTTGGGAACGATGAAGAAAGGCACGAAGATTGGCCCAACCAGCACGCAAACCGCAGTGGCAATGAAGCCGTAGGCGATGACCACAATCGCTATGGCCTGGGCCGCCGCGAGCAGGACAGTCACAATGACGTAGATGGCGGTGCCGAAAATATCTCCCCAACTGGGAGAATCCATGCGGGATTCGAAGTCCGCAACCTGCGTCACGACCGTTTGGAGTTGGGCCTGATCGATCCTGCTCGACAGGAACTGGGCCTCATCGGTAACGAGATTATGGAAGCTGGTCCCGATGCCGGGAATCGGGGTGCTGTAGTAGTTGACCATCGCGAACCCGAAGCTGATGGTCAGGAGCAAGCTCGCGAAGTTGTCGAAGTGAAACGGAGACCTGCCACTGGCGGCGGAGAGGGCGGATTTCACGCCGTACCAGACCACCAGGATAGTGGCGAACGAGCGGAAGAGATTCTGGCCCATGGCGTCGAAGAAGCCGAGATTCTGGGTGAGCAAATTATTGATTGCCTGAAGGATGTACTGCAGGAAATCGGTTTGCACGGTCATTAGCTCCTTCGACGCTGGGCGTCCATCTCCGCAGGCCTTACGGCATGCGGAAGTTTTGAAGTGAATCGGTGATCGTGCCGGTCACCTGGGACATGTTGCTGGCCATGCTCGCTTGGCGACCGATATCGGTGTTAATGGCGTTGGTGGTGGCGTCGCGCTGTTGCTTCGCGTGGATGGTTTGCTGTTCCAGAAGCGACGCTAGGAGTTTATTCGAGTCCTGGACGGTGCGGAGAGTCAACACGCCCGCCGCATTGATCTTGTTCAGGACGGAGACTTCGCTGTTGAGACTTGAGTCGCCCGAAAAAGAATCTTGTTCGAGGTTTGCGATCTGAGTCTGGATGTTGTCGGCGGTGCCACGGATCGAACCGATGGTGGCCATCGCATTGATGTTTGCGCCGTCCACGAGTTGGACGGACGCGTATTGGGACTGCACTCGCCCGAGTTCCGAGGCATCCATTCCCGAGAGTTCGAACGGGTCGTACTGGGACAGCGGGGTTGTGGCTTTCAGGTAGCCTGTGTTGATGTTGGGAAGCACGCCGGTGTTGATGCCGTTAATCCACGAGACTGTGTTCCCGAAGGTGTTGAGCGAGGTCACATTTCGCCATTGCGAAAATATCGCGCGGTAACGAGCAGGCATGTTTTTGACGAACTGGGCCATCTGTAGAGCGAGATTGAGTTGTCCGGTGATTTTCGCGTAGCTCTTTTGGAGTTGAAGCAGGTGCTGCTGAAGCTGGTAGTAACGCTGCAGAGCGTTCTGGTAGTTTGTCGGATCGTAGACGATACCGCTGCCGAATTGTGCGGTCGCGGTTCCGACCCCCAAACCCAAGACGAGCAAGCAAATCAGAATCTTTCTTTTCATTGGACTGCTCTCCTTTTTGCCTTCAGAAATCGGAAGGCATCTTGTGGTTGTTGTAATCGGGCAACGCGAGATCGCCCGAGAGATAGACCTTGACTCGGTGGCCTTCGCGGATGGTCACCGTGGGCATGATGTTCAGGAACTTGTCGAGGATTTGCGCCGAAGACTGCGCTGTGCTCGCTGCGAAACCTTGGCGCATGAGATCGCCGCTAGTCGCGTTGAGTGCCCCTCCGGTCCCCGCTTCACTGACGGCCCCAAGGGCGCCAACCGCAAGCGAAACACCGAAGATG
>JBKQNU010000126.1:0-8355 GCA_052145815.1 Occallatibacter sp.
CGAACACACGCGGGCGGTGACAAGGTCGTTGTCGCCGGAGATGACCTTGACTTCGATGCCATCACGTTTGAGCGAATCCAGGACCTGGGCGGCGTCCGGCAACGGCGGATCGGAAAAAGTAAGAAAACCTGCCAGAATGAGGTTGCATTCGTCCTTCACGGAATAGTCTGTGCGCGCGGGAACGTCAACATAAGCCACGGCAAGAGACCGATAGCCCTGGCCGTTCAGGCTATCGCTGGCTTGACGGATGTGACTGATGGCCTCTTCGCTAATGAGTTCTTCCTTGCCGCCGACCAGGTACCCGGCGAGAAGCGGGAAGATCCCTTCCGGAGCGCCCTTGGTGATAAGGACCCGCTGGGACTGATGCTCGACGACGACTGAAAGACGCTTTCGTTCGAAGTCGAATGGAATCTCGTCACACTTCGTAAATCCCTCGACGTTTTGGGGGCTCTGTCGAGCGATAGCAACATCAAGAGGGCTGCGAATACCGGTTTCGAACTTGCTGTTCAAGTATCCGAGTTCAAGTGCGCGGCTGAATGGGTTCCCGAATGCATCGAGAGATCTATCGAAGGACATGATTCCCGTGGTAAGCGTCCCCGTCTTGTCGCTGCAAAGCACATCGAGACTGCCGAGATTCTGAATCGACGGGAGATGCTTAACGATGACCTTTTTGCGCGCCATGGCCACGGCGCCCTTGGAGAGCGTGACGGACGTGATCATGGGCAGGAACTCTGGGGTCAAGCCAACGGCCAGTGCGACCGCAAATAGCAGAGATTGAAGCGGATCGCGGTGGCGCACAACGCCAACGGCTATGAGAAAGAGAACGAGGAAAAAGACTGTTGCTGCGAGCATCCGGCTGAAATCGCGTAAGCCTTTGTCGAAGGCAGTCTCTTCTGGCCTTGCGGCCAGCCGGGCTGCAATGTCGCCAAAGGTCGTTTGCGCGCCCGTTGCGATAACTTCCGCGGTTGCCGTTCCACTTACGACCGAAGTGCCGAGAAAAACCATATTGGCAGCATCCGCTTTGGTCGAGGCCGGCACTGCGGACGCCTCCTTGGCGCTGGGAAGCGATTCACCCGTCAATGCTGCTTGTTGCACATACAGGTCTCGCGCAGTGAGCAAGCGCGCGTCGGCGGGTATCATGTCGCCAGCGGAGAGGCGGACCAAGTCTCCAGGTACTACTTCACGGCGCCGAATGTCTGTCCACGCTCCATCCCGCAAGACGGTTGCGGTGGTTGCTACCTGATCGTGCAGCCTCTCAACTGCCTTTTGAGATCGATAGGTTTGATTGAAATCCATCACCGCGCTTAACAGAACGATGGCGCAAATGATCCCAGCATCGACCTTGTCGCCCAGGACTGCGGATGCCCCGGCAGCAATAAGAAGGATCAGTGTCAGTGGACTCAGAAACATGTGCAGGAGATCGGCCAGAGGAGAGTAGTGTCGTGTCGCGGCAGGCTCATTGGGCCCGAATCGGTCGAGCCGGGCCTGAGCCTCTTCTGCACTCAGTCCGGAAGCTGGACGTGCACTTTCATCATTGTCGGACGTCATGGATGGGCTTCTCCATGGACTCTGGATCACGTGCCTTGTTCGGCAACCCGGGTATTCCAAGAGCGAGTTTGCGGCGTGTCCGAAGGATTCGTGACTTGAATGTAGCCGTTGGAGCCCCAAACGTCAAAGCCGATGCCTTCATCGAATGGCCGTTAAGGACAGAATGCCGAAATGCGGCTTGCTCTGGAGCCGGGAGTTTTGAAAGCCGGTTTTCCATCATCTGAATGAGCTCATCGACAGCACAGATTTGCTCCGGGTTTGGACGTTGGTCCGCGGCACGCAATGCAATCGTTTCCGGCTGATTTCCCATCAATTCATCCAAGGAGTGTTCGGGATGAGATTTTCTGCGACGAAGAGTCATCAGCGACGAGTTGATGACGATTCGCGTAAGCCAGGTCGAGAGCGATGACCGGCCTTCAAACAAAGGAAGGTGGCGATATGCCTTCCAGAGAGCTTCCTGCAACGCGTCTTCAGCATCCTCGTGGTTGCGGAGTATACGAAACGCGATGCCATAAAGCCTGCCCAGATCGTTGGCCAAAAGACGCTCAAAGGCGGCTGCATTTGATCCGAATGCCTCTCGGTCGTGAACCCACCTGGCCCCGGCAGGAGGCGGAGCAATCATCATCTCGGATCCAGGCTGCCCGATTGTGCTCGTGCTCATTCGTCGTTCCTTTCAGAGGCCCGCTCACCGAGGCCGCGTTGGCTTCAACTGCCGGCCAGTTTGATCCAAGTGCTCCTTCGAATCGCGGGCGACAACGGATACCGGCGGCGCCCAGTTGATGCTTGCGAGAGCCATGGCTGCCGCAATGCAAAATATCAGGTCGATTGTCAAAACTGCAGTTTCTGCGCTCATGATTTCAATACCTCCAGTTCCTTACGGGCTGTCAACAGATACAACAGCACCGTGATGCCATGAAGCATCAGGTTGATGCCCAGAACGATTCCGATATACCGAATTGAGGTGAAGGGCCATGGAAGCGTAACTATGTAGGCCAGAAACAGGGTGAAAAGACCGTTGACCAATACCCAACTGGATCCCGAGTCGGCGCGGAGCAGCAGGTAGGCCACGCATTCCAGAACGCCTTCCAGCATGAAGATCACGACCAAAACGACAGCGAAACTTTCCCGCGCAAGTGCGGGATGGAATACCAGGTAGCCGCCGCCGGCGATGTACACGGCCCCGATAAGCAGTCTCCACACGAATCCTCCCGCATTTCGGCCCACAAGTGCGAGCGCCAAATGTGCAAGGCCGCAAAGAACGACCAGCCATGCAATCAAAACAGATGAGGCGATCCCTGCTACACGGGGAAGAATCACTGCGAACAGTCCCATCAGGATCATCGCAAGGGCCCATCCTCTCGATGCCCCAGCAACTTCTTTGAACAGGTTCCGTTTGGCTTTCATGATGGTTTCCCTCACCATTCCATTCCTTCACGAGAGCATCAGATGCCGGTTCACTCAGGCACACTGGCGCACGGAGGATTGTCGTGCGCCATTTTGAGTTCTCAATGTCATAACGCGAGATCCTTCCGCCAAGCACAGCGATCGCTTTGATTCCGGTCCGGCGTGCCAACGGCGTACCAACGTGTTCACTGGACTTGGCGTCAACAGCCTGATCGATTCCTCCAACGCAGCGATTTTTGTCTCGAAATCGGATTTCGCCCGCTGCCAGCAGCCATTTGATGGCGTCAGCTCTTGCAACTTCTGATGGATCTCCTGTCTCAGAGCGGTCCAATCGGTGATCGTCACGACTTCCAGATCAGCCACCCCAATTTTGACTTGGTTCTTCAACGCCCTAAGCTTCGTTCCAACGTGTTTCGGCGAGCGCACAGGTTTGTAATGAATTGCGCGCGGCGTGGCACTTACCTCGACGTTCATGTTCTGTCCCCATATCGTCTGAAATTGCATTTGCAGGTAGATGGTTCTCCGTACGTTGCTTAGTACTGCAAACCAAACGCCATAGTTAAGCCATTGATACGGTTGAAGAATATGAATCATTAGATCGCGATTCTTTCGCGGATTCGCGAAACCGTACAAAATACTGAGCTAAAGATGGATGCTTCGGCAAACGGCCAATCCGTTTATGTGATGGCCGAGTTCACCTGATGTTGTAGAGGGACCGCTCCAGGGGGTTAGAACGCTCAAGCGAAATAGCGAATAAATTCAACGCGACAAGCTGCTGACCACCGGAGAAACCCTCAGTAAATTTGTCTCTTCGTTGCAATTGAGATCGATGAATAGTGCCCGGATGGTTCGCGGAGGTCGTGAATTTGCGAAAGAATCGCGAATATTGGTGCGCTTCTGCTTGCGTTTTCAATGGTTTAGATATGGCCAGGGTATTGCTTCATAAAAGGCAGCCAAGAGGTGTCCAGATGGACAAAATGCTGCTTGTAGTTCTAAACGAAAGGGAAATTGGCTCCGATGAAACCAGTTCCCACCTACGACCCGCAGAGACTGAGAAAGCGCTATCCGGGGGAAGCGCTTGCCTTGATCCACCACTGGATAACGTTTTGGAGCTGTTTTGTTCAGAGACCAATGAGCTGCTGCAGGATTGCTGTGATTGCCGCGTTACATCCCGCCTCGCCGAAGCTGTAACTTTGCTCAATCAGCAGCACTTTGACGAGGTTATGTTCGACCTCGACATCTTTGATGGACGGGCACATCATCTCGTTTCCCAGCTGGAAGGTTCCTCTGCTTCCTTGTTCTCGTGTCTCGACGTTGAGGGCAGCAGCTGGTGGCTGCCTGCAGAAGTCGTGCGCAAAAACAAATGGGACACTCAAAGGCGACGTTTGAAGAAATGCGATCTGTCCTTGAGAGAGGTTTACCTGCAACTGGCGTCTGAAGTACGCCCCGATTCGAGCCACAGTTTGGCTGGGATAGCATAGCAAACCGCCGGATATGTTGCGAGTTCGCCGATAACTCTTAGCGACTTCGATGGGCAAGGAGAAAACGATGGAAGCGTCAGCAGCAAAGACAACTCCGGGTCAAATGGGGATGGGGCGTCCGAGTGACGAAACCATCGTGGAGGACGACGACGAACGCGATAACAAGAAGCTTATCGTTCCCGACGATTTTGAAAACTTCGAAAGGGGCCCCTCAATTCGTATTCTGGAGGACTGGCTCAAGCATGAAGCGGATCTCCTTCGCCCAATCCATATCATTCTCTCGGAATCTTCCGATGCGTTGAGCATCCGTGCGGATGTGCCGGGAGTCAAGGAAGGGGATCTGAAAATCAAGGAGGAACCGGCCCGAGTGATGATCACAAGAAGGCCGGAAATGAAGAGTCGATCCGGAACCATATATTCCGCGAGTTCTCCGGATGAGGCGATGCGGGTCATCGAATTGCCGAATGCAGTCACTGTCAACAAAATCAGAATCGCAGTGCGGGATGGAGTGCTGGAATTGGATTTGGCCAAGGCCGAGCCAGCTGAGCATGAGGGGATTGAAGTCAAGGCGACGTAGCGGCCAGGCTTAACGCTGATGGCGCTGGAATTGGCGCTGCCAGATGCAATCAACGTGCAATTGGATCAGCAAGGAGGGAAAACCAATGATTAGCGATCGGGATCTTCAGGTATGTATTCAAGATGAACTAAGGCATGAGCCGGGCTTGACTCATCCGACAAAGATCGGCGTAGCGGTCCAAGATGGAGTCGTTACGTTGAGCGGCTCTGTAGACAGCTACTTTGAAAAATGGGCGGCTGAAAGGGCTGTCAAGCGTGTGTTTGGCGTGATGGCTTTGGCCGTGGAACTTGAGGTAGTGCTGCCTGACTCAGCCGAGCGAAGTGATGCAGAAATTGCACGTGCAGCGGAGATGGCCTTGGAATGGACGGTGTCGGTGCCTTCCGATCGGATCCGAGTGATCGTTGAACATGGGTGGCTGACGCTGCAGGGCGAGGTCGACTCGGAATACCAAAGGTCGTATGCCGAAGCTGCTGTGCGTGGCCTGATTGGTTTGAAGGGGATCTTGGATGATATTGCCGTCAAACCGGTCGAGACGCCAATCGAGATCCAGCAAGGTGTCGAAGCCGCCTTCAGGCGCAGTGCGATGCTGGATGCGAACCTCATCCGAGTCAAGGTCAATCAGGGAACGGTGACTCTGAGCGGCAACGTACACTCCTGGGCGGAGCGCGAAGAAGCGGAGCGTGCGGCGTGGGCAGAACCCGGCGTCTCCGAAGTGAAGAACACCATCCAGTTCGATTACCCTGTTGAGGCTGTTGACTGATCGATTTTCGAATCCAATGATCACGCCTCTTCGAATTTCGGCGGAACGCATGTCCATTGACTGCTTGACGAGCGGCCGATCTGGCCGCACACGCGGGGGGATGGACGAAACTTGACTCGATCACTGGCTGGGCTTAAGAGATTTCCTGAACGCGAATTGTCGCGCCCGTCCGCAATTTCGCTTTTCTGAAAAGTGACCTCCCATGAGCACCGAGCTCTCACTAATTATGATGTCCGATGCCGCATGGAGATGGATCCGCCGCCTGGGTGGTCCCGGCTTCATCCTGCTGGGTCTCTTCGACAACACTCCTTTTATCTCTGCCCCGCCAGGAGGTGTCGACGTTTGCGTGATCCTGGTTGCGGCGCACCAGCCTGAGTGGTGGGCCTATTACGCCTTAATGGCCACAGTTGGGGAGGTACTTGGCGGCTATCTAACCTATCGCCTGGCCGAAAAAGGCGGCGAGCAGACTTTGGAAAAGAGGGTGGGAAAATCGCGCGCAGAGGCAGTCTACAAAGGGTTTGAGCGATTCGGAAGCATCACAGTCCTGGGCGGCGCTCTTCTCCCGCCTCCGTTTACCTTCACGACTGTCCTGATGACCGCCGGCGTGATGCAATACCCGCGCAAGAAATTCTTGACTGCGCTCATTGCAGGGCGCGGCCTGCGTTTCTTTGCGGTTGCTTACTGGGAAGGACCTATGGCCATCAAATGATCAGCTTCTTTTCGCGACACTACCGCACAGCCATGTATGTCCTGATTGCGATGGCGATTGCAGCCGGCGCTGGTGCATTGATTTACTTTTTATGGTACCGGCCAGCGAGGGCTCGGAAGAAGAGTGAAGCGGACAAACGGCCTAAGTGAATCGGCCTCTTTGACGCATGAAGACTAAAGGGCTACGTCGGGCGAGAAACTATAGCGCTCCTGGATGAGCACCGCCATCGATTCACGCACATCGTCTACATAACCGAGCCGATACCGCTGTTCGATTTTTCGAATGTCGGAAGCCAGGCGATGGTCGTGGAACACATCCCCAATCCACCGGGAAAAATCTCCCCGGCGCGCGTGGTCGCCCAGACATGTTGCCGGCATGGTGCTCAGCAGGAACACAAACTGCTTCAACGATCGGGCTGGAGGCCCGATCGCTCTTCCGTGATCCGTAAATATGAATTCCCCTCCTGAGCCGAGCTGCAGATCGAAGTACTTTGTCTTGTGCCGGACATGCTGCGTCAATCGAGGAAAGAGCTTGAACCGCCGCAGCCTTCCCTCAGCCTCATCGCTCCCGGGCAAGAGAACAGCTTCGCTGTTGGTAAGCGTCTTGAGTGCGGCTGTCCATTGAGTATCTTCGTCCTTATTCTTCGCCATGGCCATGAGCGCACGTATGTCGTCCTCCCGGGTCAGGCGCTTGGCAACGACCACTTCAATATGTTTGAGTAGATCGGGGCTCAGGTCGGAAGGACGATAGGTGACAACCCCGTAGGATCCCAATTCGAGATCCAGCAAGTCCCCGATGTTGGGATCGTGAAGGAAGTAATGGGCTTCATCCACAACAATCCAGTGAGGTAAACCCGTGGTCTGCCGGAGCGAAATCAGCATGGGCATCAGTTTCTGGAGATAACTCACCTTCTCCTCATACTGTGCGCGGGATAAGTCGATGACAACGCTCAGATCGAAGTGCCGAAGTGCGCGCGCCACATCGGGTATGTCCGGCAGCGGATCGGCGCGCCCCAGGACCACCACGCCAGGTAGCGCTTCCAGCGAGCTGTAGTCGCCCTCAGGATCGATGACGCAAACACTGTAGCCTTGCAGGATCATCTGCTCGCATGCCAGCCCGGTGACCCACGATTTGCCAGACTGGGGCTCACCGACGAGGAGAATGTTGAGTCCCTGGACGGCCGCTGTGAGCAGGCTTCCGTCGTCGGCTGTGCCCAAGGTGATCCGGTGGCGACCGTTGTGATCCCGGGGCAATCTCATCTCCTGAGCAGCCCGCAGCAGGTAGCCGGCCACCGCGTGTGGGCCGTCGCCAACCAGTACCTCGTCCGCTTTCTTTTGCAGTGCCTGGCTGCCCCAACTGACAGCGACGCCAACCTCGCAGGCTTCCAGGAGGTCATGATCGTTTTCAGCATCTCCAATCCCAATTGCGTTGTGAGGCGAAAGGCGAAGCGCGTTCAGTGCCGCGCGCAAACCGGTGCCTTTGCTGATTCCCTGCGGAAGCACCATGAGCTTGCTGTGGTTGAACAAGAGCACCAGGGGCAGTTCGAGCCGCCTGATGATCTCCAGAACCTTTTCCGCCGAAACGGCGTCGGTATCCACGATGCACTGTCCTACCCTGAATTCAATTCCAGCGCGGGTCAGTTCATCGAGAAACATTTGGGGGGGAAGTTGACCAATGAGTTTGGAGTGACCATTTGGGAATTCGATCGCAGCTCCGTTTTCGGCGACCACCGCGTCGACAAACTCCAGACTTCCCGCTGCAAGCTTCAGATCGGAAAGCACGCGTCCCGTGACGAGGACGGCGACAATTCCACCTGCACGCACCTCCATGATTGCGGCTTTGACATCCGGATCCAACGCACCATCTCGCGCGATCG
>JBKQNU010000127.1:0-77889 GCA_052145815.1 Occallatibacter sp.
CCCGCGGCATCTCAGAGGATCGCATTCACCAGTTGATCGACGAACACATCACCAACCGCCAGCTAGGCTTCCTCGGCGAACCCCGCGTAAACGTTCTGGACTTAAACCTCGACCTCGACAAAATGGCGAATTAAGTCTCACGGAGAATCGCCCATTGGTTGGACTGCCTACCCCTTTCCGAACTGCCACAAGGTCTCAGACATGAGGCGGCCTTCCTGCATACGGAGCTAGAATAAAGCACCCTGCCGACTCCGAGGAGTTGGCAGGGCAAAGGTCTCAGTCTAAATCTCCACATTGTATTGCAGGGGGCAAGAGCAGGCCAGTTGAGCGTAAGAATTAGGTTGTGTAGCTTCCCAGGGTACTGCTGACATTGCTGAAAGCAGTGTCGAGGCCTTTTGCAACGGCACCCATGCCCGAGACGATGCCGAACGCGAGTAGGGCGCAAACCATGGCGTATTCAACCAAATCCTGCCCCTCTTCGGACCCGATTAGGAACTGGAATTTCAGACACAGTTTATGCAGCAAGACGATTGTCATTTAGCCACCCCCATCTACGCAGTTTAGGTTTCGATCCGAGCGCCTTCTATACCTCAATCGTGTAACGAAAGGGCACCAAAGGGTCGGACTCATCTCACCGTTTTGTACGCTGGTGGGATCAAACCAATGACCCCCTGCTCGCAAAACAGGTGCTCTCCAAACCGGCCTACCGCCCCACAACGCAAATCCTACCAAACGAATCGACGGCTCACACCCTGCAGAACACAGTTCCATCCACAAGCGGACTCCCATTACTTCAGTGGTCGCGCCTTGCGCCTGGAATGTCCCTAATCAGCCAGTCGGCGACATTGAAAATGCATAGGTGGATCAGGATGCCGAGGGAATCCTGGCGAAGATCACCGGCCTTCATCAGCGAGCGCTGCGTGCTGCGGAGAGCGCCAAGGGCCAGGAGCGGATCGACTCACTCCGGATGTTCGCCACAAACCTGGAAAAAGCCTTCTACGGCTTTAATCCGGATTTCTTTCAGCACAATCTGGTCCGCATCGTGGAAGATGCAATCGGCGTTATCAAATCGACACTCGAGTTGTGGCCCACGCTTGTTGAGTTCTGCTACTTCCAGAAGCTGCTCTACGGTCTTCCGATGAAGAAGATCGCGTGAGCCGTCGCCTCGAAAAAGCACGGGGCCAGGATGAAGAGTTGAAGTCGCACCAGGTCCCGATTCCAACCGTTCTCGTTTCGGGCCTGCCCGATGCTTTGCACCAACAGATTGTTAGTGTAACCCGGCGAATTCTGTGCCAGGGATACCGCAAGACAAACTTGCAGTAAAGTGCAAAATGAATTTCAAACTTTGCGAGCCGATGTAGTCGAAATTATAGCGGCCAAAGCACCCAAGAACTATTCAGAACCACAGCATTCAATAGCATCGCCGCAGCGCGTTCAATCAAAAAACAGTTATTTTCAATCGATTTCAACAGGCTTCAACATGTCGTTGAATCTGGTTCGGGACCAGGGGGTAGGAGGTTCTAATCCTCTCTCCCCGATCATTCTTTATAATCAACAACTTACGCTGGCAATAAGACGCTTGGCGCACATGTGCGTCAAGCGTCTTATTGCCGATCCCTCTATAGAATACTTGGGGCGTCAGATGATAATTAATCTGGGAAAAGCTGTCCCGGAAATAACTCGTTGACTTGAACCGCGGCTAGATCAGCAAAAGACCTGGATCGAGGATTGCTGAATAGCAGCGTCTACGCGCAAGACAGCATTTCAATTGAGCGAAGAGTGGAGAGGGTCCGATTATGAAACGCAGATCATTCTTGGGAGGTGGGCTTTCGGTGCTTGCGGTAACTCGGTTTGCCAAAGCATTGGAAGACTCGCCCGTGTTTCGTGGCGAAGTTCCATCAGGGCCTTTTTTGCCCTTCTGGGAATCGCTGAAGTCGTATCGTTGCCCCGATTGGTTTCGTGACGCCAAACTCGGCATCTGGGCGCATTGGAGCCCGCAATGCGTTCCCGAACAGGGTGACTGGTACGCACGAGGTATGTACGTTCAGGGGTCGCGTCAATATGAGTACCATGTAAAGACCTACGGGCATCCGTCGCAATTCGGATATAAAGACATCTGTCATATCTGGAAGGCAGAGAGATGGGACCCGGAAGCTCTTATCAAGCGCTATAAGAGCGCGGGCGCGGAATACTTCGTCGCGCTGGCCAACCACCACGATAACTTCGATTGCTGGAAATCGCAATACCAGCCCTGGAACTGCGTCAACGTAGGTCCAAAGCGCGACATTGTGGGGACGTGGGCCAAAGTGGCGCGCGCCCACGGATTGCGATTTGGCGTCAGCTATCACGGCACGCCCGGCCGCGTGTGGGATGAATTCATGCCCGTTCGCTACCAGAGCGACAAAACCGGGCCGCTTGCGGGAGTTCCATACGATGGCATGCAGACCATCGCCGACGGCAAGGGAAAATGGTGGCAGGGCATGGACCCACAGATGATCAACGGCAAACCCCACCTGAAGAACACGCCGTGCCCGGAGTTTACAAAGCAGTTCCTGCTGCGCGTGCAGGATGTGATCGATAGTTATAATCCGGATCTTTTGTACTTCGACGACAATGCGCAGTTTGACTTTGACGATGGCGGGTCCCTGAATTTGAAAGTATGGCTGGGCATTCCCGATCTGGCTCCCCAAATCATGGCGTATTACTACAACAAGAATATTCGAACGCACGACGGCCGCCTGGAAGGCGTGCTGAACCTGAAGACCGTTCCTGAGGCTGTCTGGGGCACACTCACTCGCGATTTTGAGGCATCGCTGGAAGACAAGTTGCAGGAGAACCCCTGGCAAACGGATGCGTGCATTGGAGGCTGGCACTACAGCCGCTTCCTTTTTGAGAACCACATGTACCAGAAAGCTTCGTTGATAATCCCGATGTTCGTCGACATCGTCAGCAAGAACGGAAACCTTCTGCTCAACATTCCACTGCCCGGTCACGGAGAGCCGGACAGCGATGAGACGGCCTTCCTGAGCGAACTCGTCGACTGGCAGCAGATTAATTCCGAATCGATCAAGGGCACACGTCCCTGGAAGATCTACGGGGAGGGCCCATCGACGCACGCGAAACGAATCGCATCTTATGAATTGGCCAAGCTTAAATTCGACCACACCGACATTCGATTC
Source organism: Occallatibacter sp. (assembly GCA_052145815.1). Taxonomy (GTDB): domain Bacteria; phylum Acidobacteriota; class Terriglobia; order Terriglobales; family Acidobacteriaceae; genus Telmatobacter. Next base: position 3,180 of record JBKQNU010000127.1, read on the forward strand.
ACAACCAAGGGTGAGACTCTCTACGCTATTGCGCTTGGCTGGCCCCCTGACGGAAAGCTGCTGATCGCTTCGCTGGCAAGCAACTCCGAGTATTATCCTCTTCCAATTGGCAAGATAGATCTGCTTGGGTCGAAATCCGATTTGAAGTGGAAGCAAGGAACGCAAGGGCTCGAGGTCGAACTGCCGGATGCTCCGCCCTGCAAGTACGCATATGCGCTCAGAATCCTTCCGGGCTGAGTCGTCCGTCCGCCTCAAGACATGTCACGGAGTCACCGGAACTCCGCTCTGGCCGGGAAGATGCCGTGGCCTCCTGCCAGTGCATTTCAACAGGAACGGATGGGGTCCTGAATGTCAACTCCGTGTCGCACTTCAAGGAGAATCCCGGGTGGACGAGTAGGAGAGCTTAAGCCACTTGAAGTGGGAGTGCAAATCCGTTCACTGCCGAGCAAGGCTGCAGCGCTTTGCAGACGGAATGGCGGCGAGGTCGGCAACCGTTTTTGCGTTGAGAACCGCAAGCATGGCGGTCTGCGCCGCTACCCAGACGGGATGCGCGGGGCAAAAGGAACTGCGGCCGCAAGAGAGTTCCGGATCTAAGCAGACGTTGAGGCTGATGGGCCCTTCAATGGACTGGATGACGTCGGCAACGGTTGCGACGCGGCCTGCGGGCAGAATCTCAAACCCGCCGAACTGCCCGCGATGAGACGCGGCAAAACCAGCTCGGCAAAGGGACTGAAGAACCTTGGAGAGAAAGCTCTCTGGAGTGCCGGTGGCGCGCGCCAGTTCCGGCAACAGCGTTCGCTGTGCCCTGGGCTGCGAGGCCAGATGGATCATGGCCCGTAGAGCGTAATCCGCAGCGCGCGTCAGTTGCATGGAGGAGCCGTGCGCACTCTTGCGGCCGCTGCGCGTCTTGGCAGCAAGGGCGTCTGCATGGCCGTGCACGAATTTGAAGGATTGCGGTTGTTTGGTCATATGCCCTCATTGGATGGCTGGCTAAGCCGCATGGAGTTGGCGACCACTGAGATGCTGGACAAGAGCATGGCAACGGCGGCGAATATGGGTGTAAGGACTCCTGCGATGGCGAGCGAGATGCCGGCAATGTTATAGAAAAACGCCCAGAAGAGATTCTGCCGCACAATGCGCGTGGTTCTGGCGGCGAGGCGGAAGGCTACATCGACCTTTGCAAGTGCGCCGGAGACCAGCACCACCGGCGCTGCGCCCATGGCGATGTCGGCGCCGGTGCCGAGGGCGATTCCGAGATCTGCCTGGGCCAGCGCGGGCGCGTCGTTTACCCCGTCGCCGATCATGGCGACCCGGTGACCGGCGGTTTGCAGTTGCTGAATGATCTTCGCCTTTCCATCGGGATTGACTTCGGCGGTGAAGTCGGCAATGCCGATCTGGCGGGCTGTCCATTCGGTGGTGGGCCAGGCGTCCCCTGAAACAAGCATGACCCGGATGCCACGCCGCGCCAGGCTTTCAACCATTGCCAGCGCATCGGGCTTGACCTGATCGCCGAAGGCGAGCCCGCCCCGCAGCACGCCGTTGATGGCAAAGAAGGCAACGGTGCGGCCCTGCCGCTGCCATTGCTCGATGATTGCGCCGGATTCGGCGCTGATGGTGCAGTTCTGAGCGTCCGCTAACGCGCGATTGCCGACGAAGATCGCTTCGCCCTCGTGCGTTGCGAGGATGCCCTGGCCTTTTCGAATCTCAACTGAACTGACGGTGGCAGGCCGGATGCCGTGATCGCGCCCGTATTGCATGACGGCGCGGCCGAGAAGGTGTTCGGAATATGTTTCCACTCCGGCAAGCAGCGGCAGATACTCGGCAAGAGATGCTGCGGGATCGCAGTCAATTGGAAAGGACACAAAGTCGAGCAGCCGGAAGTCGCCGCGGGTAACGGTGCCGGTCTTGTCGAGAACGACGGTGTCGACGTCACTCATGGTCTCCAGCACGCGGCTGTCGGCGATAAGCACTCCTGCTTGAGACGCCGCGCCGACGGCGGACGTGATTGCAAGCGGAGTGGCCAGGCCGAGCGCGCAGGGGCAAGCGATGACGAGAATGGCTGTGGCGCGCAGCAGAGAAGGGCCAACTCCGTGTTGCATTGCAACAAGAAAGCCGAACTCCAGTAACGCAAGAACCACAACCGCGGGAACGAAGATGCGCGAGATGCGATCCACAGTTCGTTCGATCGGCGCGCGCGTAGAAAGTGCGCGCTCGACAAGACGAATGATCTGCGCCAGTGCGCTGTCTTCACTGGTGCGCAGGGCACGAACACGAATGACGCTGTCCCCGTTGAGGCTGCCGGAGACAACGGTGTCGCCCTCCGCTTTTGCTCGCGGCACAGATTCCCCGGTGAGCAACGATTCGTCGGTGTGGGTTTTGCCGGTGACAATGACTCCGTCGGCAGGAATGCGCTCGCCGGCCTTGACGATGAAGATGGCGCCGGGTTCGAGCGCATCAATCGAGACGAAGCGCTCGCCGGAGTCAATTTCAACGCGCGCCTTTTTTGGCATCATGCGGTAAAGCATCGAGATAGAGCGGGCGGCACGGTCTTTGGCCGCGCGCTCAATGAGTTTGCCAGCGAGAACCAGGGTGACGATAGCGGCGGCGGTATCAAAGTAGACGTGGGTCTGCCCGCGCAGGGTTTCCGCAACGGAAAGAGCGTACGCGGTAAGAATGCCCAGAGCGAGCAGTGTCTCCATGCGGGCTTGCAGATTACGAAGGCCCAGCGCTGCTGAGCGAAGTATTGGCCAGGCGGAATAAAAAACGAGCGGTGTGGCCAGGGCCCACAGAACGAAAGGCAGAATGCGGCTGACACTCAATGAGATCTTCTCGAAGTAGCCGACGTAAAGAATGACGCTGAAGGCCATGATGTTGGCCCAGAGAAATGCAGCGACGCCGAGGCGCGTCAATAAGTCGCGCATGTCGAATGTTGATTGGGTGGTTTCCTGGCCGTACTCGGTGGCGCGAAACCCGAGTTCGTGAATGCGCGCTGGAATGCGATCGGGCGGCAGCATCAGCGGGCAATACTTGACTCTGGCGAGATCGGAGGCAAAAAAGACTTCAGCGCTGACGATGCCGGGCAACTGTTCGATGGCATGCTCGATGAGCCAGCCGCAAGCCGAGCACCACATGCCGCCAATCTGGTAGAGCGCTTCCTGCGTGGGAGCGTTGGGATCGATGGACGCGGAAGGTGATTTGATCGCTCGTGTACGTTCGCCGTCTGGATTCGAGATGAGGCCAAGTTCGAGACTGCGACGATAGATCTCAGTTTCGCGAATGTTCTGTCCGCTGGCGAGCACACCGCTTTCAAGCAAAATGGCGTAAACGTTGGCGCAACCCATGCAACAGAACTCAATCGGGCGGTCGCCGAATTCCCGCGTGAGGGTGCCGCGCCGGCAAGGCAATTCGCACAGACCGCATGGAGCGCCGGTTGCCATGGCTAACGCGCCGCGGGGGGCTGAGCCGGCTGTTTCGCCTTCGCTGCGGGCGGCGAAGACTGGGCAGGCTGCGATTGCGAATCGAGCGGAGCTCCATGCTGGTCGAGCATCACCGGATTGATGCGCTTGGTGGCGATGTAAACGAACACGAGTACGGCGCAGAAAAACGCAATGACGAGCCCGAGGACAATACCCAGCGGCGTGATGGGGCTGCGCTTTTGCTCCGGCTCGGCAGGGTTGGGGAAGGGTTGCATGGCTACTCCGTTGTGCATGGTGGAATCCTCACGGTAGTCAAGGCTTGGCTGGTGCCTTCAATGGCTGCTCGAAAGGCGCGATGAAGTTTTCGTCAAAGCTCTGTGGGGTCTGCGCTGGAGTGACCTGCGCGTAGAGCGTGATGTGGTTGATGCCGAGGCCTGCGGCAGAAGCCGGCGACACGATGTCAAACGGACGCTCGATGCTATCGCCAGGGGCGAGAACGATGTTTTGGTCGAGGCCGGAGATGGTGGCGGAAGGCAGGCCCGAAACCGAGAGAGTGACCGTAGCCTGGGCGTGGCCGCGATTGGATGCAAGCAGGCGGAAGTGGTTGTGTATCTTGCCGTCGGCGCCCACAGTGTAAAGCTCGCTGCGATTGGGGAAGATGCGCACCAGGACCGGTTGGCGGAGGCCGATGGCAATGGACAGGCCCGTAGCGTAGACGAGCAGGAGGAAGAGGATGGCGATGCGCTTGCCATCGCGGAGGCCGATGCGCCGATACCACTTGTGCTCCTCGACAAAGTTGCTGGTGTCGTCTCCCCAGCCATATTGAATGACGGTCTTCCGGTTGAGCTTGCCAAGAATGTTGGAGCAGGCATCGACGCACTCGGCACAGTGTGTGCATTCCAGCTGATGCGAGGATTTGCGGATGTCGATGCCCATGGGGCAAGCGCGTACGCACTTGGCGCAGTTGATGCACATGTGGTTGGGATCGTGGAAGTGAACCAGTAGCGTGTGCTTATCGGCAAGCATATTTTGCAGGTAGCCGTAGGGGCAGATCGCGGTGCAAAAGCGCTGGCGAAGAAAGGCGAAGTCAAAGAAGGTGACGGCCGTAACAGCGGCTCCGATGATTCCGCCCGCGGTGCGAATGTCAAAATTCATCAGGCGATGAAAGAGATCCACGGGCGGGACGAAGTACGAGACAAAAACGAACGCAAAGAAAATGGAGGGCGGGATTCCGAGAATGTAAACGGCTGCCTTGGAGATCCACCAGCGGGCTTGGTCAGACGATTTGGGGAAGGTGCGATTGACGCGCCGCGTGATCCATTTCTCGATCGTGTTGGCGGCCTCGCTGAAGATCATCTGCGGACAGAGATAGCCGCACCAGAAGCGGCCGTAGATCATCGCCATGGCGGCAATCAGTATCCAGAAAAACATCATGGTGAGAAAGAGGATGGCGAATTCGCTGATCCACAGTTCCACGCCGAAGAAATAAAAGCGCTGGCGTGGAATGTCGACGCGCATGATGTCGAAGAGCGGGAGCACGATGAAGATGAGGACGCAGATGGCCTGCACGGTTTTGCGTACACGGTGATAACGCGTGCCCGGAATCGTGACTTTGGGCGACGCAGGTCGCGTCGTGTTTGCAGGAGACGTCGGCATGAGGACAACCACCAGTCAGATCGCCATATGGCCCATATGGCAGTGCATCAAGTAGGGGCCGGCCAATGCGCCCCTCGCAATCAGGATTGCACCCATGACCAGGACCGTGATTGCAGAGATTGTGGTGCCCCAGCGGGCGATTTTGCGGGTGGCCGCCGATGAGCCGAGGCCGACAACGACAAGCGCGACGCTGGTCCCCATTCCAAACGCAAGCATGGTGAGGACACCGCCCACAGGTGTTGCCGTGCCGATGGCTTTCATCAGCGCCGCGTAGATGAGTCCGCAGGGCAGAAATCCGATCAGGAGGCCAAGCGCGAACTTGGATTGAGGCGATGGTGAGGAGATGAGCTTTCCTGCCGGGCGCAGCAGACGGGCCGGCATTGCGAATCCTCCCCATCCCTTAAGCCCCAGACCAAGGCCAAGCATCACAAACGCGGTAACAACCATGGCGACGCCTGCGACAATTGACGCAACATTTTCGATTCCTGCCAGGCTACCCACCCAGCCCATGGCACCGCCGGCCAACCCGGCCACTGCACCAAGGAGCATGTAAGTAAGGGTGCGGCCAGCGTTGTAAGCCAGATGCAGGCCCAGCAGCGAACGTCGCCCGGAGGCAGTGTTTGCGGCCACGCTGTAAGTGAGAACCACGGGCCCGCACATCTGCACGCAGTGCAGGCTGCTGACAAATCCAAAGATCAGCACAAGATAGAAATCGGCGGGGGTGAAGGCCAGAGTCATGAGCCGGCTAAGCGCCCCCTGCCGCTAGCTGTGCGTGCTTCAGTTTTGGATTCAGGCCAGGGACAGTAACGCACTGGCGCTTGAATAAGAATCGCTGCATGGTGATTGCGTGCGATGGGCAACGGGCCGCACAGAGCCCGCAGCGGATGCAGGTGGATTCATCCTTGACCATGACGCCGCCCATCGCGTCGAGTTGCTCTTTGTCGAAGGTGTCGAGTTCGGCGGGCGGCACTCCGGCCAGGCCGGCAATCCAGTCGCGGCCTTCGGGCGTTTTGCAGAGCTCAGCCACGGCGGTGAGCTTGATGAGGCTCTCCGGACATACATCCACGCACCCGGTGCACGCAACGCACATGCCGGTGTCGAAAACGGTATTGACGTTGCAGCGCAGGCAGCGTGCAGCCTGGGTACGAGCTTCGGCATCGGGATAGTTCTCTTCCACGATGCGCAGCGAAATGGCACGCTCGCTGGCTGCTACGACCGGCGGATGATGACGTCGAAGCTGGTCCCAGCCTTCGCGCATGGTGTAGGCCGCAGGCTCCCACCGGGATTGAACCGTGACCTGCGTGTTGGTGCCGCGCAGGAAATCGTGCATCGAGCGCGCCGCAACCTGCGCCGAGCGAATGGCGTGAATGAACAGGCGCGGGCCGTGCGCAATGTCGCCGCAGGCAAAGACGTCGGGCGCTGTGGTCTGATAGGTCTCGGGGTCGACTTTGATGAGGCCGCGAATGGACTCAACCCCGTCGCCCGGCTGCAGAAAGGAAAGATCGGAAGACTGACCGATGGAAAAGATGATGGTATCGGCATCGATGGTCTCAACGTTGGATTCGTTGAATGCCGGATTGAAGCGATGGTTCGCGTCGAAAACAGCGGTGCACTCGACTGTGCGCAGCCCGGCAACATTCCCGTTCTCGCCAACGATCTCTCGCGGCCCGCGCGAGTTGTGCAACACCAGCCCTTCTTCCGCGCCTTCGTTTACTTCCACTTCGTCGGCCGGCATCTCATGGCGGGCTTCAAGGCACACAACATGCACCTCGCGCTTGCCACTGAGGCGCATGGCAGAGCGGGCGACGTCATACGCGACAGACTCGCCGCGGGCCATGTCGGCGGAGTTTTCCTCTTGCTCCATCGCGTCGAGAGGTCGCACAGCAGAACGAGCCACATCGTAAGCCACGTTGCCGCCGCCGATGACGACGATCTTGTTGCCGACCGGGAGAGGCGTTCCGTCGTTGAAGGCGCGTAGAAAGTCCATGCCGTCGTAAACGCCGGCGAGATTCGATCCGGGCAGATCGAGCTTGCGGCCTTTTGGCAAACCGACGCCGAGAAAGATCGCCTTGTAGCCCTGATCGCGAAGCTGCTGGATGGTGAAGTCGCGGCCAAGACGCTGGTTGCACCTAAGCTCGACGCCTAGCGAGAGAATGGCGTCGATTTCGGCCATGACCAACTCGCGCGGCAGGCGGAATACGGGAACGCCGGCTGTCAACATGCCGCCGGGTTTGGCGGAAGCCTCAAAAACTGTGACCTTGTAACCGAGGAGCGCCAGATCGTGCGCTACCGTCATGCCGGCTACGCCCGCGCCAATAACGGCGATTTTCTCAAAACTACCACGATTGGGCGGGAGCATCTCAAGATTTGCGCCGGCGCGATAGTGGGTGAAGTCACCCGTTTCCGGACCGTACTGAGTGGTGACGAATCGCTTGAGCGCGCGAATTGAAACGGGCTCATCGAGGCTGCCGCGGCGGCAATTGGCCTCGCACGGCGCACCGCAAACCCGCCCGCAGATGGAGGCGAAGGGATTAGTGGCTCGCGCAATGCGATAGGCATCTTCGTCGCGGCCCTCGGCGATGGCGTTAACATAACCGCACGCATCGGTGTTTACCGGGCAGGCATCCTGGCACTTGACCATCTGCATCCAGTAGGCCGCCCCGCCGATCAGGTCGAATTGCGCGTTTGCTGACGCCATGATTTGTTGTTATTCCTCGTGTTTATTCTTGCCAAAGACGAAGGCAAGCAGAATAACTGCAAAAACCACAATCATGGCTCCAACGATGTACATGAAAGTGTTCGCGGTTCCGGTAACGGCGTTGAGTTGCTGCACAAAGATGCCGCGCGTGGAGTGGGTGACCTCGCCATTCATATAGAAGACGAGGTACCCCAGGATTGCGATGACGATGATGGGATAGGCGAGCTTGAGGAAGCCGGGAATCTCGGTATCTTTGCGCTCGGTAATCCAGCCGCCGGCATACTCTTTCAATTCGGACTTGTTGGGTTCGGTGCTCATTATGGTCTCCCCGGCTTTTCGCCATCGACAGGCTCGTTCTTGTCGTTGTTCAAGTCGTCGCGCAACATGCGGTACTTCGGCTCCTCGCTGTTCGGGCCAAGGTAGCCGTCCTTGATGGAGCGGATAAAGAAGTAGGCAGCTCCGCCGGCCAGAAGCGCGAATAGGAAGTACGAGAAGTAAATTGTTGGATACGTGTAGTCGTTCATGCTTCCTCCCTTTTACCGCTCGTAGTCGTTGTCTGGCCGCCAGTCCTTGGCGCGGCCGCGGGTCTGCAGGTAAGCGACCAGGTCGTCGAGCTCCTGCGGATTGTTAGCGATCCACGGGAAGGGCGGCATGATGGAGCCGGGCACCAGGTCGCGCGGATTGTTGAAGTGCGCCTTGTGCCACTGCTTGTTGTACTTGCCGCCGACGCGCGAGAGATCGGGCCCGGTGCGCTTGGTGCCAAAGGTCTGCCGCCAGTCGTTGACGAACTCGTCGGGCGTGGAAACGGGCGAGTCAACACCCTTCCATCCCGAGCGCTTCACGTCGCTGAGAAGTGTGCGCGTCTGCTGCGTGTGGCAGTACTTGCAACCTTCGCGGATGTAAATGCGGTAGCCGCGCATCTCCTGGTCGGTATATGCCACCAGCTTGCCGGTTGGACCCTTCGAGGGATCGTGATTCTCGAAGGGTTTGTTCCAGCTCTTGTCGATCAGGGGCGGGGCCACTGTGGTCAGCAGTCCGCCGATGAAAAACAGGCCAAGCGCTGCTGCTACAAACCCCATTGCGTTCTTGTCGGTTTTGCCTAGCATGATGTCTCCCTTCGCCTACGACCGCGCCGGCACAGCCGCTGGAACTCGGCCTGCGTTGATGGCTGTGGACAGGATGTTGAACATGAACAGCACGATGCCCGAGAAGATGATGATGCCGGAGAGGAACCGGACCATCCATACGGGTTTCAAAGCAACCACGGTATCGATAAACGGGATGGCCGGGTTATTCCACTGCCAGCCTTGCCAGAAACCGCCCAGCCACAGCGCGGTAAACATGCCGAGGCCGCCGATGAGGAAGAGCCAGAAACTCCAGTTCGCCAGCGCTTCGGAGTGCAGTTCGGTTTTGAAGATCCGCGGAATAACGTAGTAGACGCCGGCCATCGCGATGAACGAGAAGGTTCCCAGCACGGCCATGTGCGCGTGGCCCGGAATCCAATCAGTCTTGGAAACAACGGCATTCACCGAGCGCAGGCTGTGCATCGGCCCCTGGAAGCAGGTCAGCAGATAAAAGATCGTTCCTGACATGAGGAACTTCAACGACACATTGTCGCTCAGCTGATGCCATTGGCCTTTCATCGATGCGATGAAGTTGTAGACCACCGCCCATACCGGAATAAGCAGCATTACCGAGAAGACAATGGCGACGGTCTGCAGCCATTGCGAGATGGGCCCATGCAGCATGTGGTGCGCGCCGGTCCACACGTAGACAAAGGCCAGCGACCAGAAGCCGATCATGGACAGCTTGTGACTGTAAAGCGGCGAATTCGACGCACGCGGAATGAAGTAGTAGGCGATCGCGAGTCCGGCTGGCGTGAAGATCAGCCCGACTGCGTTGTGCGTGTACATCCAGGTGAGGTTGGCCTGGTTCACTCCTGTGACGCCCGGAAGCAACGTCGCAAAGTTACCGGTGAGATAGACGAAGGCCGTCCACAGAATGGTTCCCATCAGATACCATGTCGATACGTACATCTGCTCGTACTTCCGATTGGCAATCGTCATGAAGATGTTGAGGCCAAACATGACCCATGCAATCACCACCAGCACGGCAACCGGCGTTGGCAGGTCAGCGTATTCCAGGCCCTTCTGATAGCCGCCGAGCAGGGTGACGATGGCGCTGAGAATGATGATGTTCCAGAGCACGGAAGTGGCAACGCCGAGCTTCTCGCTCCACAGCTTCACGCCGCACAGGCGCGGCACAAGGTAGTAAGCCAGGCCCATGTCGGCGGCCAGCAGCCAGCCGAACAGCATGCCGTTGACGTGCAGCGGTCTCATGCGGCCATAGGTGAAGTAGGATATGGCGCCGAGAAACTGCGGCCACACGAACTTGGCCGCAATGATAAGCGCGATGATGCCTACGACTGCGAAGTAGCAAACTGCACCAAGCAGGAACCACTTCACGGTCGTATCTTCGTGAAAGTTCTGCGCAATCCCGACAGCGCGAATATCCTGCGCGGCAAGGGCAGCGGCAGGGCTACTGCCTTGTTGTAATGCCATTGGAGCCTCCTGCGGAGCGTATTTCACTCCTGAGTTCGTTTCCTGTATTCGTGTCCTGCCTGGTGGTCTTGTTCAGACTGCGGATGTAGTTGATGATGTCGCCGATATCGTTTTGCTGCAGCCCATAGTCCAGCCAGGAGGGCATCGCTGTGCCTTCCACGCCGTAGGTAATGGATTCGAAAAGGCGATGGTCGGAGACGCTGTTGATGAATGCGAAGTTGCGAAGATTGCGCGGGCGCGGAGAGATGTCGGGCGAATTTGGTCCGTGGCCGTCAGCCTTCTTGCCGTGGCAGCCGGTGCAGCGCGCTTGAAAAATCGTTTCGCCACGGTCGACTGACTGCTGCGAGTAAGCGACTGGATTCACCGAGGGCACATTGCGTGGCTTGAGAGCGCGCGGCTTTTCCTTTACGTAGGTCGCCCACACGTAGTTGAGGACGGCGTTCACCTGGTCGCCGGTAAGCACCTTGCTCCACGGCGGCATCGAGGTCCCGGGCACACCGTTCCTGATTGAATTGAGGAACCGGTCCTGCGGCTTGGTGGCCATGAACTCAGCCAACGTGAGGTCGCGTGGCGCGGGGTCAAGATAGATTGCGTTAATACCCTTGCCGTCTCCCTTGTCGCCGTGGCAGCGCGCGCAGAGTGCCTTGAAAGTATCGGCTGGGCTCATCGGCGGCGGGGTCGTTGTGCGTGTCAGCAGGAATACCGTCATGTCTTCGTAGTCGTTTTCAGGGAGACCGAAGGCAGGCATGTTCGAGTCGGGAATGCGCGAACGCGGAGTGCGGAAGTGCGAGACCAGCCAGTCGTGATCGCGGATAAGGCCTTCGTAAGTCAGGTCAGGCGAGATGCCGCCATCGTGGTCGCCAAGCTTGTGGCACGACAGGCAGGCGTAGCCGTTGATCAGTTGCTCGCCGCGTGCGGAAGTGCTGAGGTTGGCCGAAACCGTGGCCGCGACTGCCGCCGCGCTCTCGGGAACCGGAGCGACCGTCGAAGTATTCAGCTTGAACGCCTCCATGGGCGACTCGGCCAATGTGGTTCCCTGGCGGCTCTTCAGGAAGATGACCAGAGCCTTTCTGTCATCGTCGCTCAGCTTGAACTGCGGCATCACCGACGTCGGCGTATACGCCCGCGGATTGACAATGTGGCCCCATAGATAATCAACCTTGCGCTCCTTGCCGATCTCGGTCAGATCCGGTCCGATGGTCCCGGAAGACAGCCCCTGAATGCGATGACATCCGAAGCAGCCGGTCTTGAAGAACAATTCACGCCCGTGCGTGACCAGCGGCGTCCCGGCAAATGTTTTGTCCGTATGGCAGCGAGCGCAGTTGGCCTGAAGGTAGTCCTTGCCCTTCAGGTGTTGGACGATGTTCCTGTCCCAGTCGGCCTGGGTGGTATAGCCGAGCAGGGGACTTGGCCAGGCTTCGTCTTCGCCGTGCGCATCGGCCTTTTCCAGGCCGTGACCCTGGCCGTCGTGGCAGGTGGTGCAGCCAAACTCGCTGAACTTGTGCTTCCGCTCCCAGCGGCCATCTTTCCGCAGGTCGCCAAGTTGCGCGAGATAGGGATGCGTACGAACCGGCTCCTTGCCATTGTCGAAGCGAGGGTCGTCCACCGCGATGTGGCAGCTTTCGCAGCGGTCGACGATGGTGCCGCCGTGCGCATCGTTAAAGCTCGTCACGATGGTCTGCTCAAGCTTGGGAGCGCGGCCCTCGAGCGAGGCCTTCTCGGCGGGCGTCTTCGCCATGGCGAGTGCCTGATTCAGATAATCCTTCTGGCTGTCTTGCCAATGGCTCTGGAACTGGCCGTAGACGACCACTCCCACAACAATCAGCAGCACCAGACTCAGCACGGCTAATGCCAGTCGCATACCCTTAAGCTCCTCAGAACGGTGACACGAACGACCAGTTCGCGCCGCGGAAAAATGTGCCGATTACGATGAGGACAACATTAATCAGAACGAAGGTGAGAAACAGAGTGTTGGCCCACACGCGCTCACGGGCAAACCAGCGGCCCACGCCGGCCTTGCTGCGGTCGATGTACGGAACCAGAACGAGAAGCAGCAATTCAATCGCGGGAACGCCCACTCCGCCCCAAAAGGCCGAATAGCTGACCTGCTCCTGCAATCCGAGGAAGTACCACGGCGCCTTGGCCGGGTTGGGCGGATGCATGATGTTGACCGGATGCTCGAGCGGCGCGTTGAAGAAGATGGAGACCAACATGAGACCGATGACGGTGATGAGCAGGACGACCATTTCGGCAATGAGCAGACTTGGCCAGCTGAAGACGGTGTCTTCTTCCAGCTTGCCCACCTTTACGAATGGCACGCGCACCAATCCCTGAATGGTGAAGCGGCGCTGCGCGGCCATGGCAGTCTCGGCGGCAACTGCCACAGGCTGCTCGATCTCGACGGCGACGGGCGCAGAAATTTTGGCGGGCTCCTCCGGCTTGGCCAGACCACCATCCTTGCGAATTCGCCAGAAGTGGATGGCGACGAAGATGGTGAGAATTGCCGGCAGTACAACTACGTGCAGCACATAAAAGCGGAGCAGAGCTTCCTGGCCTACGGTGGCATCGCCCAGCAGCAGGAAACGGAGCGACTTGCCGATGAACGGCGCGTAGGCGGCAATCGATGTTCCAACCGTGATGGCCCAGAACGCCAGCTGATCCCAGGGCAGCAGATAGCCGGTAAAGCTGGAGAAGAGAGTGAGAATGAAGAGCGTCACACCGATCAGCCAGTTGAACTCGCGTGGCGTCTTGTAAGAGCCGGTGAGGAAAACTCGGCACATGTGCAGGAAGACTACCGCCACCATTGCGTGCGCGGCCCAGCGGTGCATGTTCCGCAAAATGATGCCGAATGCTACCGAGCTGCGCAGGTCCAGCATTCTGTCATAGGCTTGCGTGGTCGACGGCACATAATAAAACATGAGCAGGATGCCGGTGACCGTCAGGATGACGAACAGGAAGAAGCTGATCAGCCCCAGGCCCATGGTGTAAGTGGGCCGCAGCGCCTGCTTGCTTACCCGCACCGGCTGAATGTGCAGAAAGAAGTTGGTGAAGCTGGTGGATGCCCGCCCGCGATCCGACGATGGCAGCGGGTTGCGAAAGATGGACTTCCAGACGTTCTTCGGCAGGTCCGCCAAGACCTTTACCATCGAGTTCTTTTCTTCACTCATAGGATCGGGGCTCATACGTTCAGGTAGGTTCCCGTCTGGATTTCACTGTCCTTGTCCACCTCGAGTTCGCCGCTGGGCGTGAGAGAGACCTGAAACCACGCAAGCGGCTTGGGAGCAGGTCCGCCAGTAACGTTTCCGTCAACATCGAACTGCGAGCCGTGGCAGGGGCATTGAAAGCCGGTTTCAGAGGGCGCAATGATGCAGCCCAGGTGCGTACACGTAGTGGATATGGCGGCCAGTTTGCTTCCGTCGCGCACGATGCAGACTCGCTTGGGATCGATGGCCACGCGTGAGCCGGAAGGAAAGTCCTCGGGGCGTCCAATGCGGAAGCGGTTCGGCTGCCCATAGGTGGCGCGCGGCTTCATGAAGACGTAAGTTGAAAACATCGCCGCAAGCGACGAACCCACCAGGCCCACTCCGCTCAGCCAGGCCAGGAATTTGCGCCTCGGCATTTTCTGCGCGGCTGCGTCAATCTCTTTGGGTACTGCTCCCATGCTCTTGCTCCTCCACTGCCTTTTCTGGTGGCCGGCGCGCGACATGCTCTTCCGCGTCCGACCAGAACACCTGGTATTTCACGTCCTCAAAGCTCCGAAACTGCTTGCTGCGCACTGCCCAGAGGAAGATCAGGAGCGCTCCGCCGCCCATCAAAAGGCTGGAGATAATCGCAATCCATGTCAGGTCCATGCGTCGCCGCTCCCGCCCTTCAGGGGCTGCCCCAATCGATTTGGTTTGGACGGTCTTCCATTGCTGGATTTCTTGAAAGTAGACCGAGCTGATCCAATTCGATTTGGAAGTGTAAAAGTTAGTGCGCGCAGAATACTTCCGACTGTGATCCGCAGCACAATCGGTTGTGACGAGTAAGTGAGGCAGGAGTTGGTTTAGTTTCCGGGGGCCAGATTTATCGATACGCCAGGTTGTGCTTGGGAAATCAGTTGCGGCGGCTTTCTCATAAGCGTAGGGCGTAGTCGGGACTCAACAACGCCCGTGACTCACCAGCGCATATTCGAACGGGACATCGCTTCACGGCCAGATTTGCAGAGGCAAATCACCCGCTAGAGATCCTATTTCCCTGCGGAGAAATTCTTGCCCATCTTTCGTCATCCAAATCACGTCGCAGTTCGCACCGGCATCCGCGTGCAAGTGATGACGGTTCTCCGCGATTCATGCACTTTCAAGCAGGAAGACTGGAAGCCGCCCGGCTTGAGTGCCCGGCCAATTCTGTATAGGGTACGATGAGAAACAGAATCGCATTGAAGGGCCCTCAAATTCTCGCAAGTCCCGAGTCGATGCAGTCGATTTTGTAGCTGCCAAGCACCCAGGATCTTCATACCTCAACAACTTCCATAGGCGACAAAGCCTGCGGAGTTCTGGAGGAGCGGTCGGCCGCTCGATGAGCACGATGGCCTGATGGCGACGAGCGAGACCGGCGGCCTGGTGAATCGCATTGGAGCCGGCCTCAACCCGGACGGAGGGGCCTTGGTGCGGCAGCCCGCGATTTAGATTCGCGGGGCTATGCTCCGTATTGCTCGTCGCTCACCTGCTCCAGCCAATCGACGGTCTTGCCATGGAGTTTTTCCTGAATGGCAATATGAGTCATTGCTGTCTTTTGCGCCGCTCCGTGCCAATGTTTCTCTCCCGGTGCGAACCAGATCACATCCCCTGGACGAATCTCTTCGATCGGGCCGCCCCAGCGCTGCGCTCGCCCACTGCCAGACGTCACAAGAAGCGTTTGACCCAGCGGATGCGTATGCCAGGCGGTGCGGGCGCCGGGCTCGAAGGTGACGCTTGCTCCAACAACCCGCGCGGGATCAGGCGCTTCAAACAGCGGATCGATCCGGACCGTGCCCGTGAACCAATCTGACGGCCCCTTGCCCGATGGCTGTGAACCACTTCGCTTGATTTCCATTGCTTTTCCCCTTCGTTGACCTGAGTGGCTCGTTTTGCCGCTCACAGGCCGGTCATTTTCTCAATGTGTTCCGGATAACGGGCGCCTTCCACTTTGATCTTTGATGCGGCGTTTTCGATCTCGCGCAGGTCACTTGCCGAGAGGTCGATGGCGACGGCGCCGATGTTCTCTTCCAGGCGATGGAGCTTCGTGGTCCCTGGGATGGGAACGATCCATGGCTTCTGGGCCAGCAGCCACGCCAACGCGATCTGCGCCGGAGTGGCCTTCTTCTCAGCGGCGATCCTGCCGAGCAGATCGACGAGCGCCTGGTTGGCCTTGCGGGCCTCCGGTGTGAAGCGCGGGATGCTGCTGCGGATATCAGTCTTGTCGAAGGTCTGCTTGTCGTCCATCTTTCCCGTCAGGAAGCCTTTGCCGAGGGGGCTGAATGGGACGAAGCCGATGCCGAGTTCTTCGAGCGTGGGGATGATTTCCTCCTCGGGCTTGCGATACCAGAGCGAATACTCGCTCTGCAAGGCGGTCACCGGCTGCACGGCGTGAGCGCGGCGGATGGTTTGGGCGCCAGCCTCTGACAGGCCGAAGTGCTTGACCTTGCCTTCGGCAATCAGTTCCTTGACCGCGCCGGCAACGTCTTCAATCGGCACCTTGGGGTCGACGCGGTGCTGGTAGTAGAGGTCGATGGCGTCGACCCTGAGGCGCTTGAGCGAAGCTTCGGCGGCCTTGCGAATTCGCTCGGGGCTGCTGTCGGTGCCTTTTTGGCCGTGAGTGCCGTCGGGGCTGATATCGAAGCCGAATTTGGTGGCGATGGCGACCTGCCCACGGAAAGGCGCGAGGCCCTCGCCCACAAGTTCCTCGTTGTTGAATGGGCCGTAGACCTCGGCGGTGTCAAAGAAGGTGACCCCGCGTTCGACGGCCGAATGGAGAAGGGCGATCGACGCCGCTTTCTCCGGAAACGGTTTGTAGGAAAAGCTCATTCCCATGCAGCCGAGCCCGAGAGCCGATACTTCCAGATCGCTTTTTCCCAGTTTGCGCTTTTGCATTGTTTCTCCCTTTCTTGGGTTTAATGCTCGTTAGTTCTTGGCGCCTTGAGGCATGACTCGTACAGTCGCCGAGCGGGCACGCTTGCCGATCATGGGATTGAGATACGGGCTGCCATGATACTTGGCCCGGTAGGCATCGTCGATACGGTCGTTCAAGCGGTCATTGGCCTCATCGTCGACCGGCTCGAATGTGACTTCCTTCGCGATGCCTGCAGCGATGATCCGGCCCGCCTTCTGCCGCACTGCTGCCTGGTACCAGCGAGAGCTTTGTCCGTTGTACCCGCGAATGTAAAGAGCGTCCTCGACCGCGACTGACCAGATCCACGTTGGAGTGCCGTACGTGACTCCGTCCTCGCGGAAGGGTGCGATATGCAAGTCGTCGGCCTCTGCAATCTTGCGCAGTTCGTTCTTCGGCCATGCATTCATTTAGGGTCCTTTCGCGCGCCGTGGTATGAAGCCCGATTTCCCGGGCGCTCTGAATCGTTCACCGGTACGAGAACTTTAGAATCGCCTCCGGAAGCCTGGCTCCCTCGACGGAAATGTTCGAAGCCGCCTGCTCGATCTCGCCAAGGTCGTCGGATGTCAGCTTGACCTTGCCTGCGCCAATGTTTTCCTCGACCCGATCAAGCCTGCGCGTTCCTGGGATCGGCACGATCCATGGCTTCTGGGCAAGCAGCCAGGCCAGCGCAATCTGTGCAGGTGTCGCCTGTTTGCGGATTGCGACGCGGTTCAGCAGATCGACGAGCGCCTGATTGGCCTGCATTGCCTCAGGTGTGAAGCGAGGGAAACGAGACCTCCAGTCTGCGCTGTCAAACTCGGTATTGACCGATATTTTCCCGGTCAGGAATCCCTGACCCAGTGGACTCCATGGTACAAAGCCAATTCCCAGTTCCTCGCAGAGCGGCAGGATCTCGGGTTCCGGATCGCGGGTCCAAAGCGAGTACTCGCTCTGGATTGCGGTCACTGGCATGACGGCGTGCGCGCGGCGGATGGTCTCGGCGGCGGCCTCTGACAGGCCGAAATGCCTGACCTTACCTTCGTTCATCAGATCCTTCACAGCGCCGGCAACATCTTCAATCGGCACTTCGGGATCGACGCGATGCTGATAGAGCAGGTCAATAAAATCCGTCCGAAGCCGTTTCAGCATGCCCTCGGTCGTGCGCTTGATGTGATCGGGACGGCTGTTCAGGCCGGGGTGCCGCTCGCCAGTTTCAGGATCGATGTTCCAGCCGAATTTGGTGGCGATCACTACCTGGTCGCGGATCGGCGCAAGCGCCTCGCCGACCAACTCCTCATTGGTGAATGGCCCATAAGCTTCGGCCGTATCGAAGAAGGTGACGCCCAAGTCGTGGGCGCCACGAATGATCCGGATCGCCTCCAAGTGGTCAGGCGAGGAACCATAGCTGGAAGCGAAGCTCATGGTGCCAAAGCCGAGTTCGGAGACTTCAAGATTGCCAAGTTTGCGTCGCAGCATTGTGATTTCCTTTTCCAATTCATCGGGAACTGTTGTTGGGGATTTCCGCCTTATCGAAATTGAGGAGTGCCGGCTCAGCCGTTACTCCGACTTGAGTGAAGCCATATCGATCGAAAAGCGGTACTTCACATCGGACTTGAGCAGCCGCTCGTAGGCTTCGTTGACCTTCTGGATGGGGATGACTTCGACGTTGGCGGTGATGTTGTGCTTGCCGCAGAAGTCGAGCATCTCCTGAGTTTCAGGCAGGCCGCCAATGGGCGAGCCCGACAAGCTGCAACGTCCGAAGATGAGGCCGAAGACGGAGACGGGAAGCGGCGTTTCCGGAGCGCCCACCATGGTGATGTTGCCGTCGCGGCGGAGCAGGTTGATATAGGCGTTGATGTCGTGTTCGGCGGCCACGGCATCGAGAATGAAGTCGAAGCTGCGGGCGTGCTTCTGCATCTCATCGGCGTTGCGGGAGATGACAACCTCATCGGCTCCGAGGCGAAGGGCGTCGTCCCTCTTCGCTGGGGAAGTGGTGAAAGCCACCACATGCGCTCCGAGGGCGTGGGCGAACTTGACGCCCATGTGGCCCAATCCGCCGAGGCCGACCACTCCGACCTTTTTGCCCTTGGTCACGCCCCAGTGCCGCATGGGGGAATAGGTCGTGATTCCGGCGCACAGCAGAGGCGCGGCTCCGGCAAGATCGAGGTTCGACGGAACGCTGAGCACAAAGCGCTCGGTGACAACGATACTGTCGGAGTAGCCACCGTAGGTCACGCCGCCGGTGTGCTTGTCGGGGAAGTTGTAGGTGAGGGTGAAGTTCGGGCAGAACTGCTCGAACCCCGCCTGGCACTCGGGGCAGGTGCCGTCGGAATCCACCAGGCAGCCAACCGCGGCGAGGTCGCCGGGCTTGAACCTGGTAACCGCAGCACCAACCTTCGTGACGCGGCCGACAATCTCATGGCCGGGAACGCAGGGATAGACGGTGGGCATGACGCCGCTCCACTCATTGCGGGCCTGGTGCAGATCGGAGTGACAGATGCCGCAGAAGAGGATCTCGATCTGCACGTCGTGTGCGGTGGGATCGCGCCGTGCGATCGTAGTGGAAGCAAAGGGCGATGTCGCGGTGGAAACGGAATAGGCTTTTGCCTTGTACATGAAGTGATCTCCTTGCCGGAATGGCCGGCAAACCGCTCGAAGATCAGACTACGAAAGACGGCCCCGGGAGCGGTATCCTGATTCTGCCAATCTATTGCCTATTGCTGTCGATGCACACATTTTTGAGCACAACTTCATGAATTCAGCGCTAACTTGGATTTAAAGGAGTCGAGCGGATGAAAGCAGCGAAACAAAAGGAGGCGATCGTAGATCATGGCGCTACTGAATTGCGCACAGTGATCGAGATGCGGAGGGAGCTGGCCCGCAAGATTGCCGATCGCGCTGTTGCCGAAGGAGACATGCTCACCGAGATACCCGGTCTGCGTCTTTACCGCCGCTCAACAACCAGCGCCTGCACCTCGGCTGCATACGAACCCAGCCTGGTCGTCTTCGTGCAAGGGCAGAAGCGGATCAATGTCGGCAAGACAACTTATGTATGCGATGGTTCGAACTTTCTCCTGACCTCGATCGATTTGCCGGTTGTCAGCCAGGTGATCGCGGCTACAGAGAGAGTGCCAATTCTCGGCTTGATCCTCAAGCTGGAAATGCCGGTGGTCCGCGAGATTCTCTCGCAACAGGAGTTTCATCTGCGCGGAGAATCTGCAGATGCGCGCGGCATGGCCGTCGGTGTCACTTCACGCGAACTGCTGGACGCATGTTCGCGGCTTGTGGACCTTCTGGACGCGCCGCAGGACATCCCGTTTCTGAGCAGCCTGATCCAGCGCGAGATCGTCTTCCGGCTGCTGCGCAGTCCACAGGGAAAGAATCTTCGCGCCATCGCCACGCTGGGCGAGCAAAGCCACCGTACTGCAAAGGCGGTTGAGTGGCTCAGGATGAACTACGCCAGGCCCCTGCGCGTTGAACAACTCGCCACCATGGCGCGGATGGGCGTATCGACATTGCACCATCAATTCCGTTCTCTCACCGCGATGAGCCCTCTGCAATATCAGAAGCAGCTTCGTCTGCACGTTGCGCGCGAACGCATGCTCAATGAGGGCCTGGATGCCGCGAGCGCAGCTTTCGAGGTGGGCTATGAAAGTGCGAGCCAATTCAGCCGGGAGTACAGCCGCTTCTTCGGCCAGCCGCCGATGCGCGACGTCAAGGCACTCCGCCATACCGTCATTGCAACAACCGAAGCGTGACGACGCTGAAACCTGTTCTCATCATGCACGCGACTGTGGACGATGAGAACGAGATTCGCAAGGAGATGGAGCGGTCCGGCGCAACGCTGCGCAAGCCAAAGGATGACGACTGAAGACCTCCACGCAAGTGCGCCAACGAATCGGACGACAACCCGGGTAGACTTCAGGCAAGCGATCTAGTGGCGATTGAATGCGGTCTGCAAAGCGTTTTCGACTCGTTGCAGCGCCGACTGCCAGTCTCCGCTCGTTGGCTGACGGAAGAGCCGCATAGGCGGATACCAGGGACTGGCATCGCCCGCAAGCATCCAGCGCCAATCGGGCGCGAACGGCAGCAGAAGCCATGTCGGGACGCCCAGAGCCGCAGCCAGGTGAGCCGTGGAGTTATCGATGGTCACAACCAGATCCATCGCCGCAACTTGCGCTGCGAAGCCGTCAATATCCAAAAACTGGTCGACTTCGCGATCGATGAGAAGGGGCGCGCTCACCGCATCTGCTTCGTGTTGCAGCCGGCCGTGATCTCCATATTGCAGGCTGACCCATCGGACAGCCGGAGACGAAAAAAGAGGCGCGAACAACTTGAGATCGATGGAACGGCTTCGGCCGGATTTCCTGTTCCGAGTGTGCCAGGCGAGACCAACCAGCGGGCGCCCATCTTCATAACTGGAGCGGAACCGTTCGCACTTTGTGGAATCAGAAAAGAGGTAGGGAGACTTAGTGCCAGCGAAAGATTCATTGCTGGTTCGGAACAGTCCTGGCAGACTGCCACTGGAGAGATGCGCCGCAATATCCAGATGCGAATCGCGGGCGGGATCGTAGCCGGAAATAACTTCAACGTCTGGAAATGAACGGGCAAAGAGCGGATTGAGGCGCGGGTCGCAATCCAGAACACAGCGGTGCCCGGCACGGGTCACGTCGGGAACCAGTCCCGCAAACATGATTTCGTCGCCAACGCCTTGCTCACCCCAGATTAACAGCTTTGCGGAGAGATACTCGCCGCGCCAAAGAGGTTGCGGATAGGATCGCAGCGGTGTGTCGTAATCCTTGGTGCGCCAGCGGCTCTCAAAGTTTTCCCAGCCGGCAGAGAAGTCTCCTTTGAGCAACAGCGCCGTTGATTCGGCAACTCGTGCTTCATCCAATCGAGGCTTGAGGGATAGGGCCTGCCGGTAGCAGGCCAGAGCGGAATCCACGTAGCCCTGCGCCTTGAGAATGTGTCCCAGATTCAGGTGCACCTCGGCTTGTTCCGGGTTCAGGCCCAACGCCTGTCGATAACATGCTTCGGCTTCGTCGAGTTTTCCTTGCGCTTGAAAGACATTTCCGAGATTCGAGTGATAGGAAGCGGCCGTCTTGTGGATGGAGATCGCCTTGCGGATAAGTTCTGCTGCCTCCCCGTGCCTGCCGTATTGAAACGCGACCATCCCGAGCAGGTGCAGGCAATCCGCGTTGTCCGGATCGATTGCCAGCGCCTGGAGGTAGATCTCTTCAGCTTCGCCCAGTTGCCCGGCCTGGTGGCGCCCGAGCGCATCGCGAACCATGGCTTGCACAGCCGCAGAAGGGTTTTGACTCACCGAGCCATTTTATAGATTCATGCTTCGTCCAGGCAGCCACATCCGTTGCGAATCAATTTGGAAGCGCAGTCGAAGCCGGTTCGATGGAGGCACAGAGCAACTGCTCAACTACCTTGGCAACCGAAACCGGTTTGCTGAAGTAGTAGCCCTGGACGTCGAAACACTGCTGAGCGCGCAAGAAGGACATTTGCGCCTCGGTCTCAACGCCCTCGGCGAGCACTTCGAGATTCAGCGCCTTGGCCATCTTGATAATGGCAGTCGTAATCGCAGCGTCGTCTGAATTCTCAGCGACATCCTGGACAAAGGAGCGGTCGATCTTGAGCCGGTTGACCTGAAACTGACGCAGATAGCTGAGGCTGGAATAGCCCGTTCCAAAATCGTCGATCGCCAGCTTGACTCCCATTTCTCTCAGGTCCTGAAGGATTGAGAACATGACGTCGGCGTTGGTCAGCAGCAGGCTTTCGGTCAGTTCCAACTCGAGGTACTTCGGGTCAAGGCCGGTATCGCGAAGGACTTTGCGTACGAGGTCGGGGAAACCCTGCTGGCGAAATTGCACGGCGGAGACGTTGACAGCGATCGGCACCGCGGGAAGCCCTGCTTCCTGCCAAATCTTGGCCTGGGCGCAAGCGGATCGCAATACCCATTCCCCGATGGGCATGATCAAACCGCTGTGCTCGGCAATGCCGATGAATTTCACCGGCGGTACGAGCCCTAACTTGGGATGCTGCCAGCGCAGCAGCGCCTCAAGGCCGGTGATGGTTTTGGTGCGAATATCCACCTGCGGCTGGTACACGAGGAACAGCTCGTTCCTGTCCAGGGCCATCCCCAAACTGTGCTCCAGCGTCAACTGCTCCATGATCGGTAGATTCATCTCTTCCGTGAACAGCCGTGCCTCGTTAGGCCCATCTTGCTTTGCGGAATAGAGAGCCACGTCCGCATTCTGAATCAACTCTTCCGGGGTTGTCCCATGATCGGGAAAGATGCTGGTCCCGATGTTGAAGGAGATGTTCATGGAATGGCCCATGATGGAGAACTTGGCGGCCATTTCGGCGATCACTCTTTGAGCGGTCGCCATCGCGGTGCGCGCGTTCTTGATGTTGGTCAGCACAATCGCAAATTCGCCGCCGCCGACGCGTGCCACAATATCCTTTTCCCCCACACTTCTCCGGATCCGTTCCGCAGTTTCGCGCAAAAGACGGTCGCCGAAGGAGTGCCCAAAGGAATCGTTCATGATTTTGAAGCGGGCAAATTCAAACAGCAGAACCGCAGCGCTCTTCTTCTCTTTCCGCATTTCGACGAGAACGTCTGCGAATTGCAAGTCGAAGAGCGTGCGGTTGGGCAGACCGGTGAGGGCGTCATAGTAGGCCAAAAACCTTATCCGCTCCTCGGCGATTTTGCGCTCTGTTATGTCTTCCGCCGTCCCTTCGAAATGAACCACGTTGCCGTCGGCATCGCGAACCGCCCGAATATTAAGCGACAGCCATTTTTGGGAACCGTCTTTGCAGTTGGTCTGGGCCTCGATTCCCGATGCCATGCCACCCTCTTCAATGACACGCTTCCATGTCTTTTGCTGACCGGCTTCGACGAGCAATTGCTCAGAAACGTTGGAGACCTGAGCGAGGAAGTGTTCCGGGTTGTCGTAGCCACAGATTTCCGCCATCCTGCGGTTCAAGTTCAGCGGACGGCCTGTCGGGCTGATATGGAACATTCCCACAAGCGCATCGTCAAAGATGGCCCGGTATTTCTCCTCGGCTTCTCCGAGCCGGCTGATGGTTTGTTCATAGCGGACCAGCAACTGGTTTACTGACTCCAGGGCTTCATGCCGCGATTCATCGAGAGGACGGGTGCGCCTGCGCTCGCGGAACGGCCGCGGACGGGCGGAGTTGCTCGATTCGTTGGCCTCAGCCTGTTTTAGAGTCTTGGCTTCAGTATCTGGGCCTTGACCGGGAACAAGCTTTCTTGCAAGCCCAGTGGTATGCATGGGCCATTAATCGGCAGATCGCGGAAGGCATTTCAGCAGCTTCTAGGCAGTTCCTGTACCCCCTCCGGGTCATGTAGGCAACTATTGCCTAGCGCATGTCTCGGCAAGGCGTCGGATACATCGAGCTAAGTATTTTATTTCGATAGATATAGAGATCGTTAAGGTGGGCACTTGGGGGTGGCTCCAAACGTGCAACTTTCGTTGCAGGGGAGAATGTTCAAAATAACCTGAAACGTCCTCGCTAAAAGTGCTCCGCCGCTGGTTTGGGAAACAAAAACCTGTATCAGTCTTGCCTGAGCTTCGCATCGGCGGGCAAGTGCCAACGCTTGAAGAATTCAGGCGAACCTGCCGATAGGAAGTCATCCTGACGATTGAAACGTCGACTTGCTCTTGCACCGGTGAATGGACAAGGTGACGATGACCATAGATAAGAGCACCATCGGTGGCATAGCCATTGCGCTGACCGGAATCGGATTCGGCTTGCTCATGGATGGAGGAAAGCTGATACAGGTGTTGCAGCCTACAGCGGCCCTGATTGTATTTGGCGGAACCCTCGGCGCCGTCATGGTGCAATTTCCTCTGCGCATCGTGTTCCAGGCTCTTGTAGAGCTTAAACACGTTTTCTTCAATGCGGAACCTGAGCCCGATTTCCTGGTGCAGAACCTTTTGCGCTACGCATACAAAGCCCGCAAGGAAGGGATCCTCTCGCTGGATGCGGAGCTTGCCAAAATTCAAGACCGTTTCCTGAGAGAAAGTCTCATGCTGGCGGTTGACGGTGTCAGCGCCAAAGACCTGCGCAAGATGATGGAGCTTCAGCTTGAGTACGAAGGCGAGAAGCAGGAACGCATTCCCAAGGTCTTCGATGCTGCGGGAGGCTTTGCTCCAACCATCGGCATTATCGGTGCGGTGCTCGGGCTTATCCAGGTCATGCAGCACCTGCAGGATATCAATGAGGTTGGCAAAGGCATCGCGGTCGCGTTTGTGGCAACCATCTATGGCGTCGGGTCGGCAAATCTTCTTTTCCTGCCCTGGGCGGGAAAACTGAGAATCCGGTTGCGCGAGCGCCAGGTGATTCAGGAGATGACGCTCGAGGCCGTCCTTTCCATCCTCGACGGCGTGAACCCACGCGCCATGGAACTGCAACTGAAAAGCTACCTGACGGTGCCAGAGCAGCGGAGCACGACGAAACTGACCTTGCAATGAGGAGAAGAATACAAGCCGAGGAGCCGGCAAATCACGACAGGTGGCTGGTATCGTACTCGGATCTGATCACGGTGCTCTTCGCGCTTTTCGTGGTGCTCTTCGCATCCTCATATAGAGACAACCAGGTGATTCGCAAGCTTTCGTCGGCTATCCACATCGGCTTTCAGCAACTTGGAGCATTTCAGGGACAGAAGATCGAAGGCCGGGACTCCAGTTCCAACGTTCCCACAGAGGTGCCCGCCGGGTCGGCTCCGGTTGCGGGAGAAACCGCCCCGAAGGGCACCCTTTCGCCGGCGCCGGTCGTGGACTTCGTCCAACTGCGCAAGCAACTGGAAGCTGCGATCAGCGAGGAGATCAAGAATCGCGAAGTAGTCATGCGGGTGACGCCGGAGGGGTTCGTGATCAGCCTGAACGATGTGGGCTTCTTCAACAGCGGGCAAGCGGTGCTGATGCCGGGCGCCGCCGGGAAGATCAGGCGCATAGCGACCGTGCTGGCGGAGCACGGCCTGGACCTCCGCGTGGAAGGCCATTCCGACGACCAGCCGATCCACACCGCCCAGTTCCGCTCCAACTGGGAGTTGTCGACCGCGCGCGCCATGGCCGTGCTGATGCTCCTTGTCGACGATTCCGGGATCGACCCGAGAAAGATCTCCATTGCGGGATATGGGCAGTATCGCCCGGTAGCCGACAACTCCACGCCCGAAGGCCGGCGATTGAACCGGCGGGTGGACCTTGTCGTGGTTGGGGCTGCAACGGCGCCGCCGCGCGTTCCCTGAGAGTCTGCGCTTGCCGATCGATCCTGGGGGTACCTGGGTCACACCCGCAGTGATAAAGCCGAGTCATTTCCAGGGAACACACGGCTTCCGGCGCTAGAAAATTCCCCGTGACATGCCGATAGACAACGGACGTTCCAGTCTCTGGACGGGGATTTTACTGCGCGCTGCGGCAAATTTCCAATCGACGTTTCAGGCAGGCAGCTGCGGGGGAACACGGCACATGTTCGTAATTATTGGAATTCTCATGGTTCTCGGAGCGGTCCTGGCCGGCTTCCTGATGGAAAAGGGGCCCATCCTCGTTCTAATGCAGCCATCGGAATTTGTGATCATTGCCGGCGCAGCAATCGGCGCCACGATCGCCGGGAATCCGATCCGGGTTTTGAAGAAGATAGCTTCCGGAATCATGCGCACCCTGGCAGGATCGAAGATGTCGAAGAAGATCTATCTCGACACCTTGAAGATGATGTACAACCTGTTCATCAAGTCGCGAAAAGATGGACTGGTAGCGATCGAGAGCGATGTCGAGGAACCGGAAAAGAGCCCGCTGTTCACCAAGTATCCGAAGTTTCTCAAAGACCATCACGCTCGCGATTTCGTGTGCGACACGTTGCGCATGGCCATCACCGGAGGCGCGACAGCGTTTGACCTCGATCAGATGATGGAGCTGGATATGGAAGTCCATCATGCCGGCGCCACCCAGCCCGTGGCCGCGCTCACCACAACGGCCGATTCATTGCCGGGCATGGGAATCGTGGCTGCCGTCCTGGGCGTGGTGATCACCATGACCGCTCTCGGCGGACCACCCGAAGTGATTGGACAGAAAGTGGCTGCGGCGCTAGTGGGAACCTTCCTGGGCATCCTGTTGTGCTATGGAGCGGTTGGCCCGCTGGCGGCGAACATGAGCAAGCTGGTTGAGGACGAACACGCCTATTATCACGTGCTGCGCGTGGTGATGCTTTCCTTCATCAAAGGGATATCCCCGATTCTGGCGGTCGAAATGGGCCGCCGAGCTGTTCCCGAACATGTGCGGCCCACCTTTCAGGAGATGGAGAAGGCCTGCCGCGAGAAGGATGAGCCGGTTGCGGCGGAACAGGCAGCATAGGGCCTGTTAACAGGCCATTGCAGTTCGGGGGATTGAAAGCTTGGCAGATAACCTACATCCGATCATCATCAAAAGGAAGCCGCTCCACGCCGGGCATCACGGCGGCGCCTGGAAGGTGGCCTACGCCGACTTTGTAACGGCGATGATGGCATTGTTTATCGTGCTCTGGCTGCTGAGCGCCAGCAAGGAAGTGCAGGTCACCGTCGGTGGGTATTTCAGAGATCCTCGTGGCTCTTCGAAAAATGTGGGGAACAACAGGCAGGGCGGCGACTTTGTACCCGTGAAGAAGCAGGATATGCAGAAGCTGAAACAACAGATCATCGAGTCGATCCACCACATGGATCCTCAGGACAAGCTGAAAAACCACATCGAGATCACCGTAACCGCTGAAGGACTGCGAATCGAGCTGATGGAATCGGCAAAGGGAACATTCTTTGAACTGGGCAGTGTGCAACCGACGCCTGCGCTGCGCGAGTTGTTGCAGGTGCTTTCTCAGGAACTGGGCAGTCTGCCTAACAAAATATCGATCGAGGGGCACACCGATTCCAAGCCTTATTCGCAGATCAATGCTTACGACAATTGGGATCTCTCCAGCGACCGGGCAAACGCGGCACGGCGACTGATGCAGGAGCATGGGGTTCGAAAGGACCAGATATCGCAGGTACGAGGCTTTGCCGATCAGCACCTGCGCCTGCCGCAGCAACCGGAGGACCCGTCCAATCGGAGAATCTCGCTAATCGTTCAGTACGTGGTGGACGACGGCTCCGAGATGCCTCTTCCAAAAGAACTCCCAGGGGTGACTGGACCCGTGGGGAAAGTAGAGAGCCAGTCGGGGAAGGGAAACTAGAAGCGGTCTCATAAATGGCTTTGTGTCAGGGCGCGATTGCCGCGGCGAATCATGCCGAAATGGCCACCACAAATGCGCCGGGCCTTAGCCCCTGAGGGCCCTTCTGCTGGACTTGAAACATTTTTGAGACCCGATCTAGGAATTCTTGAGCAGCAGGGGGCCGCGCCGGCTGTGGGGAATTGCCAGCGACTCCACAAGATGAGCTACAGCGTTTTGCTCTGTATCCGATGCGTAGATGAACTCGAGGCCGCAGTACTTCGCTCCCACATGAACTACGCGCACCCGGAATTCCAGTGCCCGACCCTGATAGCACATGAACACTTTCCCGCAGGAGTTGGATTGCAGGGGCTCTTCAAGTTCCAGCTTCAGGCCCTCTTTGCTGATTTCTGTGCAGCGCCCGGCGAGCGTTGTGTTCCGATCGGTGAACTGAACGGGAAGATCAACGGAGAAGCGCGCACCTCGATATTCAAATCTCTGCATAGTTGATCCGTCGTTCGCCAAAGAGCATAAGCAGGTACTAATATCGGCCCGCGAAGGAAAAATTAAAGTGCTCCTGTTGAAAAACCGTCGAAAGGAGATGCTTGTGTCAATTACGCCCCGGCGGCGCGCTAGTCCATTAGAACGGATCAATGTGTCTCGCTCTGTGAAAACTCAAAATTAACATTCAAGAATTAACGCTGCGATTTCCACAGCCGTGCTCTCTCGGCCGTCAATATTCCGCCCAACTGCCTGTTGTTTTTTGAAACAGCAGGACGTACTATGATCCAGATTACAAAACAACACGGGGTCCAAAACCATTACCGTCGCCGATCGAAGAACGATGAAAGCTGGGCAGGGCGGTGGGGACTACAACAACCCGCCGGGGCGAAGCATTCTGATTGTTGAGGAAGACACCTCACTGGCCAATTTCCTCTGCAGGGAACTTCGGGCCGGGTCGTTCTCTGTGGAATCGGTCTACGATGGAGAGACAGCATTGAGCACGCTGCAGGACGATCGCCGGCGCGATCTGCTGATCCTTGAGTTGAATCTTCCAAAACTGGATGGCATGAGCCTGCTGCAGCGCGTGCGGCAACTCAAGCCGCGCATGCCGATGATGGTGTTGAGCGCGCGGAGCCGCGTTGAGGATAAGGTGAAGGCTTTCCAATGCGGCGCGGACGATTTCCTCGCCAAGCCATTCTCGATCATGGAGCTTCTTGCGCGGGTCCACGCCCTGCTGCGTCGGCACACCAGCCTGATTCCGAACACGTCCACCGTGGGAGGCTTGACGCTGTATCGGGAGGAGCGCCGCGTGGAGCGCAACGGCCGGCGGATTGATTTGACACCCCGCGAGTTTGCCATTTTGGAGTACATGATGCGGAACGCGGGAAAGCCGGTCTCGCGAGCGACGCTGTCTGAAGAAGTGTGGAATATGCCCCATGACCCGTCGACAAATATCGTCGACGTCTACATGAAGTATGTGCGTGACAAGGTGGACCGGCCGGGAGAACCGAAATTGACTCACACCATTCGCGGGGTCGGATACGAGCTTCGCGAAGCGTAGTGCTGCGCAAAAGGAAAAGCCAGTTTACCGGCAGTTGAACTGATTTGCTTGGAGATTCGTGATCGCAGGAAGAGACGGTGCGGATGGTGCGCTGGCCGTTATAGATCACACCCGATGTCTTTACGTTTCGAGCGTAAAGACAGCGACATAATCGCACTGGCTGTACCCGGACCAATGCGTGGGGGCTTGGTCGGGATTTCGCAGATGCGCTGAAATATGCCACGGTTCGTTTCTTCAATTACTCCTCGGGGCGCCGCCCTGGAATGGCCAGCGATGTGTCACCACGGCGCATCGTTCTAAGCCTCCAGAACGGGCGGGCTCAAGCATGACATTTTGGAAGGTTCGGAGGGACTCACCTGGTTCAGGTGCGTCCGCCGCGCCGAATGTGCGATTAGGATTGGTCTTTCGCCGGCTCGTTGCAACGGACCGGCAAAGCCCTTGGTGGTCTCTCACGAAATCTTCACTGTAGGGAAAATCGGTAGCAGGCAATCACTTCATGGGAATCGCTGTGCCTCAATTCGCTCGCTCCGGGGATCGAGTTCCCATCGATGTCTATATCGTGAGTCCCAACCCCAGGATCCGCCAGGTGCTTCAAGACAAGCTCGGCCTGCCGCGCTGGAATGTGATCCAGGCAAGGAGCGGCACCGGCGCCTTGGAGTTGCTCTACAAGGCCGGCAGCGAGGACTCTGTCTTGCTGCTGGATCCAATGCTGCCGGATCTGGAGCCCAATGAGTTTCAGGGGATCGTCAAGGATCGCTTTCCCAATACACAGGTCTTGATGTTGAATTCCCATACCGGCCAGTTGCTGGTAGGGAGCACTTCGCCCACGCGCTTATCGACCTGGCTCGTGGATGCGGTCAATCGCGGTGGCGCCATACCGACGGGCACTCTTCCCGAGATCGGGACCGACGACGCGCGCTACCGGGCGGAGGGCAGAAATAATCTGCGCGGCATGATTGGCGATTCAGAGCCGATGCAGCGCACCTACACTTTGACCCGCATGGTGGCAATGCGCGACACGACAGTCCTGGTGACCGGCGAGAGCGGCACCGGCAAGGACCTGGTTGCGCAGGAGATCCACCTGGTCAGCCCGCGCAGAAAGCAACCGTTTGTGGTGGTGAATTGCTCGGCCATTCCTGAGACGCTGCTGGAGGCGGAGCTTTTCGGCTATACGAAGGGGTCCTTCACCGGCGCATTGCAATCGCGGATCGGACGCATTCATGCGGCGCACGGAGGCACTTTGTTCCTCGACGAGATCGGGGACATGCCCTTGTCGCTGCAAAGCAAGATTCTGAGATTCCTGGAACAGGGAGAAGTGCAGCGGCTTGGTTCCAACGACAATTTCAAGGTCGATGTCCGCGTGGTTGCGGCCACCAACGCCGACCTCAAGAAGTTGATCTCCGAGCAGCGGTTTCGCGAGGATCTGTACTATCGCCTCGCGGTGTTTCCCATCCACCTGCCGCCTTTGCGCGAGCGGATGGAAGATCTGGAAGAGCTGGCTCTTGCCTTTGCCGCCAAGTTTCAGCCCGGCGTGGCGTTGAGCCGTGAAGCTTTGGACATCATGGCGCAGCACAGCTGGCCGGGTAACGTCCGGGAGTTGCGCAACGCGATCGAACGGGCAACGATCCTGGTGGGATCGGGGCAGGAAATCAAGCCCGAGCATATTTTTCTTTAATCGCAATCCCATTTCAGGCGGGTCTGGACGAGTTTGGCACTCATCGTGCAAATGGATTGGGTAAATGTTGCCCAGTTCTCATGCGGCTCCAATAATTGACGCCTGTCCTGCCTCTCTTCCTGGCTCAGGGTTGCTGGCGGACGCCTTTTCGGAGTTCATCTCCGCGTCTTCGCTGCTGGAAGCTTCCTATCGCGATCTGCAGCGCGAGGTGAGGCAACTTGGCTTCGAATTGGCGGAGCGCAACGCCGCCCTCACCAGAAGCCTGGCGGAAAACGACCGCATGCGCGCGGCCTTGCAGCAGATCATCGATTCGATGCCTTGCGGGGTGCTGGTGCTGGACACCGCCGAAACCATCGTCATGATCAATCCGGAAGGGCGCAGACTATTGGAGCTTGGAACTGCGCAAGTGATGGATCTGCGTGCCCTTTCCGACCTCAGCCGGATCGATTTTGAATCTCTCGTGGCGGGTTCTGAAGACCGCGTCGACAACGAGTTGTGTGTGTCTTCTGTCGCCGGAAAGCGCTGGCTGGCCATCGGCAACCGCAAGCTATCCTGTGCGTCAGCAAGCCATGAGGCGGGCGGCGGCAGAACCACACTGAAGAGCATCTGGATCCTCCGCGATATCACCGCCAGCAAGCAGGCGGAGCAGGAGCGGGAAGCAGCGCGGAGCGCAATGGCGCTGGCCGAGGTGTCCACGACGCTGGCTCATGAGATTAGAAATCCGTTAGCAAGCATGGAGCTGTTCGCTGGATTAATTGCGGACGATCCGGAAAATACCGCGCAATGGGTTTCTCATCTTCGCGCCGGGATTCGCCTGCTCTCCGGAACAGTCAACAATGTGCTGAGCATTCACGGCGGAGGTAATCCGCACCTCGCTCCGGTTGACCTGACTGCCTGCGTGCAGAGTGGCGTGGAGTTTGTGAGGCTCATCGCCGAGCAGGCGGGCGTGGTTCTCTGCTGCGTTGGCGGACACGAAAGCCTCACCATTCAGGGCAATGAGAACCTGCTTCGCCAGATTGTGCTGAATCTTATTTGCAATGCGATTCGCCACACTTCCGCCGGCGGGACGATTGATGTTTCGACGCAGGCGTTGTCAAGGCAGGGAGCAAAGCGCGCCCTGGTCGAGGTAGCCGACACCGGCTGTGGTATCCCGCCCTACCTTATAGAGCGCGTGTTTGATGCCGGATTCAGTGCGAATGGCGATACGCCGGGCCTAGGCCTGGCTGTTTGCAGGCGGCTCATGAATGCGCACGGCGGAGAGATTCGTGTCTCCAGCCGCGTGAACTGCGGCACTACTTTTCAATTGGAGTTTCCAGCCTTATGACCAGCGACGTAGCGTCCTCAGTGATGGTGGTAGACGATGAACCGGGCATACGCACCGCATTGCGCGCGAATTTTCTTCGCCACGGCTGGCGAGTTGAAACGGCGTCCAGCGTCCGCGAGGCAATTCGCGCCCTGGAGGGCAGGGAGTTCGATCTGGTGGTGACGGATATCCGCATGCCGGACGGATCGGGGATGGAGGTCATGCGTTCGGCGCGCCAGTCGTCTCCCGGAGCAGCCGTCATACTATTGACGGCCTACGGTTCAGTGCCGGACGCTGTGCGTGCCATGCGCGATGGGGCGCTGGACTACTTGACCAAGCCAATCTCGTTTGACCAGTTGCAGGCGACCGCCGCGCAGGTGATGCATCGAGCCAGTCGCCTGCCGATCGAAGATCTTTCACCGGCTGGAGACATTGTAGGCCGCGCACCCTTGTTGCTTCGCGCAATCCAGCGCGCCCGTGCCGCCGCGACTACCGATGCTGACGTTCTCATTGAAGCGGAGAGCGGTACGGGGAAAGAGTTGCTGGCGCGCTACATTCATGATTCCAGCGATCGCAGCCGGAAGCCATTTGTTGCAGTGAACTGCGCTGCCGTTCCCGAATCGCTACTGGAGAGTGAATTGTTCGGGCATGGACGAGGTGCATTTACCGGCGCTGTGGGGGCCAAACCCGGCAAGTTTGAACAGGCTGACGGCGGCACCATTCTACTGGATGAGATTGGCGAGATGCCGCTCCACCTGCAGCCCAAACTTCTGCGGGCGCTGCAGGAGCGCGAGTTTCAAAGGCTTGGAGAATCTCGGTTGGTGCACGTTGATATTCGTGTAATTGCAACCACCAATGTCTCGCTGAGCGCGATGGTTGAGCGGGGGAAGTTTCGCGGCGACCTGTACTACCGGCTGAATGTCATTCCGCTTTCTTTGCCGCCATTGCGCGATCGCCGCGAAGATATCCCGATTCTTGCCCAGTATTTCGCGGAGAAATTTGCCGCTCAGTTGCGCTCCCCAACGCCGCGGCTTCACCCCGGCTTTCTTGATCGATTGCAGTCGCACAACTGGCCAGGAAACGTGAGAGAGCTGGCGAACTTCCTGCGCCGCGTGATGACGCTGAGCGGGACGCTGGACATTGACGCCGGCTGCTTCGAGATGGAGTTCGACGGAACCGCAAGGCCGATGAATGCGCCGCAGATGCAGGTTCCCGCAGCGCTGGCCGGCGCGCCCATCCGCGAGGTCGAGCGTATGCACCTGGAAAGTACGCTGGCCTTGACCGATGGAAACCGAACGCACGCCGCCGAATTGCTGGGCATCAGCCTGCGGACTTTACGCAACAAGATTCGCGAATACGGCCTTCCGCCAAGGAGGTATGCATAACATGGCTGCGGGTCCAACGCTCAACACTCTGCAGGGGTATCTCAAAGTCATCACCGATCGTGAGCAGATGATTGTGTCGAACATGGCCAATGTCGATACGCCCGGCTATCACACCAAAGATGTCGACTTCAAGTCTGCGTTGCGCCAGGTGATGTACGGAGACGGCGATGCGCAAATGCAACCGGCCTCGCTGGAATTGAAGGGATTGCCGGAACGTCCGGACGGGAACAACGTGAACATTGACCGGGAAAGCATGATGCTTTCGCAAACGCAGCTTCAGTTTCAGCTTGGGTTGCAATTGGTGAAAAGCCAGTTCAGCCAGTTGCTCACGGCCATCAAGGAGGGCTAACTATGGGTATGTTCACGATGATGCAGATCAGCGCGTCTGCTCTGGCCGCTGAAAGACAGCGAGCGGAGGTGACTTCGGCAAACCTGGCGAACGCCGAGACAACGCATACCGACCAGGGCGGCCCGTATGTGCGCAAGGAAGCGGTATTCAGCGCCGTCGGCGGATCGCTTTTTCATTCAACCTTGAGCACGGTTGGCGGAATAGCGCAGGCGCCGGCGGGCTCGGTGCGGTTTACCGGGGTAGTCGATGACCCGACGCCAGCCGTCCAACGTTACGACCCGGGAAACCCGGACGCGGACGAGTCGGGATATGTGTCGTATCCGGCAATCAACCCGATCACCGAGATGGTGGATCTCATGGGATCTGTCCGTGCCTATCAATTGAATTCGTCCGCGATCGCCGCGGAGAAGCAAATGATCGAGCAGTCGATCGGGATACTGAAAACCTCATAACTTCGGAGTGGAACCATGAGCAATGTCAGTCTGGGTACAATTCCAAGTTCGTATCTGCCGGAACCATCGTCCCTCGATGCCGGCAGTGGCGGCGATAAGTTGGATTTTGGAGCTGTGCTGAAGAATGCCATCAGCAGCGTGGATCAAATGAATGCCAACGCCGGGACGCAAGTCAGCAGCCTGTTGAAGGGCGAGGGCAGCGATATGACCAGCGTGATGATCGCTGTAGAAAAGGCAGATGTTTCATTTCAGCTCATGATGCAGGTTCGTAACAAGATTGTGAGCGCATACCAGGACATCGAGAAGATGCAGTTTTAGGACTGAAACTCTATGGCGTCTTTCAATGATGTAACTGGACGGGCAACGCAGTTCTGGACGAGCCGCGATCCGCGCCAGAAGATGTTTCTACTCGTCGGTGCCGGCGTCACAGTGCTGCTGCTGGCGCTGTTTGCCCGCCTGATTGGCACGCCCGACTATCAGACACTTTCCACCGGTCTTGAGCCCTCGGACGCGCAGAGAATCTCCGCACAACTCGACGCCCAAAACATTCCTCATGAAACCAGCGCGGATGGAAAGACGATCAGCGTGCCTGCGAGCAAGCTGGATGCAGCGCGCATGGCTATCGCTTCGGTGGGAACGCCAGGCAACGCACGCGCGGGCTTTGAGCTGTTCGACAAGTTGTCGTGGGGCCAGACCGAGTTCGATCAGAAGGTAACCTATCAGCGCGCGCTGGAAGGGGAGTTGGAGAGATCGATCGAAACGCTCAGTGAAGTCGCCAGTGCGCGGGTCCACCTGGTCATGGCGACTGATTCCGTTTTTCTCGATCGACAGCGCGCCGCCAAGGCTTCAGTAATCTTAAAACTTCGTGGCAATGGTCTCTCAAAAGACGCGGTGATGGCAATTTCACGGATGGTCTCGGGAGCCGTGGATTCCCTGCAGCCTGAAGACGTCTCCATTGTGGACGCAGATTCGTCCCGGTCGCTGGGGCTGGGTCACGCTGGACAGGACGACGGCGAGGGGCTGGAGGCGAGCTTGACGCAACGTCTGATCAGCACGCTGGAGCCAGTGGTGGGCACGGACAAGATCCGGGCCACAGTTCGCATCGATCAGGATCAAAGTACGACCGAAGAGAATCAGGAGAAATACGACCCGTCAGTGAGCGCGCTCTTGAGCGATCAGAAGTCGCAGGATCAAGCCGGCCCGGTGCCGGCATCCACGGGTGTTCCGGGCACCTCAAGCAACATACCTTCGGGTAAAGCAAAAACACCCACAACGCCGGATGAGAACCAGTCGTCGATGACCGAGAGCGCTCAATATGGCGTGAACAAAGTGATGACGCGCAAGGTCACGCCTGCCGGCCGGATTGAGCGGGTGAGCGCAGCCATTCTGGTGGATGATGCGATCGTCAAGACTGTTCAAGGCGGAAAGACGAGCTACTCGAAGAAAAAGCGGACAGCGGAAGAATTGAACAAGATTCAGCAGCTTGCCGAGGCGGTTATCGGTTTCGATGCAAAGCGCGGCGACACCATCAGCGTTCAGGACATGTCTTTCGACTCGAACGCCGCCAACGCGGACCTCCCCGCACCGAACTGGGTTCAACAACAGGGAAAGAACCTTTCGGAGTATTCATCCCTGCTTCGGCCTGCCGGGCTGCTTGTGCTCTTCCTGCTGGCTTACATGTTTGTGCTGCGGCCGATCCAGAAACAGGCGCTCGCTCCTGGCCAGCTTCCGCGACCGGCGCAACAACCCGCGCTTCCATCCGCACCGGGGGTGGAACAACTTCCCATGGGCACAGCAGAGCAAAGAAGCGGTAACCAGCGGGCCAATCAACTGAAAGAGCAGACGATTGAGATGATCAAGCAGAAGCCTATCAATACCACTCGCGCGGTGCAGGCATGGCTGCACGAGGAGGGCTCATGAGCGCGACCGGTTCTACGCCTCTCAGCGGTGCGCGCAAAGCGGCGATTCTGATTTCATTGCTTGGCGACGAGCCGGCCGCGGCAATTCTTCGCAATCTTCCCGACGACGATCTGCAACGGATTACCGATGAGGTGGCAAACCTGCCGCATGTTCCCTTCGATGTAACTTACGAAGTACTGGAAGAATTCCAGCAGTTGATGGTAGCGCAGGATTTCATCGCGGTGGGGGGGCAGGACGTTGCAAGCCGCCTCTTGATCAAGGCATTTGGAGACAGCGGCGCAAAGAGCATGGTGCAGCGGTTGATGCAGGCCGATGAAATGAGTTCCCTCCGCATGGACTCGCTGAAAAAACTGGATACAAAGAAGCTGGCCAGATTCCTGGTTGGCGAGCATTCGCAGACCACCGCCCTCATCCTTGGACATCTGGATGCAAAGCAGGCCTCGGCTCTGCTGATGAAGCTGGAGCCGGAGCAGCGCGCCGATTGCGTGAGACGGCTCGCGAATCTGGGACAGTTCTCTCCGGACGTAGCCGCAAAGGTATCCGCCGTGCTGAATCGCCGTTTGCGGGGAGTAGCCGATCAAAGGCGGAGCGCCGGCGCCGGCTTCAGAGACGTTGCAGAGCTGATGAACCGGCTGGACCCGGTTGCGGCGCGCGAGATTCTGGAGAGCATTGAGAAAGAAGAACCGAAACTTGCAATCAGCATTCGGGATCAAATGTTCACCTTCGACGATTTTCTTGAGGTTCCCGAACAGGATTTGCGTGAGCTGATGAGTTCAGTCGACAAGAAGACTTTGATGGTTGCGATGAAGGGCGCGAGCGAGGAACTGCGCAGTCATTTCTATCGCACCATGTCTTCGCGTGCGGTGGATATGATGAAGGAAGACTCCGAGGCGATGGGACCGGTGCGCAGCAAGGACGTAATGAAAGCCCAGACGGAGATCGTAGCGATCGCCCGCAAACTTGAATCAGAGGGCAAGATCGCACTGAAGAGCGAGGGAGACGATGAGTACGTACTCTAACCTGGAATTCGGGAACATTATTCCAGCACCGGTAAAGACTCTGGAGTACCGCGACATGGGCGGCGCCACGAATTCCAGCGGAGCGGGTAACGCGATACTTGAGGACATGGCCGCGCACGAAGAAGCCGATCGCCGTGCCGAAGTTGCGCTTTCTCAAACTGAACTCGCCGACAGGATCAAGCGAGAGAGGTCTGATGCGGCGCAACAGGTGGAACTCAGGCTACGCCAGGATTACGAGCTCAAATTGCAAGCGGCGCACGCACCTGTTGTGGCTGCGGTTACCGCATTCAACGAACAGCGAAGCGAGTATTTTGCGCGCGTTGAAGCAGAGGTGGTTCAACTCGCATTGGCTATCGCTGCAAAAATTCTGCACCGTGAGGCGCAGGTCGATCCGATGCTTGTGGCATCGCTGGTACGAATGGCGATAGAACGGCTGCGCGAGGGATCGAGCGTCACCATCCGCGTGGGCCGCGGACGCGCGCCGCGGTGGAAGGAGTATTTTGCCGGGGTATCGGTGGCCGCGCGAGTGGAAGCGGTGGAAGACGTGAGCCTCAGCGAACACGATTGCCTGCTGGAGACTGAGCTTGGCGTTGCCAACTTCGGCCTGGACACGCAATTGAAGGAGGTCGAACAGGGCTTTTTCGATCTGCTTGCGCTGAAACCGGTGATTCGGTGAATCGTCGAATTCTGGCGCCCTACCTTCATGCCCTGGAGGCAGGCTCAACCCTGCGCTGGAAGGGTCGCATCAATCAGGTGATCGGCAACCTGATTGAGTCGGAAGGACCTTTTGGTTTTGTCGGCGAGTCGTGTGAGATCATGGGCGACGGCGGCAGAAGCTATGCCGGGGAGATCGTCGGCTTTCGCGGATCGACGATGTTGTCGATGGCTGCCGACCATCCGCAGGGAATTCGGTTAGGCGATCAAATCGTAACCTGGGGCGCGCGTCCATCCATTCGTGTGGGGCCGGAGCTGCTGGGAAGGGTCATCGATCCTGCCGGCAATCCACTGGATGGAAAAGGGGACTATCGCGCCGCGCG
Organism: Occallatibacter sp.; assembly: GCA_052145815.1. Lineage (GTDB taxonomy): Bacteria > Acidobacteriota > Terriglobia > Terriglobales > Acidobacteriaceae > Telmatobacter. The sequence continues at coordinate 41,531 of JBKQNU010000127.1, forward strand.
CGCGGTCATCATCGACGGATCGGCGCCGCTTCCTCTTGAGCGTGTCGCGATCCGCGAACCTCTCGGTTGCGGCATTCGCGCGATTGATGCATTTCTGACTTGCGGTAGAGGGCAGCGCCTGGGCATCTTCGGCGGAAGCGGTGTTGGAAAGAGCACCCTGATCGGCATGATGGCGCGCGGAACCGCCGCGGAGATGACGGTGCTGGCGCTGGTCGGCGAGCGCGGTCGTGAAGTCGGCGAGTTTCTTGAAGTTCTCGGCGAGCAGGGCCTTCGGCGCTCCGTTGTCGTCGTCTCCACTTCCGATCAATCGCCGCTTCTGCGTATCCGCGCAGCACTCGCAGCAACCGCGCTTGCCGAGTACTTTGCAAGCCTGGGCAAGAACGTTTTGCTCATCGCCGATTCGCTTACCCGCTTTGCCATGGCGCAGCGGGAGATTGGATTGGCAGCAGGCGAGCCGCCGACTGCGAAAGGCTACACGCCTTCGGTGCTGAACATGCTCGCACGCCTGGTTGAGCGTGCGGGCAACTTCGCGCAAGGCAGCATCACCGCTTTTTATACAGTGCTGATGGAAGGCGACGATCAGCAGGATCCTGTTGTGGATACGGTTCGTTCGCTCCTTGATGGCCATGTGATCCTGGACAGGAACCTGGTGATGCGCAGCCACTACCCTCCTATCTCCATCATCGAAAGCCTCAGCCGGTTGATGTCGAGCATGGTAACTAAGGAGCATCTTGCCAAGGCGAATGCGCTGCGGCTGTTGATGTCGGCATATGCGCGGTCAGAGGATTTGATCCGCATCGGCGCCTATCAAAAAAACAGCGACCCGGTCCTGGATAGCGCGGTTCAGAATCTTCCCGCGCTCAATCGGTTTCTGCAACAGACTCCGGATGTCCTGGTCAAATATTCAGACACCGTTGAGCAGCTGATGGTGCTTCCGAGCTAGCCATGTCCTTTCGCTTCCCACTCGCCGCGGTGCTTCTGGTTCGAGAGAACGCGGAGCAGCGCGAGGAGCGCGCGCTCAAGAAACTTCAACTTGAAATGTCCCACGCCTCGCATCAGCTTGCACAGCTGAACGCAGAGATCGCCAACCTGCAAGCGGCGAGAGAGCGAACGATGGAACAGCCGATCCCAGCAATTCATCTGTACGGCTACGAGCAGCAGGCACGCGAAGTCGCTGAGAAAAAGAAGACCCTCGCCAATCAGATGCAGAAGCTGAGACAAGAATTGGCAGAGCAAATGAAGTTGTACCAGGCTGCGCACCGCGACCGCGAAGCGCTGACAGACATGCTGCAAAAGCAACGAGAGGCCTATGAGCAGGAACAGTCTCGCGAGCAGCAGAAACAACTCGACGACTTGTTCATGGCCCGCCGTCACCGTAGTTGAAAATTGATTGAGCACGGGAAACAGTGCGGATCCGATGCGATCGCTTGGAAGTGAGTTGCCTATTCCAGCGATGCAAAATAGGCAGACTTTGCCCAGTGCATACGGCAAGGATTGCCGGATTGGCCGCCGAATCCATCGGCGCTGATGGAGAGCCAATTCGCAACTCCACTGAAATGAGCAATTTTCGCCCAAAGGCAATAACGTTACGTGGGCATGGCCTTGGCGCGCAACGTGCAATGCCTTGGGCGTGCGTATTGCATCCACAGCGACGACGCTTGGTTTGGTCCTGCATTCGCCGGCACCGGTCAGGCCCTCGCTGATCTCGTTTCTTGACGTTCTCACGAGCGCGTCTGAGCAAGAGGCCCCTGGAAATGAGCTGATGAATTCCGGCGCGGAGACGGATTCCGAAGCGACAGTGGCAAGCAGTGTTGCGAGTGCCCAGGAAGACACTCCATTGCCGCCCACATCACGCAATGAAAATGTTCGTGGATCCGCGAACCTGCCGTCCGTCGATCGACAAAACACTTCGGCTGGGCAGAGGACAGAGCAGAAGCCAACCAGCGTTGAAAATGACACGGGCAACAACAGCGAGACATACGGAGTTGTGAACGAAGAAGCGGCAAGCGCGAGGTCCAATTGGACGGGTGCGCTGATTCGTCCGGCAACTCCAGTCTTCAGTTCGTACTTGAATCCGGCTGCACAGACCAGCGCCTCAAGCAGCACGTTTCAGAAGACGCTCGCGAATGCATCCGGGCCGAAGACTTCTGGAGATGCCTCAGCCAATACCGGTACGAAGGCGACCGCAGGCGTCAGTGCTGCGAGTCCCTCGGCGAGCTGGCAGGAAAACATTTTGACGGTTTCGTTCCGAGAGTCTGCAAGCGCCGGCAGCAAATTGCCAGTTGCGCCAGTGGATCAAAAGACCGTTTCTACGCAGGAGATGTCAGGCGCCCCAGAGAATGGGCGTTTGACAAAGAGCGAAGCCTTCCCACCTGCGAAGAGAGCAAGCACGCCGCCGGCGACCGGTCCGACGAGCGAGCAAGTTTCCTCCACCGCAGCAAGTCTTAATTCGACTGCGCACGCCGTTGCGCGGATCAGTCCATCGGGCGACACGGCACCGCGCATGCCCGCGGTGTCATCAGAGCAGAAGGTTTTCGTAGCCAGCGCGACAAGTGGATGCGCAAAGACTTATGCCGAAGGGAGCGCAGAAACTCCTGTGGCGAGCCTGCAGCAAGTTGTACCCTTGCCTTCCATCCTCGGGAATGGAAGCGATGTCGCGACGGCGGCACCTCGACCGGTCGATCAGACTGAGAGTTCGACGCTGGCAAGGCCGAGCGCAACAAGGAATGGCCAGTTGCCAGTCGGCACATTCTCTACAACCGCGAACGGAGAAGCCCGAGGCGGAACGAAGGATGATTCGAGCGCGTCAATTGCACCGCAATTGACATCCTCCAGTCTTTCTGCATTACCTCCGGAAAAGAAGGTTTCATCGGCATCTGAATCACCGCGCCTGAGTGTGCGCGCGTTTGCAGTAGCGATTGCCGCAAACAACACGATGAATAGCGGCCAAGAGGCGACGGCGCATCCCGCAGCAGCGAGCGCGCTTGCAGCTGGGCCAGCGACAATCGCCAGGCCTTCATCACAGCCACTCATGCCGGCCAGTCCGACGGCCAAAACCGTTCAATGGATGCCGTCGAGCGCTTCAGTCAAGCAAGTTCAAGAAAATGTCGTGATAGATACGACCATAGAAACGAATGTTAATGAGCAGACGATTCCTGTTCCTACGCCGGCAACCTCTGCGAGCCATTCCACGCAACCGGCTGCACAGAGCAGCCCGCTTAGCAATAGAGCCAGGCAGACGCCGATGGCCGCGCCCGAAGGGCATTTTTTTGGAAATCGCTCGGCAGATCCAGGCGCACTGAAGATTCCCAATGGCTTAACCGCGGGCAATAGTGCGTCAGCGGCAATCTCCAATTCATTGTCGAAGCCACAAACACAAACCGTGCCGACTGCAGGCACTTTTCAGGGAATGGCACAGATCGCGCCGGACAAACAAGCTTCCGGAAATGTTCCGATGGATTCATCCGTAAAGGCGCAGATCAATCAGGTTGCGATTCCTACTTCTTCGCCAGTTTCAATTCTGAGTTCTTCTGCAAAGACACCGGCGCCAAGCAACCAGATCAGCAATGAATTCGAGCAGACGCCGGTGGTTGCACCTGAAGAGCAAGTTTCCGGAAATGGCTCGGTTTTTCCTGGTGCGCGGATCGCTCCCGATGGGTTGAGCGCGCGCCCTTCTGAGTCAGGGGCGATCTCCAGTATTCCTTCGCAGACGCTGGCGCAGGCTACCTCGTCCGGCAACCCCATTCAAGCAATGCCTTCGAGTGTGACAGAGCAAGGCGGTTCCGAAAATGGACCGGTCGCACTGCGCGTCGAAGCGCCCGAATTGACTGGTACGACAAATCAGCAGCAACAGACTCCATCGCCTTCTGCGCCTGAAAATGGCGGCGCCCGCATCGTCACCGCAGTTTTGCCCCTCCATCAAGGCGAGGCATTGCCGTATCAGGCCACGAGCGGAAAAGAGAATAGAGCACGGACAATCGACGGATCGCCCGCTGCACCCGCGCAGATCGTCAATGTTCACGCTGCCTCAGCCACGCAGGAAGCAATACCGCAGCGAATCGTCTCTCGATTGGCGCCGGATAACGCGACGCCGCAACAGACAGCAATGCCATCGAAGCCGTTGAGACAGACGATGCCTCAGACCGATTCGGTCAATGGAGAGCCGGCCACTCCGTCGGATTCGATCACAAAGCCGGACAATCAGCCGGGTGTTTCCGTGCCGTCTGCTGACGGAATGATGCTGCCTATCGATCTGCCCATCGCTGCAACTCCTGCGGACAGCAACAATGGCAATCAACCGACGGGCAATGCAGTCGAGAAGCCGAGCTCCAGCGCAAGTGGCTCCAGGAATCCAGTGCTCGCAAACGTGGACAATTCTGCAGCGAGCAAGACAACAGATACAGCGACCGGCTCGAGCGATACATTGCAGCATGGTGTGCAGAACGCTCCGCAGTCTTCGCAGAGCCCGCAAGCCGATCCCACTCATGCAGTAGACGTCGCGCCCAGGGCGATCGACAATGGCGCGTCTCAGCCGCAGGCCCAGGCGCAAACAGTCCCTACGCAGGCGGCATCGCCAGAGACAGCAGCGGCTCATCGCACGCCGAATGTTCTTGACGTTGCGGCTCGATCCAGTGAGGAGCAAGGCGCGCCGCCATTGAATCACTCCGACGGCGGCGAAGTGGTTGCAGCATCCGGCATCAATACCGCAAAGCTCATGCAGTCGATGGGTGAGTCCGCGATGCATGTCGGGATGCGCTCGAGCGAGTTTGGCGACATTTCGATTCGCACATCGATCACTGACCAGCAGATGGTGACCCGGATTTCGCTCGATCATAGCGAACTAAGCCAGGCAATTTCGGCTCACGTCTCAACCATGCAGACGAAGCTTGGTGCGGACTTCGGCCTTAACTCATCCATCGAAGTTCATAACCTGGGGTCTTCGCATTCGGGCGAACCGGGGCAATCTTCGCAAAGGGAACAAAGAGCCCTGAATCATTCAGTGCAAGCCGGCAGCGCTCCATTCGCGCCGGAGGAAGAAACCGGCGTGAGCCTGGCAGCGATGGCAAATGCAGGGAACGGTAACCGGTTGGACATCAGAGCTTAGGGCAGCAATGCAGCCAGAGAGGAACGACAGATGAACATTCAAGGAATACTCCCCGCGATTACCTCACCGTTACCGGGGCTAAGTGCAAATGCCGCCAAACCCGCGGCCACGAGCAATACGAGCAGCGCGAGCAGCAGTTCTTCGACCAGTGGAACGGGAACCTCGGCAACCAGTCTCCAGGACACGTTTCTAAACCTGCTGGTCACCGAATTGCAGAATCAGGATCCGACAGCTCCCGTTGACCCCACAGAAATGGTGGGTCAGCTCGTCTCCTTGAACCAGCTGGACCAGCTCATTTCCATCAACGCGACGTTGAGCGGCCTGGCCGGCAACAGCACTTCAAGTGCTTCGGCCGCCGCGCTGCGTGCGACGGCATTGCCGCTCGGTACATCGGGTGCGAGCAGCGTGGCGGGCGGTACAGCTGCCAATTCCATCACTGCCGCGGCGGCGGCTCTGCAGCAGCTTCAGACGACAAACGCCCGAACAGCCAGTATGAATTCGCTGATGAATTTGTATGGCAACATGGGGGCTCCGGCCCAGAACCCAATCTATTAACCAACAGGAGGTAGGTAGATGTCATCCTTTGCGATTCCACTCTCTGGCCTGGAAGCTTCGTCCGATGCGCTCAACGTCATTGCGAATAACCTGGCCAACCTCAACACCGACGGCTTCAAGAGTCAAACGCTGAACTTCGGCGATGTATTCGCCCAGGCGCAGGGGGTCTCGGGCAACGGAGATCCCATTCAGATCGGCGGCGGCGTGCAGGTGGGCAGCACGGTGAGCAACTTTTCCGATGGGGGCGTCGATACCACGGGTATTGCGGCAAACATGGCGCTGCAGGGCAACGGATTCTTTGTCCTCAGCAACGGCGGTAATACGAGTTATACCCGCGACGGCGATTTCTCAGTGAATTCGTCCGGACAGATTGTCGACGGAAGCGGAGATCTGGTGATGGGCTATCAGGCGAACGCCCAGGGCCAGGTCGAGGCGGGCAGCGCACTGGCGCCGATCTCCGTGAACTCGTCGGCCGCCATTCCCGCGCAGGCCACAACGTCCTTTTCAACTACCACCAATCTTCAGGCCGGCTCTGCCGTCGGAACCACGTTCAGTACGCCACTGTCGGTTGTCGATTCGTTAGGTGAGACGCAAACCCTGACCATCACATATACTGCCACCGCCGCACCCAACACCTGGAACTACACCATCACGCTGCCGGCTGCCGCCACCGGCGCCGCCGCGCCTACGACCCTCAGTACCGGCACCATGACCTTCAACTCATCCGGCGAATTGGAATCGACCGTCCCGGCGGAGACAAATGGCACCATCACCGGGATCAACATCGCTGGCCTGGCCGACGGTGCGGCGAACATGAATCTTACATGGAATCTCAACAACGCTTCCGGAACTCCGATCATCTCGCAGCAGGATTCGGCGAGCGCCACCAACGCGACCGATGTGAACGGTTACGGTTCCGGGACGCTCTCGGGGTTTTCCGTGCTCCCCAACGGCACCGTGCAGGGGACATTCAGTAACGGTCAAACACTGGCTCTGGGCCAGGTTGCGGTCGCCCGCTTCGCGAATTCCGAGGGGCTTTTGCAGACCAATGGCGGCGACCTGCAATCGACCACCGCCTCTGGGGCCGCGGTGGTTGGACAAGCCGGCGTGGGTGGAAACGCCACCATCACCGGAGGAGCAGTGGAAGAGTCCAACGTGGATCTTTCCACGGAGTTCTCCAACATGATCGTCACGCAGCAGAGCTACGAAGCCAACGCCAAAGCGCTTACAACGCTCGACCAGGTTTCTCAGGCGACACTGCAGATGATTACCTAGGCTCTGATGGAAGGATGAGGCGGTTAACGTAGGATTAGAAACTCCCGCCGGGTAATATTGCGGCCTGGCGGGAGGGTCCGGCTCATTGCTGGTTCTCATGGCTGTCTCACCAGCTGTGAGAATCGCCGTCTCAGGCCAAGCTCACTCAAACCATTGTGAAACAATCACGTAGCCTCATCCCGGCCAGCGGATGCAACGTCGCGCCCGCAACCTCGAGTCCGGCCCTCTGATTGCATAGTCCTTCTCGCAATCGCTCCTCTCATTTTGTTGCAAATGCAGTTCGGGTCCGAATCTCCGATCCAGGGGGACTGCCGCATCAAGGGGGCATTGAGCGTGCGAGGGGTCCCATGAGTAGCGCAGCCCAAAATCTGCATTCGATCGCCGACGAGTCGCGCCTCCCCGAAGCGCCGGCGAGTCAGAACGACCCGCTCGATAGCATTCCCTGGTTGCCGTGCACCCTCAGCCTCGAACTTCCGGTGGTGCGGTTTACCATCGCCGATCTTCTCACGCTCAGCAAAGGCTCGATCGTGGAAACGGCCTGCCACCATACAAGCGATGTTCCGCTACGCGTAAACCAGCTCCTCATTGGATGGACAGAGTTTGAAGTCATCGGCGATCGCCTCGCCGTTCGCATTACGGATCAAGCATGATTGAAAAGCAGCCAAAGCCCTATTCTCCCTATCAACCGCCGCACGAGCGGCTGGCGTACCTCCTTGCCCAGCTTTCGGAACTGGACCCTGAGCCGGTGAAGAAGCTGAAGCTTGAACCGGTGCCGGTTAAGAAGTTGAACCTGGAGCCAGTGCCGGTGAGGAAGCCGGTCAAGAAGGCGTCGCCGGAGCCGAACAGGAGGACCGCCAAGAAGGCCGGACCGACAAGAAAGCCTGCCACGAAATTGAAGCCGGAGCCGGGACGAGCCAGGAAGACGGTTAAGAAGCCGGCGCCTCAGCAGGAACTCGACAGGAACTCATTTCACGCCGTGCTTCGCGGAAGCACGAAGAAGCTGGTCGAAGAAAACCCAAGACAGCGGCATGAGGATTCCAGTTTTCGCCCATGGCTGGAGCTGACGCAAAGAGGTCCAATCAGCGGACTCGCTCGCATTTGGTCATGGCTGCACTCGAAATACACCAAGACGACGGCCAAGCGGCTGCGGCTCTCCGAGGTCGTATCTCTCGGAGACAAACGGTTCGTGGCTCTTGTCAAAGTGGAAGATCGCGAGTTCCTGGTTGGAGGAGCTGCATCGGGCTTGTCGCTGCTGGCGCAGTTGGAAAAAACGTCGGAACCCGGCAATGGGCGGAAACGGGGAATTGGCGTGGAGGGCCATTCTCATTGACCGGCCATGCCTTTCCCCCAAAAATTCTGCTGCTCGCGTCCGTCTGTGCATCCATCGTGGTTGCATTCGCGGCTCCCGCGGCAGCCCGCGCAAGCCTGGCAGACCCTGCGGGGCAGGCCGTGTCCAGCATTGATGGCGGGACGATTCATGGGCCTCTTACGATGACACCTGCTCCAGCAGGCGAGGTCTCCGGCTGGCCGGCGTGGCTGGACAACGCAAGCCCGCCTCCGTCCGCATCTTCCTCCCCAAAACACGGAGCCGTGCCGGTTCCAGGCGTACCCGGCGAATCGGTGCCGTGGTCGATCATTGTATTACTGACCACTCTTACGCTGATCCCCTCGATCCTTTTATGCATGACGCCCTTCGCGCGCCTGCTGATTGTCTTTCATTTTCTGCGCCAGGCGCTGGGACTTCAGACCACTCCATCTAACCAGACGCTTATTGGGCTTTCGCTGATCCTCACCTTCTTTTTGATGGAACCTGTGGCGAACAATATTTACCAGGTTTCCATCGTTCCCATGCAGTCAGGGCAGATCACTGCCCTCCAGGCGGTGACCCGCGCGGAAGATCCAATGCGCCAGTTCATGTCGCACTATGTTCGCGAGAAGGATGTGGCTCTTTTTATTGACCTGGCCAAGGAACCGCACCCCGCAACGGTCAACGATGTGTCTATGCGCGTGATGCTGCCGGCCTATATTTTGTCTGAACTCAAAGCTGGATTTCAGATCGGCACAGTGCTTTTTCTTCCGTTTCTGATTGTAGATATGGTTGTGGCTTCAATCACCACTTCTGTCGGCATGCTGCAGCTGCCGCCCGTGGTGATCTCAACTCCACTCAAGCTGCTGCTTTTCCTGATGGTCGATGGATGGCACCTGTTGATCGGATCTTTGATGAGGAGCTTTAACTGACCATGGAAATCGATCAGGTGGTATTGCTGGGGCGCACCATGTTGCAGGAGGTATTGATCCTGGTCGGCCCAATTCTGGGTGTCGCCATTACTGTCAGTTTGCTCGTGAACGTGCTGCAGACTCTCACCTCGTTGCAGGACAACACGATATCCACGGTGACCCGCCTGCTCTTCACCGGAGCCGCCCTGTTCATCATGATGCCCTGGATGTGGCGTCATCTTACCAATTACACACTGGTCATGTTTTCCGACTTCCACGGGTGCCTGCGATGAGCGACATTCCTCTGCTCGCAATCATCACCGCGCTGTTGACCATTGGAGTGCGCCTCACCGGACTCATGCTCTTCGCGCCGTTTTTCGGAGGAGCTGTGATTCCCGCGCGCATCAAGGCGGGGCTGGTGCTGGCGCTTACGCTCCTGTTGTTTCCGACTGTGGGGAAGAATATCGGGACCTACGCACTGGCCGATTGGCCGATCATGGTCTTCTCCGAGTTTCTCGTCGGCGTGGGCATGGGGCTTGCAACCAATATCGTTTTTGAGGCGGCCGCACTCGCGGGACAAGTCCTCGGCGTTCAGATGGGTTATTCGCTGGTGAACATTCTCGATCCTCAAACGCAGGTCGACACCACGGTGGTTCCGATTTTCTATCAGACCATGGTGATGCTCCTCTTTCTTCGTATGGATGTGATCTATTGGCTTCTGAAAGCGGTGGGGAACAGTTTTCTTTACCTGCCGCCCGGCACCACCCATTTGAGTGGACTGTTTACCCAGTCGGTTATCACAACAAGCGGGCAAATCTTCGGCCTGGGCGTGCAGATTGCCGCTCCGGTTCTTTCGGCGACCCTGGTAACGGATATCCTTCTTGGACTGCTCGGCAAGGCGTCAGCGACCATGCCGCTGATCGTGCTTGGGCCGGCAATCAAGAGCCTTCTCGGAATCGCAATCTTGATCGCAACACTCAAGTACTGGCCCGATCTGTTTCACCACCTGTTTGAAGACTCGGTGGCGAGCGGCGAACAATTACTCCACCTTGCACATTGAGGCGCAAGATGAGAAACAATGGCTGATTCCAGCAAAACAGAACAGGCGACACCGCGGCAGAGGCTCAAAGCCAGGGAGCGCGGCCAGGTCACGCGATCGCGTGAGCTTACAAGCGCTCTGTCGATGTTCGCCGTTGCCGGTGTAGTTGCCCTGATGGCCAGGCAGGGCGCCGGCCAGTGGACAGATTACTTTCGCAGCACCCTCGCGTCAGCTCAAGCCGAATCGATCGAAAGCAACGGGCCGCTGCTGTTCTGGACGACTGTCGAAGAACTGCGCTGGGTTGTTCCTATCCAGTTGGCTGCGCTCGCGGTTGCGCTCGGGGTGGGACTTGCGCAAGGCGGCTTCGTCTTTGCACCAGAAGCGCTGACACTGAAATTCGAGCGCCTTAGTCCAGTGAATCGTCTGCAACAATTGTTCTCGCCCACAGGCTTGAGCACAATTCTCAAGTCGATGCTGCCCTTCGCCGCCATCATCTGGGTTGGATACGCTTGCCTGAACAGTCATTGGGGACAGATTCTGGCCAGTTCTTATGCGGAGCCGCGGCAGTTCGTCAGCCTGGTCGGAGGCATGCTTGTCGAGGTGCTTTGGAAGTCGGGCTTGATTCTCCTCGTTTGGGCAGGCGCGGACTACCTTTTGCTGTGGCTCAAAAGTGAAGGCGATCTGAAAATGAGCCGCCAGGACATTCGCGACGAACTGAAAAGCACCGAAGGCAATCCGGCAAGCAAGGCCCGGATCCGCAGGTTGCAGCGCCAGGCGCGGCGCAAGCTGATGATCAAAGCGACGCAGACTGCAACTGTGGTGGTTACAAATCCGACGCACTATGCTGTCGCGTTGAAGTTCGAAATCAGCATGCCGGCGCCCATTGTTGTGGCCAAGGGGCTTGATCTGCTGGCAGCGAAGATCAAGGAAATTGCCCGCGACCGCGACATTCCCATCATGGAGAACCGGGCGCTGGCGCAGGCGCTCTACAAGGCCGTTGACGTCGGAGACGAAATTCCCGGCGCGCTGTATCATGCGGTTGCTGAAATTCTGGTCCTGGTCTTCAGAGCTCAGGACGAAGTCAAGCGCAGGGAGGCTCAGAGAAGAGCCGTCACTAACCCATTAGGAAATGCGAGACCGCAGTGAGTAAGAGAACTGGACTTCTGACTACGATCCGCGCATCCTCCGATTGGTTCATTCCAACCGGCGCAGTCGCGCTGGTGTTTGTGATGCTGGTGCCGCTGCCGAGCTTTGTCCTCGACCTTCTGCTCACGCTGAGCATTACCGCGTCAGTGCTCGTTTTACTGACAGCGATTCAGATTCTGCGTCCGGTGCAGTTCTCCGTATTCCCCAGCCTCATTCTCTTATTGACGCTAATGCGCCTGTCGCTCGATCTGGCCTGCACGCGACGCATTTTGCTGCACGGAAACGAGGGCCCGACGGCCGCTGGAAAGGTGATTGAAGCATTTGGACAATTTGTAGTTGGCGGCAACTACATCGTTGGCTTCGTCATTTTCATTGCCCTCATTGCCATTCAATATCTTGTGGTCAGCCATGGCGCGGTGCGTACTGCGGAAGTCACGGCCCGCTTTACATTGGACGCGATGCCTGGAAAGCAGATGGCAATCGACTCCGATCTCAATACCGGCCTCATCAACGCGGACCAGGCGCGTCAGCGCCGTGAACAGGTGGCGCGCGAGGCAGAGTTCTGCGGTTCAATGGACGGCGCGGCGCGATTCAGTCAACGAGATTCCCTGGCCACCATTCTCGTTCTGGTCATTAACATTGTCGCGGGATTCCTGATCGGCGTATTTCAAATGGGTATCCCCTTCCAGCAGGCGCTCAAGACCTACACCATCCTCACCGTCGGCAACGGGCTGGTCTCCATCATTCCGTCGCTGCTGGTATCCGTGGCCGGCGGTATCGTGGTGACCCGCGCCGGCTCAGACTTCTCCCTCGGCGCGGACATCGAAAAGCAGATGTTCAAAACCTCGCGCCCTCTGTGGATTGTCAGCGGCGTCCTGCTGGCCCTGGCATTGATTCCCGGAATGCCCAAGGTTTCCTTTGTTGCATTCGGTGCAACGCTGATGTTCATTGCCTGGAAGATGAAGCCGGGTACAGCAGCCGAAGCCGTCGCGGCTAAAGCCGCAGCCGCCAAAGCCGCGGCGGGAACGCCCGCAGTGGATCCCATGGATGCGGTATTGAAGCTGGATGAGCTGATGCTCGAAGTCGGCATCGGCCTGGTGCCTCTGGTGGATGTGAAGCAGGGCGGCCAACTGCTGGCGCGGGTGAAATCGCTGCGCAAGAACCTGGCCCAGCAACTTGGATTCCTGGTGCCCTCCATTCACATCACGGACAATTTGTCTCTCAAGGAACGCGAGTATGTGATTTACCTGCGCGGTACGGAAATAGCGCGCTGGGAGATGCGCCGCGACCGCTTGCTCGCTGTGAATTCAAATCCCAAGCCGGGAATGTCCAGGGACAGGACACCCGGGAGCCGGCTTTCGATTCGCCCGCCAAGTGGATTGCGCCGGAATTGCAGGCACAGGCCATCGCCGCTGGATATGCGGTTGTGGACCATACCTCTGTGTTGGCTGCCCATCTTGCCGAAGTGATCAAGCAAAACGCGCATGACCTGCTGACACGGCATGAAACCAAGCGGCTCATTGACCGGCTTGCCGACAGCCATCCAAAACTGGTGGAAGAGCTGATGCCAAAACTGATGAGCCTGGGCGAAGTGCAAAAGGTGCTGCAGCAGTTGCTGAGAGAGCAGGTCTCCATACGCGATCTGGGCACGATTCTGGAAGCGCTGGTGGAAACGGCGGCCGTCAACAAGAATCCCATTCTCCTTGTTGAAGCCGTCAGACATTCGCTGGGACGCGCGCTGATTCGGCCCCTGCTGAACGAACGCGGCCAGTTGAAAGTGGTCACGCTGGATAGCTCAATCGAAGAAGAATGCCTGCGCAATTCCGCGCAGCCGTCTCCTGGCGCCGCGGCTGGTGCAATCCAGGTATCCGTCGCCAACAGAGTGTTCAATGGTCTCCGCACAATGCTTGGCGACCAGGTCGCCATGGCTCCCCCAGTGCTCCTCTGTTCTTCCCCAGGTCGGTTCTATCTGAAGCGGCTGCTGGAGCCGCTGATTCCCAAAATTGTGGTAATTTCACCGTCTGAGATACCCCCGGCGATTCCGGTGCAGTCGCTGGGTTCGGTGCGATGAAGAGGCTCGAAAAGTACTTGCAGGACAAGGGGTATAAATGATCCAAGCAGAAGCGGCCTACAAGAGAAGCACGGAGGACGAAGACGTTCGCAATGAACTTGTGATGCAGGAGCTTTCACAGGTTTACTACATTGCCTCGCGAATCCGCGAAAGGCTTCCCGGGCATGTTGAGCTGGAGGACCTGGTGAACGCGGGCGTGATCGGCCTGCTGGAAGCCAGTCGCAACTTCGACAGTTCAAAGAATGCCCAGTTCAAAGTCTTCGCGAAGTTCCGGATTCGCGGTGCGATTCTGGACAGTCTCCGTGAATCCGACTGGGGATCGCGCTCTCTGCGCAGAAGAGGGCGCGAGATACAAGATGCGACTGCGCGCCTGGAAGCCAAGCTGGGACGGCATCCTGTCGAATCGGAGGTTGCAGCGGAAATGCAACTGGAGCCGGAGCATCTGCAAAGAATTGTCGCGCAAATCGACGGGCTTTGCCTGTCGGGACAGCAGGCTGCAGTTCTTAACGATCGCTCGAATCTTCTCGATGTGATCGAATCGGCGCCCAACCTGGACGATCCCGATCCATTCGATCTTTGTCTCCAGGGCGAGGTGAATGCTCATCTTGCCGAGGCAATTTCAAAACTGAGTGAAAGAGAGCAACTGATCCTCTCTCTCTATTATCGCGAAGAGCTGACGATGAAGGAGATTTCAGAAGTCGTGGGTGTGGCGCTTTCGCGCGTGTCGCAAATACGCCAGGCAACCATGAAGAAGCTGCGCGAATATCTTTCCCATCTTCATGAGCGCCCGGCAGCCGGCAAAGCGACGACGGGAGGACATTATGAGCCTGCCTAGTGAAGAGAGAGTAGCGGCCACGCAGAGGCCAGCAGCAAAGACCGGAGCAGTGAAAGCGGGCGGCAGGCCGCGGGTGGTCCATGCGTGCGATTTCAGATCCGCGGGACGATTATCCAATGAGAACGCACGCTCCCTTACGGCGCTTCACGAGACATTCGCGCGCCGCGTGGTCAGCGCTCTCGACGCTTATCTTGGAACCGGCCTCGCGATCAAACTGCAGACGCTGGATCAGCAGCACATCAAAGACCACATCGCAGGCATTCCTCCGCTCAGCTACATCGTTCCGTTTACGCTCAGCACGATACCCAGCACCATGATCCTGGAGTGCGACGTCGATCTTGTTTTTCCCATCATCGAACTGCTTCTTGGCGGAACGGTGACCGCCGTCAGCAGCGCGCGCGAGCTTTCCGAGATCGAAGAAGAAATCATGCAGGACGTAACGTCTCTGATCGCCCGCCAGGCGGAAAGTGCATGGCACATGCCCCACATGTCGCTGGTCGCCAACAGGCGCATCAAGCCTTCGCTGGTGCACCAATATTGCCCGCCCAACGACAAGGTGGTCATGGCGAAATTCGAGATGGAGATCGCGGGAATTACAGGGACATTCCAGCTTGTCTTTCCGAGTTCCTTCGTCGCCATCCTGATCGCGCAGATCAAGCTGGATGAGCCGCAGAGGAAAAAAAGTGGATTGCGCTATTTCCCCACGGCCGGCATCCGCGAACGCATTCTCGATTGCGATGTGACGGTGGCCGCCGGTGTGCCTCGGATGAAGGTCGCAGTGCGGGACCTGATTGCGTTGCAGCCCGGGTGTGTGCTGAAGCTCCGCGCCCCGGTGCGGATTCCCGGGACGTTGACCGCAGAGGGAATGGAACTATTTGAAGCGATACCGGTCAGGAACGGTTCGCAGAAAGCGGCACAACTGGTTCGCCGGATTCAGACTACGAGCTGGGGAAGAGGGTAGAGGTCATGGTCAATCAGAGCAATCACCAGGCGGCGCGGGCATTTGCGGGCGCATTCGCCGAATCTCTTGCTGAAGCACTGACGCAGGCGTCCGGGCTTCCATGGCAGCTCAAGGTCCTGGAAGATCCGGACCTATCCGCTCGACAGGGAGACGCTGTTCAATTTCAGCTGACCCTGGAAGGCGCGCTACGCGGCTCTTTCTTTGTCGAGTTTTACGAAGTCCATGTCAAAGAGCTTGCCTCGCAGATGGGCGGGGCGCCAGTGGACGTCTTGGGTGACGAGCACCTGGAGACGATGGAAGAGTTCATCGCGGCGGCGACAGAAGGGCTTGCCGCTTCTCTGTTGGCCGAATACGGCGTCTTCACTTGCAAGGTTGAGCGCGCATCCGGACTTGCGTTTGGGGGCATGTTACCTATCCCTCTCGCTGCTTCGCAGGGAGAACAGACCGGCATATCGGCGTCACTCTACTTCGACGGACAATTGTTGTCGGCTCTGGCGCCCTCTCCTGTTCACGATGCAGCCGAAGCGCAGAAGTCTTCGATCGATCCGCTCAACCTGGGCCTGGTCATGGATGTCGAGCTGAGCGTGTCGCTTCGATTTGGCCAGCGGCAGTTGCCGCTGCGAGAGGTCCTCGAGCTGGCAAGCGGCTCGGTGATCGAGCTGGATCGCCAGGTCGACGATCCGGTTGAGCTGCTTCTCGATGGAAAGGTGATTGCCCGCGGCGAAGCCGTCATTGTCGATGGGAACTACGGCTTGCGCGTTACCGAAATCCCACAGCCCATGGCTTCCCACTTTGTTCGTTGAATCCAGAAGGGGTGAATTCCAATGAGAATGTCGATTGAATCGTTTCGCACAGCAGTAGACCGCGGTTGGAAGAGCATGCACTCGGTGTGCGCGCTTCGCACCTGTCGAAACACAATGCTGATACGCAGCGTGCCGCAAAGGCGCGTTGGCGTGCAGGTTGGCCAGCTCTGGTATTGCAGCGTCGATTGCTTTGTGGGGGCCGCGCTCACCCGCCTTGTCGAACTTTCCGACGAACGCATTGTGGAGATGCCGCACCGCCCGCGCCTGCCCATCGGCTTGGTGATGGTGTCAAAGGATTATTTGACCGGTGAACAACTTCGCTATGCCACGGCTCAGAGTCAATTGCACAACGAGGAGCTGGAAACTGCGCTGCTGCGGCTGGGAATGGCCAGCGAAAGGCAGCTGGCCGCGGCGCGTGCGGCGCAATGGGGATGTCCGCTGGTGAAGCAGGATCGCATTGGACAAGCGGTTGAGGCAGATATTCCCGCCACATTGTTGCGCTCATCCTGCGCTGTGCCGCTACACTATTCCCTGGAAGCGAAACGGTTGTTGCTGGGATTCGTTTACCGCGTGGAACACACGCTTCTTCATGCGCTCGAGCAGGTCATTGGCTGCAAAGCACAGCCGTGCTTCGTCACTCCCACAGAATTCGACATCCAGATGGCCCGGGTGACAGGAGTGCCGAACTACGAGGAAACGGTCTTCGAACAGCTGATGACGCCGATGCAGATGGCGAATACACTTGGCGGCCTGGCTGTGGAAATCTCCGCCAGAGAAGCCAGCTTTGTGAATTGCAGGGACTATATTTGGACTAGACTCTCTGGCAGGCGCCGGCGCGTTGACGTGCTCTTTCGCGCCAAGCGTAAGATCGATACCGAGAAGAGTGAAAAGTTTATGTACGAAGAAGAAAACTTCGGCTCTCTGGGGTAGACAAAAACCCGCGAGTTGCCGATAGCTGTGTCGGGAGGTGGCACAGTGCGAAAAAAGACCGTTCGCCGGGCCGAGCCGGACAGCAATTCGACTAGAGGACTCCAGCCATGGGAGGGTGAGTTTGCGCAGGATCTGCCAGACGTCCCCGTATTGCCGGAGACGTTGCTGCGCCTCGATCTGGAGGTTCAGGAGCCGTGCGTTGACTTGCGTGAAATGTCGCAAGTGATTCTGAGCGATCTGGGCGCGACAGTGCAGATTCTGCGCCTTTCGGGCCTTGAATTGAACGACGCTGACACCCGCTCAACGCGAATCGAAGACTGCATCTGCGACCTCGGCGTGGCCGCCTGCCTTGAGGCGCTATCGGCGGGGACCATCGCCCGCGATTACCGCTACGATGGTGTCGTGGAAACCTGGGCGCATTCCAGGGAGATTGCCCACTATTCAAAACTGGTCGCGGAAGATATGCCGGACGTAAACCCGGACGAAGCCTACCTGGTCGGCCTCCTGCACACAATCGGATTGCTGCCCCAGGCTTTGGGTTGGTATGGGAGCCACAGCAGACCGGTGGATGCGGCTCTTGCGGGGTTACAAATGGCCAGGCAATGGTCGCTTCCTCAGGTCGCTGTGGAGTACTTCCGCGAATTAAATATGGACCAGCAAACATCACCCTGGCCGGAGATTGTTCACAAGGCGCATCGCTTTGCAAGCAAGTCTTCCATCCTTTGCCCGATGGAACGCGGGGTTCGCCCACTGCTCTATAGAGCCGTCTAATCAAACCTCGCAAGTATGTCGAATCGAGCGGTGTGGTTCCGGTTCTTCGAATTGTCTTCTAATGAGAGGAGACGCCCATCCTACCGATGCGGGCGTCTCAACAGCGGTTCTCATCCTTTCCTCATCAACATTTAGATTTCTGGGCCGCCAAGGCGCCATTTTTGGGCAAAGATTGCCTAGCCGGATGGCATGCGCAATGCACTGTCATTAGGGCAAGAGGCCTACATGGACAGTGGATACTATGCAGCGGCCACAGCTCTCGCGTCTCGCACGGCTGCATTGGATACGATTGCCAATAACCTGGCCAACGCCAGCACGCCTGGTTACCGCGCCGAGCACAACATCTTCAGCTCCGTGCTTGCTGACCGCGGACGTGAGCAGGGCTCATCGTTCAATCAGGCTGTCAATGACTACGGAATCATGAGCGGGACGACGCTGGACCGCAGCCAAGGTGCTCTGCAAAAGACCGGCAACGATCTCGATGTAGCGATCCAGGGATCGGGCTTCTTCGCCGTGCAAACGGCCAAAGGTGTGATGTACACCCGCGATGGCAGCTTCCAGGTTTCCGCCACCGGACAGTTGACCACGGCCTCCGGTGATCCGGTGCTGAGCGACAAGGGCGTGATCAACATACTTCCCGGCCCGGTTTCAATCAGCCCCGATGGAACCATCTCATCGAAAGGCGCAGTCGCCGGCAAGTTCAAGATTGTCGACTTCAAACCGGGGACGCAGCTCAACAGCGCGGGAGCTACCTACTATTCAGCTCCCGAGGCCAATGAGATTCCGGCAGTTGGTTCGACCGTGCAGCAGGGAGCGCTGGAAAACTCCAACGTGAATCCCGTCGCCAGCGTAGTGGAACTGATTACCGCTCAGCGAGCCGCGGAGATGAGCCAGCGCGCGCTCACCATGTTCAGCTCGGAAATGGACAAAACCGCATCGCAGGATCTGCCCAAAGTCGGCTAAAGGAGTTCGCCCATGTTTCACGCTCTCTATACTGCGGCCAGCGGCATGACCGCTCAGCAGATCAATCTGGACAACATTGCGAACAACCTGGCCAACGCCAGCACCTCCGGGTTTCAATCGCGGCGAGTGCAGTTTTCAGATCTCATTTATCAAAACGAAGTGATGCCGGGCTCCGCGGCTACGCAGCAGACAACGGTTGCTTCGGGATTGCAGATCGGCCTCGGCACCAGACCGGGCAACACTGAGATTATTCAGCTGCAGGGCGACTTGAGCAGCACCGGCAATCCGATGGATTTCGCCATCCAGGGTACGGGCTTCTTTCAGGTTCTGTTGCCCAACAATCAGATCGGTTACACGCGTGCGGGTTCATTCCAGCCTGACGCGCAGGGAGTTCTGGTAACTGCAAACGGCAATGCCCTGCAGCCGGCAATTACCATCCCGCCCAATGCGACCAACGTAACGGTGGGCAGCGACGGAACGGTCACCGTTAGCCTGCCGGGACAGACGCAAGCCCAGCAGGTCGGAACTATTCAGCTGGCGAGCTTCTCCAACCCCGGCGGCCTGAACGCAATCGGCAACAACATCTACCTGCAAACCACCGCATCGGGCAATCCAATCACGGGTGTACCGGGAGGCCCTGACGGTTTGGGCACCATTCAGCAGGGGATGCTGGAGCAGGCGAATGTAAATATCGTTGACGAATTTGTGAGTATGATTCTGGCACAGCGCTCGTATGAGTCGAATTCGCGAGTCGTAAAAGCAGCCGATGAAATGCTGCAAGGGTTGAATCAGCTAACGCAATAGGTCGTGCCGCAATGACGAAATACCCGTTGATTCCGGCTCTCATTTTCTCTGCCGCGATGGCATCATCCGCCGCGCCCGCGCCGGGCCACACGGCCATTACGCAGGCGCAGATTGCCGCTGCGATTAACGCCGCGGGCATGCAGATATCCGCGGAACAAGTCACGCTGCTGAGCGATGTTGTGGCGACGACCGCTTCCCCAACGCTCAAGGTTGAATCCATGGAGCCGTGGGGCGAACATCGCATGAGAGTGCGCCTGGACTGCGGCGCCAGCGAGCAGTGCCTGCCCTTCTATGTTGCCGTTCGTTTTGGCCAGGACAGCGCATCGCAGCCGGCCACGGCTGCTTCCGATCGTTCCCAGACCGTGGCTTTACGCGGGGGAACAGATGCGAAATCCTTCGTCGTGCACGCGGGTGCGCCGGCCATTCTATTGCTCGATGGCGCACACGTGCATATCCGCGTCGCGGTGGTCTGTCTTGAGAACGGCGCATCCGGCCAGACCATTCGTGTATCAAGCAAAGACCACAAGCAGGTCTATATGGCGAAGGTGATTGACGAAGCCGTGTTGAGGGCCAGCCTGTGAAGAGTCGAACGTTGAAGGCCCGCGCCTGGCGGCTATTGCCGATTGCAATCCTGCTGGTTCTCGCGGTTACGCAACTTGGCGCCATCGGGTTCGGAAAGAAAAACAAGAACAGCAATAGCGCGCTTCAGTTGCGGTCGGACTACGTCTCGAAGGTAAAAGAGCAGGATGGGCAGGCGGCTTCGGGGAAGACACTTGGCAGCTTGTGGTCGCCAACGGGCAATGTGCTGGGCGATTTATCCACTGACTACAAGGCGCAGAAACTGAATGACACCATTGTCATCGTAGCCGCAGTCCAGACTACCGCCGCGCAGAGCGGAGATTCCAACTATCAGCGCACCGTGTCGACCTCCTCGGGCATCACCGGCCTTGCTGGAGATTTGAAGACGACGGGCTTGAATCCGCTGTTCAATGCCAATTCCGCGACCCAGCTACAGGGCAAGGGCGCAACAGATTCGAATACGACGTTTCAAACCACTTTAACGGGGCGGGTGATCGCCGTGCTCCCCAGCGGCAACCTGGTGGTCGAAGCGCAGCGCAAGATCTTCATGAACAACCAGCACGAAGATGTGACCGTACGCGGTGTGGTGCGCCCCGGAGATATCGGTCCCAACAATACCGTTGCGTCTGCGTCGCTGAGCAATCTTGAGATTGAGATGAAGGGCAAGGGAATCATTGCCGACAGCACACGTCCTCTCAACCCGATCACCAAGGCGCTGCTGTGGCTCATAGGATTCTGACGACGATGAAGGCTGCATTCACAATCGCGAAAGCCACGCACATTTTATTCGCCCTCGCCATCCTGGCGCTGTGCATTGGGGCGTCTGTGCTTGCGCCGCTTGCTCGCGCCGTCGATACCAATCGTCAGGCCATGATTCGGGACATCACGACCGTTCAAGGGGTGCGTGACAACCCGCTTGTGGGGTATGGCCTGGTAGTTGGATTACATGGAACCGGAGATACGCAGCAGACCATCTTCACCGTGCAGACGCTGGCCAATGCGATGCAGAAGATGGGCGTGCTGATCAATCCCAGCACCGTTGTCGTTAAGAACGTGGCAGCGGTCTTCGTCACCGCATCGCTTCCGCCGTTTGCACGGCCGGGCGCAAAGCTGGATGTCACGGTCGGCTCGGTGGGCGATGCGCGCAGCCTGGAGGGCGGTGTGCTGCTGATGAGCGCGCTGCACGGTCCGGATGGGCAAATCTACGCCGAGGCGCAGGGGCCGCTGCTGCTGGGCGGATACTCTGCGGGCAGCGGCGCGAACCGCAAGGAAGTGAATGCGGCCAATACGGCCACGATTCCCAACGGGGCCATCATCGAACGCGACACCGCGGTGGATCTGAGCGAATTCAAAACGGTTTCGTTGCTCCTGAATAATCCTGATTTCACCACCGCGACGGACATTGCGACTGCCGTGAACTCCGAGTTTGGCAAGAAGGTTGCGACTGCGCTCGACAGCAGGCGCGTCGACATCAGCGTTGCCGATAGCTCGCCGCAATCGGTGCCTCTGTTGATCGCGCGTGTGCAAGGCCTCATGCTCAATGTTCATACGCCCGCGAAGATCATCGTCAATGAGCGCACGGGCACCATTGTCATGGGAGGCAACGTCAAGCTATCGCCTGTCTCTGTCATTCACGGCACTCTTTCCATCCAGGTGGTCACCACGTATACAGCAGCGCAGCCCGGGATGTTGCCGATCGCCCCGCCGGGGTTTGCGCCCAATGGGCAGGCCGGGATTGCGGGTTCTCCGAGCGGAATTCCGCAGCCCGGTTTACCGCAGACGGGCTTGCCGCAGCAAGGTCTGCCTCAACAGGGACTGCCGCAGCCGGTGCTGGTGCCGCAGACAAATGTTGACGTGAGCGATGGCCCCGCCGAGTCGATGAAGCTGGACGAGGGAGCCAATGTAGATGAACTGGTCAGCGGTCTGCACGCCATAGGCACGACGGCCCGCGATGTAGTCGCAATTCTTCAAGCCATCAAGGCCGAAGGCGGAATGCAGGCCGACCTGGAGGTGCAGTAAATGGGAACGACACCGAGCTTCGGCCCTCTGAGCGTGCAGACCGACATGCTGCAATCGCGGGAAGACCTGATGCTGCGGCAGATGAAATCTCACACAGGCGCAAGCGACGACGCCAAGATCGAGAAAGGTTCCAAGGAATTTGAAGCCATCCTGGTAGGCAGTTGGCTGCAGCAGGCGGAGCAGTCGTTTGCTACCGTGCCGGGTGCTGACGAGGATCAGGACCCTGGCGGACAGCAGATGATGAGCCTCGGCGTGCAGCAATTGGCAACAGCCTTGGCGGCTAACGGAGGCCTTGGGATCGGCAAAATGATCGCCAAAGCGATGCATGAGAACGCAGAAAAAGCGAACGGGCAAGCTGCCGCACAGCCGGAACCGGGCGTAGTGCAGCCAGAAGCAGTGGATACGACGAGAATTCGCGCAAAGAGCACCGGTTTGGACTAAAATCGGGGATAGAAACTGCCGATAGTGATAATGTCCAAATCGAGGAGGCGGGATGAGAATCGAACTATCCAATTCATCAGCCGGTGAGCTTTCAAGCGAACTGAGTACGCAGCAGGTCAGTCAACAAAACGCGGCGCAGGCCGGCAAGGCCGGTGCGGAAGACCGCGCGACCTTTACGTCGGATTCGGCGTCTGTGAATTCGCTGGTGAGCGCCGCTCTCAATTCCCCTGAGATCCGGCAAGACAAGGTTGATAGCCTGCGTTTATCCGTCAGCAGTGGGCAATATGAACTCGACCCGGCCAAGATTGCCTCGTCGATGGTCGACGATTACGCCTAAGCAACCTAGCGGCGCAGTCGACCCTTATGTGAGGCATCTTCACAGAAAGTGCGCGGAATGACTGCAACAGCCGTCGAAGATCGCAATGGCAAGGCCGCAGAATATCTTGAGCTATTGCGATCCCTGGCAACGGAGATGGAAAAGGCCATCCAGGCGATTGCGCACAACGCCTTGGCTGATCTGGAAGAAAGCGTAGCCAGCCAGCAGATCATGAGCGCCAGGCTGCTGGTGCTTGCAGATGAAATTTCCCCTTCCCTGAAATCGAGTCCCGCAGTATCTCCGCCAGGCGTCAACGAAGACATGATGCGTCAAGTCCAGGTCGCCGGTGATTCACTTCAAAAACTCAACCGGCGCTACGCAGCGCTGCTCCAGCATTCCAGCCGCTCCGTCGCGTTGATGGCATCGCTTTTCAGTTCATACAAAGGACAATTCAAGGAGGCTTCTGGTCCCAGGTTGAAACATCAGACCTGGTCCTGCCAGATGTAATCGCTATGGGCGGCTTGAACACAGCGCTTTTGATTGGCATAGGCGGGCTGGATGCGGCGCAGGGTGCGCTGGATGCAACCAGCAACAATATCGCCAATGTCAACACGCCGGGGTATACCCGCGAAGTGGCGCAGCTCAGCGAACTTCCTGAGAACGATTCCGATAACCAGGTTACCGGCGGCGGCGTCACGCTGGATGGTCTGCAAAGCATTCGCGACGAACTGCTCAACATGCAGATTAATCAACAGACCTCGCTGCAAAGCGCGGCAGACACGGAGTCATCAAGTCTGCAACAGGTTCAGACCTATTTCACATCCACCGGCACTGACATCGCCAGCGCACTCGCTGCGTTTTCCGGCAGCCTGGTCGAACTGAGCGGGAACTCGACCAACCCGGCTGCCCAGCAAGGCGTCCTTACCGCCGGCCAGAGTCTTGCTTCCGCGTTCAACACGACGGCCCAAGGGCTTACCAGCGCACAGACGGCGGCGAACGAGCAAGTGCCGGATACGGTATCGCAGATCAACTCGCTCACCCAGCAGATTGCGCAGTTGAGCGGGCAACTCGCGCAGGTTCCGGCCACGGAAAATGGCGGAACGACCCAGGACCAGCTCGATCAGGCAGTGCAGCAACTGGCTGGATTGACGAACATCTCCATCACGCAGACCAATAACGGAGAGACCATCACTACAGGCAGTGGAACGCCGCTGGTGATCGGCAACCAGAGCTTCAATCTGCAGACTGCGACCGGCCCCGGCGGGATTCAGGAAGTGCTGGACTCGAACGGGAACAACATCACTTCTGCGATTACCGGCGGCACTCTGGGCGGATCCCTGAATATCGCCAACCAGGTCATTCCCGGATTCCTGACGCAGCTGAATACGCTGGCCAGCCAGTTCGCGACGGCCTTCAACGCCGCCCAGGCCGCAGGCACTGACTCGAATGGGAACCCGGGCGCGGCTTTCTTTACCGGCACCGCGAACCTCAGCGATGCTGCAGCGAACATCAGTGTTGGCCTTACCAGCCCTTCGCAAATTGCCGTCAGTTCCGATGGTGCCGCGGGCGGCAACGGCAACGTCGCCAATCTCTCGGCTGTGCTGACCAGCGCATTGCCTTCCGGCCAGTCGCCGGCAAATGCTTATGCCGGCTTGGTCTTCAATGTGGGCACCGCCGCTTCAAACGCCAGCACGCAATCCACTGCGATAGGCGACAACCTGACCCAGCTGAACAATCTGCAAGGTTCGGTTTCTGCCGTAAACATCGACGAAGAGACGGCCAACCTGCTGCGTTATCAAACGGCCTATGAGGCCGCCTCACGTGTAGTAAGTACAGTGCAGGTTCTCGATAACGCCGCACTCAACATGGGATCCAGTACGAGTTTCTGACTGACATGCGCATTGATCCAAATATGGTTCCAAGTCTTCTCGCAGAGCTGCAGCAGAGCCAGGTGTCGCTCAATACTGCGTTGCAGCAGGTGTCCACTGGCCTTAGAGTAAATCAGCCCTCGGACGATCCAACCGCTGCCGCTGCCATGGTGCAAAACACCATTGAGACCGGCGACCTGGACCAATACACGCAAAACGTGAGCACCGCCCTCTCCACGGTGCAGTCGGCCAGTTCGGTGTTGAGTTCGGTGGTCACCTCACTTACTTCTGCCGTGTCAGCAGGAACTGAAGGCGCCAACGGCACCAACAACGCATCGGATCTGCAAGTGCTGGCCAACCAAGTGCAAGGCATCCTCACCAGTGTGGTGTCGGCCGCCAACACTTCGGTCAACGGCTCCTTCCTGTTTGGCGGAACCAGCACGGCGACTCCCTACACTGCGGATCCGGCATCGCCGACAGGCTACACGTACAACGGCAACAACGATACCAATTCCGTGGCCATTGGCGACCAGACGAGCGTCCAAGTCAACCTGCCCGGCAGCCAGATCTTCTCTGACGCGAACAATAACGTGATCGGGTCTCTCAGTTCGCTGGTGACAGCGTTGAAAGGCGGAAATGGCGCTGCCATTGAGTCTGCAACAGCCGCAGTTGACTCTTCGCTCAACTTCGTTGGGCAGCAGCAAGTCTTCTATGGCAGCGCCGAAACCCAGTTGAACTCCCAGGAGACATTCCTGCAACAGGATAAAGTCACCCTTTCAACGCAGGCGACCAATTTGGTAGGCGTGAACGAATCCACCGCTGCCACAGAGTTAAGCCAGGCTGAAACCGACAACAGCGCGGCTCTGGCTGCTGTGGCGAAGGTGCTTCCCAACAGCCTGCTCAATTACCTGGCTCCCCCTTCGTAAATGCTGCACTGTCCGCGGAGGCGCAGCCTTTTTCAGGAAGAAAAAAAGCGGCATCGAGGTCTGCTGTCCTCAATGCCGCGAAAATGTTCAGCGTCCTGAACCTAAGCTGACCACCCAGATGCGCTATGCTCGTACCGCGCAGACGGAGCGTTGGGATAACTTGCTGGTGGGGCCCATGCCCGGGCTTCTTGTTTGGAAGACGAGCCGCCAAGCTCAAACCGTTGCCAGATTTCCCTGATCTTCAGCACTTGCGCCATCTGTTCTTCTAGGATCTCTGCCGATCGTTTGACCTGTGCTTCAATCATCTTTCCCCGCAGCGATTTGTAAAACGAGATGAGATAATCCGCCAGCTTTCCCCCGCTTCCGCGCTGGACATATTCTTCGAGGTAGGCAACCACCAGCAGTGCATGGTTCACTTCCTTCGTCCTGTTCTCGAGATCGTTGCTCCGCTCGGCCTCTGCGGCACGCCGCAGGTCGCCGGCAAGCGTGTCGTAAAGGGCGACCAGCAGGCCGAAGCCGCTGGCGCCCCCGATTGCCATTTTGCGATAGGCCATTTCTGTGGGACTCATGGTTGTCTCCGGTTAGCTGCTTGAAGAGGAGGTGTTGATGCCCAGTTCCGCGTCGACATCTCTGATCTGGTTGGGCAATTGCTGCAAAGCAATTTCCGCCGCGCTGAATTCCGCTGTCAGCTGCAGCTTCAGCGGGGCGATGATATTGTTCTGGAAGTTGGTGATATCGGTCTGCAAGCCTGTGTTCTCGGTGCTGATGCTCTGCAGGTCGACGGTGAACGCGCCATCCGCGGGATTGGTGAAGCTGGTCAACTGCGTATCAAGGGAACTGGCGAATCCGTTCAGCGCGCTTCCTTGAAAGAAATTCTGTACCTGGCTGAAGTTGTTCTGCAGCGCATCATTCAGCGTCGAGCTGTTTACAGTGAGCGTGCCATCTGTATTCACCGAGATGCCGAGCGATGCTAGGCTGGTCTCTGTTGCGCTGCTCCCCGTTCCGTTTGTGGCCGTGTAGTCCAATGAACCCAGCAGATCGCTCTGCAGAGTCTGCACGGTGGGATCCTGAGCCAGAGAACCCTGGCCCGACCCGGTTGTATCTTTAAACTCCGTATTCAGATTTCCGATCAGCGTGTTGTAGTCGGAAACGAACTGGTTGATCGCCGAAGACGCCGCGGAGGTGTCGGGCGCAACAGCAAGGCTTACTTGAGTCCCGGGGCTGGCGCTCACCAGGTTCAGCGTCACACCCGGGATTGCCCCGGTCACAGTATTCGATGCGCTTGAAATCGTGATTCCATTCACGGAAAGCGATGCGTTGGTTCCGCTGGCACCCGCGGTGAACCCGAAACTGCCCGCGGACGAACTGACTGAAAAGCCGCCTGCACTGCCACTGGTATTGCTCACAAGCGCCAGTCGAGAGCCGGTGGCGTCGCTAACAATGCTGGCAGTAACTCCAATGCCGGCGCTATTGATCGCATTTTCAAGATCGGTGAGCGTATTGACTCCACTGCCAGTGGTAAAGGTTGTGGCTGAACCGCCCGCCGGGGTGACGGTGATGGTCTCCGCAGGCAAATCGCTGGCAGCGTTTGCCACTGCGCTGGATGAATAGGAAGCTGTGCTGGCAAGGTTATTGACCACCACCACGTTATCTCCGGTGGTGCTGCCAGCCGCGGCCGAGCCCGTGACAATGCCCGAATTCGAAGAGGAGACCGTGACGCTGCTCAATGGCCCGGTGAGGCTGTTGAGCGCCTGAACGGCATTGTCAAGGTTGGTTGCATTGGTCTGGATCGTGTTCAGGTCGCTGGTCTCGGTTGCCAGCGTGCTCTCCTGCGATTGCCACGTATCCTCCGGAGCCTCAGCGGCGGTCACAGCCGCATTCACCGCCTGGGTCACATCAATGCCCGGTGTGGATGCTCCGGTAGCTGCTTCCAGAATCTGGCTCAGATCGATGGCATCTGCCGAATTTGATGAGGAAAGCAGCGAATTCAATGCGGAGACTGAGCTCATAAGCTTTGACCGTTCCTTTGGCCGGAGCGTGTATCTTTTTGCCGCATCCGGGTTACAAAGATTCTAGAGCGGAGATCCAGTTGGCGAGCCTTGCTGTGTTGACGCAAAGCACTTTTCCTGAGGAAAACCCGCCTCGGCCATTTCGTCTGAAATTCACCCATTGCAAATCCGAAATGGCCGCACAACTATATCGGCAAGTGCAACTATAACTTTCAGGCAGGCAGAAAGAAAAAGCGGTGGCGCTTCATAGGCGCCACCGCTCGGTTGAAAGTGAATCAGTTATTGCAGAAGCTTAAGCACGTTTTGCTCAGCCGCATTGGACTGCGCAAGAGCGTCAAAGCCGGTTTGCTCCAGGACGTTGTACTGGGTCAGGTTCGAGGTCACTGTGGCGATGTTGGCGTTCTGAACGCTGTTCTGAGCGCCGGTCAGGTTCTGGACTTCCGTCGATTCGACGCCCGTGTCCGCCGTGAGCTGGTTGATGGAAGCGCCGATGGCGCCGCGCTGCGCGGCAACAGAGGCGATGGCGGCAGTAACGGCCGTCAGTGCAGATTGCGCAGCAGCCGTCGAGCTCAGGTTGTTGGTGTCCAAGTTAAGCGAGGTAGCGGACAGCGTGTTGATGGTCGTGTCGGTGTTGGTGGCGCCGGTGCCGGTACCATCGGAGGTGAACACATCTGCGCTGTTGCCTGCGACCACGGTGGGATCGAATCCGCCAAGGAGCGGTTCGGTGGTGGAAATTTTGAGTGAGTCGCCGACCGGGCCTGCGATGACATACTGTCCGGCCACGATCGAGCCCGTTACGCCGGTGCTCAGGGTCGTTCCGGCCGCCGCGTCGATGGCCGTCGTCAGGTCCGCAAGCGTGGATGCTGCGCCTGCCGTGAATACAAAAGTGCCGCCCGTCTCGCTGTCGGTAATCGTTGTCACCGAGCCAGCTTTCAAGTCATCAGTTGCCAACAGAGGGCTTGCTACCGAGCCCTGAGTGGACGTGAGAGAGTTGGTTGAGTTGCTGTTGAACACGGAGGTTCCGTTGAAGTTGGTGGTCGAGCCGATCTGGTTAATCTCATTCAGAATCGACGTGAACTCAGTGTTCAGAGCGGTGGACTGGGCGGTCGTGAGTCCGCCGTTGCCGGCTTCAGTCGCGATCGTCACGGCCTGGTTGAGAATCGTGGTGACCTGAGACAGCGCGCCGTCAGCGGTCTGCAACAGACCGATGCCGTTGGATGCGTTCTGGCCGGACTGCGTGAGCGCCGAGATGTTGGCTCCTAAGCCTTCGGCGATCGACAGACCCGCTGGGTCATCCGCTCCGGAGTTGATCCTCAACCCGGTGGACAGTTGCTGGAGGGTGTTCTGCAGGTTTGCCTGCGTATTCGAAACGGCATTCTCCGCCACAAGCGAAGCAATGTTGTTGATTACCTGAATGCTCATTTGTTACAGCTCCTTATATCGATTTCCGCCTGCACCGAACCCGTTCCGACGACGTCGAGGTCCAGAATCGCTACTTGGAGCAGGTGGTTGTTGGTACGGGCATTCTATCGGCATATAGTTTTCGGAATTCCAGTCGCCGCGCAAGAAATCTTCATGTCGACGTTACTCCGTTGATGCCTGGGTGAAGCCTTGATCGGCATCGGTCAAACCTTGCCTTACCAACCTTTTGCATCACAGCCAGACATTCGGGAGAAAGGCTGGCCAAGAGGATTTACTCGCAACCTAACACTTTCAGGTTATCCGCTTAACATCCCACTTTCACGGGGATCGCGGATCGCAATCCCCGCGCGATTCATCCTCACATTCGAACCGCTCATCCGCTTCTTCGACCGTTCGTCAGGAACACCGCGCGCATTGGTCCCGATCACGCCTATCTTGGGAATCGAGCTACCTGGATCGAGAGAAGGAGAGGACTATGGATGAGATTGTCAGAGTCGAGAGAGTCATGCGGAGATTCCCCTTGAACCATGACAGGACACGGAACCTGGTCAGCGCGCTCAACGATGCCAGCCTGCGCGTCGAAGCCGGCGAGTTCCTGGCCATTGCGGGACCCAGCGGAAGCGGCAAAACCACGCTCCTCAACCTGATCGGCTGCATCGATCAACCAACCAGCGGACGGGTGCTGATCGAAGGCGTAGATACTTCCAAGCTGGGCCCGGCTCGCTTGACTGACCTGCGCCGGAAGAAGATTGGCTTCGTTTTTCAAACCTTCAACCTGATTCCCGTCTTCACCGCTGCAGAGAATGTCGAATTTCCGCTGCTGATCGGCGGCATAAGCAGCAGCCAGCGCCGCGAACGAGTTGCCGAGGCACTCGACTCCGTCGGGCTATCCGCGCGAGCCGGTCATCGCCCGGACCTGCTCTCCGGCGGCGAGCGTCAACGCGTGGCCGTCGCTCGCGCAATCGTGCATCGTCCTGCTCTGGTGCTGGCCGACGAACCAACCGCCAACCTCGACACCCACAACGCCACGCAACTCATCGATCTGATGCACGGCCTCAATCGCCGATTTGGGCTCACCTTTATTTTCTCCACGCATGACGTGCGGTTGCTTGAACACACCGACCGCATCGTTCGCTTGTGCGATGGAACCATACAATCTGACAGTCAAATCCAATCCAATAGTCAGATTCAAACCAGCCAACTGCACCAGGGAGGCTCCCGTGAACAAGTTTTTGCTTCTAGCATTTCGTAACGTCTTCCGTAATCGCAGGCGTACCTTTATGACTTTGCTCATGGTGGGCGGTGGCGTCACGGGCCTGCTTATGGCCGGCGGCTTTTTCGCCTTCATGATCAACGGCCTCCGCGAGCATACGATCCAGGAGGGCCTGGGCCACCTGCAGATCTTCACTGCAGAGCACTTCAAACGCGACGAGGTGCGGGTTCTCGATACCGGCATCGACAATTGGCGCCAGGTGGCTGCAACCGTGCAGGCCGGCCCGCATGTGCGCGGAGTCGCCCCACGCATCGACTTCTACGGCATGGTGTCCAACGGCTCGAAATCTTCGGTATTCATGGGCGCTGCCGTCGACCCTGTGGCTGAAAACTCGCTGGGATTTA
Source organism: Occallatibacter sp. (assembly GCA_052145815.1). Classification (GTDB taxonomy): domain Bacteria; phylum Acidobacteriota; class Terriglobia; order Terriglobales; family Acidobacteriaceae; genus Telmatobacter. The sequence goes on from JBKQNU010000127.1 coordinate 72,202, forward strand.
CTCCTCGGATTACTGCCGGCCGCGATCTCAATCCTCGAGACGGCGGCGACGTAGAAGCGCTGATCGGCTCAGGCTTGGCAAGATCCATGAATGTCAAAGTCGGCGACGGCCTAACCCTCCTCGCCGTTACTTCCGACGGCGCGCTCAATGGCGTCGATGTCCAGATCGCCGGGATTGTGAAAACAGGCTACGACGAAATGGACGCACGCTACCTCCGCATCACGCTCCCATCCGCTCAGCGGTTGCTGCAATCGGACCGCGTTACCAACCTCGTTGTCGGCCTCGACTCGACCGCCAACACCGACGCTGCAGCCGCAGCCCTGGCTCCGCGCCTGCAAGGCCTGCCCCAGCAAATGGTGCTGAAGAAGTGGATCGACCTGGCGACATACTACCTCCAGGTGCGCAACATGTTTTCCGGCATCTTTGTTTTTCTTGGCGTCATCGTCTTCTTCATGGTGCTGATGGCCAGCGTCAACACGCTGCTGATGGCCATGTTCGAACGCACGCGGGAGATCGGGACCATGCTGGCCATGGGTACGCCGCGCGCCTGGATCGTAGCCCTGTTCATGCTCGAAGCCACTCTGACCGGATGTCTGGGCGCAATCGTCGGTGTTGCCGGCGGCAATCTGCTGGGCGCGATCATAAACGCATCAGGCCTTCACATGCCGCCTCCACCAGGGCTCACGGTGCCCATAGCTTTCCACGTGCTTCACCTTCCAGCCCTGATGATTGGATCGTCCTTCATCGTCATCTTCTCGCTCGCCCTGGCTTCCATCCTACCGGCGATCCGCGCATCCCGGCTGCAAATTGCGGAGGCATTGGCCCATGTCTAACACAACTCCAAATCGAATCGACCGCGTGCTTCGCGCTTTTTTGCTCATTCTGCTCGTGGGATTTTTTTTCGCCTGCGTTGCAGTCAGCCGCGCCGCAACTCTCACGGGTCCTGACGCTGAGGCCATTCTCAAGCGGTCTGACGGTTACCGCAACGGCTGGCCGTCGTACGTTCTCCACGTTAAGATCACAAATTTCGAATCCAACAAGGCCGACGAAGAAAAGCTCTACGAGGTATCTCAAAAGGGCACTGAAAAAACCTATGTTGAGTTCATGAGCCCGCGCGAAAAGGGACAGCACCTGCTCATGCTTGGCGACGACATGTGGGTTTATCTCCCTGACACCAGCCGCCCCGTCCGCATCACACCGCTGGAACGCCTCTCCGGGGACGCGTCGAACGGCGACGTTGCCCGCACTAACTACGCAGCCGACTACACTCCGGTCTATGTGCGGACCGAGAAGGCCGGCGTGGACGATTGCTACGTGCTCAACCTCACCGCTCGACGCAAGGGAGCCACTTATCAGCGCATTCTCTACTGGGTCCGCGTGCAGGACGACCGTCCGGTGAAGGCTGAATTCTATCTGACATCCGGAAAGCGCATCAAATCCGCAACCTTCGACGATTTCCTTGACGTAGGGGGGCGAGCCCAGCTGCGCCGCATGACTCTCTATGACGAAATCCGGCATAACTCCCACAGCGTGCTTGAGTACTCTGGCATAGCTCCCCGCGAGTTGCCTGACAAGCTCTTCTACCAGGGACGGACGGACAGGTTCTAATCTCCAAGTACAATGACGATATCCACCGGAAAGGAAACCGAAATGAAATCAGCCCCTGTCAAGTCCAACCGAATCGCCTTCTACTCCTTGCTTGGCTGCGCTCTGCTTGCTGCCGCCGGACAACTTCAAGGGCAGACTCAAGCGACGCCCGCGCCGGCGCCCACACCTACACCCTCCGCGACTCCGGCGGCTACCCCCACGCCTGCGCCCGAACAAGCCGTGTCCAACCTCACCGTCAAAATCGCGGGAATCCGAAATGCGAAGGGAAGAATCAACATTGCGCTGTTCAAGGACGGCAAGGGATTTCCAAGCGACGTTCCCAGCGCCGTCGCTGCCCAGAGAGTTGACATCGATCCTCAAACTTTAAGCGCCACGGCCGTATTCAAGAATCTTCCGCAGGGCAATTACGCCGCAGCTGTGCTCCACGACGAAAACCTGACGGGGAAGATGGATTTCGATGCCCAGGGAATTCCTCAGGAAGGCTATGGCATCTCCAACAACCCAGACACGACGGGAGGACCGCCGACACCCGAAGACGCAAAGTTCGTCGTGGATAAACCGGAGTCCGCGATCGAAATCAAAATGACTTACTGGAATTGACGATCTAGTCGACGATTCACTTTGGGATTCCGAGGTCTCGATGGCGACATCGGGATCCCCAGAACTTGTACAGGTCTTATGCGAATGCTCCAATTGCTTCACCGCCAATGCTATGAAATTGTCGCTCACATTTCCGGCGCTTTTCCTCCTTGCGGCCTCAACATGGGCGGCATGCCAGGACGACCCACCTCCTGAGACTCGCCGCGACTTCCGCTATGCCCTTGCGGCAATCGACGACGCGACCGTTTATAGCAACCTTCAGGTGCCGCTGCCCAAACTGCTCAACCAAGTTCTAATCGAGCCATCATTCGACTTCCGGTACAAGCCGCACTGGAGTTTTTCTTCCTCGCTCGTCGGAGTCGGTGACCGAGACACCGACACCTATAGTCAGCTTCGCGTCAAGGAATCCTACGCAGGCCTCTCCGCCGGAGACTTCGATTTCATGGCTGGGCGACGCATTGTCCGCTGGGGTACCGGCTACGCTTTTACCGCCGCCGGGGTTCTCGATCCGCCGCGCATTCCCACCAATCCCACGGACCGCCTGAATCTGAACGAAGGCCGCGACATGGTCAAAGTCGATTTTGTTCACGGTCCTCACGCGCTTACCGCCGCATGGTCCTCGGCCGCGCTCGCTCCCGCCTCGGAAAAGCTGCATGACACTATGGCTTTTCGGTACAACGTTTTGGTCCGCGGCTTTGACACTTCGCTTATTGCCGGCGACGACCGCGGCGGAGATGCATTCGGGGGCCTCACCTTCACGCGTGTTCTCGGCGAAGCCTGGGAGATCCACGGCGAGGCAGCCTGGCGCGAGCATGAAGCAATCCTGCTTGGCGCCAAATACACGACGCCCTCCGGCATCACCTTCATCGGGGAGTTCTTCACTCCTCCGGATATCCCGTACTATCAGGACGTAACCATATTTCCGCTTGTCGGACGCCAGCACTATATATACCTGCGTGCCGGAAAAACGCGCCTGCGTGAGTTACCGGTTTGGAAGCAATGGGACCTGGCCGCCTCCGCGGTCGCCAATCTCAACGACGAAAGTTATACCGCGATTCTCGACGCAACGCGCCGCTTCGGCAATCACTTCTCGTCGTATCTTCACATGGAGATCCCAGTGGGCAGCAAGACATCGGAATACGGCGCTACGCCCTACTCCTCCGCCACATCTGTCGGGGTTCGCTTCCAATTATGAATTACGAGACCAACCACCGTATGCCCAATGTCGGCGAAATAATTCAACAAGCCGGCGGGTACAGGTCTGTGCTGTTCAAGGCAATACGGATCATATTGGCTGCGACCCTTCTTATTACTGTACTTTTTCTCACTACGCGCAAGACACAGTTATCCCAAACCTGGATCGAGTTTCTGTCCGCTGCCATCTATTCAGCAGTTATCGTTCCACCCTCTATCTTTTTTCTAACTTGGGTTTCTCATCGTTACACGGACGAATTTCCTCGCCTGGTGATCCTCATGCAAGCGGCGGTCCAGGTGTGTACAGCCACCGCGGGCTCTTTCCTGGCCGGCGTTATTCTCCAAGTCGCAGGCCTCATTCCGCCAAACGGATACTGGCGAGAATTGGAGTTTACGCTACCTTTTGCCATCCTTATTTCACTTGTGATCGGTCTCAGTCTTTCAACCTTCGAGACCTTGCGCTACAAACTCCAGGCCGCAACGCTCCAGCTACGCACGCGTCAGGTGGAACAGGAGCGCGCTTACAAATTGCTCGCCGAGGCGCGCCTCTCGTCGCTCGAATCCCGTATCCATCCGCACTTTCTTTTCAACACGCTCAACTCGATTGCGGCGCTCATCCCATCAGATCCGGCGCGCGCCGAACAGACGGTCGGCAACCTGGCGTCTCTTCTCCGGTTCTCGTTGAATGCGAATCAAAGCGGACTGGTACCGCTTGCCCAGGAGCTTAATATCGTTCGCGATTATCTAGAAATTGAGAAAACTCGCTTTGGCGCGCGACTTCGCTACGAGATCGACGTCACTGAATCTCTCAGCGAAGTCAAGGTTCCCCCACTTGCTCTTCAGTCTCTTGCGGAAAATGCAGTCAAGCACGTGGTCTCCCGGCAGCCTCAAGGAGCGACGATCGAGATCATCGGGCGGACAGACGCGAGCCGCATCTGCATAGCAGTTCTCGATGACGGCCCGGGCTTCTCGCTCGACGCAATCACGCCTGAGCACGGCCTCGGCAGTCTCATTGCTCGGATGGAAATCCTTTACGGCCCTGCGGGCCAGCTTGAAGTCGCTCGCGAAGACGGCAAAACAGCAGTTCGCCTCATCTTCCCTGCATAATTGGAAAGCCAATGGAAGCAGCCCCACTCCGTGCTTATCTTGTCGACGACGAACCGCTCGCCGTCGAACGCCTGAAGCGAATGCTAGCCGGCTTCGCTTCAATCCACGTTGCCGGCAGCGCCGTCGATCCCGCAGAGGCGCTCGAGTTTCTCAACAACGATTGCACCGAACCTATTGACGTGCTTTTTCTCGACATTCAAATGCCCGCAATTACCGGCTTCGATCTTCTCGCACGGCTGGCGGTGCAACCTTTTGTGATCTTCACCACGGCGTACGATGAGTACGCATTACGTGCCTTTGAGGTCAACTCGATCGACTACCTCGTGAAGCCCATAGAGACCTCGCAGCTTGCACGCGCCATCAAGAAGCTCGACCGGCTTCGTCCTGTCTCTAAATCTGAATGGCAGCAGAGCCCCAATCTGCCCAGGCTGCTCCAGGAACTTGCCGCTTCGCTGCGCGGTGAGCGCCCCGAATACCCCCGCCGCATCGCCTCCCGTGTCGGCGAGCGCATTTCGTTCCTCGACCTTGATGCCGTCACCCACTTCATTGCGCACGACAAACTCACCTACGCCGTGGTCGATGGTCATCGTCATGCCGTCGATCAGACCATCGCCGAACTCGAACGCCGCCTCGATCCAAGTCGGTTTCTGCGCGTCCATCGCTCCGCCCTGGTCAACGTTGACTCGATTCACGAAGTCAATTCATGGTTCGCTGGAAAGGTTATGCTCTCTCTCAAAGATGGCCAGCGCACGCAGATTCCAGTGGCCCGTGATCGTGTCCGTGCATTGAAATCGCGCATGGGATTCTAGCGGTGAGTCGGGAAGAGTAAGAAGTAACGGGCGAATGGAATGGGGCGCAAATTGCTGCATGAATATCAAGGCGCAAGGGGAACTCCGTTTGTCGTGAAGCCCATGGTGAGTGCGGGCGAATTTGGTTGCAGCGTGTAATCGCCGGCCTGCGCATTGGTGAACATGGGATTGTCGAGCACTGAGTTTGCGTCGGTGGACTGGTTGGCGAAGATAGTGTCCCCGGCCTTGGCGACATTTTCGAAAAGCACGTTGTAATTGACGGTGCCGGGATCGGGATCGCGATAGGAGGGGTCGGCCCAATCGGTCCAGTCCATCAGGTCCTGTGACGCGCCGGCGCTGCGATAGACGATGTTATGCGTGGATGAGAAGT
>JBKQNU010000128.1:0-93867 GCA_052145815.1 Occallatibacter sp.
AAGAAGAGTTTACTCTTCTTTCGTTGGGCCAGAGGTATCGAGGCGATTAAGCAGCAGGATTGGATACCCCAAAAACCAAAGTCCGTAAAGAAATGGAGAAAGTGCATCTTTATCAATGCAACAAGCACAAAACGGGAGCGACTTCAGTAAATGTCGAACTTCTACTGCCACCCCGGCAAAGCCGGGGGTTCTCCCAATTGAATAGATGTTCGGGACTTGGCAAGTATGAGCCTCGATCAGCCGGTCGAACTAGCTCACCAACTAAGTCTCCAAATCCCCGGCTAGACGCCTTTGTGCAATGGGCCGCAAATGAAGCACTGCGGCGCGCACGTCCTCGCATTCTCATTGCGCGCTTTGGCATGCGCCCCAGGCCGAAGCCTTTCACGGGCATCGCCATCTTCGAGAATCAGCGACGCATCGGCGCATTGCCGGACGTCGACGATCCTCAGGGCAGTGCCGTGGACGCATCGCTGCTGGCCCGCTATATCCTACTCGGTGTGGCACGATACCCTGAAGGTTCGCAAACGGCCTTCCTGGCCATCGCGGAATCGGCAAAAAGTGCTCATCTTCTTATGCCAGCCGCCTTCGCAAATTACCCCAAACTGCCCGAAGCTGTAACCCCCGAACAGATTGCCGTTTGGCTCGGACAGTTCGCGTAAAACGAAGTCAAAGCATCAGACTGCCTCCGCCATTGCCAGCAAATGTTCACCAAGGAGCGCAGTGAACCTTCTTAAAACTCCGTGGGCTGAGCCGAAGAGACTGCTCATCATTGGTCCAACAGTTGGCTACGCGATCAGTTTTGTGGCATGTGCAGCGCTCTGTCAGCTTCGGTCGTGAAATCCAGGTGCCTTAGGCGCTTTCACGGCCGCCGTCCATACGAAAGGAACTGCCTCGAGCGAACAGCTCGCCGGTCGATGGCAGCGCTCACCGTGATATTCTTGCCTTTCTGGAGTTCAGCCCATTGAGCCCTCTCATCCTCAATTTCCTGCAGACGCCGCTTCTCTGGATCGCGAGCCTCGGCGACCTCCTCTGCGTCCTTCCAGGATCGCGTCTTCGCGGAGATGAGAGTGGTTTTCCCATCCTTCAAGATGTAAATGGATTTCCGACGCCGGCACTTACGCCAGTACCGGTCAGCGACCTTCGCGCAGCCTTCGGAGTGGCGGGTGAACACCGTGTTGCTAATTGTGGTCGGCTTGTTGTCGTTCATCATGCGCGCACAATGGCACTTTCGCAGTTTTTTGGCAGAACGATAATGTACAAGGCTAACAAACTGATTCTATTGAAAGTCTGACGATGCACCTGATCCTGTTTTTCCTCTTTGCCGGATTCTGCCTGGCTGGGGCCATCAACCTCCTGCTCCAGAGCCATCCCATCAACAGCGCCCTGTCGCTGATTGTCGTCATGACCTCGCTGGCCGTCCTTTACCTCCTGCTGGGCGCGGAATTTCTCGCCGCCGCCCAGGTCATCGTCTACGCCGGCGCTATCATGGTCCTGTTCGTCTTCACCGTCATGCTGCTCAACGCCGGCCGCGAGGAGCGCACCATGGGCAGCCGCGTCGGTCGCGCCATCGGTTTTCCTGCCGTGGCCGTTGTCCTGGGCATCATCGCCACAGTCGTGCTCAAGGCGCGCGACATCGGGACGGCAAGCCTCCGCGACGGCATTACCACTACAGAAGACTTGAGCCGCGTCCTCTTTCACGAGCTCCTGCTGCCCTTTGAAGTCACCTCGGTCCTCATCCTCATCGCCATCCTCGGCGCCGTCGCCCTCGCCCGCCATGGCCACGGAGACCCCGGTGAAAATCCTCACAGAAATGCCGATCGCAAAGAAGTAGACCGAAAGAATCTGGAAAGGATGGTCGCCAAGTGAGCTCTTTCCTTTCCCAGGACGTCCCGCTCCAGTTTTACCTGCTGCTCAGCGCCATCCTTTTCGCGCTCGGCATCCTCGGCTTCATCATCAAGCGCAATCTCATTACCGTCTTCATGTCCATTGAGCTCATGCTCAACGCCGTCAATCTCTCCTTTGTCACCTTTGCCCACCAGTGGCATGCGGTGAAGGGCCAGATTTTTGTCTTCTTTGTGATGATGGTGGCCGCCGCCGAAGCCGCCGTGGGGCTGGCCATCATCATTGCCGTCTTCCGCGCCCGTGCCACCCTGGCCGTCGACCGTATCGACCTGATGAAACTATGAACGGATCCTTCCATCTCTGGCTGATTCCGCTGCTGCCCTTTGCGGGATTTTTGATTAACGGCCTGCTGGGCCGCCGGTTGCCGAAGTTCTTGGTGACCGCTGTTGCGCTGCTTGCGCCGCTGGCTTCGTTCGGCGTGGTGCTGTATGCGGCAGCGAGCGTCTACATTTTCACTCACATTCAATGCGCACCGGGCTGCCCCGCTTGTGGACCTTGTTCGGTTTTTCAGCCGGTGGTCGAAACCCTAGGCACCTGGATCAACGTCGGCCCGCTCCACATCGATTTCAGCCTCGTCCTCGACCAGCTCTCTCTCGTCATGCTGCTCGTCATCACCGGCGTCGGCTTCCTCATCCACATCTATTCCGTCGGCTACATGGCCCACGACAAAGGCTACGCCCGCTACTTCAGCTACCTGAACCTGTTCCTGTTCTTCATGACCACGCTGGTCCTCGCCGGCAACGCACTGCTCATGTTTGTCGGATGGGAAGGCGTCGGCCTCGCGTCTTATTTGCTGATCGGCTTCTGGTTCACCAAGCCCTCCGCTGCCGCAGCCGGCAAAAAAGCATTCATCGTCAACCGCATCGGCGACGTCGGCTTCCTGATCGGCATGTTTCTGCTGCTGGCCAACTTCGACACCCTCACTTTCAGCGAAATTGCCGACAAGCTTGCCGCGAATCCCGGCTGGACCGGCGGCGTCCTCACCGCAACAGCTCTCTGCCTGCTCTTCGGCGCAACCGGAAAATCTGCTCAGTTGCCGCTTTATATCTGGCTCCCCGACGCCATGGAGGGCCCCACGCCCGTCTCCGCCCTCATCCACGCCGCCACCATGGTCACGGCCGGCGTCTACATGATCGCCCGCACGCATGTCCTCTTTGACCATGCGCCCTTCGCGCTCTCGACGGTCGCCGTCATCGGCGCGGCCACGGCCCTGTTTGCCGCTACCATCGGCCTGGTGCAGACCGACATCAAGCGCGTCCTCGCCTACTCCACCATCTCCCAGCTTGGCTACATGTTCCTGGGCTGCGGCGTCGCGGCGTACTCGGCAGCCATCTTCCACCTCATGACCCACGCCTTCTTCAAGGCCCTGCTCTTCCTCGCCGCGGGTTCCGTGATCCACGCCATCGGCGGCGAGCAGGATATACGCAAGATGGGCGGCCTGCGCACCAAGCTCCCCGTAACTTTCTGGACAATGACGATGAGCGTCATCGCCATCGCCGGCATCTTCCCCTTCGCCGGATTCTTCTCTAAAGACGCCATCCTCTACGCAGCCTTCCAGCAAGGCACTGCCGGCAAGGCCCTCTGGTTCGTGGGCCTGCTCACCGCGCTTCTCACCGCCATCTACATGTTCCGCCTCTGGTATCTGACTTTCTTCGGCGAGTCGCGCAGCCCCGAAGTGCACCCGCATGAGAGCCCATGGTCCATGCTCGGACCGCTCGTGATTCTTGCCCTGCTCTCCATCGGCGGCGGCTGGATCGGCATTGAACGATTCGCAGCCTTCCTCGCCCCCGCCACTGGCCCGCGCGCCGTCGAATCCGGTAGCGCACAACTCGAAATCATCCTGAGCGTCATCGCCGTCGCTATCGCCCTCATCGGCTGGTATATCGCCGACATGCTCTACCGCCAGAAGCCCTCGCGCCCTGCTGAACTGGCCGCCGCGGTTCCCGCAGGCTACAAACTTCTCGCCAATAAGTACTACGTCGATGAGCTCTACGGCGCCACATTCGTCAAGCCGCTGCTGGCCTTTTCCACCTACTTCCTCGGTTGGGTCGTCGACAAGGCCGTGATCGGTGGCCTTGCCTGGCTTCTCGGCGGAATCGCCACCTTCTGCGGCGCTCTTTTGCAGCGCTGGCAATCCGGCAACATCCGCTCTTACGCCGCATGGCTCGCCGCGGGCGCCGCTGCTCTGCTGCTCTTCGTCGTCGTATCCTGGCCTTCTTTCCTGGCAAACTTCGGAATTCATCTCAACATGGCGGGGCGCTGAGAATATGAACGACATCAACAACTCGATTCTCACCCTGATCCTTCTGGTTCCACTGGCCGGTGCGCTGCTCGTCATGCTGTTCCCCGACCGCGCCAAGCTCCCCAACTGGATCGCCCTCGCCACGTCGCTCATCACCTTCGGCCTCACGCTCCACCTGCCTTTCCATTACGATCTCGCGCGTAGCGGCTTCCAGTTCGCCGTCGACAAGCGCTGGATCGAAAGCCCGGACATCCACTACCACATCGCTGTCGACGGCATCAGCCTCTGGCTCGTTGTCCTCGCCGGCCTGCTCGCCCCCATCGGCGTCATTGCAAGTTGGAACGCCATCCAGTCGCGCCGCAAAGTGTATTTCGCTCTTTTTCTCGTTCAGCAGACCGCCATGCTCGGCGTCTTCGTCTCGCTCGACCTGATGCTCTACTACGGCTTCTGGGAGCTGTCCCTGGTCCCCATGGCCATCCTCATCGCCATGTACGGCCGCAAAGAAGGTCCCAAAGCCGCGCTCAAATTCTTCCTATTCACCTTCATCCCCTCCGCGCCGCTGCTCGTGGCCATTCTCTGGCTCTACGCCAAAACCGGCAGCTTTGACTTTGTCACTCTGCAAACTCTCATCGCCTACGGCCAATTCCCGGCCAGCGCGCTTTTCTGGGCAGCACTCGCGTTCCTGTTCGCCTTCGCCGTCAAGGTCCCCGTCTTCCCGCTGCATGGCTGGCTCTCTGATACCTTCTCGGAAGCCCCGGTCGCGCTAGCCATGGTCGTCGCCGGCAAGCTCGGGCTGTATTCGATGCTCCGCTTCCACATCGGTCTCTTCCCCGCCCAGGCCCGCGCCGCCGCTCCATATCTCATCGCCCTCGCCGTCATCGGAGTTCTCTACGGCGCCTGCCTGGCCCTCGTTCAGCGCGATTTCTGGCGCCTCATCGCCTTCGCCGCCGTCAGCCACCTCGGCCTCATCGTCCTCGGCATCTACGGCTTCACTTTCATCGGATCCACCGGCGCCGTCTACCAGATCCTCAGCCACGAAGTCGTCGACGCCGCTCTCTTCGTCCTCCTCGGCGCGCTCTACGACCGCTACGCCATCAGCCAGATCAACGTCTATGGCGGAATGGCCGCGAAATTGCCCAACACCGCGACCCACTTCGTCCTCATTACGCTGGCCATGATCGGACTGCCCATTTTGAATAGCTTTGTTGGCGAGTTCCTCATCCTCTCCAGCACTTTCACCGGCGTCAGTCGCGGCTGGGCCGTCGCCGCCTCGTTGGGAGTCATTCTCGGCGCAGCTTACATGCTCAGCCTGGTGCAGCGCCTCTTCTACGGTCCGCAAAGCGACATGATCGTCGCCCATCCCGCCAGTGATCTCTACTTCCGCGAGTTCGCCGTCCTCTGCCCCATCGTCGCGCTCACCTTTGTCATGGGAGTCGCGCCCTCCATCTGGCTCCCCGCCATCAAGCAGGGAGTTCGCCCGCCTAGGAACGCAGATATCGGCTTCACAATCGAACAGGCCGTGCATCAATACGCATCACCTAGTTCGTCCCACACGGGAGGTCCGCGGTGAACCCAGTGCCCGACATCGCCCGCATCCTTCCCGAGGTCATCCTCACCCTCACCGGCGTCGCCGTGATGCTGATTGACGCTTCACTCAAGCCCGGCGTCCCCCGCCGCAACCTGGGATGGGTAGCCAGCTTCGGAGCCATGTTTGCCCTCTGGGCCAGCCTTTGGCAACTTTCGCTCCCTCAAGGCACCGGCTTTTTCGGCACCGTCGAAACCAGCGCCTTTACCATCTTTTTTCACGTGCTCATCTGCGGCATCGTGCTGGTCACGCTGCTGCTCTCGCTCGACACGCTGCCTGAAGACAGCCATCACCAGGGCGAGTTCTACGCGCTCATCGTCTTCGGCGCCGTGGGCATGTGCCTGCTCACCGGCGCTGTCGAACTTCTCGTCGTCTTCATTGCGCTCGAAATCTCTTCGATCGCCACTTACATCCTGGCCGGCTATCGCAAGGAAACTGCGCGCGGCCCCGAAGCCGCCATCAAGTATTTTCTTCTCGGCTCCTTCGCCACCGCCTTCCTGCTCTACGGCATCGCCCTGATCTTCGGAGCCACCGGAACCACGCAGATCTACGAGATCGCCCAGCGAGCGCCTCTCGCCCTCAACCAAAACCTGCTGCTCACCGGCATGGCTCTCATGTTCGTCGGCATCCTCTTCAAGGTCTCCGCCGCGCCGTTCCATATCTGGACGCCCGATGTCTACGAAGGCGCACCGTCGCCGGTCGTCGCCCTCATGTCAACCGCGCCCAAGGCCGCGGCCTTCGCCGTGCTGCTCCGCGTGGCCTACGAAATGCTTCCCACCTTGCGCTCCGTCTGGACTCCGCTGCTGTGGATCGTCGCCGTGCTCTCCATGACTGTCGGCAACCTGGCCGCGCTGCGTCAGCAGAACGTCAAGCGCATGCTCGCCTACTCCTCCATCGCTCACGCCGGCTACCTGCTGGCAGCCTTCGCAGGCGCGGAAAACACCGGCATCGCCGCCGCCGCCTTTTACGCCGCGGCCTACGCCGCCATGAACGTGGGCATCTTCGCCGTCATCACCGTCATCAGCGGATACGACGAATCCTTGCCCATGATCGACCACTACCGCGGCCTGCTTTATCGCTCTCCGCTTCTCGGCGGCGTGCTTATCTTCTTTCTCATCTCCCTGGTCGGCATTCCGTTTACCGGCGGATTCTTCGGCAAGTTTTACTCGTTCTCATCTGCCGTCGGCGGCGGGGCCGTATGGCTGGCAATCATCGGCCTGCTCAACTCCGGCTTGGCCGCGGCCTATTACCTGCGGCTCGCTCTTGCTACCGCACAACACCCGGCCGACGGCGCCGCATCCGCTCCTAAACCGCAAGTCGGCTTCGCCGTCATGGCAGCTTTGGCCATGGCCGTTGCCGCCACGCTCATCCTGGGCATCGTGCCCAACGAAGTGCTTCGCGCGGCCGAAGCCGGAGCGCACACACTGCAACCCCCTCCAGCCGCACAACAGGACGCTCATCGTACCGTGATCGACCGACTACCGGCTCCCTAAAGAACTCTCACATCGCCTATGATCTTCGCCTCACTATGCGAGGCCGATGCCTCCTTGAGAACTGGCCACGCGCCCCTCCATTTTTCTCCCCTACCGTTCCCGGACCTTTCCCCGGCCCTTGGCTTCAACAGGCTTTTGTAAAACGCTGTCGCCAACCGAAGCACACGCTCGTCCACGTAGTTCTTGCACACCCAGGCGCGGGCTGCCTGGCCCATCCGACGGCGCTGCGCCGGATCGCGCAGCAGTTTCAGCACCGCCTCACTGATTGCCTCGGGGAACCCCGGCGGAATCAGCAAACCGGTCACCTCAGAAACCACTGAATCGCGCGAGCCCGTGCACAGCGTCGTAATTACCGGGACCCCGGTAGCCGCTGCCTCCAGCACCACGTTTGGAAACCCCTCCCGCCAGGTGGGCAGAACCATCACGTCCATTGCCCTGTAGTACGGCGCTGTATCAGCCACAAAACCGGTGCAATGGATGCGCGGATGGCGCTCAATCCGTGCCCGAACCTGCGCCCCAAGCGCATCTTCCGATGCATCGAACCAACCCACCAGCAGCAGCCAAGCCTCCGGTTCCGCCTGCACAATGGTGTCGAACGCTTCAATCAGCTCGGGAATCCCCTTGTCTTCGGTCAGACGGCCCACAAATCCAATCACATGCGCCTTCGCCGGAATCTTCAGCTGGCTCCGCAACTCGTTTTCTCCAGGCGAAAACCGCGCCACGTCGACCCCATTGCTGCTGCCCTCTCCAAGCAGATGGATTTTGTCCGCGGGAGCCACGCCCAGCGCCACCGCTTCAGATCGCATGCTCTCGCTGTTCGAAAGCACAACCTGCGCAAACCGGGCCGCCGCCCTCTCCGCAGCCAGCAGGATGGTTCGCTTCATTCCCTTTGAGGTCTCGAGCTTGAGCCCGCGCAGCATGTAGACCCGCGCCGGCACGCCCGCAAGCCTCGATGCAATGTTGCCCAGAAGACCGGCCTTCGGAGTGCTGAACTCGGCCAGATCCGGCCTCAGCCGCAGCAGCGTCCACCACAGCCTCATCAGCGACACAAGATCGGCAAGCAGCGCAATCTCGCGACGCATCGGCACTCCGATCGCTTCAACCCCCTCGCGGAGAGCCGTCTGGTCAAGTAGTTCTCCTGGGCTTGAAATCAGCGTTACGCGAAACCCCGCCTCACGCAATGCGTGCAAGCGTCCGGTAAGCGTCAGGCATGTCTGTGGGTGGGTGATACCGATGACGATGTGATACGGTCGCTGCGCACTACTCCGCTGCAGCCCCGCAAGCAGTTGCGGTGCTTCCGAAACAAACACTGTGCCCGCCTCCAATTCCCGGCTTCCTGGCAAGCCTTCTAAGGCTCGCTCGGATAGCTCCCTTTCAACGCCGGGCGGAGGTCGGTCTTGGCTTGCGCTAAGACTCGAAAAGACGAAACAGACACAGCAATATTTGACGGCCAGCAGAGTTTCGCTTGAATATCCACGATTTGCGCAGAGTTACACCCCGAAGAAACTAACTTTGCCACGGTTGAATTAGTATTTCTGATTCATTTTGCTCAGTCTTTTGTTATTTCCACGAAAGACAATTCAATCGAAAATCGGCATTTACTCAACGTTTCATGAAAACCCTATGGAACAGCGTACTAAGGTACTGTTGCTCATACCGCATCTTGGTGGAGGCGGCGCCGAAAAAGTTTTCTCTCATCTGGCGCAGAACCTCTCCCGCCAGAAGTATGAGTTACATCTGTGCCTCGCTGCCCAAATCGGTCTTTCAGCCGAGATTGCTCCGCCCGGCGTGACCATCCATCTCCTGCGCGCATCCCGCATCCGCTACGCGGCATTCCCGCTCCTCGCGTTGGTCCGCCGCATCAAGCCGCACATCGTCATTTCGGGAATGTTCCATCTCAACCTCCTCGTCCTTCTGCTCCATCCGTTTTTCCCTCGGTCCACGCACATACTGGTGCGCCAAAACGGAACCCTCTCCGCTTCCCTCGATCAGGACAACCTGCCCCCCTACACCCGCCTGCTCTACCAGCTCCTCTATCGCCGTGCGGACCGCATCATCTGCCAGACCCCTGCCATGGCCACTGACCTCGCGAATGAACTCGCGATTCCGCAGAGTCTGCTTTCCGTCTTGCCCAATCCGCTCGACATCGACGCAATCCGCCGCACCTTGAACCTCAGCTCAAACAGTTGGCCCGGTCCGGGCCCTCAGCTGCTGGCCGTCGGCCGGCTGTCCAGAGAAAAGGGCTTCGATCTACTTCTTGAGTCGTTCCAATCTCTGCTGGAATCCTATCCAACCGCCCATCTACTCATTGCCGGATCAGGCCCCGAAGAAGCCTCCCTCAATGCCCAGTCACGCCAACTCGGTTTGCAACAGGCTGTGCACTTCGCCGGACATGTCGATGATCCCTGCGCCTACTTTCCCGGCGCTTCGCTGTTTGTCCTTTCCTCACGTCATGAAGGGATGCCAAATGCCCTGCTTGAAGCTGCCGCCGGCGGTCTTCCCCTCGTCGCCATGCCCTCCTCCGACGGAGTTCGCGACCTGCTTTGCAGCCGGCCAGGCGCATGGCTGGCGGCAAGCATCTCCGCACCGGCTCTGGCCGCGAGCCTGCGTCAGGCCCTCGCTTTCCTGCAACCGGGCGAGCGTTTTCCTCACCCCTTCGTTGAGACCTTCAGAATCGACCGCGCCATCCGTGCCTAT
Organism: Occallatibacter sp.; assembly: GCA_052145815.1. Lineage (GTDB taxonomy): Bacteria > Acidobacteriota > Terriglobia > Terriglobales > Acidobacteriaceae > Telmatobacter. Next base: position 9,920 of record JBKQNU010000128.1, read on the forward strand.
GAAGACCTGATCGACTCGACCATCCGGGAACCTCGCCCATGAAGTCCGTCGCCTTCGTCATTCCAGGGCTTGATCGCATTTCCGGCGCCGAACGGCAGATGATCCTGCTCGCCCATGGGCTTCATCGCCGCGACTGGCGCGTCTGCGTGGTGGCGCTCTCCGGTTCGGGCTCCAGCGTCGCAGGCGAATTGTCCGCGGCCGGAATCTCGTTCATGAGCCTCCGCATGCGCAAGGGACTCGCCGACCCGCGCGGTTGGATTCACTTTCAGCGCTGGCTCCGCCGGGAACGCCCCGACGTCGTCCATGCCCACCTTCCCCACGCCGCCTGGTTCACGCGCTGGTCGCGGTTGCTCTCGCCCATGCGGGTTTTGGTCGACACACTGCACAGCTCCTCCACCGGCGCCATCGGCCGAAAGCTCGGTTATCGCCTAAGCAAGCGACTGCCCGACAAAGTCACCGCCGTCAGCCATGCTGCCGCTGAAACGCATCTCGCGGCCAACATGGTGAGCAGAGACAAGCTGCTCGTACTGCCCAACGGTGTCGATGTCTTTCACTGGCGTCCCGACGCGGCTGTTCGCAACAACGTCAGAAAGCAGCTCGGCCTCGAAAACGAATTCCTCTGGTTCGCTGCCGGCCGCCTGGAACCCGTGAAGGATTACCCCACGCTGCTGCGCGCCATGGTTGACGTGCCCCAGCCCTCGCGCCTGGTCATAGCCGGCGCCGGCCCACAGGAGAGCGAGCTGCGCCGCCTCACCAGGGAGTTAGGCCTCGAACGCCGCGTCCGCTTTCTCGGCTTCGAACTCGATGTCCGTCCATGGATGCAGGCTGCCGATGCCTTCGTTCAATCATCCCTCTGGGAAGGCCTTCCCATGGGACTTCTCGAAGCCGCTGCCTGTGCGCTTCCCGCCGTTGCCACCGATGTCCCCGGAACACGCGAGGCCGTCGTCGAGGGCCAAACCGGCTTCCTCGTCAATGCAGCAAGCTTCCCTGCGTTGCAGGAAGGAATGGCCCGGATGATGAGACTCACCGAACAAGAACGCCACGCCATCGGCGAGAGGGCGAGGCAGTTTGTCATGGAACGCTTCAGTCTCGACGCAGTGCTCGATCGCTGGGAAGCCCTTTACGCTGACCTGCTCACCCGGAACCGCGCTCCCAGCCATTGGAGTCAATCGCTTGGATGAATCTCTGCTTTAACTCCTCTGTCTAATTCACTCGTCAAAGAGCCTGTCTTGCAGCAGTCATTCCTTTTCTCTCGACCTGCTTCTCTTACTGAACCTCGAGAATCGAGCCCTCCACAGCGCCAGCGCCTCGTAGACTCGTTCGGGTGTGCTCAGCTTTGCGGGCTTGCATTCGGCCATCACCCGGTCTACTGACGTAAACTGCGCTGCATGTTTTTCCAAAAAAGATCGCAACTCATCCACCTGCGCATCGCGAGCTGTATTCGGATGCAGGCAAATAGTCCATAGCCCCTTCGATTTCTCCACCGGCCCCCAAAGCTGCTGCGGAATCCACGTAATCCCCCCCCGCTTGAACGGAACGCGGGCAAATCCATCGGAGAGCATTTTGACTCCCACCAGCCTTAAAACTGCCAGGGTGTTCTTATCGAACCCGTGCCTGGGCGCGACCCAGATGCGCGGGTTCAGGCCCTGTCCGCGAAGAATCCGCAGTCCGGATTCAATCCAGCGCTGCTGTGTATCCCTGGCCATGCCGCAGAATTCAGAATGGGAATGCAACGGTACAAGGCTCTTTCCAATGTTGCGGCAGATATGCTGGTAACCATGCAATGCAATTGTCGCCCCAGCCGATTCCATGACGCGCATCCACGCCCAAAACTCCGGGTTCGGCGCGTCGCACATCAGTTTGCGGTCTCGGTTGTCAGGTACCACGGCCAGAATCGGCCTGATGCGGAACTCCTCGATCAGGGGCAGAAACCGTTCCCACCGGCGCCTCGACACGGTAGGACAGAGGTCGTCGAATCGCAGAAGATACTGCGCCGGCTTGGAAATCAATTGCTCCTCCTGGCGGTGTCCCCGCTGAATTGCTGACTCGCTCTTCTTGGAGAGCGGGAGCTAACTCGCAGAGTTTATTCCAAAACACCATCGGGTGCTCTCGGCATCAGCCTCTGCATCCAATACCAGAGAAAGAAGAACGTGCTTATCGTCCAGAGAGACGTTGCCAATGCAATGCCGGCGACCCCCAACCAGCGCATCAGCACCAGGTTCAACACAATGTCGAGAATTAGATTGAGGATACCGCAATAGAGCGCCAGATCCGTGCGCCGCATGGCCACAATGAACCTATAAAACACTCGGCTTGCCACAAAGAACGGAATCTGAATCGCATACATGGCCATTACCGCGGCGACGACCTGTGTATCGCGCGGCCCAAACGCCCCGTGCTCGAACGCCATCCGCACCACCGCGTGCGATCCGGCAATCAGCACCGCCGCCAGCGGCACCGAGACCAGCGCCGTCAGCCGCACCCAGGTCCGCACTGTGTGCCGGCATCCCGCCCAATCCCGCTGTGCAATCATGCGCGAAAAGTACGGCGTCACCGCTGTCGAAACCGCGCCGGCCAGCAGTGCAATCGCCACGCTTACAAACCGGTTCCCATACACCAGAGCGGACACGCTCCCCGCCGGCAGCATCGCCGCCATCGACTGGTCCACCAGCAGTCCGCCCGACGCCACCACCGCGCTCAACAGCACTGGCCCATATTGCTGCGCTACCTCGCGCGTCGCTTCCGTCATTCCGTGCCAGCGCAGGCGGAATCGATATCCGCTCTGTTCCATCATTCCCGCCACCAGCCCCGCGTGCAGCAGCGACCCACCCACCGTCGCGTACACCATGGCCCAGATGCCCAGCCGCCCGCCCAACGTGAGAGCCCCCACCATGATGGCGAGTGGAATCACCACCGGAGCCAGCGCCGGCCACGCAAATCGGTCGAAGGTATTCAATACGGCAGTGCAGTTGGTGGCAACGCCGGTGATCAGAACAACCGGCAGCAATCCGTAGAAAAGCCGTATCGACAGGTCCAGCTTGCCGGCAGAAAAATGCGACGCAATCAAAGGAAAGAACCCTCGCGCTGTCGCCGCCATCAGGACAGAAGCCGCCGTCAGCAGCAGGCACATCCACAGCATCGAGCTCGACAGCAGTTGTTGCGCGCGCTCGTGGCCCTCCCGTTCCCGCACCCGGATCAGCGTCGGCACCAGCGCCTGGTTCATCGACTCCGAGATCAGGTTGATCAGCAGCCCCGGCAACAACGCCGCCGCCAGAAACGCATCCATCGCATCGCTGCGGCCATACACGCCGGCAACAGCGATCTCCTTCGCCGTCGCCACTAGTTTCACTAGAATTCCAACCGCCGTTACAGACGCAGCCGCGCGAAAAATCCGGCGATTCACGCCGCCGCCCGTGAAGAGCCGCCGAACCCAAACAATTGAGCCCATTCCGAGCCTCAACCCACTGGTCTCGACGAGAGTCCGGGATCCGTGTCAAACGCGCCCGCGACGGCATCGGCAGGAAAACACTCTTCCATCCCTGCCGGTTCCTCCACCGCCAGCCGCCCCGCCACCGCAATCAGCCCCAGCAGCAGCCATGTCGCCCGATTCTCCTCCACCGTATCCACCTGCGCCGCAAGCGCCCATACCACCAGAACCGTCCCCAGCGCCAGCTTCAGCGGCCCGCGTGTCCGCATCGCAGCCCGCGCCGCAAGCGCCACAATCTCCAACGCAAGAAACAACGCGACCAGCCCGCCCCCCACAAGAAGCGATAACTCCGAGTTATGCGCCGTATCTCGAAAATTTGTCCCTGCCGCACCTGTAAACGAGCCCGCTCCGCTGCCCACCAGCGGAGACCGGACAAACGCATGCCATCCCGCATCCCATATATTCAGGCGCTGATTCAAGTCGCCGCTTGCAAGCTGGGACGGAATCGTCTCCAGTCGCTCAATCGTCTCACGCGGAACCGCAACCCATAATCCAGCGGCCACCAACGGCAACGCCATCGTTCCCGCCAACGCTCCTTTTGGATGACTCTTCATCAGCATCAATCCGCACCCGCCTAATGCAACTACCGCCGCCAGAAACCCTCCCCGCGAAGCGGTCAGCAACACCGCCACCAGCCCCAAGGGCAAGTACCCCATTGCCAGCAGCCGTCCAGGCCAGCGTTGTTCGCCCGGCAAGCTGCTCAACAGCAAGGCTGCCAACGGAAAGCCCAAATCAAGAAACCGCGCCACATCGTTGGGGTCCTGTCCTTCGGCCACAAAGCGAATCTGCCCCGCAGCAATCGCCTCCAGCGAGCGAAAGTTGGCCAGGGTCAGCAACGCCAGCACCCACGACCCCGCAACAAAGGCCTGCAGCAGCGCGCGCAGGTCCCGCGGGCTCTCGGAAAACTCCCACACCAGCCATACAATCATCATTTCCTGAAAGTACCCGCGCATCTTCTCCAGAGTTGCCAACGGTTCAAGCGTCCAGAAATACGAGCAGCAGAACCACAGGTAGAAAACCAGCACCAGCCACTGCATCGCCCCCGGAGTCCGCACCCGCCCTGCCTGCAAAACAGCAGGAATGGCCACCAGCAGCAAAACCACCCCCACCACGCGCGCAATATTGCCCAGCGGTTCGCCCAGGTCCAGGGAGTACTCCCACGGAACCGCAAACGCGAACAACAGCAACAAACCCCAGGCAATCCTGCGCATCAAAACCTCTGCGAATAAACCAGGCTCGCGTAAATCGTCACCCCCACCGCCGATTGAATCGCCGCCTCCATCGTTCGGTTCCACATGTTCTTCGCCATCGAGTCAGGCACAAAAAGAATGTCGCGGTCGTAAATCGCCTGGTCCGGGTCCTGCCCATGAATCATCCGCCGCAAGTTCAGAGTAGTCAGCGTTCGCCCGCCCTTCTGCTCGCGAATCAGTAGCGCCTTCCCTGCCGCCGCGTTCTGGCTCGGCCCCCACGCCAGGCTCAACGCCTGCACCACCGTCAGCCCCTGCGCCGGGTCCACCGGAAATCCCCCCGGCCGCACCACGTCGCCAATCACAAACACCAGGCCCGCGCGGCTGACCTGCACCGTGTCTCCCGGACTCAGCTCAGGGTTATGGTCCGCAACCGTATCCGTCCCGCCGGGGTCCAGCACTACTGCGTGCGGCGTGTTGGGATCGCTGCGATGAAACACATTGACCAGCCGTCCCGCATTCGTCGAAAGCCCGGCCGCCGCTGAAATCAGATCCAGCAGCCGGTGGTGCAGCGTGTACGGATAAACCCCGGGTCGAGCCACCTCGCCAAGCACGCTCACGTCCTGTCCCGCGTACGAGGTCACCAGCACTGTCACCTGCGGATGCAAGAGCATGCCCCTCTTCAGCAACGCAGCTTCAATCGCGCGCGCAGCCCCCGCCTCGTCCAACCCGGAAATCGTCACCTCATTTACCATGGGCAGCGTCACCATCCCCGCCGGCGAAACCCGCACCCTCGAGTGAAACTCCGGGGTGTGCGATTCCTGAACGTCTACAAAATCCCCCGGCCCAATCGGCCCTGGCATCGGCGCGCTCAGCTGCACTCCGGGCTGCAACGCGGCTCCATTCTGCACAGCGCCCGCAGGCCCGCTCCAAACCGTTGGAGAATCCTTGGGATTGGGCGTTATCTTCGTATCAGGCGTGCCCGGAATCCTCGCCACGCCTACAGGCAGCCCGTCGAGAGACGGCGTCGGCGTTTGCCCATGCGCCATCGCGCCAGTCAGCAGCACCGCCAGCACAAGTATCGTTCGACCCCAGGAAAAATGCATCGATTCCATCAAGAGCGCACCTCCCACCGCCAGCCAAAGACCGGCAAAAAATGTGATCGCCATGTAAAGCGGCAAATCCGGTGCTACCGGCTTCACCGGCTGCCGCGCATAATCCACCACCGTAATATTCGAGCTCTGCACACCAGCTGCCAATCCGGCCTCCTCCATCTTCTCGAGCACTTTCATATACAGCTCGTGGCTCGAACTGGCTTCCTGCCGCATCACCATGTACTCCGCCGCGGCGTCGTTCAGCTTCAGGCCCTCGGCGGTGCGTTCATCCAGGCTCTTCTTCACCATCTGCTCGCGGTCCACCGCCGTCTGCCACGCGCTCTTGAAGCGCTCCACCACCTTGGCGTCCTCGGCCTTCCTCTGCGCGTCCAGGTTTTCAAGCTGGCGGCGAATCTCTACCACTCGCGGAAAATTCGGACCGTGTTCCGTGCTCAATTGCGCCTGTTCCAATTCCAGTTCGCTGGCTTTGTTGTGAATCTGCTCCAGCAACGCCGTGGCAAAGTTCCCATACTCGGCCTGCAGCCGCGGATCGGCTTGAATCACCAGCTCCGGGTCGCCCTGCGAAGCTGAGCGGTACTGTGCCTCGCGCAAAATCCGATCCGTCGTGGCAGCCACCAGTTGTCGCCCCAGTTCATCGATTTCCAGCAGCGTCGAGTTGTGCTCTGTATCGCTCAGCTCCCCGTTCGACTGCGTTTCCGGAGCGTTCAGCAGACCATGCTTGTTCTCGAACTCCGTCAGCCGCTGCTGATCCTGGTCCACGCGCGCCTTCAGGACTTTGAGCTGGCCTCGCAGCCACTCCGACTGCTGCGCAGTCGCCTGCATCCGAGCCTGGCTGTCCTGATCTCCGTACACGCGAATCAGGTCGTTCACCACCGCTGCCGAGAGCGTCGCGTCCCGCGAACGGAATCGTATCTCCAGCACCAGCGACCGCGGCAAAACCTCTACCCGCAACCGCTTATGAAACCGCTCCAGCAGGTAAGCCTCCGCATCGGGCGCGTGTGCCTGTGGCTGAAACCCGGGAAACAGATGCGCAAATCGCCCATTGAATCCCGCCGCGTCAAACAGCTTCAAGTCAGTGATCACCATCAACGCCAGTTGGTCGCTGCGCAGATAACCGGCCACCGTCTCCTGCTGCAACGGCGCGGAAAGGATCGACGCAGCCGCCAGCGATCCCGCCGCGTCCATATTCAGCGCGGACGCCGGCGCCGTGCGCAATGCAACCCGTGCGCTGGCCTCGTATTGGTTGGGAGCAATCAGGCAATAGAGCAGGCAAACCAGCAGCAGGCCGCCCTCAATCCACGCCACCACACGCCGTCTGCGCCAAAGCATAGCCGCAAGCTCGCGCAGCGACGTCGAGGAACTGTCGCGGCGAACGCCGGGCGGCGCAAGAAAAACGGACTGATGCGAGGCAGGAAAGGGATCCGGCAAAGCGTGGGAACCTCGGTTCCGAAACCGAAAGCATTCGCACAGATCCTGTAGGGTGAGGGCCGAAGCCAAAGAATCACTGGCCTGAAAATCTTCACGGGAAACGCTTCAAAGCGCTCGGTCCGAGTCGCCTCGCGCAGTCTGTCCTGCCTACAAAACACAAAAGACACTGCGGAGGAAATCCCCGCCAGTGTCTTTCATTTCAACGAATTCGTCAATAGAGCCTATCGCTGACTTGCCAACTTGCTGGCTCCGCGAAGCGGAGGCTAACTCGCTGTTTTAGATCCTGGACGTCCGCCTCAATACCATCTCAATGCGTCAAGGAAGGAAATCCGCTCACCTCGAATTCGCTCGGAACCTGATACGGAACAGCCGCTCCTCCCGAGGCCTCTGCCCGGTACCACTCCACCGTCCGCTGCAACCCCTCGCGGAAATCCACCTGCGGCCTATAGCCCAGCAGCTCCCCTGCCAGCCCGATGTCCGCCAGCGAATCGCGAATGTCCCCTGCACGCCCGTCCGCATAAATCGGCTTGCCTTGATAGCCAGTCAGCTCGCAGAGCACGCCGAACGTCTCGTTGAGCGTAATGCTCTTTCCACAAGCCGCGTTCATCATCTTCCCCGCCACCAACTCCGCCGGTGCGGAAGCAGCCAGCAGGTTGGCGTGCACCACATTATCGATATACGTAAAGTCCCGGCTCTGCTCCCCGTCGCCGTAGATCGTCACCGGCTCGCCGGCCAGCATATTCCTGCAAAAAATCGCCAGCACGCCTGAATAATGGCTGGTCGGATCCTGATAGGGCCCAAACACGTTGAAGTAGCGAAGCACCACGGTCTCCAGCCCGTACACCCGCGTAAACGCCCGCATGTACTGCTCGCCCGCCAACTTGGCCACTGCATAAGGAGAAATCGGATTAGGCAGCATGTCTTCGCGTTTGGGCAGCGTCGGCGTATCTCCGTACGCTGAAGACGACCCCGCATACACCACCCGTCGCACTCCCGCCGCCTTTGCCGCCACCAGCAGGTTCAGCGTTGCATCCACGCAGGCCACATTGGTCGCCACGGGGTCCTCAACCGAGCGTGGAACCGAGGCCAGCGCCGCCTCGTGAAACACAATCTCCACGCCCTTGCAAGCCTGCGCGCATGCCGCCGGGTCGGCCAAATCGCCTTCGATGAACTCCATCGCTTCTAAACCAATCAGATTGGAGCGCTTGCCGGTGCAGAAGTTGTCGATGCCGCGGACCGTGTCGCCGCGTTTGAGCAGCGCCGCCGCGATCGAGCGCCCGATAAACCCCGCAGATCCTGTAACCAGATAACGTGCCAAGCGAGTCTCCCTGCCAACACAAGATCGGCAGCCATTCAAGAATCTTCTGCCAAGTTCAGAATATCTTCGTCCCTGCGCTCGTCCATCCATCGAAGAGACTCATGGGGTTGATCCAAAAGAGCCATTGCAAAATCTTTCCGGTCAGGCTAACGTGGGATTGCCCAAAGCGCTCTCCTTCGTCCGGCTTCCATCATCTACGCCCTGAACGCTGGGTACTCCACGTCTCGCTTTCGTGACAGGACTTCCGCACCAACCGTGAAAGCATTGCAATTCCGGAGCATCCCATGCCCATCGACATGCGCGGCGTCTGTCCCCTCCTGGAAGTCTTCGACATGCCCACCTCTGTCCGCTTCTACCGCGACGTGCTCGGCTTTGAGGTCAAGAGCAACGCAAATCCCGTCGCCCCGGACGACTTTGGCTGGTGCTGGCTCAAGCACGGCGACAGCACCGAGATCATGCTCAACACCGCCTACGATTACGGAGAGCGGCCCGCAGCTCCCGAACCCGCGCGCATCGACGCTCACGGAGACACATGCATTTACATCGGTTGCCCCGACGTCGACGGCGCCTACCAGCACATCCGCGCCAAAGGCCTGGACATCAACGAACCGAAGGTCGCCTGGTACGGCATGAAACAGCTCTACCTGAAAGATCCGGACGGCTTCGGTATCTGCTTTCAATGGCGCGTATGAAGAGCCGTTAGCCAAGAATGAACGAGTACCCCATCCTTGGCAGGTTCTTGTATTTGTGCCAAGGGTGGGCGGCCACGAACAATCGCAGCCGTCTCCGCTAGAAACTCCTCTCGCGCCGACGCTCGATTCCCTCCAACCTTGTCAATACCCATGCCCAAATCCAACCCCCAAAAACAGACCTGTGCCGCAAAGAACCAATCACCTGCCGCCCGGCGAATTTCTTCCCGGAATTTGCGCAGAATTACTTCCATTGGGCGCACGCTTATCAATAATTCGCGTTGCCTGGACCATGCCTTGCGGCGCAGAATCGGAAGGTGAAACGCATATCCGGAGAAAAATATGGCCAACAGCTTCGGCAAAGACATTCTCATCCAGGCGCCGGATCCGGCAAAGGCGGCGGCATTCTACGTCGAGCAGCTTGGCTTCACTGTCACCGACCCGAACCCGAAAATGATGGCGCTCGAAGGCAAGAACATCAACCTCTTCATCGAGCCCGGCCCCAAGTTGGACCCGGTGCTGGAAGTGACCGTTGGCGACGTGGAAGAGGCTCGGAATCGACTGGTCAACAACGGCTGCGAAGTGGTGAAAGACGAGCCGGAGTTTCCCAGGACCTACGTGAGGGATCCCTACGGGCTGGTCTACAATCTGACCACGTAGCGAGCGCAAATCCGGGCTCCGGCCTGGGCAGCCTCCGCTTCGGCTTGGGAGGAATGCCTCTTGCAAATCGCCGCTCGCCGACTGACTTTTTCCTTGCTGCTATTGGCAGCGTGCCTGCACGCCCAGCAGCCCGATACTTCGGGAGAATTCGTGCTGCACAAGTTCGCCAAGGCTATCGGGCAGGAAACCTACGCGATCGAAACCAGCGGCGACAACACTACTCTCACCTCCCACTTCCTCTTCAAGGATCGCGGCTCCGCGGTGCCGCTGGAGACCGTCTACGTTTCGCGCCCAGCCGATGGCTCTCCCGTCTCCTACACGGCAAAGGGCAAGTCTTCCCGCCTCTCCCCCATGGACGACTCCCTCTTCGTCAATGGGAATTCGATCTCCATCACGCGCAGCGGCAAAGCCCAGACGCGCACTCCCTCCGGCCCCTGGTTCATCACCGACGGTTACTCCCCCGTCGCCATGCAGGAACAGATGATGCGCTGGTGGATCGGGCACTCCCAGCCGGCGCAGTTCGTCGTTTATCCCTCAGGTGCAGCGGTCCACATTGAGCCCGCCGGAACACTCACCGTGGGCAACGTGGCGGTGCATGGCTATACCGTTGCCGGCCTGATCTGGGGGCAGGAGTCGCTGTGGGTCGACGACGCCCGCAATCTCGTCGCCCTGGTCAGCACCGATGCTGAATTCGATCATTTTGAGGCAGTGCGAGAACCCTACGAGTCGTCGCTCGGCACATTCATCGGGGCGGCCGTCGAATCGAATCTTGCCGCGCTGGCGCAGCTCAGTGCTTCAGCGCGCATTGCTCCCGCCCGCAAGCTTGCCATTACCGGCGCAACGCTGGAAGACTCGACCGGTGCGCCTGCGATCCAGGACTCGGTGATCGTCATCGAAGACGGCGTCATCAAGGCCGTGGGTACGCGCTCCGCGGTTCGCATCCCCAAGGACGCCTCAATCCTCGATGCCACAGGCAAGTTCGCCATCCCCGGCTTGTGGGACATGCACGCCCACTACGAACAGGTGGAGTGGGGACCCATCTACCTCGCCGCCGGCGTCACCAGCGTGCGCGACGTGGGCAACGAGTTCGATTTCATCCGCGCCCTTCATGACCAACTCGACCGCAAGCAGAACCCCGCTATAGGTCCCCATCTCGAGTTTGCCGGAATCATTGACGGCATCGGCCCTGTTTCGTTGGGCGCGGTTACTGCGGACACGCCGGATGAGGCAGTGGATCTAGTGCAGAAGTACAAAGCCGCCGGCGCCCGCCAGATCAAGATCTACAGCTCCGTCAAACCGGAGGTGGTTAAAGCCATCTGCATCGCCGCACACGCGCGCGGAATGACCGTCACCGGACACATCCCCAACGGCATGACTGCCATCGACGGCGTGAACGACGGTATGGACCAGATCAACCACATCCAGTATGAGATGCCCTACTTCACCCACCCAGTTCTGGGCGCCGACGGAAAGCCGGACCGCACCAAGCCGCCGGTGCTGGAGCTTGACGGACCGCGTGCGAAGGAGCTTATTGCGACCCTGCAGGCGCACCACACCATTCTCGACCCGACCGTTGCGCTCTTCGAATCGTTCATGAACACCGTGCCTCTCGATCAACTTGAGCCTGGCCTGGATCACGTCGCGCCGCAGCTTCACGAGGCGCTGGATAACCCGCCGCCGCCCGCCGACAAGGCCGCCTTGACGACCGCGAACTGGCAGGCGCTGATGGCTACCCTCCGCTCGCTTCACGCAGCCGGCATCCCCATGGTTGCAGGAACCGATCAGGCCATCCCCGGCTATTCGCTGCATCGCGAGATTGAGCTCTATGTCGAAGCAGGCTTTACGCCGCTGGAGGCACTTCAGGCCGCCACCATTGTCCCCGCCCGTGCTCTGGGCGTCGAGTCCGAGTCCGGATCTCTCGCCCCCGGCAAGCGCGGCGACGTCCTTCTGCTCGACGCCGACCCATTGGCCGACATCCACAACACGCGCAAGATCTGGCGCACCGTGGCGGCAGGGGCGGTTTACTCGCCCGCGCCGCTTTGGCAAAGTGTGGGGTTCACGCCATAGCCGATGATTCAAAGAAGCAACGCCTTTTTGCGCAGCAGTTCAGTTAGCAATGCTAGCAACGCTGTCAACGCTAGCAGAATTGTGATATTCTCCTCCTATGGCGACAATCACAATCCGCAATCTCGATGAAAAGATCAAGCGCGCTCTCCAAGTCCGCGCAGCGCTCAATGGCCACTCCATGGAAGCCGAAGCGCGGGACTTCCTTTCGCGGCTGGTGGTGAATGGGGAAGCAATTCCCGAAAGGGAAGAGGACCTTGGAAGAGCGATACAAAAGCGGTTCGCTGCGCTTGGGGGCGATGAACTTCAAATTCCGCCTCGGGGTTTAACTGGCCACGACTCTGGAGAGCTCACAGAAAGCGTTTCTGAGCGGCTGGAACAAGGAGCGGGCCTCGGAACAGCAATCCACAAGCTGTTCGCTCCGTTGGGCGGCGTAGAGCTTCGGATTCCGACGCGTCGTAAGTCACATCGACCCATCCCGACCTTTGAATAATGATTCTGCTCGACACGAACGTCTTTTCCGAACTGATGAGTCCCGAGCCTGACCCTCGAGTGATGGTGTGGATAGACTCGCAGGACCAAGGCGAGCTGTGGACCTGCACGATTGTCGTCGCCGAAGTGCTTTCTGGCCTGGACCTGATGCCGGATGGCCGGCGTCAGTTTCGGCTTCGCGAAACGGCGGAGCACATGTTCTTCTCGCTCTTTGCGGGCAGGATATTTGATGTCGATTTAGTGGCTGCACGCGCCTACGGAAGGGTGCTCAAAATAAGAAAATCGATGGGCCGGCCAATCGACGAAATGGATGGTCTTATCGGTGCGACTGCTTTAGTTCATGGCGCCACGCTTGCCACACGGAACATTTCAGACTTCGAGCATTGCGGCATCCCGCTTGTCAATCCATGGCAGGCCACCTGATCCAGCCCGTTCTACGCCGCCTTCTCCACCGCCAGTGCGGCATCATCCGGATCGGTCGCCGGCCGCGTAGCCGCCCACCAGACCAATGCAATCCCGGCGATCACCGAACCAGCGCTGGCCAGTTGCGCATTCGATAAACCCCAAAGAACCTTGGGGTTGCGCCGCACAAATTCAACTAGGAAGCGAGCAATTCCAGTCAGGACAAGATACTGGCCGACAATCGCGCCGGTGCCATGCGGCTTACCGTTGCGGCGCCACAGCCAAAGTCCGATCAGCAAACCCGCAGCCAATTCATAGAGCGGCGTGGGATGGACTCGCTGTAGTGTCGGTTCTATGCCGTTGGGGAAGCTCATTCCCCAGGGTAGCGTGGTGGGAATACCGTAGCAGCCGTCGCCGGAGAGGAAACAGCCGATGCGGCCGATGCCGTAGCCGATCGCCGCCGCCGGAGCGGCCAGGTCGAGTATCCGCAGCATGCCGATCTTGGCCCACCAGCCCTGAAACATCAACGTGGAAATTCCGAAAACGAGCCCGCCAAACCACGCAAACCCGGCCGAATCCCAAAGCACCCGCCATCCATAGGCGCGAAACTCCGCCGGGGTATCGATCACGTGCCAAAGCTTTGCGCCCACGATGCCCATCAGCGCGGCAAGCGCCACCATTCCCACAGCGTCCGCATCGATTCCGACGCGCTTGAAGTTCCGGTCGGTGACAAACGCCGCCGCCACGGCAGCCAGCCACAGCATCAGCCCGAAGGTCGGCAGGTGAAATCCAAAAATGTGTAAATAAGGGAGCATGTCGCTTCAAATCCAGTCTTCTTCAGTATAGACGTGATCGATCCGGCAACCGTTACGAACGCCCGGTACGTGCCTCGGATGCATACCCGCCGGTCGAGGAGAGCTGTGTTCAACTCCATTTCCGTCCATGATTTGCACAGCCGCTCTAGTCGGCCCGCCTCTTCGTCGAGGATACTGTCTGCATGTCTACCCTCACGTATCAGGGACACGAGGTTCTCTTTACGCGCCAGCAAATTGCCGATCGTGTCGCGGAAATGGGCGCGCAGATCAGCGAAGACCTGAATGGCGAAAAGCTGGTCATGATCGGCGTGCTCAAGGGCGCGGCGCCGTTTCTATCGGACCTGGCGCGCGCCATTCAGGCCGACGCCACATTCGACTTTGTGGCTGTCTCCTCTTACGGCAAGGGACAGCGTTCTTCCGGCGCCGTCAAGCTCATCAAGGACCTCGACGAGCCCATCGAGGGCAAGAACGTCCTCATCGTCGAAGACATTCTCGACACCGGACTTACCCTCGCATACTTGCGCAAACTTTTTCTGCAGCAGCATCCAAAAACGCTGCGCATCGCTACGCTGCTGGACAAGCCCTCGCGCCGCATCGAGAAAATCGAAGCAGATTACGTGGGCTTTTCTATCCCCAACCTGTTCGTGATCGGCTACGGCATGGACTACGCGGAGCGCTATCGCAACTTTCCGGATATTTGCCTGATGTCAACCGATCATCCGGCATGAGAGCGGACTCCGCATTCCTGCAAACGCCACCGCAGTGGGCGCTCGGCACAAGCCCGCGACCGAGCGCAGGCCGGCCATCAATATCTCCAGGACTTGACGTCTGCGCCCTTAGGCGCCGTTGCCAGCATGTGGTCCACCATCAGCGGCAGCACGCGCTGCGTCCAATCGGCGTTGTTCTGCTGCATGGTGTACTCCGATGGGCCGCCGGTGTAGCAGTGAGGCATCCCAGGGCCATATTGAAAGGTCGCGTCGGAGTGGGGATTCCGCGTCGCGTAAAGTTCCTTTTGTAACAGGTGCACGGCATTGTTCAGGAAGTATGTATCTCCATCGCCCACCGTCAGGTGCAGCTTCCCTTCGAGCTTTGGTCCCAGTGTGGGCCAGTCGCGTTTCAGGATGGCGGTCAGATCGTAGTGCTCATGCCAGTATTCGACCACCTTCTTGTCGATTTCACCGGTGATCGGGTCGATCACCTGCGCCGGGTAGCCGTCGGCCCCGGCCGGTGAAAACACTGCCTGCCAGATATCCCACTGTTCGGTTGATCGCCCATGCGTCCCCAGCACGTACTCGAACGCAAACTCCTGCCCGGCGGTAGCAATGACGGTCCCGTCCGGTTTGCGGTCAGCGGCCGTAGCAATCTCGGCAAAGTCACCCTTGCGCACAAAGGCGTTGGCGTCGTTGTAGAGGTCGATGTTCTGGTAGGCGTGGAAGTCCACCGGATCGGGGCAGGCGGCCCAGGTGCCGTTGTAAAAGTCCGGATAAAAGATTTGCGTCGCCAGCGCCTCCCAACCGCCGGTCGATCCGCCGAACGTGGCCCGAGCCCATCCTTGCCCGATGCCGCGATACTTCGCCTCAAAGGCCGGAATCAGTTCCTCGTTGATTGCCGACCCATATGGCCCGACATTCGCCGAATCCACGTCGTACGAGTCGTCGTAATAGGGATTGGCGTTTTGAACATAAATCAGAATCACACGCGGCAATCGTCCCGCTGTCCAGTCCTGGAAGAACTTGTAGCCGTTGGAAAGCCTGCGCGCACCGGGCGACTTGGGGTCAGGCTGCGTGGTCACAAACGGGACCGGCCCCAACCCCGCGTGATAGTGGTCCTGGTAGACGACCAGCGGATACTTCGCGTCCGGATGTTCGTCGAACCCGTCCGGCAGCAGAATCCAAGCACCCAGCCATACGTCCCGGCCCCAGAAGGCGCTCAGCTTCTCGCTCTTGAAGCGCATGTACTTCAGCCATTTTGCGCCTGGGTCCTTGGCCGCCATCACGACCGGGTCCTTGTCCGTCCCCTCAATAGGCGGAATCACCTGGTCCAGCGTCAGCCGGATTGTGGCCTGCGATCTGGGATCGAAATGAATCTTCACCGGCTTGCTGTAGGGATTGCCGGGCTTGAAGTTCCAGTGCTGCCCTTCGCCCTTATCGGGCGGCAGCCACACAGTCTTTCCTGAAGCTAGATGGAACTGCTCATACACATTGAAGACCGCCTGCACAAAATAATCGCCCGCGTCCAGATTCGCGAGCGACCCTCGCGGGAAGCCAAAGGTCCTCGCATCCACAACGATTGGTTTGCCGGGGGGCAGGTCCTGAACATCGACACCGAAGCCCTGTTCGGAGAAGTAATCCTCCGAGAGTTGCATTCGCGGCTCGTCCTTGTCGTTCATCGCAAACACCAGCACCAGGTGCCCATTGAGGGGCTTGGTGGCTGGCACCGTCAGATCGATCTGCTGGCCAAAACCCTGACCCGCGGGAACAACAAGCAACACCGCCAAGAGCGCACAGGAAATCCTCATCTGCCTCTTCTTCACCTCGGATGAAGGCCAGTCTAGCATCGACAGGCTGGGCTCGGGATCCACCCGAGCTCCAAACCCGCGCCATGCAACCTGAACGGTCAATTTAGCGTCCATTCACTTGGCCCGGAGTTTCCCAGGGACTATACTCATCTACCGGACCCTGTTCGCCGAGCCGGCCCAAGAGAGCGGCGTCCGGCAGCTAGGAGCACGACCCATGGCCTCAACGACCCCCATCAATGTTTCCGACCTGGAATTCGACAACGGTACATTCGATGCGCCAGCCTTCACCGCACAGACTCTTTCCACGTGGCAGTCGCTTGCCGGCGTCATTGACCACACCCTCCTGAAGCCCGACGCCACCCGCCCACAGATCGAGAGCCTCTGCAGCGAGGCCGTCCGCTACCGCTTTGCATGCGCCATGGTCAACCCTGTCTGGGCCTCTGACGCGGTCAAGCTGCTCTCCGGCACCGGGGTTCCCGTGGGCGTTGTGATCGGGTTTCCGCTCGGCGCCTCGCTCGTTTCCACCTTGCGCCAGGAGGCAGCCTCCCTCACCCGGCTCGGCGTTCGCGAGCTGGACATGGTCATCCCCATCGGCCAGCTTAAGAGCGGCAACCACCATGCCGTGCACCACAGCATCCACGCCGCGGCCAACGTCGCCCATCACCACGGCGCACTGCTCAAGGTGATCCTTGAAACCTGCCTGCTCACGGTGGAAGAAAAACTCCGCGCCGCCGAAATCGCCATCCAGGCCGGCGCTGATTTCCTGAAGACATCTACCGGCTTTTCCACCGGCGGCGCTACCGCTGCGGACGTAGCCCTGCTCCGCGGCGTTGCCGGCGCCCGTTGCGGTGTGAAGGCTTCCGGTGGCATTCGCACCCTTGCCGATGTCCGCAATCTGCTGGAAGCCGGCGCCAACCGCATCGGCGCGTCTGCATCGGTTGCCATCGTGCGCGAGCTCGGCGCCGAATAATACGCTCCAACCGAATGAATCCATGCACCGGTTTCTAGTTCCTCGGTCCCTTGTCCCTTAGTCCCCAATCCCTTAGTCCCTCGCTCCTTCCATCCGCTATCATCTTTATGCGCCTTTCATGTCTACGCTCCCTCCATCGCCGCCCGCAAAACATGAGTTCGAAGGGGACTATCGTCCCGCCAACCCGGCCAATCCCTCCGCGCATCTGGATCCTGTCAATGCCCGCGTCGAAACCGCCGACCTCAATTACCTGGTCCGCATGGCCGATGCGCTCAACACCACGCTCGATCTCGAAACCCTGCTGAATCGGACTTCGGAATTAGTTCGCGCCGTAATCGACTACCGCATTTTTGCCATCCTCCTGCTCAACGATCGCACCCATGAGCTGCGCATGCGGTTCCAGATTGGCCACACTGCCCAGACCAAGCGCATCCGCGTCCCGGTTGGCCGCGGTGTCGTCGGCCAGGTCGCTCTTACCCGCCAGTCCATTCTGCTCAACGACGTCTCCACTTCCGACATTTACGTTGCCGTCAACCCTGAGGTCCGCTCCGAACTCGCCGTGCCGCTCATCGCCAAAAACCGCCTCATCGGGGTCATGGACATCGAAAGCGAACAAGCCAACTACTTCCGAGATGAGCACCTTCATCTGCTCACCCTTACCGCTTCACGCATTGCCCAGGCCATTGAAAACGCCCGCCTTTACACACGTGTCTCCCGCCAGGCGCAGACTCTCGCCGTGCTCAATGAGATCGCCGCCGAACTCACCTCCATCCTCGACCTTGACCCGCTGCTGGAGCGCGTGGGCCAACTCCTCCGCCGGCTGATCGACTACCAGATGTTCACCGTAATGCTGCTCGACCAGAGCGGCGAATTCCTCATCACCCGCTACGCATGGCGCTTCGGCTACGCGCACGCCCCAATGCGCCGCATCTCCGTCAACAGCGGCCTGGTGGGCGCCGCGGTGCGTGAGTGGCGCCTAATCAACGTGCACGACGTGCGCAAGGACCCGCGCTACCTTGAAATGAATCCTGAAACCCGCTCGGAGCTGATCATTCCGCTCTTTTACAAGGGCCGCGTCATCGGCGTTCTCGACCTCGAACACACGCGCACGGGGTATTTCAACGAAGATCACGAGAGGGTGTTGACCACGCTCGCCGCGCAGGTGGCCATCTCAATAGAAAACGCCCGCCTCTACCAGGCCGTCCGCCGCCAGGAGGCGCAATTGGAGCGCGACATCGCCATGGCCCGCGAAGTTCAGCTCCGCCTGCTGCCGCCCACCGCGCCCGAACACGTCCACGCTGACATGGCGGTCCGATTTTTGCCCGCGCGCACCATCGGCGGCGACCTTTACGACTTCATCGACTACGGGCCCAACCGCACCGCCATCGTTCTCGGCGACGTGAGCGGCAAAGCCGCGCCGGCAGCGCTCTTTGCCGCACTCGTAAGCGGCCTCACGCGCTCCGCGGCCGCGCACCGGCTGGACCCGGCCAAGATGCTTGCCACCCTCAACGACGCCCTGCAGGAGCGCAAACTCGAATCACAGTACGTCACCCTGCTTTTCGCCCTGTGGAACGACGAAAACCAGACCCTCCAGGTGGCTAATTCCGGCGCTGTTCAGCCCGTCTTCTGTCGCGAGGGTCAGTCCACCACCGTAAAGGCTGAGGGCTTTCCGCTCGGTCTGTTTCCCAATGTAACCTACGACGAGTTCCACCTCGCAACGCAACCCGGCGACGCCATCGTCTTTGTCTCCGACGGCATTCTCGACGCCGAAAACGATCAGTTGGAAATGTACGGCGATGAGCGTCTTTCCGCGCTGCTCTGCGCTCATCGCGACTTGCCCGCCGCAGACATCGCCGACGCCATCCTCGCCGACGTGTCCCGCTTCCAGGGCGCTCACGACCGCTTCGACGATGAGACGATCATCGTGCTTCGGGTGCGATAAAACCTGGGAATCCATGAAGCCGAAAATCAAGCCCAAGAACCCGCTGCTCTGGATCTTCGAACCGCTCGAAGACGACCCCAGATTCTTCCTGCGAAAACTCTTCAGCTTTGACGCAGCCCACCTGGACAACCGGCTCTATCTGGCCGTGGCCGGCGGAAAAGAGCCTTGGAACGGCCTGCTCGTCTGCACATCGCAAGAGCACCACGCGTCCATCCTGGCGCAATTTCCGCAACTCGTCTCCCACGAAGTATTAGGCAAGTGGCTCTACATTTCCCAGGCTCATCCGGAATTCGAGTCCGTCGCTGCTGACATTGCGGCCATGGCACGCAGGCGCGATCCGCGATTCGGCGTGGAATCCAAAGCAAGAATGCGCTGATTCGCACTCCAGGAATGCTTCGCATCCGTCGCTATTGCTTGCCGGCTCCATAATTCGGGACGTGCGGCGTCAGCTTGCGCACGACAAACTCCTGAAATAGATTCCCCACCGCGCTCATTCCGGTATCAATGAGCGCATTCTCAAACGTCAGATTCGCTCCGCGGTCGCCGGCCGGGTAATAGAGATTGGAAATTCCGCCCGCCGCCAGCCCGCCGAGGATCCCCGAATAATTTGCCTGCCAATGGCCGTTGTCGCCTTTGCAGACCACCGCGTTCGCAATCGCATACTCCACTCGCGACCGCACCGTTCCCGTGCCTTTGTAGAAATATCGCGGGTCCTGCTTCCACCACGCGGGCAGAATGGCGCCGCCGATCATGACGCCGATGAAGCTGTCCGCATATCCGGCGCCATATCGTTTTGCATACCCCTGCGCACCTTGCCCGTAGCCAGCAAAGCTGTTCGTTGCCTGCTCGATGCCCGCGAAAAAGCCTACCGACAAAAACGTCTCTGGATCGATCGAGGACTTCCACGCCAGGCTATACTTCTGTTTGCGCGTGAGCGGCGGCGCATTGGGCACATAGGTCACATAGAAGTTGGGAATCACGCCCAGCACGCGCTGCGTCTCTTCCTGCTTCAGTTCCTCGGTCACAATCTCCTGCGGGGTTGCCGTCACGTCCACTTCGCTGGTGGTCCCGCTCATCACCAGGACAATTTCCTTAGCGTCGTAACTCTCGCCTGCCCGCAGCGTCCCGGTCACCACCTGGGTCCGAAATCCATCCGAACTCACCGTGAGTTTGAACTCCCCAGGCGGCACGCCGTCAAAATTGAATCTTCCATTGTTGTCGGTGATCGCAATTCTCGGCGTGGGAGAGATCGAACTCGCGCCACTTCCCGCACCGAGCCCTGCCGGGGCCAGCGCCACATGCGCCCCTTCATAGACCGCACCATCCCGATTCACCACCGCACCGTGGACGCTGCCTGCAGCCGCTTCCAACCCCTGCTGCGCACCCGCTGATGCGGCCACTGCCGCGAATGCCCCAAACAGACACAACCGCACGCAGCGCAGGGCTCCGCGCAACAGGCTCTCCTGCCCGGCCAATTTTGTCGCTATCTCGATAATTCCCGCCCTCTCTTCTCTATTTCACCGAATATCGGTCCCGTTGGTGAATGCCGCTCAACTCTTTTTCAAGTTAGACGTCTATTCTCGCAGGAAAGAGACCCGGCGGCTTTTCCCGCCTTGGACCATCATCCCATAGCCCATCTCCAAGGATTCCGGGGCCGATCCGAAATCCGCCGATCCTTCCCGCAGAGATTGGTCATGCCATGAATCGACATTCTGGCTATGGCGCGTGACCACTCGAATGTGAATACATGGAGAATGCAGTTCGTGTCGCCTAAGCTGCGTTGGAGTGACCGCCATGCCCGGACGCTCAGTCGGACTTTTCGCTCGAATGCTCACAGGCATCCTCTCGACGGCCCTTGCCTGCGCCGGCGCGCAAACCCAGGACAGCCGCCATGTTGCTCCCCTCCAGATCGACCACGAGAAGCCCATTGTCGAGGTAATGATCAACGGCAAGGGGCCGTTCCCCTTCGTCATCGACACTGGCACCGGAGGACAGGCCTTTGTCTCCGCCGCCCTCGCCGACCAACTGGCGCTTCCCCGGGTCGGCCAGGTCACACTCAACGATCCCAGCGGACAAGGCGGCCGTAAGGTGCCCGTGGTCCTGCTCGGGTCTCTCCAGGTCGCGGGCGTCGAGTTCACCGGCATCAGAGCTGCTGTTCACAATCTCGGCAATGGGGACGGCCTTTGTCAGGGGCTGTTGGGTTTTGCCCTGTTTCGCGATTATCTGCTCACACTCGACTATCCCAACCACCGCATTGTGCTCGACTCCGGCCATCTGTACCCCGATGGCGGACGGACGGTGCTGCCCTTGCGCATGAACGATGGAATCCCGGTTGTGACTCTTGCCATCGGAGCGACGGCGATTGAGGCGCAACTCGACTCCGGCGGTTCCGGCCTGAGCTTGCCGTCGCTGGTGGCTTCGCACCTCAAATTCAACTCTGAATTTGCCACCCGCAGCGATGCGCATTCCCTTTCGACGCGCTTCACGCTGGTGGGCGCAACGCTGGCTGCCGATGTGCACCTGGGTTCTTACACCTTCAAACGGCCATTCGTCGAAATCAACCCCGCCTTTCCCCTGGCGAACTTCGGCTCCAGCCCCATGCAATGCTTTACCCTCACCTTTGACCAAAAGAACCGGCTGGTGCGCTTCGATGCTCAACAAAAGAAACTCCACATCTCGACTACCCCTACCAGCATGGGCCTGCAAAATGCGCCCCACCGTGAGCCCGTCGATGCAACGCTGATTCCCGTCGGCTGATCGAGCCATGGCGTTCGCGGCCTTGGATGCAAAAGTGGACTGCGGTAACGGACGCTTGTCCAGTGCTCGTGCCGACCACTAGAATTGCTTCGTGAAAAGCGTCTCGCACGGAACCCTTCACCTCCTGACTGTCGACCGCAACGACCGAACTCCGCTTCATAAGCAAATCTACGATCGCTATCGCGCTGCCATCCTGCAAGGCGAACTCCGTCCCGGCGAACAGATCCTGTCCAGCCGCGAATTCGCCGCCGAATTGCGCGTTTCCCGCTTTCCTGTCCTCAATGCCTATGCACAGTTACTCGCTGAAGGTTACCTCGAATCCCGCGTCGGCGCCGGCACCTTTGTCTCAGCGTCTCTGCCGGAGCAACAAATGTCCGTCCCGCAGCTCTCCGGCCACCCACCTTCCGCGCCCTCAGGCCCGCGCCCCGTTTCGCGACGTTCCGCGCTCTATCCTCCCAGGCCCGACCTGGCCTATGTTACCGGCTGGGGATCGTTCGGCGTGCATCAGCCCGCGCTCGACCAGTTCCCTTTCCCCATCTGGTCCGGCCTTGTCGCCCGCCACAGCCGTAACCCCCACGTAACCGCCATCCATCGCGTCGACGCTCGTGGCGCCGAACGCTTTCGCAGCGCGGTTTGCAACTACCTCCGCACCGCCCGCGGAGTCCATTGCTCTCCCGACCAGATCCTCATCGTATCCGGCTCTCAGCAGGCCCTCGACATCACCGCCCGCGTCCTGCTTGACCCCGGCAACTCCGTCTGGATTGAGGAACCCGGCTACTCGCTGCAGCGCACCGTTCTCGTCGCTGCCGGCTGCCGGCTCGTTCCTGTTCCTGTCGACGGTGAAGGCATGAACGTGACCGCCGGCATCAAGCGAGCGCCCAAAGCACGCGCAGCCTTCGTCACTCCCTCGCACCAGTATCCCCTCGGCTCCACGATGAGCGCCTCCCGCCGCCTGCAACTGCTCAACTGGGCACATCGGGCAGGCGCCTGGGTGGTCGAAGACGATTACGACAGCGAGTTTCGCTATGAAACCCTTCCCATCGCTTCCATGCACGGACTCGATCGCAATGCCCGCGTCATCTATATCGGAACCTTCAGCAAAGTTCTCTTTCCCTCCCTTCGCCTGGGTTACATCGTGATTCCGCCCGACCTCGTCGATCGGTTCGTCGCCGTGCGCCACGCCATGGACATCTTTCCGCCCTATCTCCACCAGGAAGTCATGGCCGACTTCATCCTCGAAGGCCACTTCACGCGCCACATCCGCAAGATGCGCCAGGTGTACAAGGAGAGACGTTCCATCCTCATCGACTCCCTCGCCAGCGAATTCCCCGTCCATGGCGGCTTTGCAGTCCATGGCGTTGAAGCCGGCATGCATCTCGCCTTCACCCTTCCGCCCGGACTCAACGACCGGGAGATCTCCGCCCGCGCCGCGCTATCCCGTCTGTGGCTCTGGCCCCTATCGCCCTCTTACATGACGAGCCCGGCACGGCACGGCTTCATTCTGGGATTCGGCAGTTCTCTGCCGGCGCAGATTCCCCCCGCCGTGCGCCTGATGCGTTCTCTCATTGCCGTCGATAACGGTTGAGATTCAGCCCCAAATGACAATCGTTCGAGGGGCGGGCTTCACGGCCTGCGCTCATGCGATTCTTCCCGGTTCAGAACTCGCGCCCTCATCGTCCCTCTTTGGTAACTCCCTTGACACGACTTGTTCTTCATCTCTCTTTTTCCTATTCAACAGCGGTAGGTTGATTTCAGCACCCGACCCCAGGCGAAGGCGTGGCTTTGTCCTGGAAGCGGCCTCTTTTCAAGTTTCGGGCATCCACCCAAAAAGGAATTCATCTTGGCCATCGAATGCCCCAGTGCAATCGGTCTCCCCGTACCTGAATGGCTGCCCGCTGAACTGGAAGCCAGAGATGCGATGCCCGAGATGCTACGTGCCCTCTTCCTGAGCAACCCGGACATGGTGATCGTGACGGACGCCGAGGGAAGAATGGTCGCGGCCAATCCCGCGACACTGGCGGGATTCGGATACTCGCGGGAGCGTCTGGAAGGGCAGACTGTCGGCATGTTGCTGCCGGAATCCCTGCGATCGCGGCACGCGGAGCATACTCGGCGTTTTCATGAACATCCCTCGATTCGCGCAATGGGGTCGGGAATGAGCCTCACGGCCCGCAACGCACTCGGCGTGGAGTTCCCAGTCGACGTGATGCTCTATCCCTTCTCCGCCGGGAGCGCGCAGTACACCATTTCCGTTTGCCGGCGCCTGGATGCGGCTCTGGCCAGCACCCAGTTGCAGATTCATGCCATCTTGGAGAGCGTTCGCGACTACTCCATCAACCTGCTCGACTCTCATGGCCGGATTCTTACCTGGAACGAAGGCTCTCGGCGCATCCATGGCATGTCGGCAACGCAGGCATTAGGCCAGAGCTATTCCATCTTCTTCACGCACGAACAGGTGGCCGAGGGGGAGCCGGAGCGGCTGCTGGAAGAAGCGGCGCACACGGGGTACCTGCACACGGCGGGTTGGCGAGTGGGCATTCAAGGGGCGCAGATCTGGGCGGAGGTCGATTTTGCGGCGATCCGCGACCCGCTTGGGCAACTGACCGGATTCACCAGTGTGCTCCACGACATGACCGCGCACAAGCGGGCAGACGAGTTCCTGCGCCAGGCCAACCAGGTGCTGGTGGAGAGCGAAGAGCGCTTCCGCCACCTGGTGGAGCCGGTAAAGGAGTACGCAATCTACATGCTCGACCCCGAAGGCTGTGTTGTGACCTGGAATAAAGGAGCCGAGCGTAGCAAAGGATACAAGGCGGAGGAGGTGCTGGGACGGAACGTCTCCATGTTCTCTCTGCCCGAGGATGTAATAGCGGGTTTGCCCGCGGGAGAATTGGCGGCAGCATCGCGTGATGGCCGATTCGAGACCGAAGCCTGGCGGATGCGCAAGGACGGAACGAGATTCTGGGCGCTCCTGACGTTAACCGCCATTCGCGGAGTCGATGGGGAATTGCGGGGGTTCGCCAAGGTGACGCGGGATATGACCGCCCACAAAAACGCCGCGGAAGCAATGCGCGGCCTCAATGCTCAACTCGAGCGTTATCGGGTCATGGTCGAGAGCATCGACGAGTATGCGATCTACACGCTGGATGCGCGGGGATTGGTCACAAGCTGGGGAACTGGGGCACAGAAGTTTAGCGGCGCCGCGCCCGAGGAGGTTCTGGGCAGACACTTCTCCATCTTCTTTTCCGCCGAGGACATTGGCTCCGGAGAGCCGCAGCGTCAATTGGACGAGGCGGCGCGCTCCGGAAGGTTCATGACAGATGCATGGATGCTCACGCCCAAGGGAGAACGCGTGTGGAGCAGCGGGGTGCTGAACGCGGTGCGGGATGAGGCAGGAAACCTGGATGGGTTCATCCGCGTGTCGCGCAACATGACCCAGCAGAAGCTGCTCGAGGAGTCGCTGGAGCGGCTCACGGCGGAATTGGAAGGCAGAGTGGCGGAGCGAACGCGGCAACTGGAATCGACGGTTGTGGAATTGCGCCAGAAGAACAAGGAAGTGGAGGCGTTTGTTTACATCGTGTCCCACGATCTGCGCGCGCCGCTGGTCAACCTGATGGGGTTTGCGCGGGAGCTCGACACAAGCTGCGCAAGGCTCAAAAAGCTGCTTGAGCGGTGCGCCCTGCCCGAGTCATGCAGCAGAGAAATTGGGGAAATCCTGAACGCCGACCTGCCTTCCGCGGTCCATTTCATCGCTCAATCCTCCTCGAAATTCGAGCGCCTGATCGACGCACTCCTAGGCATGTCGCGGCACGGGCGCCAGATCTACCGTGTCGAGATGTTGAATGTCGAGGAACTGGTGGCGAGTGCCGTGGCCACCTTTCAGCAGTCCATTGCCGAAGCCGGGGCGCAGGTTGAGGTGAGCCCTTTGCCCGCCGTCGAAGGAGATTTGACTGCGCTGGGCCAGGTCTTTGCAAATCTGATCGGAAACAGCCTGAAATATCGAAGTCCTGAGCGCCAGCTCAAGGTGGAGATTGGGGGTCAGTTGGAAGGCGGCGAGGTCAAGTATTGGGTACGCGACAACGGGCTGGGAATTCCGGAATCGAGCAAGGACAGGCTCTTCCAGGTATTTCAGCGTTTTCATCCCCGGCACGCGCAGGGGGACGGTATGGGACTTGCCATTGTGAATCGCATTGTGGAGCGCCACGGGGGCACAATCTGGGCGGAGAGCGAGGAGGGCAAAGGAACAACCTTTTTCCTCACCTTACCGATCCATTCACGATTGGCCAGACGCGGAGGTAAGGAATGCACCCTCTCTGCATAAACAAGGAGATTGGAGTCCGCCTCCAGTTCGTGCGTTCCTTTTCAAGGTCCAACCCCTCCCCAACCGTTGCCAAGGAGGACCAAAATCATGATTGATCATTCCGGTTCCGCATTCACAGTCCTCATCGTGGATGACGATGACGGCCATGTCGAACTGGTACGCCGGAACTTGCGGCGCATTGCCCTGAACAATCCCATCGTCGCTGTTCAGGATGGGGAGCGGGCGTTGAACTACATTTTTCGCCGCGGCGAGTTTGCGGCGAACGTAGATGAACAGCTGCTGATCCTGCTGGACATCAACATGCCGGGAAGCGTAAACGGAGTGGAAGTGCTACGCCGAATAAAGACCGGCTCCGCTACGCGCAAAATCCCGGTCATCATGCTCAGCACCACGGACGACCCGCGCGAAGTGGCGCATTGTTACGACCTCGGCTGCTCGGTTTACATCACCAAACCGGTCGATTCGGTTCCGTTTATTGAAGCCATCAAGCGGCTGGGGCTATTTCTGCAGATCATCAGCCTGGCAACAGCAAATCATGAAGCGATGGCGGACACCGCGTCATGAGCACCTGGTCCATGCCCGCAACCCCTTCTTCCAGGCAGGTCCTGCTGGTGGAGGATGATCCAGCCACTGCTGAGTTGGTTCGGCGGACGCTGGGACGCTCCGGCTACACGGTCGAAATTGCTCCTGGCGTAGAGGCCGGGCTGCACTCTCTGAGCCACAATGGGTCTGTCGAGTATGTAGCCCTGTTGCTGGATTACAAGCTGCCCGATGGCGAACCCTGGGCATTGGCCGACGCGGCAAAGGCCCGCATCCCTGAGGTCCCAGTCATCTTTGTAACGGCGGCAACCGGTGAAGCCGTGGCCATTGAAGCCGTCCGGCGAGGATTTGCCGATTATGTAAGAAAGTCCGACGGCTTCTGGGACGAATTGCCGGCTGTGCTGGAGCGTGTGACACGGCTCAGCCAGATGAAGAGCCGGCTGGACGAAACCGGCGCGTTGACGCGCGCCATCGTCGATCAATCCTCTGACCTGATTGCAGTCTCCGATGGCGACGGGAAGATGATGTATGTGTCGCCGGCCTGCTTTGCCTTGCTGGGCAGGAACTCCGGGGAGATGGTCGGGCGTTCGTGGACGGAGATTGTGGCTGCGGAGGACCGCGAAGCCTTGATTGCCATGCTTGCCCGCACCAACCAGACTCCTGCCCAGCCTGCCACGTTGCGCAGCATCCGAAAGGACGGCTCGCTTGCCTGGATGGAAACGCGCGTTGCTTTGTTGACAGCCACTTTTTCGGCCCAGCCGCTGATTGTGCTTACCATGCACGAGGTAACGGCGCAGCGCGAGAACGAACAGCAAATCCACTCCTCGCTCCGCGAGAAAGAGGTTCTGCTAAGAGAAATCCATCATCGCGTGAAGAACAATCTTCAGGTGGTCCAAAGCCTGCTGAAAATGCAGTCAAGGCTGCTTCCCGAGGGCGAAATCCGCGCTGCCCTTGCCGCCACGATCCAGCGCGTCCGCGCCATGGCGCTTTTGCATGAGGGGCTTTATCAGCGAACTGACCTGGCCAGAATCTCGCTCACCGACTATCTGCGCGATCTGTTCAGCGGCGTTGAGGCCTCGAGCATCGCCGAACCAGGCCAGGTTCTGTTCATGCTGGACGTGGAAGACATTCAGCTCAGTCTCGACACCGCTGCTCCGTTTGGATTGCTGGCAAACGAGCTGATGACCAACTGTTTCAAGCACGGCTTTCCTGACGGCCGCCGCGGGGTAATCGAAATCTCGATCCATCGCGTTGATGGCGTCGCTCACATGGTGGTTAAAGACGATGGCATCGGTCTTCCCCAGCACTTCGACGCCTCCGCTTCCCCGTCGATGGGCTTGAAGCTTGCCGCCAGCCTGGCCCATCAGTTGGGCGGGCGACTGGAATTCACTTCCGACCACGGATGCCGCATTGAGTCGATGCTGACGCGGCTCTGAATCTGGCGGCTCGCTTCCCGGCGAATCGAACCTACCTTCATGCCATTCGCCCTCGGCCTTGGACCCTGAGACCCCTTCTCGTACCTGGCCTTGCAGCTTCTCTCTTACACTGAGGAAGGGAGGCGGTATGAGCGATGGCCGGGAGGAGCGCGAAGAACGTGAAAGGCGCCGCAAGCAGGAAGAGCAGGAGGACCGCGAGGACCGGGTCGACCGGGTGCCGATTGACCAATGGGAACAGGACCAATGGGGACAGGAACGGCATGACTCTTGAAATCGTATGAAGGAGGCTTGGCGACTGCTCCATCGTCCTGACGGAGCAGTTTATGCGACCTGGGCTAGGATAAAGTGAAGTGACGGAGCAAAGGAACCTCCGGACGTGCCGGGAGATCGATGCGGATTCTCACTTTCATTGCCGGTGTTGCCTGCCTGTTTGCGGCGCTGTTCGATGCGTTCCAGACCATCATTCTGCCGCGCCGCGCCACCGGCCGTTTCCGGCTCACGCGCATTTTCTTTGTCGCTACCTGGAAGCCGTGGGTGTTTTTCACCCGGCGTATCCGCGATGTGCGCAAGCGGGAGTCCGCCTTCAGCTTTTACGGCCCCATGTCGCTGATTTTTCTGCTGGCTATGTGGGCGGCCGCAATGACCGTGGGCTTTGCGCTGATTTATTACGCTTTGGGCAGCCCCCTCAACGACAGCGCACAGAACCTTGGCTTTCGATCGGACCTCTACTTCAGCGGAACCACCTTCCTGACGCTGGGATTGGGCGACGTGACGCCCCATAGCGGCTGGGTGCGCACCGTCGTCATTCTTGAATCCGGCACGGGCCTGGGCCTGCTTGCGGTCGTCATGGGATATTTCCCTGTGCTTTACACCGCGTTTTCAAGGCGGGAAGTGAGCATTTCTTTGCTGGACGCGCGCGCCGGATCACCGCCGACCGCCGCGGAACTACTCAAGCGCCATTCCTACGAAGGCGGGGAGAGCGCACTCGCGCTGCTGCTGGTGGAGTGGGAACGCTGGTCGGCAGAGTTGCTGGAGAGCCACATCTCCTATCCGCTGCTTTGCTACTTCCGCTCGCAGCATACCAACCAGAGCTGGATCAGTGCTCTCACCGCGGTGCTCGACACCTCAGCTCTTTTGATTTCCGGAGTGCAGGGCCACGAAGCGCGCCAGGCTCAGTTGACCTTCGCCATGGCTCGCCACGCGCTGGTCGACTTGTCACAGATTTTCTCGCTGCCTCCGGTTAATGACGCCCCGGACCGCCTTCCCCGGGGGCGCTATGACCAGCTATACGGATTGCTCTGCCAGAGCGGGGTGAGCGTATGCCGCGACGGCAATTCCTACGAGCGGCTTCGCGATATGCGCGCCCTGTACGAGGGCTACGCGCAAACGCTGAGCGACTACCTGTGCATGCCGCTGCCCCCATGGATTGCCGATCAGCCGCACAAAGACAACTGGCTTGCAGTGGCAAAACTGCGCGCGCAGACTGAGGCGGCCAACCCAACTTCAGGCAGCGCACCGCCAATCGACACCGCGCCGCAGACCATCGCCGCCCTGGTCGACGATCATCACGACTTCTGAGAAACGCGGATCGGCGCGGATTCAGGCTTCGATGCGGTGCCTGGCAGCGGCTTCAAAAGCATCTACAAACTCCCGGTAATGACTGGCGATCTCGTTCACGGCTTCCTCGCGGAAGATTTTTTTGTCGCGCCAATTCACCAGTGGATTCCAGAAGTCAGTGCGCCCCACGGCGAATCCAATGAAGCCCGGCACGCTGGCCGCGGTAACCAACCACTCGCGCACCTTCTCGTCGTCTTCGCCGCGGCCCAGAATGATCAAGCCCACGGATTCCCGTCCGCCTGATTTCGCAGTGGCTACAATCCTCTCGCAATCTTTGCGCCGATCGAGGCCCTCAATCTTCCACACATCCGGTTCGACGCCCGCATCCTGCAATTCTTTAATGGCTCCGATCATCAAGCCGGGGCGAAGATCGAGATCGTAGGCCTTTTTGTCGCCGTTCACTTTTGCAAGCTGCGCTTTCTCGGCCGGCACCAGCAGCTCAAACATGAACAGGCTGCGTCTCGCATTGCGCAGATAATCGGACAGCCGTTTCAGCCGCTCCGCCTGCCGCTTGTTGAGCACCGGGTCTCCCTCGGGGTTGTAGCGCACCAGCACCTTCGAGAACGTTGGATGGATGGCTTCGATGTGCTTGGCAAAATCCTCACCATATTCGAAATCGAATTCTTCCTGCCCGCTTTTCTCTGCGGGACACGCGAAGATAAAGCCCTTTGCCGCAGCATCGTGCAGAATCGCGGCGCCGAATTGCTCATCGACCAGGATGCCGCCTTTCGCCTTGGGAGCGCCGTCCGCAATCGCTTTCTGGAAACCGTCGTAGATCACCTGCTTGGCCGCTGCAATCTGCGCGGTCTGCTCGGAATCGAGCGCTCCCTTCCAGCCGAACATGCCCGTCTCAAACGAGCCGCGATGATCGAAGGGCAGTATGTAAAGCGGCTTCTGATAGCCACGAATGGTCATGTTTACTCCTTGAGTTTGCGGTAGCGCCGAATCAAGCTGTTGGTCGAACTATCGTGTTTCAAGGTTGGCTCAGCCTGGCTTTCGAGTTCCGGAATGATCCGCTGCGCGAGCACCTTGCCCAGTTCCACACCCCACTGATCGAACGAATTGACTTGCCAGACGGTACCCTGCGTGAACACGCTGTGCTCGTAGAGCGCGATCAGCTTGCCCAGCACTTCCGGCGAAAGTTCTTCGGCGAGAATGGTATTCGACGGCCGGTTGCCCTCGAAGACACGATGCGGCACAAGCCAGTCGGGCGTGCCTTCGGCCTTCACCTGCTCCGCCGTCTTGCCGAACGCCAGCGCTTCCGTCTGCGCAAACACGTTGGCCATCAGCATGTCGTGATGACGCCCGAGCGGGTTCAGCGATTTACCGAAACCGATGAAGTCGCAAGGGATCAGCCGCGTCCCCTGGTGGATGAGTTGATAAAACGAGTGCTGTCCGTTGGTGCCCGGCTCGCCCCAGTAAATGGGGCCGGTCGCGTAGTCCACCTGGTGACCGGTTAAGGTCACGTGTTTTCCATTGCTCTCCATGGTTAGCTGTTGCAGGTAAGCCGGAAAGCGCTTCAGGTATTGCTCGTAAGGCAACACGGCCACGGTTTGCGCGTCGAAGAAATCGGTGTACCACAGTCCAAGCAAGCCCAGCAGCACGGGGAGATTGCGCTCAAAGGGCGTTGTGCGGAAGTGCTCGTCCATCTGGTGAAAACCGTCCAGCATGGCGCGGAAGTTGTCCGGCCCAATGGCCAGCATGGTTGACAGGCCGATCGCCGAATCCATGGAGTAGCGTCCGCCAACCCAATCCCAGAAGCCGAACATGTTGGCGGTATCGATGCCGAATTTCCCCACTCCCTCGGCATTCGTCGAAACCGCGACAAAGTGCTTCGCCACCGAGCTTTCGTCGCCGCCCAGTCCTTTCACTAGCCAGGCGCGCGCCGACTGCGCATTGGTGATCGTTTCCAGAGTTGTGAATGTCTTTGAAGAAATGATGAAAAGAGTCTCCGCCGGGTCAAGGTCGATCACCGCCTCGGCAAAGTCCGTGCCGTCCACATTTGAAACGAACCGGAACGTCATCGAGCGATCGCTATAGTGTTTGAGCGCTTCATAGGCCATCACCGGCCCCAGGTCCGAGCCCCCAATGCCGACGTTGACCACGTTGCGAATGCGCTTGCCGGTATGACCTTTCCATTCGCCGCTGCGGACACGGTTGGAGAATGCGGCCATCCTGTCCAGCACTTCATGAACCGCCGGCACGACATCCTCGCCGTCGACCAGGATCGATGTGCCTTTCGGCGCTCTCAGCGCTACGTGCAAGACCGCCCGCTTTTCCGTGACGTTGATCTTGTCGCCGCGAAACATGGCTTCAATGCGCGATTGCAACCCCGATTCCTGCGCCAATTCGACGAGTAATTTAAGGGTCTCGTCTGTAACGCGGTTCTTCGAGTAGTCGAAGAACAGGCCCAGCGCCTCGACGGTCAAACGCTCGCCCCGTTTCGCATCAGCTGCAAAGAGATCGCGCAAATGGAGAGCGCTGACTTGCGGGTAGTGGCTTTCGAGCGCCTTCCAGGCCTTTAGTTCAGTGAGCGGTTGGACTCCTTGACTCTTGGCAACGGTCGTGACAGTTGTTGACATCTTCGTATTCCTTTCGTCTCTTGCCCTGGCGTTGGCTTTCTCGTTCAATGTAGCGATAGGACCAGCATCGTTGCCAGTCCGTTACGGCCGGTTGAATTTTGAATGCGTTCTTCCTTTGACTTAGATTCATTCGAACTTCGAAAGGTGTCGCGCAGACGCAGAAAAACTCTGTCCATCCTCTTCCGGGATATGAATGTTGCGCAAATCCTGCGCAGTCCGTCCGGTGTTCTATTCTTCTTGCATGCGTTGTATAAGCGGTGCATTTGCCAGGCGACTTCACCTCGCGGTTCTTTTCTGTCTATTCGGCGCGTTCGTTGCCACCGCGCAGGTTCCTCAACAACAGCCGTACACCTGGAAGAATGTGCAGATCGTCGGCGGCGGGTTTGTCGATGGAGTCATCTTTCATCCTACGGCGTCCGGCGTTCGTTACGCGCGCACCGACATGGGCTCTGCCTACCGTTGGGACGTCAGTGCCAATCGGTGGCAGCCGATGCTGGACTGGGTTCCCTACAAAGACCTGAACCTGATGGGAATTGAGTCCATCGCAGTCGATCCAGCTGACCCGAAGCGCGTGTATCTCGCGTGCGGCACATACACCAATGAGCACACTCCCAACGGCGCAATCTTACGCTCGGAAGACAGCGGCCACACCTTTCAGCGCACCGATATGCCCTTCAAATTCGGCGGCAATGAAGACGGCCGCGGGAACGGCGAACGCCTTGCCGTCGATCCGCACGATGGCCGCATTCTCTTTCTCGGTACTCGCCACGACGGCCTCTGGCGCTCACAGGATCGCGGTGCATCGTGGGCGCGCGTGGCCGGCTTCCCTGACGTTACTGAAGCCAATCCACCGCCGCCCACGCCCGTTCCCGGTGAGACTCCCGAGCAGCACTGGCGGCGCATGCCGGTGCGCGGCAGCGGCATAGTCTTCGTCAAATTCCTTCCTCCTGCCATTGCGCACGGCGCACCAATCTCTGCAAACGAAACCATCTATGCGGGCGTCTCGCTCATGGGGCGGCCCAATCTCTTCGTCTCTTCCGACGCCGGCGCGACCTGGCGCGAAGTCCCCGGCGCACCGCAGCAATATCGCCCCACCCGTGGCGCTCTTTCAGGGGATGGATTCCTCTACATCGCTTACGGCACCGCGCCCGGTCCATCCCGCATGACCGACGGTGCCGTTTGGAAGCTCAACACGCAAACCGGCGCGTGGACCGACATCACCCCGGACCATCCCGTTGCGGGCAGCAAGCTATTCGGCTATGCTGCCGTCGCCGTTGATGCGCAGCATCCGCGCACCGTAATCGCCAGTTCTTTCGGACGCCCTGGATCGGCGGGCAGCGAGGACATCTTCCGTTCTATCGATGGAGGCCAGACATGGACGCCCATCTTCAAAGGAGGCGCACCCGGCGGCGGCATCTACGATTACAGCCTTGCGCCCTACGTGAAGCCGACACCGATCCACTGGCTGTTCGACATTGAGATTGATCCGCTCAACTCCGACCACGCGGTCTTCACCACCGGCTACGGCGGTTGGGAGACATTCGACCTGACCGCCGCGGATCGGGGCCAGCCGACGCACTGGAACATCCTCGCAACCGGAATCGAAGAGACCGTAGCCCTGCAACTCGACAGCCCTACCCAGGGAGCGCACCTGATCAGCGCCGTCGGCGACTACGGCAGTTTCGTTCACTGGGATCTGAATCGTCCCGCACCGGAAGGAGCATCGGCGCCGCCGCGCATGGGCAATACGACCGGGCTCGTTTCCGCGGCGCTACGGCCCGAGATCATTGTCCGCGTGGGCGATAGCGCAGACCATAAGCCGGGCGGAAATATCGGCTACTCGCTCGACGAGGGCCGCACCTGGAAGCCTACGCCTGCCGCGCCCACGCCGGCCAGCCGCTCGGGCACTATCGCTGTCTCCGCCGACGGAGCTACCTGGATCTGGACTCCGCAGCGCGAAGCCGCTTCCGTGACGCGGGATATGGGTGCAACCTGGACGGCCGCTCAGGGCCTGCCCGCTGGCCCTCGCGTGATCGCTGACCCGGTCGAGCCGAATTCGTTCTACGCAGTTTCATTGCCCAATGCCACGCTTTACCGCAGCACCAATGGCGGAACTACCTTCACCGCGCAGCCGTTCACTTTGCAGAATGCTCCGCAAGCGCAGCCGCCAACCGGACGCGGCGATGATCGCGGGGGCCAGGACCGGCTCTATGCCACGCCCGGCCGCACCGCGGATCTTTGGCTGCCGGCCTTCGACGGCCTTTACCACCTTGATCAGGCGCTCAACAAGGCAAGCGGAAGCTTGTCCTTCGCGCGCCTTCCGGGCGTCGACGAGATTCACGCATTCGGATTCGGCAAGGCCGCGCCCAACCACTCCTATCCGGCTCTCTATTTGGTCGGAACCGTCCACGGACAGCCAGGCATATTTCGCTCCATTGACGAGGCGCGCACCTGGGTCCGCATCAACGATGATCAGCACCAATGGGGACTGGTGCTGCAGATTGCAGGAGACCCGCGCATTTACGGGCGCGTCTATGTCGGCACACATGGCCGCGGAATTCTTTATGGCGATCCGGCTCAATGAATGCAGCGCGTCCAATGAGCAATTTACGGAAATACGGGCTGCGCGGGCGAGGTCGGTAATGTCGGAAATGTCGACTGCTTCGATATCTCATGATGCGCAATCAGTGCCATTGCGATGACTCCGCCAATGCCGGCAATCGTAATTCCCCAGAAGGCACCGTGCGAAATGCCCGTATGCAGGTCCACCACATCGCTATACTGCACGGGCGTAATGGCCGGGTCATTGTGCAATTGCAGGCCGAAGGACTCTTCATCGACACTGACAATCCTGCCCACGATTGCCGTGCCATTCAGTAACTCCACCCCAACCCAGTTACCAATGCCGCGCTTGAGAATGCGCGCATGAACCACCTCGGCAGTCAGCGGCTTTGCTTCCGCCATTGGCGCAGACAGCGCAAGCAGCGCACCCACCAATAACATGGCTATGCATCCCGAGAGCGGTTGAGTCATACGAGCCATTGTCTTTCCCCTTCGCATTCACGCATTAGAGCGAAGCCGCGCAGAATCGGTTATGCGCGATGCAAATAAAAACGGGATGAGCCTGAAGCTCATCCCGTCTAAGTTATAACTCCGAACTGGAACCAGTTCGCAGAGCTATGCGTAAATGCCGCGCTGCTTGATGGTAAACGCCACGCGATCGATGGCCAGCATGTAAGCCGCGATGCGGTTGTTTACGTTATGTGCCTCGGCGTAGCGCACAACATCGTCGAAGCTGTCGCGGAGAATCGTTTCCAATTGCTCGTTCACGATGGCTTCCTTCCAGAAGTAGCCCTGGCGATCCTGCACCCACTCGAAGTAACTGGCCGTAACTCCGCCGGCGTTGGCCAGAATATCCGGCACAATGAAGGTGCGCTTGTCGGCCAGAATCTCATCGGCTACAGCAGTCGTTGGCCCGTTCGCGCCCTCCACCACAATGCGCGCCTTGATGCGGTCGGCATTGCGGCTGGTAATTACATTCTCAGTAGCGGCGGGGATGAGAATCTCGCAGTCGTTGAGCATCAACTCTTCGCTGGGCATGGCCTCGGCTCCGCGGAACCCGAGTGTGGTGCCGTTGCGGTACTTGTACTCAATCAACTGGTGAATATCGATTCCGTTGGGATTGCACAGCCCGCCTTCCTTTTCAGCGATGCCGACAATCTTGTAACCGTGCTCAAGCATCAGCCGGGCGGCATTCGAGCCCACATTGCCGAAGCCTTGGATGATCACCCTGCAGCCGTCGATGGGCATGTTCAGGTAACGCAGGCTCTCGTCGCACATCACCATCACGCCACGCCCGGTCGCCTCCACACGACCACGGGATCCGCCGATGTTCAGAGGCTTGCCGGTGACC
This sequence comes from Occallatibacter sp., assembly GCA_052145815.1. Classification (GTDB taxonomy): domain Bacteria; phylum Acidobacteriota; class Terriglobia; order Terriglobales; family Acidobacteriaceae; genus Telmatobacter. The sequence goes on from JBKQNU010000128.1 coordinate 46,170, forward strand.
ACGCTGGTCACGGTGTGGCCCACGTGCATCGAATAGGTATCCATGATCCAGGCCATGGTCTGCTCGTTGGTGTTTACATCCGGCGCGGGAACATCCTTTTCAGGTCCGATGAAGTCGATGATTTCCGATGTGTAGCGGCGGGTCATGCGCTCCAGTTCGCCCTGGCTCATCTTCTTCGGGTCGCAGATCACTCCGCCCTTGGCCCCGCCAAAGGGGATGTTAACCACCGCGCACTTCCAGGTCATCCAACTGGCCAGCGCCCGTACTTCGTCCAGCGTCACATCCGGCGCATAGCGGATGCCACCCTTCCCGGGACCGCGTGCGATACTGTGCTGCACCCGGAAGCCAGTGAACATTTCGATCTTGCCGCTATCCATTGTGACGGGGAAATGCACGATGATCTCGCGTGATGGAGTACTGAGCACGCGCCATAGGTTTTCGTCCAGGTTCAGCTTGCGTGCCGCGAACTCGAATCTTGCGCTTTGTGCCTCCCAGGGGTTGATTTCCTGGTCTAACGTCATTACCGGTGCTGCGATTGCCATAAACTCTCCATTTCGATTGCCTGCCGCCGCGCGACGATGAGCGGGGAACTGCCACCCGCAAGTCTCAGAAACAACAGGATTTTCTCCGTTTACACGGAAAACTGTCTTGCCGGCCCCCGGCAATCTTTGGCCTGGCCCGACCGTTGAGCTTGCAGATTGTCCAGCACAAGCCCAAACCCCAGTGAGTCTAGGCCTGCCCGGAGAGCCTCGTCAAGCCTTCCGGATAGCACCTTCGAGCCATTACGAACCATGTTGGGAACCCCTTCCCAATGCGCCGGCTCTCCTCTGTATCGGCACTTAAACACTAAAGTTTCGATTCAATCGCCGTGAATCAGTTTCTTCAACGGCCATCGGACTGCCCCCGGTGTTTGGACGCGGAAATCGGTGCGAAGGAGACATCGCTTGAAATGAGATCGGAGCCAATACCGTCGCGTGGTTCAAGCGGCCCGGCTGCGCGCAGTTAAACTGGTCTGAAGTGGAAGCCCAAACACATCCCGTTCAGCCCAGCCGCAAGGAGTTCCTGGCGCTTGCCAAAGCGCACACACTGGTTCCCGTTTGCCGCACCCTCACGGCCGATCTGGAAACCCCGGTCTCTGCTTTTTTGCGCGCCGCATGGCCTGAGCGCGAGTGCTTTCTGCTGGAATCCGTCGAAGGCGGAGAGCAGGTGGGCCGCTACACCTTTATTGGCATCGAGCCCTTCAAGCGGATTGTGGCACGCGGCCGCTCGATCGCCATCACCGAAGGCCGGAAAACGGCGCGGACTGAAGGGGACATCTTCGCTGTGCTGCGCCAGGCTTTGGGCGGACACAAGCCGGCGCGCCTCAAAGGCCTGCCGCCCTTCACCGCCGGCGCGGTCGGCTTTTTCTCCTACGATGCCGTCCGTCAAATCGAGCGCCTGCCGACGCTTGCCGCCGACGAGCTTGGCGTTCCCGATGCATGTCTGCTGTTCTTTGACGAGGTTCTGGCATTCGACCATGTGCGCAAGGAGATCTGGCTGGTAGTTACGGCCGACGTGACCCACCGAAAACCGGCAGACGCGTACGAAAACGCCGTGAAGCGGCTGGCCAGGCTCGAAAAACGGCTCGCTCGCCCGCTGCCCAGGCTTCTCGCGCAAAAGGCGCGTGCTGGCGGCAAGACCGCCAAGCTCAAAGTGAAACATCGCACCACGAAGAAGAACTACCTGGCAGCCGTGGCCCTTACCAAGGAGTACATCGCGGCCGGCGACATCTTCCAGGCCGTGCTCTCACAGCGCTTCGACGTGGAGCCTGGAGCAGACAGCTTCCAGGTCTATCGCTCACTGCGTACCGTCAACCCCAGCCCATATATGTACTTCCTCCGCTTCGCGCCGGAGGGTCCGCTGGGACAGCAAAGCAACTCACCAAAAAAGAAAAAGACGCCCACGCTGGAATTAGCGGGCTCGTCGCCGGAGTTGCTGGTGCGCGTCCACCAGGGCAAGGTGGAGTACCGGCCCATCGCCGGAACCCGCCCCCGTGGCGCCACCGACAAGGAAGACCAAGCCCTGGCGGAGGAAATGCTTGGCGACGAGAAGGAACGCGCAGAGCACGTGATGCTGGTTGATCTGGGCCGCAACGATGTGGGCCGCGTGAGCCAGTTCGGCTCCGTCAAGGTCGACCGCCTCATGTTTGTCGAGCGCTACTCGCACGTGATGCACATTGTCAGCACCATCGAGGGCCGCCTCAAACCCGAACTCACTGCCGTCGATGCTCTGCGCGCCTGCTTCCCTGCCGGCACACTCTCCGGTGCTCCCAAGGTTCGCGCCATGGAGATCATCGAAGAGCTGGAGCCGGCCCGCCGCGGCACCTATGGCGGCGCTGTGCTCTATGCCGACTTCTCCGGCAATCTCGATTCCTGCATCGCCATTCGATCCATGCTCTCCATCGGCGGCAAAGGCTACGTGCAGGCGGGCGCGGGCATTGTGGCCGATTCAGTTCCGGAGCTCGAGTACCAGGAGTCAATCAACAAGGCGCAGGCGGTGATTCGGGCGATTGAGCGGGCAAGAGAGTTGTGAAGAGAGAACGCAGACGAAAGTTGCCAGTGAATTGCGATCGGTTGGATCGTACCTGGGGATAAGGAGCTTTCACTCCGCGCCGAAGACGCGTTTGAAAAAGCGGCCTACGCCGTGGAAGAAGCCGCCCTTCTTCTTCTGCTGCGGAGCGGTTGGGGTTGCAGGGGCGCTTGCAGGGGCAATTGCAGGGGCGATTGCAGGCGCAATTGCAGGGGCGATTGCAGGCGCACTGCTGGGCTGCGCGGCTGCCGGCGGAGTTGCTTCTACGGGCTTCGGCTGGTGGTCCGCCGCGTTATAGGCCAGAGCGTCGGTGGTCTGCGCGGCCTGCCCGCGGGGCCCTTCGGTGACTGGAGCCGGGTGCAGAGTCGGCGCCAGGCCTTCGCTCTGCGCCAGCGGAAATTCATTGCCGCCTTTGACCGCCGGCGGGCACCCGCAAGGCTCCTTTTCCTGATCCACCACCTCGTGCACGCTTCCGTGCTGGAACATGACGCGCTGACTCGGCTGCACGCGGTAGGAAGCGCCGTCAAAGACGCTGGTCACCAGCACGTAGGGCGCGTCGCCCCCTGCGTTATCCACGCAGGTATCGCCGTTGGCCGCCAGGCGCACCTTCACCTCGGCCGCGCCTGGTCCGCCAATGAGGATGCGAAAATCCGGCGTCAGCAGAACGTCCGAGTTGCGCCCGGTGGCGAAGCTGGCCTCGACGGCGCCTTGCTCGATGGCCATCATCAGGCCGGGAGTTTCGCCGGCTGGTACGCTGGAGTCCGCGGCCAGCTTGACGGTGGTGGAGGCACACACGCGCAACGTGCCGCGGTAGGGCAATGTGATCTGTGCGGTTTGGGAGCCGGAGGTGATGGCTCCGTTATTGGCGATGAAAGCCCTGCCGTTGTAAACCTGAAGAGCGCCGGTCACCTCAGCCGCAGCGCCGGGAATCTTGTTGTCAAGGGGAACGATGGCGAGCGGGCGAGGCGGCACGGGCGAATCATCGGGCGCCGAAGCGGGTACCGTAGCAGGAGGCGGCGCCGCACTCGCCGGTGGAGCGTCCTGGGCCACCGCCAACGGCGCAAATACCAAAACCGCGGCGAGCCATAGAATCCAAACTTGTCCCACCCGTCCGCATAAGCGGTCCCAGCCCAATCGAAAGAACGTCGGCTCTTGCATGGCGCCTACATGTCCAGGAAGTTGCGAATCATCTGGTGGCCGCCCTCGGTCAAAACGCTCTCGGGATGGAACTGCACGCCCTCGATGGGCAGCGTGCGGTGGCGCAGGCCCATGATCACCGACCCTCCGCCGTTTTCCGCCGTCCGCGCGGACACGGCGAGTTCCTCAGGCAGCGAGCTCTCCTCGACAATCAACGAATGGTAGCGCGTGCAGGTGAGCGGTGTGGGCAGGCTGGCAAAGATGCCCCTTCCGTCGTGCTCGACGGCGCTGGTCTTACCGTGCATCAGGTGCTGCGCCCGCACCACATTGCCGCCAAACGCCTCGCCGATAGCCTGGTGCCCCAGGCAAACCCCAAGGATCGGAGCTTTCCCTGCCATCGCTCGAATCAGCGGAACCAGGATGCCCGCCTCGCCGGGTGTGCAAGGGCCGGGCGAGAGCAGAATGCGCTCCGGCTTCATTGCTTCTACCTGCTCTACCGTCAACTCGTCGTTGCGATACACCTCGACCCTCGCCCCCAGCTCGCCCAGGTACTGGACCAGGTTGTAGGTGAATGAATCGTAGTTGTCGAGGACAAAGACCATGTTCTCCAGTGTAGTCGAAGTCCAGTGCACTGCGAGTAACCCAAAGGGGCAAGGCCGTGTAGCACGGTTGCGCGGCTTGAAACAATCTGCAAAACTGGGCTTGGTTCGAAATCCATGGTCCTTCATTTCCTGATCCAAGGTCGCGTGCAGGGGGTTGGTTTCCGGTGGTATGTCCACCGCGAGGCCAGCGAACTCGACCTGCGCGGCTGGGTGCGCAACACCGAAGACGGCCATGTGGAGGTGGTAGCGCAGGGCAATGAAGCCGACCTGGCCGAGTTGCGCGCCAGCCTGCGCCGCGGGCCGCGCGGCAGCCGCGTCGACCGCCTGATCGAGCATTATCTCGACGAGAGCGAAGCCGCGGGACTGAGCTCGTTTCGCATTGAAGGGGCGTGGTAAAGGCAGGGAACAGGGATTATGGAACAGGGATTAGGGAACAGGGAACAGCGATCAGAGGCCAAACAATGGGTGAGTCTTACAAAGAGCTCGTGGTTTGGCAAAGAGCGGTACAGTTGGCGCTTGCGGTGTATAAGCTCACCTCTTCCTTTCCTCCGTCAGAACGGTTCGGCCTGACCAATCAACTTCGAAGAGCCTCCGTCTCGGTCGCAAGCAACATCGCGGAGGGATACGGAAGATCGACGAAGGGTGAGTACATTCTCTTTCTCGGCCACGCAAGAGGATCAAACTTCGAAGTTCAGACGCAACTGGTGATTTCGGCGGGATTGGGTTTTGGAAATGAGGACTCGCGAGAGGATGCAATAGGCCTTTCGGACGAAGTTAGCCGAATGCTGGTGGCCATGATGACCAAGCTGAGGAAGTGATGGTCTCCTGTTCCCTGATCCCTGTTCCCTGTTCCCTCGTTATAATCAACATGGAACCCGAACCGTATCCCGCCTGTTCTCTTTCCGCAAATTCCAACGAGACTGATCGAGGAGCAAAAGCACGCATGTCTGACGAACTCAAGGCAATCGATGTGGAATCCCTGAAGGCGCTGGTGCGCACGGTGCCCGACTTTCCCAAGCCGGGAATCCTGTTTTACGACATCACCACCGTGCTCAAGGACAAAACGGGGTTTGCCAAGCTCATCGACATGCTTGCCGCGCATTATCTTGAACACAAGATCGACCTGGTGCTGGGCATTGAGGCCCGCGGATTCATCTTCGGCCCGGCGCTGGCCTACCGGCTTAACGCCGGGTTTGTGCCGGTGCGCAAGCCGCGTAAGCTGCCCGCTCCGGTGGCTCGCGTGACATACGACCTCGAATACGGCTCCGACACTCTGGAGATTCACCTGGATGCGATCCAGCCCGGCCAACGGGTGGTGCTGGTCGACGACCTGCTCGCCACCGGCGGCACCATGGAGGCAACCATCAAGCTGGTCAAGCAACTCGGCGGAGAGATTGCCGGCCTGGCATTCGCCATCGAGCTGGATTTTCTGAAGGGGCGCGAGCGCTTCAAGGAGTACGAAGTCTTCAGCCTGCTGCATTACGACGAGTAGAAGGCGGGCCGATTCGCCGGAAATTCAGACCCGGTCGCAGTTCCTTCCTTTGGATATGCCGTGGTTTTGAAAGGGCACGGCTTCAGCCGTGTCGTATGACGACAAAATAATGACGCGGCTTTAGCCACCGAGGGAATGCAACTTCTCGGAAATAGGCTCTCTCAGGGGCTAAAGCCCCAGACCAAATTGCGATCTGCGAGCGGCACGACTGGAGTCGTGCCCTTTCAAAACATCGGCTCAGAAGATCATCGACTTAATTCCAAAACATCAACGCAAAACATCGTCGACTTAACCAGACACTCCCTAACGCACTCTTCGCAGGTATCCTCACGACGTACTTCCCGGCGGCGGATCAGGATGGTCCGCGTGAGTTGCGCCCACCGCCGTCTCCTCCTGAAACATCTGCGCGTCGGCAAAACGGTAGCCGACGTACACATCGGTCAGCAGATACACCGGGGTCGACGGATCGTCCTCGATCTTTTTGCGCAACTGGCGCACAAAGGTGCGCAGGTATTCCACCTCTTCGCGGCAATCGGCGCCCCAAACCGCGCTCAGCAGACGGGCATACGTCACCACGCGCCCAGCCCGAATCATCAGGCAATGCAGGATATCGAACTCTTTGCGGGTCAGGTGTACCGCCTGGCCGCGCTTGGTCACATTGCGCTTGACCGGATCGAGCTTGATCTCCCCAATCTCAAGCGGCGCGTCTTCCGCGCGGACAGGCGATTTGACGCGCCGTATGGCCGCGCGCACCCGGGCAATCAGTTCCCGCGTACTGAAAGGCTTGGTCACGTAATCGTCGGCGCCCAGATCGAGCGCCTCCACCTTTTCCTCTTCCTTGTCGCGCACCGTGAGCATCAGGATGGGCAACCGAGGCGCGAAGGCACGAATCCGGCGCAACGTCTCCACGCCGCCGATGCCGGGCATATTCACGTCCAGCAGCACGGCATCGAAGGTGGTGGTGCGCAGCATTTGCAGCGCCTCTTCTCCGCGCGAGGCCTCGGCCACCTGAAAGCCGAGTTCGGCGAGTGGAGGCCGCAATGCTCTGCGGATAGCGGATTCGTCGTCGACCACAAGAACACGAAGGGCTTGCTGATTCATTGGGTTTTCCTCTTCTCGACCGGAGCGGGAATCGCCGCAAAAAACGTCGTCCCTTCCGTTTCATCACTCGTGACCCACACATAGCCTCCATGGATCACCGCAACACGCTTGGCCACGGATAAACCGATCCCCGTTCCCGAGGTACGGTTCGATTGCGTTGAGGATCGATAATAGCGATTAAAGATGCGCTCTCTGTCCGCGATCGGAATCACCGGGCCGTAGCTGTGCACTGAAAAGATTACCTCGGCACGCCCACGGACCACACTGATGGTGATGGTGGTTCCGAAAATCGAGTACTTGCATGCATTGTCGATGTACTGCGTCAGCAGCATGACCATCAACTGGCGGTCGCAGGAAACAACCAGGTCGTCGTCTTCCAGTGAAATGACCACTTTCATGGTCGCCAGGCGGTCGGCCAGGCTGGCCACAACTTCCTCAATCAGCGAGGCCACGCCCACCGGCGAAGCATGGAGCACGACCTCGCCGGCGTCCAGGCGCGCCGTAGTCAGCAGCCGCGTGGTCAGTTCGTTAAGCAGGCCTGTCTGTTCATCGATCAGCGCCACCAGTTCGGCTTGCCCTTGCGACAGGTGGCCCATTTCTCCCAGGCCGGTTGAAGCTGCGCGAATCGCCGTCAGTGGCGTTTTGTAGGCATGCGCCAGGCTGTCGAGCACGGTGGCGCGCAACTGCTCGGTTCGCCGCTCCGTTTCAATCCTGCTCTCGTTGGCGAATGCCCGATATCGGTCGAACGTGATCGCAATCAAGGAGGCAATAGCGTTGTTGACCAGCGGCGTGGTCTCGCCGCGTACCAGCAGGCTGCCCACGGCCACCGTTCCCAGCCGGACCACGCGGCGTCCCAGCCCGGTCTCAGGGTCGTCGTCCGAGGTCTCGAAGTAGTAGACGTTCTGCGCCATCTCCTGGGGGTCCACGCCCCAATAGCCCGCCTGGTACACGCTGTGCAGGTCGGCATCGAAGACCGCCACGGCTTCCAGCGCAAATATTTCGTGCACCAGTTCGGCCAGTTGCGGCCCTGGCTCCACATGCAGATTCATCTGTAGCGTGCGCCGCGTGAATTCATACAGGTCATGCATCTGTCCGCCGCGCGATTCGGCTTCGCGCGCGTGATCGGTCACCCGCGCCGACAACCGGCTTACCGTAAGCGCCACCAGCACAAACACCACCAGCGTGACCGAGTTCACCGGATCCGCGGCCAGATTGTATTGCGGCTGGCGCGCGCTCAAGAAGGCCTGCGCTCCGACCGCCGAAAGAGACACGATGAGCGCCTGCCAGAAGCCGCTGAGCAAGGCAGTCGCCACGACGATCAGAAGATAGAGAAGAACGGCAACGGGAAGCATCCAGTGAGACCACTGGGTGAGAGCGGCCACCAGGACGACAGCAACAGTCCCGAGCGCGCACTCCAGCACAAACAGCAGCACGCGCAACCCGCGGCCGCTCTTTGCTGAGAAAGCCGACTGCACCGGGATGTAGCTTCCAGCCAACCAGCCAATCACCTCTCGATTTCGACTAAACGCAATAAAAACGACCGAGTAGCTCCGACAAGCGCGAGGCTTTTCCGCGATACCGGTCGACTAACGCGCCATCCCTTAGCGAGTCATCGTTCGCATCAATTCTGGGTTGGCTTAGAAGAAGTTTATCAGGCGTTTCACCACTGGTTTGCGCGTTGTGCTGAATCGTTTCAGTTCCACGTTTTCGCTTCTCTGCCTACCAGCGCAATGCCTCCGACTCCGGCTTGGAAAATTGACAACGAACTCCCGACTGAAATTAAGGCATCTTCTTCTAATCATCATGAGGCATTTATGGATTCTTTGCATTACTTAACTGAATCTCGCGATCACCGGGCTCTTCGCGCCCATTCGGAAGCAATCGTTGGCTCTAGGTCGAGGGAAACATACAGGGTTCAACTTCCCGAAATTTTAACCCTTGAAACAGCAACCGCAGCCGGTCTGAGGGAAAATCGCTCCAAACTCCTGCATCCGCTCTGGTTTTCACGGGCCGATTCTCTTTTCAGATTCCTCATTTCATCTTTATCGCCCCAACCTTAGGATTCAGCTTACCCACAAGGCACTGCATCCGACCCGCAGAACGGGCAAATCCAACGTACGTCCCGGGCACCCGCCTGGAGCCGACCAAGAATCTCACTCTTTTTAGGAGAATGCTCATGGCAGAACCAAATCCACCTCAGATGCAGGCCACCCTGGGTCTCACCGGGTTGACCAGCAACGCAATGGCCCTCATCGCTCCTGGGGCCTTCCTTTGGCTCACCTTCGTCCTCCAGGCCACGGAAGGAACCACTTCTCCCGCCATGTGGTTTGGAATTGTTGTTGCTCTTCTGCTCTGCCTGGCCACGGCAGTCGCCTATGCTGAAATCTCCAAGCTGTATCCGGGGACCGGCTCCAGCTACTACTACGCTGAGCAGGCCCTTCTTTCAAAAGATAAGGCCTTCAAGTACGCGCGCGTGGCCAAGTTTATCGTTGGCTGGGGCTCGCACCTCTACTACTGGGTCTATCCCGGCGTCATGGTCGCCACCACAGGCGTCTTCGTCGGCTTTGTAGTGGGGTTCCTTTATCCCTCCTTCATGAGCGGCGGGAATCCGGGACCTGTGTTCATGGCGCTTGTCGCAGTTGTATTCTCCTTTTTCGTGGCCTGGATCGCGGCCAAGGGCGCAGGCGCATCAACGGCCGTCAACATAGCCATCAACGTAATCCAGATCTCGGCGCTACTCGTCTTTAGCGTGCTGGCTATCGGCTATCGCTCCAGCCACCCGGCGGGCAGCGCGGCCTACCAATACGACTCTCAGACGCTGGCCACTTACCCCTACCAGTTTCAAACAGCCAAGGACGGCTCGACGGTTCGCGACGCGAGCGGCAATCCGCTGCCGCTGCTCGACTCGGCGGGCAAGCCGGTTCCCTTCACGATCGACTACCCGGAGAAGGACGCGAGCGGCAACTTCCTTTCCCATGGATCGGCTGCCTCAGTGGTCTCACCGCACAAAGTGAGCTTCATATTCATTCAGGCCACTGTGGCGATTCTCATTCTGGTCGGCTTCGAATCGGTCACCTCCATGGGAGCTGAGGCAAAGAACCCTACCAAGCACATTCCCATCGCGGTTATTGCGTCGCTGTTGATTCAGGGGGTGGTGTGCTACCTGATTGAGTATTTTGCGGCAAACTACTTCCTCAATTCCGGGTACACAATGCAAAGCGCCTCCACCTCGGCCGCTCCCATTGGCGACATGATGATTGTCGTGGGCGACGCTCTGCTGGGTCACGGCAATGGCAGGTGGTTCATGCTGGCTGAAGCCTTCACCGTCTTCCTGGCGCTCATTGGCACCACCCTCAGTTGCATGAACACCGGCGCACGCGTCACCTATGCCATGGGCAAGGACGATGAGGCTCCCGAGCACTTCGGTTTGCTTCACGCCGAGTCCTTGTCCCCTCGCCGTGCCATCTGGACGCTGGCCGTTATATCGGCCGTCATCGGCGTGGTTGCTGTCTCCTTGTTTTTCTGCGACGGCAGCGCTCCCTCCGACGCAACCATCGCAGCTCTGCCACACAACATTTTCTCCAGCTTCGGCTACACGACGCACGACCAGATGGCGGCGTTGCCCAGTTCGATTTTGGCCGTCACCCTCACCTCCAACTTCGGAACATTCATCCTCTACGCGCTCAGCTGCATCCTGTGCATCGTGGCTTTCCACAATCGTCCCGACTACAGTTTCGTTCGCCACATGCTTATCCCCGGCTTTGGCCTGTTTGCCAACCTGGCGTGCATGGCTGCTTACCTCATCGTTCCCTTTCTCGGCTATGGCACATGGAAGGAGCCTTATCTGGCGCTAGGAATCTCTGCCGTCTGGGGCATCTACGGCGGCATCTACTTCCTTCGCTCTTCGAAGGAGAAAGGCAAAGCAGTTCTGCTTACGAGCAAGTAACTTCGTCAAACCATCCGCATCCGCTGGGTGGCGTCCGTTGCATGTCTCACTTGGAGAGACAAACAGCGGAGAACCACCCAGTGGTGTTTTTGATTTTGATGTATCACAATCGAGGTTGATCGTTTTCCCCGCAGCCCTGCGGAGGCTGTTTCAGGCGGCGTCGCCCATGTTGGATGTACAGTTCGGCCAGGCAAGCGATTTCGGCAAGGTTCGCACCAACAACGAAGACGCGATGGGTTCGTTTATCCCTTCCTCGCGACAGCAGACCCAATCGCATGGATACCTGTTTGCCGTTGCCGACGGCGTGGGCGGCTTGGATCTGGGTGAAGTTGCCTCGGCAACCGCTTTGTCAACGCTCATTGAGGGATTCAGCAAGGCACAATCCGGCACCATGCTCGCCGGCCTTCTGCCGCGCCTCATTCAACATGCCAACGCCGCTGTCCACGACTGCACCATGGCGCCCCAATATCGCGGCAAGCGTATGGCGACCACGCTTGTCGCCTGCGCCATGCGCCACGATCTGGCCGTTGTTTCGCATGTAGGAGACTCGCGCTGTTACCTGGTCCGCAACGGCCACGCCCGGCAGATCACCCAGGACCACACCTGGGTCGCTCAGCAGCGCAAACTGGGCCTGATCTCGGCCGCAGACATCGCCGAGTCTGAATCGCGCCATGTCCTCATCCGCTCGCTGGGCCCGGAAATGTTCGTCTCGCCGGACACCACTACCCTCACGCTGCAGGTTGGCGACGTCTTTGTGCTCTCGACCGACGGCGTGCACGACGAGATGAGCGAGAAGGAAATCGCCGCAGTTGTCTCGCAGAAAAAAAACATCGAGGAAATCGCGCGCGAACTGGTGGCCCGCGCTGTCGAAATCGACGGCGGCGACAACGCCACCGCCCAAGTGATCCGCGTACGCGCCGTTGAACAGGTCGGAATGTACCGCGGCCGGCCCTACCGGCTGCCTTCGTGATACGGCCACACAGATTTTCAGCCGGAACTTACGGAATCCTTAGTTTGAGTCCGCGCTTCCCCGGTAAAGTAAGAAAGATTGACTGAACGGAGTGTCTGCTTCATGGGGTATCACGATGGCTTTGAAGCCGGTTCCACTCTCGACTCCTATCGCATTGAAGCCCCGGTTGCCCGCAGCGGCATGGCCTCCATCTACCGCGCTGTCGACACCCGTGACAATCGCGTAGTTGCCATCAAAATTCCCCATCCCGACCTCGAAGCCGATCCTGTCCTTTTCGATCGTTTCAAGCGCGAAGCCGACATTGGCGAAAAGCTTGACCATCCCAAGGTCATGCGCGTCTTTGGAAGCGAACCGCGCTCCCGCATTTACATGGTGATGGAGTGGTGCGAAGGCCGCCTGCTGCGTGAAATCCTGGATGAAGGCCGCATTCCGCAGGAACGCGCCATCCGGATTGCAACGGGCGTGCTTGACGGTCTGGAATACATCCACGCACACGGCATCGTCCATCGCGACCTGAAGCCGGAAAACATCATGGTCGATGACAACGACAACCTCAAGCTCATCGACTTCGGCATCGCCGGCGATGCCTCCGCCAAGCGCCTCACCTATGCCAACTTCACCGCCGCCATCGGCACCCCAAACTACATTTCTCCTGAGCAGGTCAAAGGCAAGCGCGGCGATGGCCGGTCCGACATCTATTCCATGGGCGTCATCCTCTACGAGATGCTCACCGGCAAGCTCCCCTTCAGTGGCCCCAATCCGATGGCCGCCATGAATGAGCGCCTGCTGAACCACCCCATGCCGCCGTCGGTCGCCGACCCGTCCGTCTCCCCGCAATTACAGGAGATTCTGTATCGCGCCCTTGAGCGCGATCCCAAGAATCGCTACGGCAGCGCGCGTGAATTCAAGTTCGACCTCGAGCATACCGACCAGGTCGGCGTGGAAGACCGCCCGGAGTTGCGCGACTGGCAGAAGCGCAAATCGCAGCTGTGGCGCAAGATCCTCTATTACGGAGGTTTGGCCATGATTCCCGTGGTCATCCTGCTGTTGATGTTCCTCGTCGCCCACCATCGGTAGCGACCCACGAAAACCATGCCGATACATCAAAATCTTGACGGGTTCCTTATTCCATAGGCCCTAGGATTCTCTTGGATATCCATTACATTCTCTGCCTGAGGGAGACCCATGACCAAGTACAAATTGGAATACATCTGGCTTGACGGAAAGAAGCCGATTCCCGAACTGCGCGGCAAAACCCAGCTCAAATCCTTTGAGAAACCACCCACGCTTGCCGACCTGCCGCTTTGGGGCTTTGACGGCAGCTCCACCATGCAGGCCGAAGGCAGCAAATCCGACTGCATTCTCAAACCTGTCGCTCTTTATCCCGATGCCAGCCGCAAGGACGCCTATATCGTCCTCAGCGAAGTCATGCATCCGGATGGAACGCCTCATTCCACAAACAATCGCGCCACCATTGAAAACGATCCCGACCTGTGGGTTGGTTTTGAGCAGGAATATTTCCTTTACAAGGAAGGGCGTCCGCTGGGCTTCCCCAAGGATGGCCACCCGAATATTCCGCAGGGCCCGTACTATTGCGGCGTCGGCTACAAGTACATGGGCAGCCTGGCCCGGACCATCGTCGAAGAACACCTGGAACTCTGTTTGGCCGCCGGCATCAATCACGAAGGCATCAACGCCGAAGTCGCCAAGGGGCAGTGGGAATTTCAGATCTTCGCCAAAGGCTCCGCCAAGGCCGCGGACGATGTGTGGGTGGCGCGCTATCTGATGATGCGCCTGTGCGAGAAGTACGAAGTGGACCTGGTGCTGCACTGCAAACCGATCAAGGGCGATTGGAACGGCTCCGGCATGCACTGCAACTTCTCGACCAAGTACCTCCGCGAAGTGGGCGGCAAGGAATATTTCGAAGCCCTCATGAAGGCCTTTGAGAACAACATCCAGGCGCACATCGACGTGTACGGCCCGGATAACCATCTGCGCCTGACCGGTCTGCACGAAACTCAGGCCATCGACAAGTTCAGCTACGGACTCTCGGATCGCGGCGCTTCGATCCGCATGCCTGTCAACTTCATCAAGAACGGCTATAAGGGCTACCTGGAAGACCGGCGGCCGAACTCCGAAGGCGACCCTTACCAGATCGTCTCGCGGATTCTGCACACCGTCAACAGCGTCGCCAAGCCTGAACTGGTTACAGCCTAAGATTTGCGGTCGGATAGTGGGCACGGAGAGGCAGCCGCGGATAGCAGTTTCCGGAAGGAGCCGGGGGCTTTAGCCCCCGGGAAATCGGCGGACTCGCGAGGCCTTCAGGCCCCGCAAAAGCTGGTGCGAGTGGCCGAACGGTCTTTGCGTTCCCTTGAACCGAGCGGGCGCATGGTGTAGCCTGATCTGTTCAAGTGATTGACAAGTCCCAAAAACGGGCGTGCAGGCGAGGAAAGCGCATCTAGCTTTACTTTCCCGCACGCCCTTTTTGATTTTGGCCGCCGTGCTTCCGGAGGCTTGCGGCCAGGCCCTATTCAATACCCGCACCTTTTTCCACACAAAGGAGACCCATGAACACTGAGTATCGCAATTTCCTTGCTCTCTCGTATGAGGAATTGGAAGAGAAAAACCTTGCGGCCAAAGCAGATCGCGCCAACCGCGTAGCCGCAAACGAAATCCGGGAAAAGCGGATCAAATATCTAACCGACGAGAAGCGCATCAAGGCCGTGACCGTCCTGTTCAGCGACCTGGAAGGCCGCCTGCATCTGCTCGATTACGACAAGAAGTTCCTCCTCGCCGCCTACGAGAACCTGACGTTTGACGGCTCGTCGATCCGCGGATTTACCGCGCAGAAGGAAAGCGATCTGCGTCTGGGCATCGATTGGAGCGCCTTCTACTGGGTTCCTGCCGACGTCTTCGGCAACGGCAAGGTGCTGGTCTTCGGCACGGTCATCGACAAGGACGGGACGCCCTACGCCGGCGACCTGCGCGGCGTGCTGAAGAACTATGCCGACAAACTATACGCGGAGAAGGGCTACACGCTGAACGCGGCCAATGAAATTGAGGGCTTCCTGTTTGCGGGCCGCGATGCGGAAAAAACCTACCACGAGAAGGGCAAGTTCGAGTTCATCAACACCGGCGGCTACTATCACGTGCTGCCCCTCGATCCTCTGCGCCAGTTCATCGACACGTCGGCCGAAGTCCAGCGGGCGATGGGCTTCCAGAACGAGAAGGATCACCCCGAAGTTGCGCCCAGCCAGTTCGAGATCAACTACGGTTACTCTGAGGTGGTAGCCGCTGCCGACCAGATTCAGCTCTACAAACTGCTCACCCGCCAGATCGCCAGCAACATGGGCTACACGGCCTGCTTCCTGCCCAAGCCGGTGGTCGGCGTTAACGGCAGCGGCATGCACACTAACGTCTCGGTCTCCAGCGGCAAGACCAACCTGTTTTGGGACGAGGGTGGACAGGAACAGCTGTCCACCTTTGGCTGGAACTTTCTGGATCGCATCCTGTCCCATGCGCTGGACCTGTGCCTGGTGTTCAACTCCAGCGTCAATGCCTACCGGCGTCTGGATCCGCACTTTGAGGCGCCCAACCAGATCCGCGCCTCGGCAGTCGATCGCGGCGCCATGGTCCGGGTGCCCATCGGCAACTCGCGGTCCATGCGCACCGAGGTGCGTGCCGTAGCACCGGACGCAAACCCGTACCTGGCGCTCTACTCCATCTTCAAGACCGGCATCGACGGGGAAATCTCCAGCGCAGACAATTTGCGCGCCGGCGGCCGCTACCTGCCGGATAACATCCAGACGGCGATCGACGACTTCAAGGACTCGGCGTGGATCTCCACCATTCTGGGGGCCGACGTGCAGGGTCGCTATGCCGATCTGAAGCAGGCTGCCGCGAACCGTTCGCCGCGTGAGCTGGGAACCTTTGTCAAAGGCTCTGAAGTTCAATACCACCACGAGGTCTACAACCAGTCACTCTGGAATTTGTTCTAGAGCGCACCCTCGGGCACTCTTTTGAAGGGGCGTGGCTTTAGCCACGCCGTAAGCGCAATCGAAAGGAATCGAAGGAGGGCGGCGTGACCCAAAGGGTCGCGCCGCCCTTTTTATTTTGCGGAGCCTTGGCCAATTCCGCGGTGCCTGCTCGCCGTTATAAAATTGCCAGGCACCCTAAATCGAGCACACAAATCGCGTCTAATTATCCATCCCCTGTACATAGTCCCAGCAACCAAAGGAATCGCCTCAATGTTGAGAGACAGTAACGCACCAGCGAGAGGGGTTGTTATCGCCCTTGTCGCATTCATCACTTCAAGGGCAGCAATTGCGCAGCCGAAGCAATACACTACCGAGGACTACGCCGCCGCCGAGCGATTCATGAGTTACAACGTCAATCCCCTGGCCTATCAGGGCGTCGTCCGCGCGCAGTGGCTCGATGATGGCCGTTTCTGGTATCGCGACGCCAACTCAAGCGGCGTCACCTACGTGTTGGTCGATCCCGTCAAAGGAACGCGCACCCCGGCCTTCGATCAGGTCAAGCTTGCCGCTGCGCTCCACGCGGCATCGAATTCCATCAAGGACGAGCCGAAACATCTCGCGCTTAACGATCTTGCATTCTCTGACAGCGACCACGTCCTGACCCTGTCAGCGTCCGGCGGCACCTACCGCTGCGATCTCAACACGCAAGCGGAATCCTGCAAGCTCCTTTATTCATCGGGGGATGGGCCAGGGCCACCGCAGGGAGCGGATCACGCAGAAAAGAATCTCCCGCTCACGCTCTCGCCCGACAAGAAGCTCGGCGCGTTCATCCGCGATTGGAACTTGTGGGTGCGCGATATGGCTACCGGGGCGGAAACCCAACTCACCACCGACGGAGTGAAGGACTACGGCTACGCCACCGACAACGCAGGCTGGCAACACTCTGACGCGGCCATCCTGCTCTGGTCGCCTGACTCCAGAAAGATTGCCACTTTCCAGCAGGACCAGCGCAAGACCGGCGAGATGTACTTAGTCCCTGTCACCAACAGCCATCCGACTCTGAAAGCCTGGAAGTACCCGCTGGTCGGCGACAAGGACGTGACCATGATTGAGCGCGTGGTAATTGACGTGCCCACGCGCAAGCTCGTTCGCCTGAAAATGCCTCCGGATCAACACCGCTCTACCCTGTGCGACGATGTGTCGTGCCGCGGCTCAGGCTGGGTCGATGTTGAATGGAGTCCCGATGACGCGCATCTGGCCTTCGTCTCCACCTCGCGCGACCACAAGCAGGAGCGGCTCCGCGTTGCCGACACTGCAACCGGCGAAGTGCGCGACGTGATGAGCGAGACGGCTCCCAAGTTCTTTGAGAGCGGAAACGGCAAGGTCAATTGGCATTACCTGCCTAAGTCAAACGAGATTCTCTGGTTCAGCGAGCGCGACGACTGGGGCAATCTCTACCTCTACGACCTCACCACCGGCCAGCTCAAGAGTCAGGTCACGCACGGCCCCGGCAATGTAACCCAGGTGCTCCACGTCGACGAGAAGACGCGCACGATTTACTTTGTCGGCGTAGGCAAGGAACCGGATCGCGATCCCTACTTCGAGCATTTCTACAGCGTCCATTTTGACGGCAGCGGCCTGAAGCTGCTCACGCCTGAAAATGCCGACCACAGCATCAAAGTCTCAACCGACGGCCGCTACTTTGTCGATTCCTATTCGACGCCCACGCAACCGCAGACCACTGTAGTCCGAAACAGCGACGGCAAGATCGTGATGGAAGTCGCCAAGCAGGACATCTCCAAGCTGCTGGCCTACGGCTGGGTGCCACCCACACCCATCAAAGTCAAAGCACGCGACGGCAGGACGGACCTCTACGGATTCATGTTCAAGCCAAGCAAGTTCGATGCTTCGAAGAGATACCCCATCATCAACTACGTCTATCCCGGGCCGCAGACGGGCTCCTGCGGCAACCGCGAGTTCCGGGCGGCACACGTCGACATGCAGTCTCTTGCCGAACTGGGATTCGTCGTCGTCTGCATTGACGGCATGGGTACTCCGTGGCGCTCCAAGACCTTTCACGAGGCCTACTACGGCAATCTCGGAGACAACACCATCCCCGACCAGGTGAGCGGGATGAAAGACCTGGCCGCGCAGTATCCGTTCATCGATCTCGATCGCGTGGGCATGTACGGCCACTCCGGCGGAGGCAATGCGACGGCCGCCGCCATGTTCCATTATCCTGATTTCTTCAAAGTCGGCATTGCCGAGAGCGGCAATCACGATGAGCGCGATTACGAAGACGACTGGGCTGAGAAATGGGCAGGCATTGAGGTGAAGAATGCAGACGGCAGCAGCAACTACGACTCCCAGGCCAACCAGAACTACGCGAAGGACCTGAAAGGCCATCTGCTGCTGGCACACGGCACCATGGACGACAATGTCCCGCCCAACAACACCATGCTCGTTGTCGAAGCATTGATCAAAGCCAACAAGGACTTCGACCTGCTGCTGATACCCAATGTCGCCCATGGCTACGGCCCGGCTTCGCAATACATGACGCGCCGCCGCTGGGATTACTTCGTGCGCTACCTGGCCGGCGGCATACCACCGAACGAATATGAAATGAAGCCATTCTCGGCGGTCAACGCTGCTTTGCGCGCCGGACCTTCTGACGGCGATGACGAGCAGTGAAACTTCTGAGAGCGATCGCGCACCCTCAATCGGGACTGACTGTAAATAGAATGAGGCCTCCGTTTCAATCAACGGCGGCCTCACTTTTGCGCTCCGAGCTATTCACTTCATCCCTGGTCAGGATGGATCGTCCGATAGCTGGCATTGCCCTTCGACCACACCAACAGAAGAATGTCCTTTCCATCCTGGTTCTCGTGCACTTCGTTGGCGAACTGGCTTGCCGACTCGGCGGGCTTGCGGTTGACTTCGAGAATCACATCGCCGGGCTGGATTCCTGCCTCATCCGCCGGGCTGGCCGGACGAACGCTCCGCACCATGACCCCCTTGAGCTGATCGGGAGCGTTAATCTGCTGGCGCGCATCTGCCGTCAGATTGCTCACCGCGAGGCCAAGCTTGCCGGTCTTCGCCGACCCTGAATCATCCTGGCTGTCGTTGCTCGCCACTTCTGTGTTGCCGTGGAACTCGCCCACAGTCAGGTTCAGCGTTTCCGGCTTGCCGTTGCGAATGACGCCAAGAGTAATCTTGGTTCCCGGAGCCATCTCGCTCACTACCACCTGCAACGTGCTTCCGTTCACGACCTTGGTGTCATTCACGCGGGTGATCACGTCGCCAGTCTGCAAACCGCCGCGGCTTGCCGGCGAATCAGGCGTTACCTGCGCAACGATCGCTCCCTCTGCTTCCTGCAGATTGAAGAAGTGCGCGTTCTCCGGCGTCACGTCGTTCATGCTGATGCCCAGGTATCCGTGCTCAACTTTACCGTGCTGAATTAGCTGCTCGGCTGTGGCCCGCACAATCTGCGAAGGAATGGCAAAGCCCGCGCCCGCGAACGAACCGCTGTTGGTGATGATGAATGTGTTGATGCCTACCAACTCACCGTGCGCGTTCACCAGCGCACCGCCGGAGTTGCCGGGATTGATAGCCGCATCGGTCTGGATGAAATTGCCCGGCTTGCGCGGATCATCCGAGTAAGGATTGGGCCGATTGACTGCGCTCACGATTCCGCGCGTAACCGAGAACTGGAAGTAACCGAACGGGCTGCCGAAAGCAAGCACGGTCTGGCCGGGCTGCAGTTTGGTGGAGTCGCCCCACGCGATTGCGGGCAGGTTGGTTGCGTTCACCTTGATCACGGCCAGGTCGTTCAGCTTGTCCACTCCCACTACTTTCGCACTCAGAATGCGGCGATCATTGAGCGTGACCTTGATGTTGGTTGCGCCGTCGACCACGTGATTGTTGGTAACAATGTAGCCATCCGGCGAGATAATGATGCCGCTGCCCACGCCATGCTCAATCTGCGGCTGCTGCGGCTTCATCTGTCCGAACGGGAGTTGCCCGAAGAACTGCTGCAGCCCGGGAGGCAATCCCTGCATCTGGCCTTGCTGCTGGCCTTCAGCGGCGTCCATCTCGCCATTGCCGCGCGAGGTGACTGCTACGTTCACCACGGCCGGGGTGACGCGCGCAGCCACTGCTTCCATGGCGCGGTCGAGTGCCGTGAGGGCTTCCACACTGTTGTCGTCAATGGGCATGGCAGCCGTTCCGCTGGCGGCGTGAACATTGCCGTGGCCAACGAAGAGAGCCGCTCCCAGCGCGAACGCGCCCACAATGGCCGCAGGAACTGCCAGCTTCTTCGCGGTTACTACTAATTGATTAGTTTCTTGTTTCATGGTAAGTCTTCTCCTTGGTGGTGGTTAGGGTTTCAATTTGGGGGAATGCCGCGCTTGCGGCCGTTCATGTCAAAAACTGCCGTCTAAATCTGCCCTTTAAATTTGCCCTCTAAATCTGAATGATCAGCCAGCCGTTCCCAAACGGTACGGCGGCGTATGAAACGCGATTGATTCTGATCTGTCTTTGCACCATTTGATTTTCCGGGCCTTGCTTGTCCTGAGCGCGCGGTGCCTGTTCTGTCTGGTCACCTTGTGTTCTGCTGGTTTGCGCCACGGTGAGCACCATCTGCGCCCCTGCTTCACTTTCGGTCCATGCGGTCATCACCACCCAAGCTTGCTGCCTCTGGACAGGACGCGGCCTGGTGCTCCGCAACGTTGCGCTTTTTTGCATCGGCTTGGCTACGGTCATGGATGGATTCCGGTGTTGCGGCATGATTGCCTTGACCATCTCCGCGTGGGCCGGTAATCCCGATTGCCCTGCACCGAATCGTTCAGCATTGACTGAGCGAAGATTCGGCGTGGGTGCCAGAAGCTGAGCCTGCGTCGGCTGCGCGGACGGCCCAAAGCTGACCAGTTGTGGGCTGCGCGCGAGACCTACTGCGCAGACCAGCACGCCCGCGATGAGGCTGCCGGTCAAAGCCCAGGTCTGCTTTCGGCTCATCGATTCACTGGGCCGCCGCAGAATACGATGAACACGCCTCACCAATTCCGTCTGACGCTCCCACGCGCCCAGCACCAGCGACAGGCTGCGGCGCAGCATGGAATATTCCGCCAGATGCGTGAGGCAGATTGCGTAGGCCTTCCGGCCGCAACTGGAGCGCAGAACGCTGTCGTCGCAGGCCAGTTCACGTTCGGTGCAGAGACGGCGCTCTACCCACAACAGCGCCGGATTCAGCGGGAAGAGAACGAGAGCAATTTTCTGCAGCAGGTTCGTCCAGTCGTCTGCGCGGCGCAGATGCTCCATCTCGTGAATCACCACCTGTTGCAATTCCGCAGAAGTGAGCCGGTCAAGCAAGGCCGGAGGCACAAGAATGCGCGGGTGGAAGAAGCCAAACACACTGGGCCGCTCAACCTCCTCCGAAGAGCAGAGCTCGGCTGAACGGCGAACCTTCCCGGCTTCGCTTCGGATCTGCAGCAAGCCGTCCATCATCGCATCCGTCAGTACAGGAACCGCGCCCTTTACCAACCCGCGCAGACGAATGGCACTTGCTATGAGCTGCGCGCCTCTCCACAGCGAGAGCAATACCCAGATTGCGGCGATCACGAAACTCCATAGCAGGCTCAAGTGCAATGGCGCTGAATGGCTTGTGGATCCTGCACTGCTGTGAACACCGAACAGGGGTGCAACATGAAGCAGCAAAAGCAGCAGGAAGACGTTCATCCAGACGAAAGACCGTGCAGCCGCGCTCAAACCGGGGAACAGTCTCAGGCAAAAAAACACGCACGCGGCAAGCGCCGCTCCTTCCCAAATGGCCGAGAACAGGTTGACGGCTGCCGAAGCGGCCAATGCGGAGGCGACAGGATAGAAGGCGTCCATCTATTTCACCTCCTGCGCATCGTCCGGCGCCAGCGCAATCGCTTCTTTAAGGCGCTTCAACTCGTCGGGGCCGATCTCATCGTCCCCCAGCAGCGAGAGCAACAGCCTCTCGCGCGAGTTGCCGAAGAACCGCTGCAGCACGTGGCGAACCTCAGACCGGCTGGCTTCCTGCTCGCCGACGGCGGAACTATAAAGGAATGCCCTGCCCTCTTGCCTGTGGCTGACATAGCCCTTGGTTTCGAGAATCCTGATCGTTGTGAGCACCGACGTATAGGCCAGCTCCCCCTCCGGGGAAGTCGCAGTCACCATATCGGCAACCGTCGATTCTCCGCGGTCCCACAGCACCTTCATGAGCCTGAGCTCGGCCGGGGTCAGCGTGATGGATCTCTTGGGAGGCATTGAAAAACGAACACTCCGAAAACCTGCTCGACTAACATCACTTTCCTATAGACGAAGAACTAATCATTTAGTTGCGAGTATAACGCGAATATTTCTACTACCGGCTCAAGAAAATCATGCAGGACTTTAAATATCTAATAAAGATACATGAAAATAAAAGACTTGATGAATCAGAATCTAGTTTTCAATGTTTGCCTGAAACCTGCCCAGCCCTGCAGTCTCGGAGGAGCACTCTAGACTCTTCGTGCCTCGAATCCGGTGGTCGAACTACCGCCCCGAGTGGTCGTGCGAGCTTGATTCTGCGCCGAAAGTCGTGAGAGCCGGCCGTTCTTCAGGCGGATGCAGGGCGAAATGCTCCAGGGCGTCCTGCATTTCGAGAAGGAGCCGGTCTGCCATATCCTGGGTAAAGCCGTGTCGGATGAGGATCCGCTGGATGACAAGGTCTTCGCGGTTCGGCGGCATGGAATAAGCGGGAACCAGCCAGCCCCGCTCCCGCAATCGATCCGCGAATTCATAAAGCGTGAAACTCGACGAAACAGGGTCTTTCAATTCCCAGCAAAGTCCCGGGATTCCGCCCTGGCCGTCGTAGATAATCCTGAACGGGCCAAACCCGGCGATTTTCTCTGCGAGGTAGCGCCCCAAAGCGGCGCACCCGGTTTGGATTTCTCGATAGCCTTGTTTGCCGAGCCGCAGAAAGTTGTAGTACTGGCAGATAATCTCGCCGCCCGGCCGAGAGAAATTGAGCGCGAAGGTGGGCATGTTCCCGCCCAGGTAGTTCACGTCGAAGATCAGCTCTTCGGGAAGATCGTGGTTCTCCCGCCACAGAGCCCAGCCGACGCCCAGAGGGGCAAGGCCAAATTTGTGGCCGGAAGCATTGATCGACTTGACGCGAGGCAGACGGAAATCCCAAAGCAGGTCCGGCTCAAGGAACGGCGCAAGAAACGCTCCGCTGGCTCCGTCCACGTGAATGGGAATATCCAGGCCAGTCTCGGCTTGCAGCTTGTCCAGAGCCAGGCTGATGGCATGCACCGGCTCAAACTGCAGCGTAAACGTCACGCCCAGGGTGACAATGACGCCTATGGTGTTTTCGTCACAGCGCTTGACGACTTCCTCCGGCGTCAGCAGCAGGCGATCGCCCTCCATCGGCACTTCGCGAATCTCGACGTCGAAGTAGCGGCAAAATTTATGCCAGCAGACCTGCACCGGGCCCATGATCAGGTTCGGCGCATCGGTCGGCTTCCCTTGCGCGCGCCGGCGTTTGCGCCAGTTCCACTTCAGCGCCAGGCCGCCCAGCATGGCCGCCTCGCTCGAGCCGGTTGTGGAACAGCCGATGGTGCTGGCCGCCTCCGGGGAGTTCCACAGATCGGCGAGCATGTGCACGCAGCGTTCTTCAATGGCCGCCGTCTGTGGGTATTCGTCCTTGTCGATCATGTTCTTGTCGGCGGACTCGTCCATGATCCGCTGTACTTCAGGCTCGATCCAGGTGGTGCAGAAGGTGGCCAGATTCTGCTGCGAATTCCCGTCCAAAATGAGCTGGTCGTGGATCGTCTGGTAGACCGCTTGCGGGTCGAGCTTCGCTTCGGGGAAGACGTAGCTGGCGCCATCGTCGGTCAAGACATCCGACTCGATTTCGTTGCTCGGAGCAGCCTTGAGTTCCTGGGTGTTGTGCAGGGCCATGCATCCTCCTGGGTGCCTGAGACTCGCAGTATAGAGTCTTTTGGCGGCGCCAGGCGAGAAACGATGATGAATTGGAAAATGGCGATGGAACGGAGTTAGGGCCTCAAGTCCCGGCCTCCTCAAGGACTAGGTGCTGCCCGATTACACCCCGCGTTTCTTCTGCTGTCTCAACTTGCCGGTTCGCGCTGATCTCCCCGAGCGCCCTTTGCCTGAAGTTCCCGCGTTGGTTCCAACCCGCCTTGCAGAAGATCGTCCCGCACGCCGATGCGCAACTGCTGGGCGAAGCATCGCGCCTACGCGCTGCTCCGCACTTCCAGGTCCATCCAAGTACTTCGGGTCGAGCATCGCAATCACCGCAACGGCGCGGGAGCGATACAGCCTGGCCCATTGGCTCTGAACCAGGGATTGCTGCACGTTCTTCCAGTAGTCCACGTCACCGGCGAAGTCCGCTCGGACAAGGGACGCTGTGCTGGCCTGGTTATCGGCGACGCGGTTGTTGATCAAGTCAAGAAACTGGCCGAAATGCTGCAGGTTCACCCCCATCTGGTACACCAGTTGACTTAGGGCCATCTGCTGCGGACCCGTCAATTGGTCAAAAATGCGGCAGTACCCTTTGGCGTTGTAGATGGCCTGGATCGCCGCCACGCGAAGCAGCAGCATCGCTTCCTCATCTGTGATTTGCGGCGTCAGGGTCTTGATCTTCTTGCGAAATCCCTTCTTGGCCCACGCTGCCATCCGTTTGTCGTATTGATCGAGAATCGAATGCAGGCGGTCCGGATCCAACCCGGCCGCTTGCCAAAGCTCAGCCGACGACGGCTCCAGGAACGGGTGGGGATTGAGCAAGTCGGACTGCGGGTGCTCCCGTGCCGGAAGGTCGAGACTGAAACCTGCGCCAACCAGGGGATGGCCGGTTTTGGGATCGGGATATGCGGCCAACACCCACCCCTCGTGACGGCGATCGCGCAGGATTTCCATCAAGTCGCGCAGATCGAATTTCACGTCGGAATCCTTGAAGCTTAGCAACTGCTCAATCGCGGAGGGCGGCCGCACGGGCGACGCTGGGGCGGGTGCTTGTTCGAGTCGCGGCGCAGAGGCGGTTGGGGCGGGTTGCAACTGCTCTTCAACATTCCCCATTGCATCCGGAGCAGTCTGACCGCCGGCCGACAGAGCCATCGCGGATGCGAGAACAGCAATGCCCAAGCGTTTGGTTGTGATTCTCATGTTCTAAGCGGCTCCCGCACCTGCGGGCTCATTCCACATTGACGGAAATATCGGCCGTTGGCAATGCCAGAATAGGTTCCCCCATGCAAAGAGTAATCGGTGCAGGCTTACTTATGGGCATGCTCATGGGCCGTCCAGAAGCGGAACCTCAAATTTCGCCAAGTCAGGCGCGCGGGCTCGCAGCGCTCGGCTCTGAAGAATAGACTCTTTTTCCGTCCTCAATCGCTTCCATCACGCTTGGAACTGCAGGAGATTCAAGCCGGCCGCGCCCTGAGCCGCATCTTCTGTTCGAATTCAACCCACACATCGCGCAGCCCAAAAACAAAATACGATTCCGCGGTAAGCATCAACACGCCTGCCGCCGCCACTACCGCGATCGTTCCCAGCGAGCGTTGTTGCGCAATGTGCACCAGACCCATGCAAACAGGCAGTGAGACAATCATTACGCACACCAGCTTGAACACAGGAGTGAACGTAATCGATGGATCGTTGTTAAAAAGCTTTCGATTCTCGAGAGAGATGAGCACCATCTGGCTAATTTCGGAAGCCAGCCAAATGCACAGGAATCCATATAACCCAAACTTGTAAATCAGCGGCACGCTCAACCCAATCATGATCAGGTTTGCGCAGAATACGATTATCGAAAGCCGCTTGTGCATGTTGGTCGAGAATTGAAAGAACTGTTTGTGGTCACGCATGCTGATGGCCGCGGAAACCAGCGCCATAAGCCCATAAGTATACGGATCGAACAGTTCCGGCCGGTGCAGCCAGACACGCACAATGATGGGCGCAAGCAGATAAGCTCCCAGGTTCGCAATCGGAATCCCAGCAAAGACAATCTTCTCGGAATGATGGAAGATATAGAGCATCTTCTTCATATCTCGATTCGCATAGCTGAAAGTTATCTCCGGTGCAATGGCATTCGTAATAGGCGATAACACCTGGCGGGCGCTCGATAGAATCGTCCGGCAGGTATTGAACAACACCACTGCCGATGGCCCAAGAATCCACTGCATGATGTTTACCGGCACCTGGTAAGTGAGCACCTGCTGGGCAAAGATCATGGCAAACAATCCGCTGGATTTCAGCGAGCTCGTGGCCGTCTTCCAATTGGCTCCCTGAAGTCCCAGGGGCAATCCCGCCAATCTTCGCCTCAGATCGACAATGGACAATAGTGTTACGATCGTCACGGCAATAAACTGGCCCAGCGCCAGAAAGCGAAAGTCGACGCGGAACATAGTCAGAACAAAGCAGACAATCGTCGCTCCGAAGGCCCGCGCAATTGCCCAGGACAACCCGCGATGCGTCTGTTCCACAACCATGAACAGGTTGTTGTAATAGCCGGCAAGTATGTTCACCAGCATTTGCAGACCCAGGAAAAATGCGGCGAACGTTACATCTCTTGGTGCAATAGCAGACAAATGCAGTATTTTCCCCAGCGGCACAAGGAAGACTAATGATGTGACCGCAAGCCCGACGAACACCATGAACAACAGCAGCGCCAGCGTACTGCCCTGAAGCTCGCGATATCTCTCCAGGTCTGCCCGCTTGCGCAGCATCGTCAGCTCGTTGCTCGCATAAGTGGTAATTCCGAAGTTCAGCGTAGCCAGATAACTCAGTGTCCCTGACAGTACGATCCACTCACCGTACCTGGTCACGCCGTAATAATGCAGGAATGCCGGAGGCAAAAGAAGCTGCGTGACCACCGTGAGGACGGTGTTGGTGCCAAGAGCTCCGAGCATTTTGAGAATTCGCTGAATCATAACACCACATTGCTGGGATCCTAAGTGCGCTTCGACTGAACAGCCACATGTTCGACAATATCCAACGCCCGTTGAGCCGTTACGTTGTAATTGAACACCTCGTCGAAACATCGCCTGCTGCGAAGCCGCATGGCCGCAATTTCTTCATTGCTCAATGATTGCCACTGGCTCAGGCTGGTCCTTACCCCTTCAAGGTTATCTTCACAGATCAGTCCCGCCCCATAATTCTCCACCTCTCGCCATATGTTCACCCTGTTTGAAACGATCACCGGCAGGCCGCACGCCAGGGATTCAGCGACAACGATTCCAAAGTTCTCCTGGTGCGAGGCAAGCGCAAAAACTTCTGCGGCCGCAAGCGCGCCCCACTTCGCTGTTCCGGAAAGCATCCCGGTCCAGGTGATTCTATCCGCGATGCCTAGCTTTGAAGCCATGGCCTCAAGGCTATTCTTGATCCCTATCTGGTCAGGGCCCGCAATGACGAGGTGCCACGATGGGTCCTTTGCCATGCTTGAAGCAAACGCCTTGATCAGAAGATCTGTTCCTTTCTTCGGATGGATTCTACCGATCGTCGTCACCAGCCGTTTGCCACGCAGAATGGGCCATTGAGTCAGAAACTCCTCGCCGGCCGCAGCCACATTGCACTCCGGACCGAAGATCCCATAGGGCACAACCGTCTCTCGCACTTGATATCCGGGAAACGATTGCCGGGCCAGTATCTTCTCTTCTTCGCAGGTAAACAGTACTGTGGTTGCGCCAGTTAGAATTCTGCGTAGAAACAGGTGCCAGTAAATTAGCTTCTTGATGTGCTTTAGCGGAAATCGCCGCTGAAAATACGGGTCAAGCATGCCATGGGTAAAGACTGCATAGGGCGTCGAAGTTCGAGCCAGTGCCTGATAGGCCGCCAGCGTGTTGTATTGCCAGATGCAATTGATAAACACCACGTCGTAGCGCGCCAGATTCTCCCTGAACCACTTGGCGGCACGCGGTGAATACCCGTATATCCCCCATCCCGGTCCCAGAGCAAACACGCGCGCCGGGAAGTTATATTGCCCAATCATCTGCGGTGAATCCAGTGAAGCAACTTCTAATTCGTGCCCCCCCATATGATAGATATGACAGAGTTGCTTCAACCCCTCAACGGGCCCGCCCGTTGCCGGATTTACAGAGGGAATAACATGAAGTATCTTCATCGAGGTTCCCACGCCACGCAGAGCATCGATCCGCTTAGGGAGTAGCTGAGTAGCTGCTTCTGCAACGTCCACCGATAACTCCATTCCGCATAAGTATACAGATGCGGGACATGATTTCTTCCACCGCTATACAACTTGAGTTGGCCTGACCCGCAACACCTCGACTGGATTCCCCGCACACACCATTCCCGCAGGGACATCCTTGAGCACGACGGAGCAGGCACCCACCACAGCGCCTCTCCCTACCGTCACCCCAGGTCCGACAAACACATGCGCTGCTACCCACGCCTCTGACTCTACGTGGATCGCCTTCGCATACAGATCGAACGTCGGCCGCGTGTAGTCATGCGAGGCGGCACATAAATACGAATGCTGCGAGATCACGGCATTCTCGCCGATCGTGATGTTCCCCATCGTGTAAAGAGTTACGTGGTCCCCCACCCAGCTCCAGTCACCAATACTCAGCTTCCAGGGATAAGTCACGCTGGCCGAGGGCCGGACTCGAACGCCCTTGCCAATCCGGGCGCCAAAGCTACGCAGAAGAAAACGGCGCCAGCCATACAGCGCCTGCGGCGAAGGATGAAACAGAAGGCCCTGCACGATCCACCAGAGTTGCACAAACCACGCCGGCCGCCCCCTGAATCCGGGGGGCACCTTCGCTCTGGAAAGATCCTGAATGCTGCCCGCCATGTTCTACCCTCGTACTCGCAGTCTCTCTGCGCGAAAGTTTTCCTCGAGCTCAATCGTGCAACTGAATCCCGTGACGAGCTGCCAACGTCTTATAAACGTCCACTACGCGTTCTCCGTATCGGTCCCAACCCCCAAGGCCCTTCACGCGCTCCAGGGCCGCCGAGGCCATCTCATCGCGCAGTTCCCTGTTATCGACCATCCACTCGATCTTTTCCCTGATTGCGTCCGGGCTTCGTATCGGAATGATAAAGCCCTCGACACCGTTGGTAAATAAATCTTCCGCACCTGTATTCGTTGTTGCAATCACAGGCACGCCGCAAGCCATCGCCTGCGCCTGAACCAGGGCGAGCCCTTCCTCAACTGATGCCAGCACCAACACCGATGCTTGTGAATAGAGCCGCCAAAGATCCTTTCTCGGACTTACTCCCTTGTACTCAAAGACGCCTCTATACCGATCGAGCAGGGGCCGCACTGAAGCATCAATCTCGCCTACCAGCCATAACTCGCACTTCTGCTTTCTTACCAAAGGCTCAACTGCGCGCAGAAGGTGCCCGATCCCTTTCCTCACGTTGATTTGTCCAACGTGAATTACACGGAAGACATCGTCCTTTTTTGCTCCCGGCCTGAACTCGGAAAGATCGACCCCATACGGGCATACAAACACTCGTTCCGCTGAAATGCCATGTTTCACAAACGATTCTCCGGCAAACTTCGATGGGACCGTGATCGCATGGGCTTCTTCATATTCGGCCACGCAACGCTCAAGGCGATCCGCGGAGAACCTGGGCGGCGCCACGTGCCAATTTTTATGCTCCTCGACAAGCAAATCTCTCTGCGTAAGAATGTGCGAGGAACCTCGATCGCATATCCACAGCTTGCCGCCTTCTCTTACCCGCCGGCCAGCCTTCGGCCCGGCGCCATCCAGCCCGTGGAAGACATCCGTCCACTCAATATCCACCGACCGTTCTAGCCAGCTCGCCAGATCTTTCAGCAACATTTCGTCCAACCAATAAAGATGGGAAGCAAATCCAAGCCGCCCTCCGACCGCATATGGAATGCGAAAGGCTGGACGAGTCCTGGTAAATGGCAGTAACTCCCCATCGACTCTGCTTCGCGGGTTGCTTGTAAAAAGTGAAAGCCTGTGTCCGAGGCGGATTACTTGGCGTCCCAGGTCGAAATGGTGAAATCTACCTATCGTGAAAACTGAGACGTTCATTGCATGCCATCCTCACGCACAACTGATGTTGCCCAACCGATGCCGATTGCTCGATGCGCACTAACTACGGTCTACAACCTGAGCCCATGCCGCTCCAAAATCCGCAATTGCCAGCTCATCGATTCCCGGCCACTTCGACCCAAGACCGCTCTATCGCTTGAGCGATAACACGGTGACCTTTGGCATTCAAGTGGATGCCGTTATCCAGAGTGATCTGTCTTGCAGTGTATGGCGCTTCAGCCGATGTGAGATCGAACATCCCCACCTGGTGCGCGTGGCTCCAAGCCCTCAGGGTCGATCCAGCAACTTTGCTAAATTCAGGAACATTCCTCCTGAATGGGATGTAGACAATCGTCAATCGCGCTCCATGACTTCTGACTAACTCTAGAACGCTGTCAAGATCCTCGAGGTTCTTCCGGATAACATCATTGTTGATAGCATCGATCCTGTCTCCGGCATCGCTTCTTTCAAGCAAACGGCCGATCCTCGGCTTGATATATCTTGTAAACAATTCGCCGATTGCAGTTGCAGGACGCTTCTGGGGCAAATCGTCCCCAACCCCAGCAATCGTGGACTTCTCCTGCGGGAGATCGCCATCGTTCAGAACAAGCAGAACCATGTCAGACTGAAAGATGCCTCTTGACTGGATATAAGCCAGTTCATTGTCTGGCGCCCAACCGCCTGCCGATGCGTTCAAGACTTCCACTGGCCGATGCACAAGCGCGGGAAGTTCGCGATGTAATACCTCAGTGAACAATTCCTGCTGATCTACCCGACTGGTTCCGTAGGTAATTGAATCACCCACAAACATCAGGCGAAGCGTCCCCGCTTGACGCACAACCGGCACTTCATCCGATCGCATGCCGTAATGATTGGTATGTGTCTGTGCAAAGAATCTTCTAACGTCCTGGTCGGGCTTCAGAATGTAGGAGCACGCTGCATCCGGCGTGATGAGCACCGGGTTTCCCAGTCCAAGCCCAAAGCGGAGAACCGCCTCAATGATAACCGCGAGAAGGACGAATGTGACCATCACGCTAACAACGGAACGCGCGATGCGATGCTTTCTTTGCTGGCTTCTCATGGCGGCGTTTCTCATTCTGCCGGCGCCTGATCCAGAATGAACCATTTGTCTCCCTTGGTGGGGATCATTCTGACAATTCCTCCAACAAGATATGAAACCGCCAGAATGGCGATGGGCGCGCGCAAGGCTAACCCAATCAGGCCGCTCATGCTGACTTGGCTGAACTGAAAGAAAAATCCACCGGCCGCAACAATTCCCCATGGCTTTCGAATGTCGAACATGCTTTCGTAAAGGATGAATGCGGCAGGAAATCCAAAAAGCGAAGTGATAATAACTCCAAGCCATCCAAACGCGCCATAGCTATCGCTTATAACGGTGATCAGGAAATCCCCATTCTCTACATCGTCGGGGTTCACACCGGTAACTCGCCCCGTATAAGCTGCGCCGTCAGTGTCCGGCTTGTTCTTGTAAAGAAACCGCGGCAAGCTGCGCAACAGATCGATTCTAAGAGCAGTAGATCCATAGTGGAAGCCGCCCGCGCAGGCATTGATCATGTTGCTATCCGCACGGATCGCCGATAGTCTGCTCAGAACGAATGTGCCGGGCCTCTGATAATACTCCTCCCTCGACCCCGACTCTACACCGGCACTGCTCGCTTCATTGACGGTCGACCAGTCGGGCATGGTCAAGGCCAGATGCAGTCCTTCGTAGAGCCGGTCCCGGAACTCCAGCTGCCGCATCGGTCCACGGGAATAAACTTCAAACGGCGATAAGATGAAAACAAACAACGCCGCTCCAATTACCGCGGCAATGTAGTGCTTCCATCGGAACTTGTACCCGCTTACGTAGCATGTAAATGCATACACCAGCGTCGGCAGAAGCATATGCCCGCGCGATGTTTCAATAAATCCGAAGAAAACGGTCGCAATCCAGGGAATGAAGACCTTTATCCCAAAGCTGTGTCTGCCCTGAGTGCTTTCTATCCGGCTTTGCACCGCAAGCACGATTGAAAAGAGCAGCAAGGAGGAGAACGCCAGGCCCAGACTGTGTGCCAGGGAGGCTCTCTCTGCGGGATTCAACGATGTTTCATAAATCTCATAGACAAGACTCGCAACGAGCCCAATTGAAACTGAAATCCCATATTGAAGGTTTGCCTGGGCAACGGTGTTCGGTTCCATAGGTTTCGGCACTCTGACACGAAGGTCTCTATAAACGAAAGCGCCGATCATTGCGCATAGATAGAAGACAAAGTAGACTTTGATCGTCAGTTCAGGGGACTCCAATGTCTTATCGGCAGCCTCCATGAGGAGGACCTTCGCGAATTGTGAGATTACGATCGTGCAGGATGCGAAACCGGCGAATGCGATTCCGCTGATGGTACTAAGTCCTCCCAGGATGTTATATGTAACTCCGATGCAGACCAGGGTTCCTGCCATGCAAGCAACAAAGAAGGGCTCTGTGCCGGCTGCGATTTCACCCACCGCGAGAAGCGCAACCGTGCCGCATAACACTGACGCCGGAATCTTGTACGGATTGAGCATCCATGCTCCTTGTCGCGAGATCGAAAGCCACGTTCCTCCACTCGCTTTCTTTCCCGGCTACTTGAAGATAGTGGCCGTGTCCGCCGCGCCAAACAAAAGCGATGCAGCGACGCCCGCTCCTCCGGCTGCCATCCCCGCTTTAAAGGCATTTCCGGGCACCAGAAGAATGTCATTCGAAGCGAGAACAACATCCTGTTGTTTGCCGAACATGATCTTTCTCAGGTCCAAGCGGATTTCCACTCGCTGATTGTCTGAAGTTGTCCGGATGATTCTTGCCTTGGAGAGTCCTGCGCCGTAATTCACTCCACCCGCCATGGCAAGAGCCCGCAAGACAGTAATAGGTGCGTTGTTCGCAAGCGGGATCGCCGCCGGCGTCTTCACGTATCCGAGCACAAAAACGCTTCCAACCTTGGAAACGATAACTGTATCTCCAGGCATCAGCGGAATGTCACTCGCGCCGGCCGCTTTCGCATCTGTTCCTAACTCGACTGAGATAGGATCGGGATCGCCGACCCTGCGAATCGTAATGCTGTGGCTGGCGAGCGGCGTAAAACCACCGCATGCAGAGATTGCATCCAGCAAACGTAAATGTCCAAATGCTGGAATCGGAGCCGGCTTCAATACTTCGCCAATGACCGTGATCGCACGAGTCGGGGAATCCACCAGTTGCACGCTGATTTGCGGATCGACGAGAAAGCCGCCTTGCTTCAGCGCGTTCTTGAGATAGGCTGCGGCTTCGGTTGGGGTCAGCCCGGCCAACTTTACAGAGCCAAGATAAGGCAATGAAATTTCTCCGCCAGAGCCAACCTTAAGTCCCTGCAAGATGCCGGGGCTTGCTCCAAAAGCGATGCCCCCGGATGAGGCTTGAGCGGTTGTTGTAAGTTCAGGTGCGCCGTAAGTTGCGATCGAGATAACATCCCCGGGCTCGATCTTGATTTCCGAGTATTTGGAACTCGCCGCCGAATCCGGCGCGCCGGCTGAGACTGGCGGAGCTGTAACGGCGGGACCCATAAACTGGGCAGTCCCGGTCGCATTGCACAAGCTCAATATTCCCAGCCCGAGCAGGAGACATCGAATGGTGACCTTCAACCGAACCTTCATAAGCTCTCCCCAATCCACGCTCCAGGGCAACTATTTCTTGTAGTCATAGGAATAGTAGCCGAGATACCCATAATATTCCGGAAGGCTGGCGTCGACTCCGTTCAGAACAAAGCCATACACCTTTACACCCACGTCCCGGAAGATCTCGCCGGCGCGTCCCAGCATGCCTCGCGTGCAATAGCCCTGCCGGATCACCAGCACAAGTCCATCCGCCAGCGACGCGACTATGAGCGGGTCGGTAACTGATAACGCCGGCGGCGAATCGAAGATCACATAGTCATAGCGCTCACGGAGCTCCATGACAAACTTCTTCATCTGCTCCGATGCCAGCAGGTCTGCTGGAAGCGGCGGACAGATTCCAGAGGAAATTACATCCATCGTGGTTAATGTCTTGTGGGTTTGAATCACGGCATCCAGGGTTTCCAGTCCGGTGAGGAACTCGGAGAGCCCTTTCTTCTCGCTGAGTCCAAGCCTCCAGTAGACGCTCGGGCGTCGCATATCCGTGTCCACCAGGATGACCTTTTTTCCGCCCTGGGCAAGGGCCGCAGCCAGGTTCATTGAAAGGGTTGACTTACCCTCCCCCGGTTGGCAACTTGTAATTGCAATGACCCTGGACTCGCGCGATGTGCTCGACAATTGTATTGAGGTCCTGAAGACGCGCATCGATTCCGCAAACGGAGCTCTGGCATCCCAAAGAATCTCGGGACCGGCCGCGGCATCCGGCTCAGGTCCCTTCCCTTTCCAATTCGTCTGCGGAACGATGGCGATCGCAGGCACACCCAGGAGCTCCTGGATCTGCCGGGAGTCCCGCATGCGCGTATCCATTCTCTCCAGCAGCAGAGCCAATGCCAAGCCGCCAAACAGGCCAAAGACAAATCCCAGTTCGCCCATTGTCACCGGCGACATGCTCGACGGATTAATCGGAAGTGAGGCCAGATCCACGACGCTGATGTCGGCGGAGTCAAGTCCGGCATCCACCGCCGCCTCGCGCAGCCGGGCAAGGATGCTCTCGTACATGTGCCGGTTCGATTCGTATTCCTCCGACAATAACTCGTACTTCACAATGTCATCGCGCTGCCCGTACAACTCATGGACCCGGTTCGCCAGCACATCCTTCGCCTGAATTTCTGCCGCGTGAGCAATGCCGTAAGCATCTTTCGCCTTGTCAACCACGGCCGCTTCTTCATCTGCAATCTCACGGTCCAGTGCCTTGAGCTGGCCATTCAGCTTCTTGATTTCCGGATAATTCGGCCCATAGTAAGTCTGCTCATGCGCAATCTGCGCACTTATCGTTGCGCGCTGCGCCCGCAAACTCTCCAGCAGACCCTGGGTGCCTTCCATGCTGGTCGGCGTCGGTCCGTCCTGGATGCGATCGGGCGGAAGAGATTGCAGAATGTGATAGCGAGCCTCTACCAGAACGCGCTGCTCGGTTGCGTCGGAGGCGCCCTTTTCCAGATTCGTAATCTCCTGCACGATGGTGCTATGGCTCGGGTCGAGCGCGGAGATACCAAGCTTCTTTTGCAAATCGACCATGCGGTCCTGCGATTCCTGGACCACCGCGCGCAGATCGTCTATTTGTCCTGTTAGCCAGTTAGTAACCTGCTGCGTGCTGCTGTAATGAGCGATGAAATTATTCTTGATGAATTCGCTTTCCAAAGCGTTCACAATGTCAGCCGAAAGCTGCGGGTCTTTGCTGACATAGGCGATGGTGATCATCTGCGTGCGGGGCACACGGGCAATGGTCAAGTGCCGCCGCAGATTGCTCAAAATAGCGTCGCGCACGAAGGGATCGTCGAGATTCCCATGCAGCAGCGGCACTTTCCTGCCGCCAAAACCGCTCGTCTCTTTTACACTCTGTCCGGCTACGAAGCTTGGGTTGTCCTGCAGTTTCAGGGTCTTCGCAACTGTGGTCAGCAACTTTTGGCTGGTCAGGATGCGGCTGTCACTCTCAATGATTACATCCAGAGTGTTCCCGGTGCCCAGGACAGAACCGGCCGATTGCTTCAATTCGGATTC
This sequence comes from Occallatibacter sp., assembly GCA_052145815.1. Classification (GTDB taxonomy): domain Bacteria; phylum Acidobacteriota; class Terriglobia; order Terriglobales; family Acidobacteriaceae; genus Telmatobacter. The sequence continues at coordinate 81,687 of JBKQNU010000128.1, forward strand.
CGCACCAGGTTGTATCTGGAGTTCACCGGTAGCTGTATATCTTTTTCCGCGGTACATGCCGGCCGCAAACGTGAGCAGCGCCAGGCTGATCGCTGTGGCGGCAAGAAGCCATCGCCTCTTGCGGACGATAAGCCACAAATCCGTCAGGACTAAGTCTTCCTTGGCGGAGCCCAAGGCAACGTTCGTGGCACGAGTTGACGGCTGCAATCAAACCTCTCAAGGAGCAAATCTGCCGGGTGATGGTGCACTAAGGAATCCTTGGTGCGACCTGCCGGGCACAAAAACCTGTGATGAACAACTGTTGCGCACCGGATAACATTCAAGTCCGACCATCCCAGCACAAAAACCAGGCACAGACAACAAAGCGAACTGCATCGAAATCACCCGCGGCCCGCGTTCGCGGCGAGCTCGAAGTTATGTTCCGGACGCACGTTCCTTCTTATCCCTGAATGCAGCCTTGTCCAGCAAATAGCTGACCCTGATGATAAAGCAGGCTGACATCGGGCTTTCAAGGTGCGCGGGAATATTTCCCAACTGGACCCATAGGAGGTACACAGGATCAAGCATGCCTGAAGCAGGCCGAATAATATGCAATCGAAATATTCTTCATCCCTGGCAATATCCATCCCCGTGGTCTGCATGTTGGCGCACTTGCCATCAATTGTGTGTCCGTGAAGCGGCCGCACCTCCTTTCCCTTAAAGCAATCTGAACCTAACTCGTAGAATCCATTGTCAGATAGGGGATGCGCAATACACCTTTGGTCACATACCGGATACCATGCTCGAACCAATTTGGTAAGTTGCAGCGCAAAGCGTTTACTCACTATCTTCGCTTCGAGTGCATCCTGCGAAGCTGCCGCAGGCAGAAAGCTTAAAATAGGAACAGCCTTAAGGCCATGATCGTTGTGGGAAACGCGCTCCTATTTAAGCTAAGAGTTGCCGTGTATTGACCGGGAAATGGGTATTTTTCTAGAAGAGGAATTCCGGCCTCCCTTATCCACAAAAACCCGGCCTGCTGCCGTTGACCCCGCATCCCTGGCTCCGTAGAGTCTGTAATCGGGTAGCAATATTTTCACCCGACTATGCGGCTCGAAAGAACATGGCCGCTTTCGCGATCCAGAACCGCAAGCAGTCCCGTCACCTGGAGTTAAAGTGCTGAAACTAAAGAAAATTCATATCCTTGGCTTCAAAAGCTTCTGTGATCGCACGGAGTTGAGCGTCCCCGGAGCCGGCATCGCCGTGGTGGTGGGGCCAAACGGGTGCGGCAAGTCCAACATTCTCGACGGGGTCAGCTGGGTGCTCGGCGAGCAGAGCGCCAAGTCGCTGCGCGGAACGCACATGCAGGACGTGATCTTTTCCGGCACTCGTGACCGCAAGCCTCTGGGCATGGCCGAAGTCACCCTCACCCTGGTGGACCCCGATGCCTACGAGGGCCCGGTACCGGTGCAGCCGGAGGTCACCGTCGACCACGACGCCCCAACCGACTGGAATGAGGACGAAGTGCGGCGCCAGCGGGCTGTGGAGGCGGAGGAGATCATTGCCGCCGAGCAGCCGGGCCAGACGCTCGAAGACGATGCGCCGGAATTGCCGATGCAAGCGGCCGGAGCGAGCGAGGGGCCGCAGGCGGTAGTGCTCAAAATTCGCCGCCGCAAGTTTCAGCGCACGCCGCAAAAGGGCGAGATCGTCATCACCCGGCGCCTGTTTCGCACCGGTGAAAGCGAGTACCTGCTGAACGGCAAACTCTGCCGCCTGCGCGACATTCAGGACATCTTCATGGGCACCGGCCTGGGGCCGGAGAGTTACGCCATCATCGGCCAGGAGCGCATTGGCCAGTTGCTGAGCTCCAAGCCGCACGATCGCCGCGCCATCATTGAGGAGGCGGCCGGCATTACGCGCTTCAAGACCAAAAAGCGCCTGGCCGAATTGCGCCTGGAAAGCGCCAAACAGAACCTGGCCCGCGTCGACGACATCTTCGAAGAGGTCACGCGGCAGATGAACAGCCTGAAGCGCCAGGCGGCCAAGGCGGAGCGGTTCGCCGCCGTGCGCGATGAGCTGCGGGAACGGCTGCGCGTAGTGCTGTCAAGCCGCATGGCGCAGATGGACGCCGAGCAGGCCGGGCTGCAGCAGGAGATCGCTTCGCTCACCGAGCGAATCAACGGCTCGGCCGCTCAGATAAGCCAGTTGGAAGCCAACCAGCACGCTCTCACGGAGCGCGGTTACGAACTTGACGGTCAAGGCCAGGAAGCGCAGAACCGGGCAAGCGAGGCGGCCGTCGAACTGGAACGGGCTACGGCTCGGGAGCGCGCCAACACCGAGCGCGTCAGCGATCTTGAGTCGAGAATCACCGCGGCCGCGGCAGAGCTCGAAGTGACGCGGAACCAATTGGGCGGAATCGCAGAGGAGCGTGCGCAGCAGCACGCGTTCCTCGAAACTGCAGCCGGCGAGGCTCGTGCCTTCCGGCAAAAAGTTGAGGCCAGCCAGCAGGAAGCGCGCACGGCCGCCGAAGAGGTTTTTAACGCTGAGCGGCAACTGGAAACTACGCGCCGCCACGCCATGCATCTTCTTACGCTGGCGGGTAACGCTCGCAACCACACCGCCCAGGCGGAGGAAAGCCTGGCCGCTCTTGAACGCGAAGCGGAGCGGCTGGGTGCGGAGATGAGCCAGGCGCGCAACGAACAGGAAAATCTGGGCGTCGAAAGCGGCCAGGCCAAGCTGCGCTTTGAATCCGCGGCAGACGCGCTGAAGCGCCTTGAGAGCGAGATTGCCGCTCTGCGCGAGACGCTGCAAACCAAGCGGGCCGAAGAAAACGCGCAGCGGGCCCGCGCCAACCAGTTGCGCGGCGAGCAGGCCACGATTGCCGGCCGTCGCGACTCGCTGCAATCGCTGATTCGCAATCACAGCTACTCCAATGACACGGTTCGCCGTCTCTTGAAGCCCGGCGCACTGGGACAGGGCATGGCGCCCGTGGGCACGCTGGCGGATTTTCTTGAGGTCAGCGGCGAGCATGAGGCGGTGGTCGATGAGTTCCTGCGCGAAGAGCTGAATTACGTGGTGGTGGAAAGTTGGGTGGCTGCCGAAGAAGGCGTGCGGCTGCTGAAGTCCGGCGTCGATGGCCGAGCCACTTTTCTCATTCATCCCGCCGAACAGGGCGCGCTCTTCAAGGAAGATTCGTACACCATCAGCGGGCCGGGAATCACGCCGCTCAAGGATGCGATCCGCGTGCTGAACGGCTTTGGCCGGTCGCTGGAGTGGATCCTTCCCAAGCTCCAGCACGGATATCTCGTCGAAGATTCCGTTCAAGCCCGGCAGCTGGCCTCGCACCACCCCCTGGCGTTCTTCCTGACCGCGGGAGGCGAATGCTTCCACAACGCGACCGTCACTGGCGGCAAGCCGGCAACGGAAGGACCGCTGGCCCTGAAACGCGAGTTACGCGAGGCCGAAGGCAAGCTGGACAAGCTGGAGATCGCCCTGGCGCAGGCGGAGATGGAAGCGGCCACCCTCACGCGAAACATTGAGGAACTGACAGCGCAGCTGGAGGCGAGCAGCGCCGAGCGCCGCCAGGCAGAGACCGATGCGGCCAACCAGGGCGCAGCTTTGAAGCAGATGGAATCCGAGGTTCAGCGGGTTGAGCGCCGGCTCCAGGAGTGGACTCTGCAAGCCGCGCGCAACAAGGACGCGCGCGAGGCCAAGCGCACCTCCATCGAGCAGAAGCGGGAGGAAACGGCGCGCCTCGAAGCCGAGCGCGCGCAGGCTGAAGCGTCTCTCGACGAGCTGCAAACTCGACTGGCAACTGTGCGCCAAAAGCGCGAAGGCCTGCAGCAGGAAGCTGCGCAGGTCACTGCCGAGCTGGCTGGCCTGGAAGAGCGCCGCCGTGGCGCCGAGGCTGCCTTCCAGCGCATTGACCGGCTCCATGCCGACCTGGAGCGCCGTGTCCTCTCCATTGAACAGCAGCGTGTGGCAGCGGAGACGGAACGCGAGCAACGCATCGGCGAGAGCGCGGCGTTGGCCGTCCGTCAGAAGGAACTTGCCGAAATGCGCGCCGAAGCGCTGGCCCTGGCTCAGTCTTTGGCGGCCCAGTCGCAGGCCTTGCGCCAGCAGTTGTCCGCAATCGAAACGCAATTGAAGACCGATCGAGCCGCGCTGGACCAGTTACGCGACGAACGCGCGAATCGCTCCAACCTGGTGGCCAAGCTGCGCTCCGATCTTGAGCATCTTGAAGCCACCTGCCTGGCCGAGATCAATGTTGAGGCGCAGGTGCTGCGCGCCGATGAAGCAATCGTGCGCCTTGCCGGCGAGCCGCTGGCGGCCGAAGAGGAGATTTGCCGGACATTGCGGCAGAGAATCGAGCAGATGGGCCCGGTGAACATGATGGCTCTCGACGAATACAGAGAAACGGCCGAACGCCACGCCTTCCTCGAAGCACAGCGCATGGACTTGATCGAATCCATCGAGAATACCCAGGAGACAATCAAGGAGATCGATCAGATTTCACGCACCAAGTTCGAAGAGGCCTTCGCGCGCATCAACGAGAACTTCGCCCAGGTTTTCTCGCGCCTCTTCCAGGGCGGCCAGGCGTTCCTGCGCCTCACCGACGCAGAAAATCAAGCCGAAAGCGGGCTTGAGATCGTTGCCTCGCCGCCGGGCAAGAAACTGCAGAACGTATTGCTGCTATCGGGTGGAGAAAAGGCGCTTACTGCGCTGGCGCTGCTTGTGGGCATCTTCCAGTTCCAGCCCAGCCCCTTCTGCGTGCTCGACGAAGTGGATGCACCTCTGGACGAAACCAACGTGGGACGGCTGGCTGATTTGCTGCACACCCTCAGCACCGACACGCAATTCCTGCTCGTCACTCACTCCAAGCGCATGATGCAGTCCGCCGACATGATCTACGGCGTAACCATGCAGGAACCGGGTGTGTCCAAGGTGGTCAGTGTGCGCCTCGGCGGGCACGAGCAGCAGCGCGCCACGGCGTAACGCGGGCCCTGCGGATTGTGCATCACTTTCTCCAGGGACTCAAGACTTTGTATTCGGGGGTGGCGGTTACGGTTGCCTTACTGACCAGGACCAGCTTTCGCCGTGCCAGCCAGGCCACCGCACTCTGCGCCGAACTCTTCGATATGCCGATCGACTCCGCAAGTTCCTGATAACTGATCTGGACTGCGGATTCCCGCTGCTTTTGCTCCGCCAAAAGCCACAGATATACGAGGAAACTCACTGGACGTTTATCATGCCCGACCAGGTCTCGCATGAGGACGCTGGTCACGTATTCATCGATCGTCAGCATAGCTATACCTATTATTACTATAGCAACAGCTACCAGATTGTCTTCGTCGAGAGCCCGGGTTATAGTCCGAAAATCTCACGCAGGAGGCCGCAATGATACGCGGAGTCAAGATTGTCAGCATTCCAGTTCGTAATCAGGATGTATCGCTCAAGTTCTACACCGAACAGCTCGGTTTCAAAGTTGCGACGGATCAGGCGTTCGGCCCAGGACAACGATGGATCGAATTGCTTATCCCAGGCTCGGAGGTAAACCTCGCGCTTTTTACGCCAGAGGGCCACGAGAACCGCATTGGCGGATTTCAGCCCCTCACATTTTGGTGCGACGACGTTTTTGCGACGGCAAAGTCGCTCGAGTCGAAGGGCGTGGAACTGGATGCGCAGCCAAAGAAAGAGGTTTGGGGAACGATGGCCAAGTTCAAAGATCCTGATGGCAACGTGTTTGTCTTTTCAGGCAGGTGAGTCTCAAGACCGATTCAAACGACTCCTACGCACAAAAAAAACGCCCCCGGAGGAACTCGTCGCTTCGGAGGCGCTTGCATTGCACAAGGATAATAGCGGGGACCAGTAGCCGACGCTGGAGGTCGGTAGCGTGCGGCTACTGGCGATCCCTATACTAACGAAGCGAGCCGCGGCTTCCCCTTTCCACTGCCGCTTCGTGTCGCCCGGCTCAAAGAGGGCCTTCTTACGTGCCCCCGAACCATGTTGACAACTGGAGTCTCTCCCATTCCGAAAACCAGTACCGTGACGGCGGTCACAGTGGTTTGTGCATATCCGGGCACATTTGAAAAGTCCAAATCCGCCAACATCCATCCCTTCAATGCGCGCCTTCCGCCCAATCGTTTTCGCCGCCGGTACACACATTGACAAAGCAAGCTGCACGCTCGAAAATCGGAGATTCAGTTCGCTCCTAGATAAGGCCTTCCTGTGACAGCTCTGTTGACCACCAACCTGGGTGAAACGCCGCTGCTTGGGCGCGGCAAGGTACGCGATCTTTATGCTGTAGACGGTGCGCTGCTGTTGGTTGCCACCGATCGCATCTCGGCCTTCGATCACGTCCTCGGCACCGGCATTCCCGGTAAGGGAAAGATTCTTACCCAGATTTCTCTCTTCTGGTTTGACCTGCTCTCCAGCCTCGTGCCCAATCACCTGATCTCCGCCGACGTGCATCAGTTCCCTGCTGCGCTGCAGCCTTACGCTGACCAGTTGGAAGGCCGATCGATGCTGGTGAGGCGGGCAAAGATGTTTCCCATTGAGTGCGTGGCCCGCGGCTACCTGGCTGGATCCGGCTGGAAGGAGTACCGGGCCGGCGGAAAAGTGTGTGGGATTCCACTCCCACCGGGACTTCAGGACGGGTCAAGGCTGCCGGAACCGCTGTTCACTCCCGCCACCAAGAGCCAGGACGGCGCGCACGACGAGAACATCTCGTTCGGCGCCGTGGAAGACCTGGTGGGGATTGCCGATGCCGCGGAACTCCGCCGGCTGACGCTGGCAATCTACAAGAAGGCCGCGCAGCACGCTGAATCCTGCGGGCTGATTCTGGCTGACACAAAATTTGAGTTTGGCACAGCCCCGGAAGGGATTATCCTTGCCGATGAGGTATTGACACCCGACTCATCTCGCTTCTGGGAAGCCGCCTTGTGGAAGCCCGGCGGTGCGCAGCCTTCCTTCGATAAACAGTTTGTGCGCGATTACCTCGAAGCCATTCATTGGAACAAGCAGGCGCCTGCCCCCAGCTTGCCAGAAGAAGTGGTGGAGCGTACGCAGGCCAAGTATCTTGAAGCCTTCCGCCGCTTGACGGGGCGGAATCTGAATTTGTAGAAGTGGGACTCGTCTGACACCGCCAGGAGCGGGACATGAACGAATTGACGTTGGTTGACTGGGCGATTGTAATCTTCGTGGTGCTGGCGGTTTTTGGCGGCCTGGCGCAGGGATTCTTTCGCTCCGTCTGCTCGCTCGGCGGCCTGCTTCTCGGCCTGGCGCTGGCAATGTGGAACTACCGCATTGTTGCGGCCCCGCTCGACGGCCTGGTGAAGAGTGAGGAGATTGCAGACATTATCGGATTTATCCTCATCGCGGTGCTGATCATGGTGGTTGCAGCCGTCTTGGGAAACTTCCTGGGCAGGACCATGCACAACATCGGGCTCGGATGCCTGGACAGGATCGCCGGCGGTATCTTCGGTTTCTTTCAGGGCGTGCTGCTGGTTACACTCGTCATCCTGGTTACAGTGGCCTTTTTTCCGCAGGCTCATTGGCTGCTGGAAGCCAGGCTGCCAAAGCATTTTTTCGCCGCCTGCCACCTGAGCACGCACGTAACTCCCGAGGAATTGGCCAAGCGTGTCCGCTCCGGACTGAGGACCCTGGAAGGCGAGTCGCCGGAGTGGATGCATCCCCGCACCGGCAAGACCTAATTTCTTTTTTCGCACAGCCCACGAAAAACATTTCTATCGGATAAAGTAGCAAGAGGTGAACGTGAGACGAGAACTGGACATCCTGGTGACGCAAATGCACTCCAGCGGCATTCGCTATGAAGATGCCGTACGTGAGTTCAAGAAGCAGTATCTGCGCGAAGTGCTTGTGGCACACCGGGGAAACCAGTGTAAGGCGGCGGAAGAACTGGGCATGCATCGCAACACTCTGAGCCGCGCCATGGCGGAACTGGGACTGGAACTGGCTGAAGTTCGCGCCGGCCTCAAGCGTCCGCCGCGCAGCGAGCGTCCTTTACTCAGTGCGGTGCGTTCGGTCTACCGCCAAGGCTGAATATCTTCCTGAATACATGCTGACATCTTCACCGACAAACCAAGCGCGCGTCGCCATCGAGCCGGGTTTCACCTGGGACGCGCAGGATGCGTATCTGTTCGACATTGACGGCACGCTTTTGCGCAGCCGCGACCGCGTGCATGTTGAATCCTTCGTCTCCAGCGTGCAGCGAGTCACCGGCTTTGAAATCACGCTGGCCGGCATTCTGCTTCATGGCAGCACGGATACCGCCATTCTCCGCGAAGCCTGCAATCAGGCGGGCATACCCGCTTCCGTCTTTGAACCCCGTATCGAAGCCATCCTTGAAGCCATGCGCCACGCCGTCGCCGAGCGCCGCCATGAACTGGACCTGGTGCGCATGCCCGGCGTTGAGCAGGCTCTCGATCACCTGGCCCGGCGCGGCGCTCTGCTCGGCGTGGCCACCGGCAACCTGGAAGTGATCGGCTGGATCAAGGTCGAGGAAGCAGGTTTGCGCCAGTGGTTTCGCTTCGGCGGCTTCAGCGACCATTTTCCCATCCGTTCGGAACTGATCGGCCAGGCGGCAAACAAGGCCAGAGAGATGGCAGGCCGTGGAGCCTCAATCTGCGTGGTGGGCGACACCCCCCGCGACATTGAAGCCGCGCGCGCCAACTTCCTCTCCGTCATCGCAGTTTCTACCGGCAGGTACAGCTTCGACGAGTTGCTCGAATATCAGCCAGAAGTCTGCGCTACTTCGCTGGCCGACCTGCTGGCGTACCAACGGACTGCGCAGTGACCGCGCTCGGTTCACAAGCCGTCTCCCGCAGCCTCCGCTCGCTGCAAACAATGGTCAGGCGCTCGACAACTGCACTTCTCCTGACATTGCTGCCCGCGGCAACCCTGGCGCAGACTGCCGGCTCCATGCCGGCCAATCCACAGGCGCAAGCCTCGCCGGCGCCCCCGCAGGCCGCGCCGAGCCAGAGTACACCGGTGGCCGCGCCTTCAGACTCCGCCTCTTCCGAGAAGAACACCAAGCCCGACAAGCTTCCCCGTGGCAGCGACCGCCGCCGTGCGACCCGGCTCTTTCTGGAGGCAAGCAAGCTGTTCCAGAACGAGCAATTCGACCAGGCGCTCACAAAGTATCAGCAAGCGGCCGCGCTTGACCCCACCAATCGCGACTACTCCCTTGCCGTCGAGCTCACGCGCAGCCACGCGGTTACAGCGCTGATCCAAGCCGCGGCCAAAGCCCGCATCCGCGGCGATTCCAAGGCCGAACTCGCCGCGCTTCAGCGTGCTCTTGAACTCGACCCCAACAACATCCAGGTCACCGAGCACCTTCACGAGATGGGCGACGACGCCATCCGTGGCCAGGCCAGCCCCATCTACGAGCAGGGCGCGGACACCATCGGCGCATCCGTGCAGCTCGAACCTTCTGCCGGCGTGCACAGCTTTCACCTGCACACCGATCAGCGCTCCGCCATCCAGCAGGTCTTCAAGGCCTATGGGCTGCAACCCTCTGTGGACTCCAGTATCCGCCTTACGCAAATCCGCCTGGACATTGACGACGCCACATTCGAGCAGGCAATGCGCGCCATAAGCCTTTTGACCAACTCCTTCTACGTCCCTCTGGACGCGCATCGAGTGCTGATCGCGCGCGACACGGCGGACAACCGCCGTCAATTCGAGCGCCTCGATCTGGAGACCATCTACCTGCCCGGCTTGACCAGTGGCGAACTTACAGAAGTCGGAACCCTGGCCAAGAATGTTTTTGACGTACCGCAGTCCGTGCTCGACCCTTCTGCAGGCACCATCACCCTGCGCGCGTCCTCCTCGACCCTGAACGCATTTAACTCGACCATCCGCGAGCTCATCGACGGCCACAGCCAGGTGCTTCTTGAAGTGACCCTCATCCAGCTTGCGCACACCAGCACGCGCAACACCGGCGCCAAACTTCCGCAATCCATATCCGCCTTCAACGTCTACACTGAAGAGCAGTCAATCCTGAACGCCAACCAGAGCCTGGTGCAGCAGATCATCTCCTCCGGACTGGCCGCGCCCGGAGACACGCTGGCTATCCTCGGCATCCTCATTGCCTCCGGACAGGTCTCCAGTTCCCTGTTTTCAGGTGGCTTCGCCCTGTTTGGCGGAGGAATCACTCAATCCGCCTTCGCTCCAGGTACGCTTACCGCCAACTTCGACCTCAACTCCTCTGACTCCCGGCAACTGGACCATATGCTGTTGCGCATGGCTGACGCCGCGACCACGGGAACAGACAGTTCGGCTGCAACCATCAAATCCGGAACCCGCTACCCCATTCAGACCTCGTCGTTCTCGAGCCTGTCCGGCAGCCTGCCGAATATCGCCGGCCTCACCGGCGCAGGGAGCTCCAGCAGTCTGTCTTCCCTGCTTGGACAGCTCGGCGGCAGCGTGCCCAATGTTCCCCAGGTCCAGTACCAGGACCTCGGCCTCACCCTGAAGGCGACGCCCAAAGTAATGCGCAACAGCGATGTCGCCCTTTCCATCGACATGAAGATCGACGCCCTTGCCGGCTCGTCCATCAATGGCAACCCCATCCTCAACAATCGCGCCTATTCCGGCGTGGTCACGCTCAAGCCGGGCTCGGGCATTGTGGTGGTCAGCGAACTGGACAAATCGGAAAGCCGCGCCATCAGCGGAGTCCCCGGCCTCAGCGAGATTCCCGGCCTGAACAACATCACCGGTAAGGACACCGAGAAGAACAGCTCCACGCTGCTGATCGTTATGACACCCCACGTAATTCGGGGACCGCAGGCCTTCGGTCACTCGCCCATGATGCGCGTGGAGCGGACTACGACTGCACACTGAAGCGGGCCCCTGTCGCCCTACTCCGGAAGCTCGAAAGTCAAATCCCCAGGTTCCGGCGTTGACCGTGAAGCTCCGGCTCGTCCAACGTCGGCTCGTAAATGACGGCGGTCAGGAGGAAACTTCCGACAAGCCGACTTCGCGGGACTTATCGGTAGCAATCACTGCTGAGCCTATCTGAGGCGGTCGAACAATTGGCTCAGGCATTCGTGAGAGAGGCAATGAGCCTGCATTCCGCACTCGACCGCTTTCCGTTACATGAGGAACCGATACGGCGAAGCTCGGAAGCTAGGCGTTTCAGATCGGTGATCTTAGACTCCACCTCTTTGAGGTGATCTGCAGCTACACGGCAGATATCGGCACAGGTGGGCGACTGGGATGCAGAGAGTAGAAGGAGGTCCCTGATCTGCTCCAGGGAGAAGCCAAGTTCGCGACATCGCCGTACGAAGTTCAAGCGTTGCAGGTGCTCCTGAGCGTACACGCGATAGTTGCCGGCCGTTCGTTCGCATACGGGCAGCAAACCGGCCTGCTCGTAATAGCGGATGGTGACGACTTTGACGCCAGCCTGCTTCGCTAGATCGCCGATGCGGAAGGTTTCGCTCATATTGACCCTATAGCCACTATAGACTTTAGCATCGTTGCATGAGATGGCTCACGCTTTTACTGGCATCTTCAGTGGCGGCAACCTCGTACGCCCAAGCAATAGGACACAGCGCGTCTCCGCTTGACGATGATCCGAGCGTCATTCTTGAGCTAGGTGCTGCTACGAGTTGGACCACCACGGGAGGCGCTGCGAGCTTCGCCCCTAATCTCGCGGCAGAAACCACTCCTATCGAAGATTGGCTGGAAATTGAGGCCGGCATCTCGCCCTTCTTCACGCGAAACTCCACCGAATGGGACACAGATTTTCTTTTCAAGAAGCCTTGGACGTTGTCTCCGAAAGCCGAGTTCATGCTGGGAATCGGGCCGGAATGGGTCTACCTTCGGCAGCATGGAACAACATCCAACTCAATCTCGGGTGAGGTCGCCGGAGACTTCATGTTCTGGCCCAATGGCAAACACCGCTTTGGTTGGTATCTGGAACCGGCTTACGACTACAACTTCATGGCCGGTCATCAGCAGTCTGTTGGTATGAGCGCAGGCCTTTTGATCGGTATCCGACGGCAACATCATTGATGCTGGCGCGTTTTCGCACTCTGATCTTCGATTAGTCCTGCAAAACGCCCTTCTCGCCAATGATCCTTGATGGAGACACGCCGGCTTGCTGTTATCGATGCGCCGTCAGAAGCAGCAGTCGTCAGGGTTAGAAAACATCTGACTTTATGTCCCTGAGTTCACTCAATGC
>JBKQNU010000129.1:0-53334 GCA_052145815.1 Occallatibacter sp.
GTAACGGTCTCGATTCCATGTCCGACGCTGTCGATGTCCAGCCGGATCTTGTCACCTATGGAAGTATCGGCTACCGAGGTTACTTTGATATTGGTCGCTCCTGCGCGGGCGTCCGCGGCCAGGTAGGCTTGTGTGCCCGGCTTGCCAACGCCGGTCACCGTGGCTACCTCGTACTGCTCCATTCCGCCCGGGACGGTGGGATAGGTTGCGCCGAAGCCGAGTGCAACCTTCTGGCCAACAGCGAAGCCGGACGTGCTAGTAACTGGGACGTTGGTAGAACCTGCGGGGATAGTAATCACAGGGCCATCGGGAAGGGATTGCCACAACGTCGTATGATTGCTGGCTGCTGTTCCAACGCTGGCAATCTTGCGCGTCTCCGCATTTGAGCCGGAGCCGATGTTGAGCGAGTCGCCGGCCTTCATGCTGGCCGTGTTCCTGACGTAGATGGTAACGTCTCCCTCCCGCGCGTCCGACGCCAGTCCTGAGTTGGAAAGTCCGAGCAGGTAGAAGCCGTGAGCCAGGAGCCTGGTGCCCGATGGAATTCTCACCATCGAGAAGATTGCTTGCTGAGTCGGGCGCTCGGTCAGGGTCCAGTTGGAGATGTCCACGCTACTTTCGCTGGCACTATAGAGTTCGATAAACGAATCCGTCGGGTTGGTGGGGGGACCGGAGCTGATACGGAACTCGTTTATCTTAACCGGGCTCACATTCCGCACCTTCTCGGCAATCGTCACAGATTGCTCCCTGCCGCTCATCTGGTTTTTCCACGATGCCTTGCCAATCAGGTCGCCGTTGAAGGCTGCTGGTCCCGAGGTAACCTTGAACGTTGCACTCTCGCTCGCGCCCGGCGCCACAGGGGCATCGAACGTCTTCGACGTCTCCGAACTCCCCGCAACCACAGCAGACCATTGCTTCGGCAGCTCAAGGCTCAGCTTTACGCCCGACGCGGGCGCACCTGTCGTATTTGTAAAACTTACCGCGGTCTCCTGGAAGGACCCCGGTGAGAATATTTGCAGTCCCGGCGGAGTGGCTGTTTCCGAAGCCGGCGTCACACTCACCGGCAGCACGCCGTAACCGGCCGCCACGATGTTGGCTTGCACCTGCTGGTCGGTGGTGTCCGCCGGGAACTTCCCTGCCGCCGTCACAGCGCCTTCATAAAACGTTCCTTGGGAGCCGTTGCTGTTATCCCCGCCGTTGCCCAGCAGGATCGCCCCCTGCTTGCGCATTGGGTCGTACGTCCCATTCACTCGCGGTCCGCTGAACATCACTTGGAGAGCCCCTCGCTGCGCGTCCCCTCCCATCGAAGTCCAGTGGTGCGGCTCGCCCTTCGCCATCGCGGCCACGAATCGCCAGCCGATGTCGGGCAATTGACACTGCTTCGATCCGTCCGCGTTCACGCATCCCACCAGATTGTTCTCCTGGTCGGTCATGATCCACGGGCCGGGAGTGCCTCCGTGATACCAGTAAGGGGCGTCGCCGAAGTAAGCCGTTTCCATGGTCCCGTTGTCGTCGTCCCTGCTGTCGATCTCCGCGTTGCCGTAGTCGAAGCAGCAGCCGGAGTTGAAGTGCAGACCGTTGATTACCCAGTACTGCCCCTCCGCCTGGTCGTCTACCGCCGTGCCTTTCGCGTCATCGACACGCAGGCCCATGCCCGGTTCGATGAACACGCCGTATACCTTGTGGCCGCCCATGATCGTAACCGGCGCCATGTCAGCCACCGGGACATTATTAAACCCGCCCATCGCCGGCCCACTGAATCCCCCGCGCGGCGCTTGGGTGAGGTCGTTGTGCTTGCCCGATTGGTCGTAGATCTTCGTGATCCAGCAGACTGTGTCGGCGCAGAAAGTGTCCTGCGCGGTGGCATCGGCGTACCCGCCAGCATCCGGAACCGGCGACGAGACAGGCTGGACGATGCCGATGTCCTGGGCCTTCCCGTCCGACTGGCGCACGATCTCGTAGAGCGGGCCGTCATAGGAGGCGTACAGTGCGCGCGTAGTGCTGTGCGCGGCCACGCACGGGTCGCCGGCAGCGGCGTAGACGTCACATGCCCCCTTTGGCCTCGACAGGCGAGCACTGGATTCAGCACCGGAAGGTTGCGCCGTTATCAACGTGGCGCCCATCAACGGGAGCGCCATTGCGAGCATCAGTGCAAGTTCGGTTCTCGTTCTCATCTAGATCCTATCTGCGTTGCCAACTCGCGAACGGCATTTGGAGTTCTCGCTACTTCTGCATAGAGGCTTCGATACGAGAGTGTTGGAAACCACGGCCCCACCTCGATCTGACCTCGGACAGAAGGGTAAACGGTTTCCCACCGGAATACTAGTTTGGCTTCGCAAACTACTGCCGTCTACGAGAGGAAATGGCCATAGCGTCGCCATGAGACGGCGTGTAGGCGAATAACGCGGTCCGGATAGGAAGACGGCAAGGTAACGGAAGAAAAGGGCGAAAAACGGAGGAGCCCGTGAGCAATGCCATGCCGACCGTTGGCGAGCTGATTTGACTTTCAGGGCTGTTCCAACACGATCCGATCCATTACCATTGCATCGCCTCCGCTCTCGGTTGGCGCTGAATCTGAGGGTTGTTTTCAGGTAATTACGCCAGCAGGGAACGCAAAGTCTGTAGACAAAACGAGTTCGTATCTTCTAGGTTGTGTGATCGCTCAGAAGTGTGTGCGGGGATCGAACGGTTTCGCCGGTTCGAATTCTCCTGCCATGGCGCGCTCGTGCAAGTCCCAGGCGGATGCCCCCGTCTCGAACGCTGCAACTAATTTGTCCGGATCGATCTGGGCAGGTCTTCCGGGATTCGCCGTCTTCAGGTATTCGGTTGCCTTGGATGGACTGCCGAAGTTGTTGACAAAGATCTCGACAACGTTTCTGTCGGGGTCTTCGAAGTAGAAAGACGTTCCAACGCCATGATCGGCTGCCCACAGCATCTGGATGCCCGAACCCTTCAGTCGTACATAGGTGCCGAGCAGATCGTCCAAGGATGCGCATTCAAATGCAATGTGTTGGAGCCCGGTATGGCGCCGTTTGTCCGGATCGATGGCCGCGTCGGACATTTCAAAGAACACGATCCGGTGATCCATATCGTCGTTGCTGACAAATGCAAATGCCGAAAACGGTGGCCCTTGGCGCGTGATGCGGGCAATAAATGGAATCTTTGAGCGATGATTCACCACCATCCCGAGTACCTTTCCATACCATTCGACCATGGCGTCTAAATTGGCCGTGAGCAGGCCGTAATGGGCCAGTTTTGGGGGGACGATTGCTTCAGTGTTCATGCGAATTCTCCTTTCGATGGTCTATACGTCCGCTGTCTCCGAAAGGCGAGGACTCTACCCCTCGTCCCATTCCAGAAACAGGTCGTATAGAAACATACGTTTCAAACGTACGTTTTATTCTAGCATACACGTGAGATGCGCCAGAGACACCTCCGGTTGCAACTAGTTAGCCTGCTGGAAATTGGAGTATTTGAGGGAGGTGCCGCTTTTGCAAGATCAACTG
This sequence comes from Occallatibacter sp., assembly GCA_052145815.1. Taxonomy (GTDB): domain Bacteria; phylum Acidobacteriota; class Terriglobia; order Terriglobales; family Acidobacteriaceae; genus Telmatobacter. The sequence continues at coordinate 3,504 of JBKQNU010000129.1, forward strand.
CCACTGGGCGCCACCGTGCCGGCTGCAAACTGTTTGGAGTTGTTGGCGCAGGTAGACTTGTTCAGCGTGGATTGTTCGTAGCCGTCTGGCGCTTCCGCCGCGCAAACTGTTCCATGCCGGCCAGAGAAAAGGTTACGATGTGGTCGGCGATTGCTCGCCGTTGCTTTTCGTTATCCAGATCCAGGCCGGGCCACAGCCGCTCGAGCATAGGCCGCGACTGTGTGTACTGCAGCACTTGGCCGACAACGCTGTGCACGCACATGCGCGTGCGCGCATCTTCAGGGTCGCGACCGATGATCTCGCCCACCAGCTTTCTGAATTGCAGGTAATTCGGTCCCATCGCCTCCGCTACACGGTCGAGTGCGGGCGTAGGATGCGTCATTTCATGCGCCATGATCCGCGCAAGCCAGGCACGCTTGTTCCCCTCGGTCATCCTGCCGAGCCAATCGTGAATCAGCTTCTTCAGGCCAGTCCGAGGGTCGGGCGGATGCGCCACGGCCGTATTTGGGGTCGCAGCCTGCTGCGCCATCATGGCGGACTTCAGGACTTCGGTGTAGAGGCCTAGTTTATCCCGGAAGTGATAATTTACTGCAGCGATGTTGGCTCCCGCCCGTGAACAAATCTCCCGCACGGTTGCGTTCTCGAATCCGACATCGGCAAACACCTCTCCGGCCGCCTCGATGAGCTTCTGCCTCGTTTCATCGGGCTGAGCCTGAACTTTAGCGATCTTTGTCATATAACAGTATTTAAAGCGTCTGTTTGAAACTGTCAAATGAGGATCGAAAAAAGAACCAGGAATGCAACTTGTTTGAATTGAAACGGGTTGCCGGTATCGTTCTTGGTTTAAACAAGCGCGAGCCCGCTTAGGCCAAATCGCCCCTTTCGGAGCCCTTCTGCTCGGGCGATCGATAGGTAATGGAAAAGTGGGAGGCTCCGATCAGGCCAAGGATCGCTTCGGCTCATGCCCTTTAGGTGAGAATTCACCACGAATTACGACTAGGAAATCACGATATGGATGCTGATTCGTCCTTCGTTTTCGAGATCGGATCAAGATGGCCCATCAGTCCTGAGCGAAAGCGCTCGATGGCTGCCATCGCTTGGGCGCGATCATTCATAATAAAGCCTCCGTATTCGAAGCGGGGCTCGCGAATCTCGGCGCCCATGAGAATGAGGACATGCGCGGGACGAATAGAATGAAGTGAAACACGACCGCTCCCGCGGACTGCAACAGCTTGTTCGCCTTCTAGCTGCAGGTGCTCGTGATCTTCGGTATGCACGCGTTCCTGGCCGGAAAGCAGATAGATCAGCGAAATATGTGCCTCGGGAAGAATGAACGAGATTTCGTCCTGAACCCTGGCATCGAATAGACTGAACGGCTCCGAAGGAATAAGCGGCGATCGGGCCCCGTAGAACGATCCAACGACAGCGCGCACTCGATCACCTGCGATGCTGCGCCACTCTGGGACCTCGGCGCTCTCAAGGCGAAGCAATCGTGGGGCAACAAGCTTGTTCTTGGCGCTCAAATTGATGAAGATCTGAACAGCGTGCAGTTCGCGGCCGGTTTCGGCGGGAACTTCTTCGTGGAGGAGACCACGGCCGGCTTCTGTCCAAACGATTCCGCCCGGACCTGTGACCAGGTCGTTCCCAAGTGAATCGCGGCTGCGGAGGCCGCCTTGCGAATCTTCGAATACGTAGGTGACCGCGGAGAAGCCGGCGTGCGGATGTGGCGGGAACGGCCGACCGGTGACTCGGAAGTGGTCCAGCACCAAAACCGGCGAGTCCCAATCGCCAAGCGCACTAAGGTCGATGGCCTGGACAGAGAATGTCCCACCGCTTGCGCTCAGCCGAGACGGTAAAACACCTGAGAATCGAATTGCCACTGCCTCAGCTCCTATCATTGTCAATTGCGCAGTCGGACCCTCGCGACTGCGACAAACGTTCGACGGTTCAGATGGTCCCCGCAGAAGCTCTGGGTGAACCAGACTTCTGAAAGAGTCCCGCAAAGGCCGACCGGACATTGGTAGCCGCCAACAGCCATAGAACCGAAAGAATCACCGCCATGGGCAAGCCACTCGGCGCCATGAAGGCGTGGTAGCACAGAATGTTGACCACGACTGGTGCGATGATCGCGAGCGCCAGGGGAACATACCGTCCGGCAAGCAGCAAAACAGCAGCAATCAACTGAAGCAGGAAAACAACAACGAAGTAGTGGGAGACACCAAGTGCCATGAAGAACTGGCCTGCGACGCCTGGAGGCAAGGGCATGGGCATGAAATGGAGGAATCCATTCAGCCCGAATACAAGGAAGATGACACCCATAAGGTAGCGGGCGATTGTAGAAGCGATTTTCATTTTGAATCCCCTTTCTGTGCATGGTTCTGATTGTTCAACTTCGCTGCGATCCAATCAGATTGCAGCGGCAATTTCACTCAGATAGGGCGAAAGAAACTCTTCTGCGGAGATCTTGCCCTGCTGAACTTGTCCCGTGCCTCCCGCCTGGACGAACTTCACGTTTCGGATTCCAACGTATCCAAAAATGAATCGCAGGTAAGGGACCTCATGGTCGAGCGCAGTCATTCCCGAGCCCTCTCGGTAGCTGCCGCCGCTGGCGACTATCGCGAGAACTTTCTTGTCGGCAACCAAACCTTCTGGTCTGCCTGAGGCGTTGTAACGGAATGTCTTCCCGGCGCGCACAATGTGATCGATCCAGGCCTTGAGCGCCGCAGGAATGGCGAAGTTGTACATCGGGGAGGAGAGGATAATCTCATCGGCCTCCAGAAGCTCCGCAACCAACTGGTTCGACAAAGCAAGGGCATTTTTGTGACTTTCGCTGTGGTATTCCGGCGGAGAAAACGCGCCCTGTATCCAGTCAAGATCCACGAAGGTGAGCTGAGTCTTCGCGAGATCCCTTTCGATGACGCGCCCGTCCGGATTCTTGGCTCTCCAGCTATTTACCGCTGCATCGCCAAGTTGTCTGGAGATTGAGTAGTTTCCACGCGGACTGACGCTGATATAAAGCAAGGTCGCCATGGTTAAGCTCCTGGGTAAGTTTCCATCGGTGATAATGCTATCGATGTCGATATAATCGATGCGGATTATACTGGTTGGGGATTCAGGTTTTTTATGGAAAAAGTCAAGGCACCGGAAGCGATCCATACTTGGGTCATCCTGTTGAATGCTCGGCAGGCGATCACGAATTTCCTTCTTCCACCCATACTCGAAAAGGGCTTGGGGAATTCTGATTTCAGAGTCCTTAGCGTCCTCTTGCACCAGGGTCCACTGCCAGTCAACACGATCGGCCCGAAAGTGGACCTCAATCCAGGATCGGTTAGCGTAGCTGTGGATCGTCTGTATAAAAAAGGGCTGGTCAGCCGGGTGGAGAGCGAGTCGGATCGGCGCGTGCGAACGGTCTCGCTTACCCCAAAGGGGCGGGCGATGTTTGTTCCGTTGTTCAAGATGCACACCGCGCTTCTGAAGCGCGTCTTTGACGAACTCTCACCCAGTGAGCAAGGGCACCTTGAAGAACTGCTGAAAAGAGTGGGCCGACGCGCCGAGAAGCTGGCCGGCGAAAGTGAGCCAAAGCAGCTGAAACATTTTGTGGAGTAGCATTGCATCGTCGGTTTCAGTTCTCGAATTGCTTTGCGCGCGTGTCCCGTTCTGCCGCTCCGTCCTTGAAGGAAACATTAGCGCTATGTGCTGCGGAGGCTAAGAGATGAATCGCACGCTTCTGCGCGTCGAATACCTCTTTTGGCGATCGCGCCAAGAGCAGGGCGTAATCCTGAATCGAAATGTGCTCAAGAACAGTGATGATAAGCACGAGACGCTCGAAATCCGGCAACTTCTCGATCGACGAAATATCTTCGTGCAATGATGTCGCTGCTGGAACCGCTTGCGAGTTGACGCCGGTACCGTCGCCATTCATCGAATGAGCGGTCGAGACCGAAGCTGGGAGACAGACCAGCTGTATCGCATTCCGAACAATGGCCCGGCGTGCCCAAGGGAGAACCCAGTCTGTCGAAACCGAACTGTTAAGTCGGCAGTCCCTTAGCGCATGATTAAGACTTTGCTCTGCTTTCTCCACACTGCCAGTAAGAAGCAAAGCCAGGCGAAGAAGCGGATCCCGTTTGGATTCGAACAGACACTCGAATTCCTCAGGAGTTGCATAGTCGGTCCAACCGCCCTCGCTATTTCTTCGCGCGCTGCGCTGTAAGCCGATGCTCATATAGGTTCCTTCGCGGTTTGCTATCCGCAATTTACGTCAGGCTTGATACCTGATTTTGCAGCCGACGACGAAGCAGCGCACGCGCCCTGAACAGTCGAGACTTAGCTGCACCGTCTTTGAGGCCGAGAGCTTGCGCGGCATCGCTCAGTTTGAGTTCCTTCCCGTGACATTGCTCAACGATTGACCGATATTTAGGAGGCAGATTCGTTACGGCTTCACTTAGAATCTGGCTCGTCTGCCTTCTCAGATAAAGTTGTTCGGGATTCGGTGATGAGTCGGGAATCGGCCAGTGGCTTATGAGCTCTCCTCCCTCTCCGACGATCTCAATGCAAGTTTCCGAGCGAATCCGGCGCCAACGTAGAAGCATCAACGCGGAGTTGATTGCAATTTGTGTGATCCAAGTTTGAAAACTACATCCGCCGCGGAAGCCGTTCAGGTGCTTATAAGCACGCATTAGAGTCTCCTGGAAAACATCGTCGGCATCGTCCCGGTTCTTCACAATTCGGAAGATCCTCTGCTTCACGCAACGGCCATAACGATCGCACAGTTCCACAAATGCATGGTGTTCTCCAGCTTTGGCTTCGGAGACCAACGCTTCATCACTTGCCCTGCGACCAAACTCGACCTCCGCTTTGGGTTTAGCCCCGACTGGGGCGGGGATCGACTGAGTGTGCAAGAACTCCAGTGCGGAAGCATCGAACGGAAGGGTCCTGACCGGCATTCCGGCGGGTTTCGCTAATGGAGTGAGGCCCATTCTGTTCCTCCGTGAATGAGTTGGCGCCAATTGGCAGCTAGGAATGTCTCGGACTTCTTAGCTGCTTAACAAAGGCCGCGATGGCCATTCCAATATCGTCGGGGCTGTCCTCCTGCAACAGCTTTCGACCTTTTACCGTTACCTCGGATTGGTTTGGCCAACTTCGGATGATCTCCCGCAAGCGGCCGCGGGCGAGCGTACCTGGTTCGCCATTGATGAACAACTTAGGAACCGTGCTTTGTGCCAACCAAAGTCCGTTCTTGCTAACAACCTCGTTCACTTCTCTTGGCTCGCCGTCCAGGCCGTGGAGGACCCGCGCCGCGATCGTTGCAGTGGTTTTCATTCCTGATTCCCCGCCTTTGCTTAACCGATTACCAGTGGGTTGTATGCAGATCGTACGAACCGGCAGGGGCGAATTCTCCGGCCACGGCGCGCTCGTGCACGTCCCAAGGCGACGCGCCTGACTTGCGCGCAGCAATCAATTTCTCTGGATCGACATTCATGTGCAGGCGAGCGGGCAGATTCTTCAGCTGCTCCGTGACCGTCCAGTCGCTGGGAAAATTGTTGACGTTGAGCTCGATGATGTTCCCATCAGGATCGGCGTAATAAATCGCCGTTTGAATAAACTGGTCTGCGGCCCAAAGCAGCGGGATACCGAGCTTCTTGAGCCGCACGTAAGTGCCCAGCAAATCGTCTAGCGTCAGGTATTCGAAGGCGATGTGTTGTACCCTTGCGTGACGGTCTCTGTCACCGTCGGCCGGGAGGCTGGGCGTCTCAAAGAAAGAGAGGCGATGGTTGCACTCATCGTTGCTGGCAAATGCTACAGTCTTGAACGGTGTTCCTTCAGGCGCCGAAACGCGCTTATTTACCGTCATGCCCAGTACTTTTCCATACCACTCAAGCATGGCGTCCAAGTTGCCAGTGGTCAGCCCACAATGCTGCAACTTCGGATGGATTGTGATTTCGGTATTCATTCCCATCTCCAGTCTGTTTTTTGGATTTCTGCGCTCCTGACCGTGCCGGTCCTGAATATTTGGCCCGGCCGGTCACGCCGTCCTACAATGCACGGCCGTTGCCATTCACAGACATTAAAAGGAAGAGGTTTAGTCCATTCGCGAACTCGCAGGTTTTGCGAATTTGCAATTTTGGCGATTCATTTATCGCCCGCCTGTTTGCGGGAGCAGGACTTCCCGCGAACGGCGTCGGGGGGTGCTGGGCGGTGACGGGGTCCGCCGATAGCCGAGGCTTTGAGATCCACAAGCAGATCCGGGTCATCTTTTCTATCGGGTTCGGATTGGCTAGCTGAATTGCCGCTGCGACAGCCCACCGGCTAGCAGCCGTCAGCTCCGACGGAAGGAACAAGACATCGGGCTGAAGGTTCCGGTTGAATTGGATTAAAATTCTTTCGGGTACTTCCCAGAAGAGTATGTTTAGCCTCTGAACTGTGCCGGCTGGCTCCGAAATCCCCATTTTGCAGTTGGCAGTTGATTAGGTCACAATCCACAGTTTGGTAGCATTGGTTGCCATCCGGCAGCTCCGCTCCACTCTGACTTCCTCGTCGCGGGAGAAGGATATATGGCAAGAAGCAAAAACGGTAGCGAATCGAAAGTGCCCGATCGTACAACAACGGCATCCATCTGGATTCGTGTGGCAACAGCGCTACTTGCCGCTGCGATTTTTGTTGCTGACACCGTGACACCCTTCGAGTTTTCGGTCTCTGTCCTTTACGTCGTCGTTATCCTCATGGCGGGCCGCTTCTTACGGCGGCGCGGCACCGCATTGGTTGCCGCTATATGTGTGATTCTCGCTTTGACCAGCGCAGTCTTGACACCGCCCAAGGGCGAGGCATTGTTAGGAGTCGCCAATACCCTAATCAGCATTGCGGCCATAACCATCACCAGTTTTCTTGTGCTGCAGGGTCAGGCAAGAGAATTGGTGATGAAAGAACATATCGAAGAACGGAAGCGCGTTGAAGAAAGACTCGGACAGCAGGAGAAGGAACTGCGAGCGGTCCTCGATTTCACGCCGCTGTTAGTGGCGGTATTCGGGCCTGACCGGAAACGCCTCTATGCAAACCAGCCCTCGCTCGCTTACATAGGGTTAACGCTCGAGCAATGGCAAGGGATAACCGATCCTCTCTGGTTCTTCCATCCAGATGACCGGGAGCGGGTTGCGAAGGTGGGGTACACCGGATCAGGGAATGAAACTCCGCACGAGTTCGAAGCACGGTTTCTTAGAGCGGATGGAGAATATCGCTGGTTCTTGTTTCGCGATAATCCGTTGCGCGACGAAGACGGACGGATCATGCGGTGGTACTTGTCGGCAATGGATATTGAAGATCGCAGGCGGGCCGAAGAGGAGTTGTACAACACGGCCGCCGAATTGCAGCGAGTGATGGCCTCCGTTCCTGACTGTCTCTGGAGCGTAGAGATCGATGAACAAGGAAATTGGACGTATAGCTACTACTCGCCGGCGATTGAGAAGATTACTGGACGATCGGCATCCTTCTTTCTCAGGGACCCTGGCGCATGGTTCAGCATTGTTCACTCGGAGGATAAGGCGCGAGTGGCCACCGCTGCCCAACGCCTGGCAGGCGGAGAAGTGGAACGGGCAGAAGGCGAGTATCGCATCATCCATGCGAATGGCAACATTCGCTGGATTCGCGATTCTGGGGTGGCGACACGCTCGGGAAAATATCTTCGGATTGATGGGGTCGTCAGCGACATCACCGAACGCAAACGTGCCGAAGATGAATTGCTTCGCAGCGAAGCTTACCTGGCTGCAACGCAGAGGCTGACCCACACAGGCAGTTGGGCTTGGGTCGTCAAAGGAGAGGAGCCTCACTACTGGTCCCAAGAAATGTACCGGATCTGGGACTACGATCCAGCGAACGGAGTGCCACCTCCTGAAACCGCATGGGAACGAATTCATCCCGAAGATCGCGAAAAGGTTCGCGAACATATGGAGCGAGCGTTGGCATATGGGCTTGGAGAGCACGGTGTGGCGGATCACCGCGTGGTATTTGCGGATGGAGTATCTGATCAAACCATTCGAAGAGAACGAATTACTGGATGCGGTTTACACCGCCCTAGGATCGACTCAATCAGAAGGTGGAATTAGGGAGTAGTTGCATATGAATCAAAATGGCCTAGTTTACGTGGTGGATGACGATGCGTCCGTGCGCGAGGGATTGGCAAGCCTGGTGTCATCCGCCGGATTGGCAGCGAGGACTGCGGGATCGGGAAAAGAATTCCTAGGCATGGAGCGGCCCGACGTTCCGAGTTGCCTCGTTCTTGATATCGATTTGCCAGACCTGAGCGGACTTGAATTGCAGCAGGAGTTCCTCAGATGCGGAATTCGGATTCCGATCATATTCCTGACTGGTCACGGCGATATTCCAATGACGGTACGTGCGCTCAAAGCGGGGGCTGCGGACTTCTTTACCAAGCCTGTGGATGATGAAGCGCTGTTGAATGCTATCCGCGAATCCATGGCTCGCCCTAGACACACCCTGATGATTGAGTTTGGCCGACGTGACTGAGAGCATCTGTTCGCCTCTGCTTTCGGCTACCACGCATGATACCGGGGCCTGGAGTGCCCGAGGTGAGGCAAGTGAGTGTTTCCGATCGGATTCCTCAAACCATTGAAAAATAAGGTCGTCCAGTTTCATCTTATGCGTAGACCCACATGCATTGTGGGTGCCCCCATAAGATGAAAGATGACACCCCATAAAGTGAAAGTTGCACATTCGTAAGGACTTGCAACTGAATCGGCCGGAGCGCATGAAGTTTGTGAACTCCGGCCGGAAATCATGCATAACCTACATCACCTACGTAAGCTATTTATTTTCAATGCATAACGGGCAGTTGAGGATTTTATTGCCGTTGCTTGAACCCACACAACCGTAAGCATTGGCGACGTCGTGGAGATGGATCTATGTCGCACGATCAAACAGCAGTCCGTTGCCGGCTGGGCCCAATCAGCATGAGCGCGAAAATGGGTTAACGAGTTCAATAGGGGTCATTCCTTGAGCAGTCTTTTGGGCCCGCTGATGTGTTCATTGCCACGTTCGTAAAAACGTAATAGGCGGTCCGCTCCGTGAGTCAGACCAATCCGCACGCTTTTGCCAATCGGACCGGACTTGGACGCCGTTGCGGCCAGCCAAAGAGAAGAATCTGGACTGCACAAGTCGAATCCATCGTCCCTGAGGTCAACCTTCAATGCCTTGGTCAATCGTCCCGGCCCCCTTCCTATATCGATCCATTGTCTCCTTTGACCGATGCTATCCATGAGTTTGAAACCGCCAAGAGGCTCAATAGAGCGTAACAAGACTCCTGCACCAACTCCGGCTCTCTCGCTTGTCACATTCAATAAGAACGAAACGCCATAGGCAAGATAAACATAGGCGTGTCCTCGTTCAAGGAAAAGGGAGCCATTGCGTGGTGTCCTACCCCGGAAAGCATGTCCAGCTGCGTCGCCAACGGGATAAGCCTCAGTCTCGACAATGCGCCCGCTTAGCCTGCCGTTCGCAGTGTCATAACGATGACCTTGCCAATCAAATAGCGAGCTAGTTCCACAGTGTCGACAGGAAGCTCTGCACGCATAAGGCGTTGAAGCCCCCCATCAGTATTGAACCGCGCCGGTAACTTTGATGCAGAAGGCATTGATCCACTCGACAGATGGTATGCGATGCTCACCGACGCGATCCAGTCAGGTTCGACTGGAAATTTGATTAGGCCAGAGGTCAGGAGACGAATCAATTGGACAAAAGTACCGATCGATACCTTGGTATCAAGCTGAGCAATCATGATCTGTTGGATTGACGTCCAACACCGCAAGCCAAGCGTAGCTCAACGCATCTCGTACGGGTGGAAGATGTAGTCCTTCGCCTTCACGGCCGTATGGCAAGCGTTGCCGCAGTCGAAGAGGCTTTTGGCATCGGCCGTGAACTTACCCGACACGGCATCGTAGTTGAACACCGCGTACCCCCACCCACCGGTTTTCGGAAATCTCTTGCTGTCCTTTTCCATGACGAAGGCCTGGGTAAAGACGTCCGGCACATCCACATCGAATTGGGCCTCCGTGCTCTTCTTCTGCTTCCACTGGAGCTTCACGATCATTGAGCCCTCAGGGAAAGCCTGGCCGTTGCCGGGAACGCCGGCCTTGTACGCCGCGATCATTTTCGGATTGGCGACGATCACCTTGAGTATTTCGTCTTGCCGGGCGGAAGAGACGGCAGGCCAGTCCTCGTACCCCCTAAAGTCGGAGAACGCGATTCCACCTGGCGAGATCAGCGAGTACTTCTCCTGCGGGGAATCGGCCGCGAGGAGAATGACTGCGAGCACTGTCACGACTATCACAAAGATTGTGAGACCCGCGAGACGCTTCACGGCGCCGTGGGCTTCCGTCATCTTTTTCTCCCGCTCAACAAGCTTCGTTACAGGTTCAGACAAGCTGCGTTCTCCTTCACAAAAAAGTCTTCTAGCCGGCATCAAGGGGCACCTCGAACAGTTGTCATTGGGCCAGACGCCAGGGTCTAAAGCAATTGGACGATGGTATCGCCGATACCTTTGTATCAAGTGCGCAAACCCCCGGCTGGGGTAAAGTAGTACAGATGATCATGGGAAGGGAATCGGCCATTGGCACGAAGGCATGTGAGGGACCGCATCAATGCCGCCATCGATAAACACACCCGACCGGCAGGATGAGGCTTTCCCGGTTCTGACGCCGGCGCAGATCGACCGTATCCGGCCGTACGGGACCGCGAGAATGGTCCGGGCCGGAGAGATCCTTTTCGAGCCGGGCGCGCTGGGAATGCCTTGCTTTGTTGTGCTTTCGGGAAAGCTCGAGATTCTTATGGCGCAGCTCTCCGGCGAGCACGTATTTGTGACCTTTGGTCCGGGACAATTCTCCGGAGAAATGGTCATGATCTCCGGAGCCCGCTCTCTTTCGCGCGGGCGTGTAGCCGAGCCGGGAGAGTTTCTTGAAATTAGCGTGGCTGCGTTGCGCTCGCTCATCGCAAGAGATGCCGAACTCAGCGACATCTTCATGCGCGCTTTCATTCAGCGCCGCCTCGCGCTGGTCACTGAAGGCATGGGCAACGTAATCATCCTGGGATCGCGTTACTCATCGAACACGCTGCGCTTGCGCGAGTTTCTCACACGGAACGGACATCCACACACATATATCGACCTTGACAGCGACACGACCGCTCAGGAGCTGCTTGATCGTTTTGACCTGAAGATCGACGAAATACCCGTTGTGATTTGCAGTGGAAAGGCCGTACTGCGCAACCCCACCACGCAGAAGTTGGCCGGATGCCTGGGATTCGCGGGCACGGTGGATGAATCACGCATTCGTGACGTCGTCATCGTGGGTGCGGGGCCGGCCGGGTTGGCGGCGGCGGTTTACGCGGCTTCAGAAGGCTTAGACGCGGTCGTGATCGAAGCTGACATTCCCGGCGGACAGGCGGGTTCGAGCTCGAAGATTGAGAACTACCTTGGCTTCCCCACCGGCGTCTCCGGTCTGGAGCTCACGCGCCGCGGCGTTGTTCAGGCGGAAAAATTCGGCGCACAGATGATGGTGGGAGAGCGAGTGGTCAAGTTGCAATGCGATCAGAGGCCATATCGGCTCTCGCTGGAGAATGGCGATATTCTGCAGGCTCGCAGCATCATCATCGCCGCAGGAGCGCAATACAACACGCCGAACGTCGCCAACCTAAAGAAGTTCGAAGGAAATGGGATCTATTACGCGGCCACATTCATGGAATCACAGCTCTGCGGGGGGGATGAGGTCGTCGTCATCGGCGGAGGTAACTCGGCCGGCCAGGCGGCCATCTTCCTGGCGGAAACTGCGCAGAGGGTCTATATGCTGGTTCGCGGAAAAACCCTTTCCGAGACAATGTCGCGCTATCTGACGCAGAGGATTACAACGCATCCGGTGATCGAGCTGCATTTGGAAACTGAGATTGTGGCATTAGAGGGCGAATCCCACCTGGAGCGCGTGACCTGGTTAGAGCGGTCGTCAGGGGAGAGCGTGACGCGAGACATCCGGCACGTTTTCGTGATGGCGGGTGCGTCACCACGCAGTGACTGGTTGCGTGGCTGTGTCGTGCTTGATCAGCAGGGCTTCGTTCTTACGGGGCGGGACCTGGATCCGATTCTGCCAGACGCACCGCGAAAGTGGCCTCTTGACCGGCCGCCGCAAATGCTTGAGACGAGCTTGCCGGCGGTTTTCGCGGTTGGCGACATCCGCTCTGGAAACGTGAAGCGGGTTGCGTCTGCTGTCGGCGAGGGTGCGATCTCGATCCATCTTGTGCATCGCGCCCTGGCGGAGATATAGAGTCGAGGAGTAGGAATTCGTCTGCAAACTTTGCTGCACTGATCGGGGCTACTGCGGGTGCCCGATCCGCAGGACGATCTTGCCGGGCTTGTGTGGTGCGCCCGCGAGCATATAGTGCGCCTGGCGCGCCTCCGAAAGCGGCAGGATTGAGCCCACTCGAGCTGTAATTCTGCCCGCGTCAAACAATGATGTGAGCGTCTGCAGGCGCGCGGTGGTCACCTCAGCGTAGAAGAAAACGGCCCCGGCCGGCAGCGGCTGCGCGGAGACCGAGGTGACGAGTTTGCCTCCGGGCTTCAACGCAGCCAGGCAGCGCTGGAACGTACTGCCCCCGACCGTGTCGAGGATGGCATCCACTTGAGGGAGGTCCTTCTCAAACGCAGGCTTACTCGAGTCGATAATGGATTTCACACCCAATGAACGGAGCAGGCCTTCGTCCTCGAGGCGGGCGATGGCGACGACGTGGATCCCGGCGTCTGCGGCCATTTGCACGGCGTAGGCTCCGACGTTTCCGGCAGCTCCCACGACTATTACCGTTTGTCCGCGCATTGCCTGTGCATACTGAAAGAGCATTTGCCAGGCGGTCACCGCAATGACAGGAGCCGACGCTGCTTCCACGTCATTCAGCGATTGCGGTTTGCGGGCAACCATATCGGCCGTGGCCACGGCGAACTCAGCCTGGGCGCCGCAGAACTGCGGGTTGGTGACGCCATAGACATCGTCGGCCGGCGCGAAGTCCGTAACGCCGGGGCCGACCTTGTCGACGACACCGGAGATGTCCGAACCGAGCGTGAGCGGAGGTTGCGGGCTGACCTTGCTCTTGCCCTCACGGATGATCGCGTCCCAGGGCGCGACGCCTGCGGCCATCACGCGCACCAGAACTTCGCCGGGGCCCGGCGACGGCACCGGCACATCCTCGATGACTACAACGTCGGGCGGCCCGAAGCTATGAATTCTAGCTGCTTTCACGGCCAATTCCTCCTCACTTTGGGGGTGCTGGATGGATCCGCTCGAGGCTCAGGTATCCACCGAAATTGAGTTAGCTGGCAACGGCGGGAGCCTAGTTCAGCAGTGATTCCCAGTTGGCCGGCACTCTTCCCGCCGGTCCAGGTACGGACTGATTTTTGGGATGCGAATGCGGCGGGAGCAACCCCATACCCTCGATCATCACCCGCTTCTCGTAATCGTAGAACCAATCCTCACCCGGCTCGAAGCTGGCAATGATCGGATGCCCCGTTTCCACGGCATGCTTGGATGCATGCTGGCTCGGAGAACTATCGCAGCATCCGATGTGCCCGCACTCCGCGCAGCGGCGGAGATGAAACCACCAACCTTCCGGCGACGCCAGGCACTCCATGCACCCATTGCCGCTCGGCTTCGAAGCGGGGTTGATTCCGCGTTGACCTTTCTTCATTTCGATTTATCCTCACTCTTGACGTGATGTCTTCCGTCTCCCAGCTCCCTGGCCAGTGGATTGTGAACACTGCACCGGTGCACTGTCTCCGAGGTGGTTTGACAAACAACCGCAGATCCTTCGACTCACCACCCCCAAACTGAAAAGCGTTTGGGGCCCCGTTCGCTCAGGATGACAGCATTCTTTTTGTTATTCGCCCAGGGTGACGGCAATTGTGTCCCGGCGACTTTCTGAGGCGGGACACTTGGCTCTCCCGCCTCACACGCTTTGCTGAAAATTGTCTCAAGCTGCAGCCCGACTCTGCAATTGGACGATGGTATTGGCGATGCCCCGGTTCCGGAGGCGCGTGGGATGGGGTACGCGCCGCTTTTTTGGCGATGTGTCCAATCCGCACTTTGGTATTGGCCGATACCTTCGTCCAATAGACCCGTTGTCCTGCTTCTGGTTTCATGAAGGTGCCGCCGATGGGAGCAGATGTGAGCGCTGCAACCGCGCCACTTCACCCCCGGCGGACACGGTATGGAGATTGGAGTCATCGATGAACGCCGTACAAGTCGAGCAAAAGTCCTATGAGATGCCCCCGCGAGAGGGGATCAGCATCGCGCATTTTCTCACCGTCGCCGACCTCGACCGGTCGGCTCACTACTACGAAAAGGTCTTCGGCGCTCGCATTTTGAGCATGGGTGACGGTAACGCGCCTCCGTACCTTCAGCTTGCGAACATCTGGATGATTCTTAATGTTGGGGGCGGGCCGACCCCCGACAAGCCGACGGTAACACTCAGCGTTCCCGACCCGAATCACATCAACAGCTTTATGAATTTCCGCGTTGCGGATATCCAAGCGTGCTATGAATTGTGGAAAAGTCGAGGAGCCGAATTCATCACGCCGCCAATACCCAAGTACGGCGAGATTCGCTGCTACATCCGCGATCCTGACGGCTACATTATCGAAGTTGGGCAGAGCACCGATCTCACCTACGGGTAACGATCAGCCCGGATGGGATGCAGGAATGAGCGTTCGTGACAGCAACGTACAGCCGATGGTTTCGTGCCGGTCGATACGTTGGACGAACGGCTTCGTCGTCGCGCTTCTGCCAATTCTGCTTTGAACAGTCATTCGCTCCAGCATCGAAGGGAGTACCAAATGGGCGGCACAAATGGGCTGAAAGAGACAGCGTCTGTCGCGTCGAGCAAGTTGAGTCTGAACGTTTTTACCGCGCCGGGAAAGGCCATGGTCGGCGAGCGACCAAAGCCGTTTGGCGAAGCGCTCGGCTTTGACCCGATGACGTCGACTTTAATCTTTGGCGAGAACGACGCGGTGCTGGTAGACGCAATGACGACGGTTGCTGAGGCCGAGGCTCTCGCGAATTGGGTTGCTCTGCACAACCGCAACCTGGAGACCATCTATATAACGCATGCTCACTTCGACCACTTTTACGGTCTGGGCATTCTGCTCGACCGCTTCCCCGGTGCCCGAGCCATAACAACGCCCAAGGCGCTGAACGCCATGCAGATGTCTTTCACTCCGCTGGTGGAGCGGCTGGCGCGCCACATGTTTCCTGGGCAAATCGCAACCAAGTTGGTTGCGCCTGAGCCTTATGAGCACGACACGTTCACTCTTGAAGGCCACGAGTTGCGCATCATCGAGCAGGGCCGCACCGATAGTCCCGATTCGACATCTCTCTACGTTCCATCGATCGGCTTGATCGTCGCCGGCGACGTTGTGTACAACCAATGCCACATGTACGTCGGCGACACTACCCCTGAGAGCCGAAAGAACTGGATCGCGGACCTGGAGCGGTTAGCAGCGCTGAACCCGGCGATTGTTGTCGCCGGCCACAAGAAGCCTGGCGCGCCCGATTCTCCCTCGGGGATCCAGGACACCAAGCGTTACCTTGAGGACTTCGATCGGCTGCAGAAAACCGCGACGTCCGACGAGGACCTGTTTAAACAGATGACGGCGCTATACCCGGATTGGGTAGCCAATCAGTCCTGGTTGATGTTTGGATTCCCGGGGGTATAGCCAGAATCAACTGCGCTGCCCTATCCTTGCGCACTTTGGAGGAAACCGTGGACAGGCGGAACGCTACTCAATCTCAATGAATGGGAATTAGAAACAGACTTGATTTCAAAGAGGAGAATGAAATGGCGATAAAAGGAAAAATTCTGGTGCTGGTCTCAAGCGGATACGGCTTACCGTTGAAAAATGGCGGGTGTTATCGCGGCGCCGGCTATTACCTGAACGAGCTCACGGTTCCGACTCGCGCCCTGATGGAGGAAGGCTACGAAATCACTTTCGCCAATCCCAAAGGCAACACGCCGCAACTGGATCTCCATTCCGCTGTCCCCGATTTCTTCGGCGGGGATGAGGCCAGGCTCCAGGACTATTTCAAATTCCGCGATAGCCTGACTGGCCTCAGAAATCCAACTCGCATCTCGGATGTCATCGCATCTGGCCTGGATCAATATGACGCTGTTTTCGTCCCCGGCGGCCATGGCCCGATGATGGATCTTCTCGATGATCCCGACGCCGGCACCGTGATGAGACACTTTCATAAAACATCCAAGCCTACGGCGGTGCTCTGCCATGGCCCGATTTCACTTCTCTCGGCTCTTCCGAATTCGACGGAGGTGGTGGCAGCGCTGGCAGCGGGCGATGCCGTTGAAGCGCGGGCAAAGGCGCAAGGATGGATTTACGCCGGATATAAGATGACGATCTTTTCGACGGCGGAAGAGCAGCAGCGGGAACCGCTTGAGATTGGGGGTAAGGTTCTCTTCTACCCGGACTTCGCCTTGCGTACTGCGGGCGGTGACGTAAGTGTGGTCGATCCATGGAAGAGCTACGTCGTTCAGGATCGCGAGTTGATCTCCGGACAGAACCCATTCTCGGACGAAGCGCTTCTGAAACTTCTACTGCCGGCACTCAACGCGAAGAAGAAGTGAGCAAATGCGGCTGGTACGGACTCTCATCGATTGTGACAAGCAGTACGCCGAATCGGCTCTCCCGCAGGAATTGCGAGAGCTGTATGACGGGGATCTGCACCTTCATCCATCAGGCGCGGCACGCCCGTTTGTCATTGCGAATTTTGTCTCCACTCTTGACGGAGTCGTCAGCTACGAGATTAAAAACAAGTCTGGCGGCTCGACGATCAGTGGTTCGAATCCTGCGGACCGGTTCATCATGGGCCTGCTGCGGGCTTCCGCGGATGCGGTGATGGTCGGCGCTGGAACGCTACACGACATAAGCGCGAAGAGCCTTTGGACTCCCGAATCCACCTACCCCGATGCGAAGCGTTTATATGCGGAATACCGAGTCAATGCACTGCATAAACCGGAATATCCATTCCTTGCGATCGTCAGCGGTAGCGGCCAACTGGAGTTGGGAAGAGCGATTTTCCGAACACCTGCTATGCGCACCGTAGTTGTCACGACCTCGGCTGGCAGAGATGAGCTCACCCGTCGAGGTGTTGCGACTCTGGACTCCGTTGAGGTACATGCTTTGAATTCGAGTAACGGCACCATCGCTCCGCGGGCGATCCTGCAGTTGCTGCAGTCGCAGTTTGGAGTTAAGACGCTTCTCCACGAGGGCGGGCCCACGCTGTTTGGGCAATTTCTGGCGGCGGATGCGGTAGACGAACTCTTTCTGACGCTGTCTCCGCAGATAGCGGGCCGTGGGCGCGATGTAACTCGGCCGGCGGTCGTGCAGGGGGTGCAGTTTGTGCCGGATTCCGCGCCCTGGTTTGAAATGGTCAGCGTCAAGGAACAGGCTGCATATCTGTATTTACGCTACCGGCGGACCTGAGCCTGCTTCAATGCAAACCTACAAAATGTCAAGGCAGAAGCAAGATCTTCCCAATGCCGCCCTTCTCCGCGGCGGCTTGAGCTTCGGCCGCCTGGCTAAGTGGCAGCTTGGGACCGATCGGGATCACCAGCTTGCCATCTCGCACCGCTTCAGCCATGAACTCGAGCGTTTTCCTGTCGAATTTCGAGAAGACATGCACGACCTTTACAGATGTGTACTTCGCGGCGTTCTGCGGTGCTTCGACAACCGATGCATACACTCCTCCCGCCTTCACCTTGGCGATCAGCTTCTCGGCAGTTCTTCCGCCGACCGTATCCGCGACCGCATCGAGCGGCGGAAGATTCGCGATCGCGGTGTCGTCGTCGGTTGCGACCAACCGATCAGCGCCAACTGTCTTCGCCTCATCGAACTGACGCTTCAACACCCCCGCGATCACAGTCGCCCCGCGATCCTTCGCAGTGAATACTGCCGAACGCCCGACGTTACCAACAGCGCCTACAACGAGGACCGTCTGGCCCGCCTGGATTCCCGTAGCTGCAAGGAGTTGGTTGCCGGTTACCGTCACCAGCGGCAGCGCGGCCGCCTCGATCAAATCAAGCCCCTTGGGAACCTTCGCCAGAACGTCCGCTTTAATCACACAGAGTTCGGCGTAGGTGTTGTCGGCCATTGCGAACACCTGGTCGCCGACGGAAAAGCCTTCCACTCCCGGCCCAATCTTCTCCGCGGCCCCCGCAACGTCAACTCCGATCAGTCCCGGAAAAGTGAGGGGATAGAAGTCTTTGGTTAACCCAGCACGCCGTTTGTAGTCGATCGGATTCACACTCGCGGCGGCGACCCGCACCAGTACCTCGCCCGGACCTGCAACCGGGTCAGGGTACTCCTCGAACTTCAGTACTTCAGGACCGCCATATTCGTGGACAACAATGGCTTTCATGGTTCAACTCCTCGGCTCTGCACTCAGCGTTCCCGCGTTCACCGCGCCCTCGGCGGCGGCCTCTCTTCTATGGGTTTGAGGATGAATGCCCAGGTCGTGCCATGAAGTTTCTGCGAGGTCGACGCTGTAGTAGTTTGCTGCTTTCTCGATGTTCGCGAACGCCAAAGCACGGTCGGCATCGGAGACATCGATGACTTGATCGAACCGCGCGACCGCGTTACGCACATGTTGCGCGTCGGTCAGTGGTTCTTTACGCTGCTTTGGAAATGCGTACACGCTGTCGGGTAAGTCGCTCTGCATAGTCAGCCGTCCGTGTTTCTCGTGAGGTTTCCAAGTCGCTTCGGGCATGTCTTTGCCATCCTTTCTTTAAATACCTGGCCAAAGGGCGAGCGCAGCCCCGCCGCTCCGACCGAATCGACTGCGACGAAGCGATTACACATGAGGCGCTGCGGCGAATCAATTGGACGATGGTATTGGCGATACCTTGGTATTGGGGGGCCGTGGAATAAAGTTCCCGCCGCTCTGCGCACATATGTCCAACCCATACTTTCGTATCGGTCGATACGTTCGTCCAATAGATTCGTCATCGTGATTCTGGCCTGATTGGGGCGAGGGTAGCCATGAGTACAGACAAAGCCCCTGGCAACGACGCCGCAGGCATCGCGAAAATGGACACGAAGCTCGAGGTCGTCGTCATTCCGGTCGCGGATGTTGACCGCTCGAAGGAGTTCTACACCAAACTGGGGTGGCGACTCGACGCCGACTTCCCGTTCGATAACGGTTTCCGGGTTGTCCAGTTCACGCCGCCCGGTTCCGGGTGCTCGGTTCAGTTTGGCACGAAGATGACGCCCGCCGCACCAGGATCGGCCCAGGGCCTCTACCTGATCGTTTCAGACGTTGAGGCAGCGCGGAAAGATCTTGCCGCCCGCGGTATTGAGGCGAGTGAGGTGTTCCATCCCGGAACGCCAGGCGCTCAGTTCCAGATCGACGGCAGAGGCCGCATTGCCGGGCCAGCGCCGGAGCATGCCACCTACGGCTCGTTCGCCACGTTTCGCGATCCCGACGGCAATGGATGGCTGTTTCAGGAAGTCACAACGCGGCTGCCCGGCCGAGGGCTGAGTAATCTGGATGTCGCGACGCTGACCGAGCTCTTGCAGGAGGCTGAAGAGCGCCACGGCGAATACGAACCTACCGCTCCGAAGCACCACTGGCCGGACTGGTACGCCGCCTATATTGTTGCGCGGCAGGACGGCAAGACGCCCGAAGAGGCAGCCAAAGACGGCAAAACGCATGTAGAGGGGGCACGTTGAGCACTGCGACGAAGCACTTCGACGCAATCATCATTGGGACGGGGCAGGCGGGCCCGGCTATGGCAGCGCGGTTTGCGGGCGCCGGAAAAACCGTCGCTATCATCGAACGCCATAAATTTGGCGGCACATGCGTGAATACGGGATGCACACCGACAAAGACGCTCGTGGCAAGTGCCTATGCGATCCATGTTGCTCGCCGAGGCGCGGAATATGGCTTCGAAACTGGCGATGTGCGCGTCGATATGAAGCGCGTGAAAGCCCGCAAGGACGCAGCATCCACGGGGTCAAGCAAGGGGGTAGAGGAACGGCTCAGAGGAACGGCAAATTGTACGGTCGTTCAGGGTCATGCTCGGTTTCAGTCGTCAAACACCGTCGTGGTCAACGATGAAGTTCTGCAAGCCGACAAAATATTTATCAGCGTGGGCGCGCGCGCTTCGGTTCCAGAAATCCCGGGGATTCACGACGTTCCATTTCTCAACAACTCATCGATGATGGACATCGATTTCCTGCCCGAGCATTTCATCATTGTCGGCGGAAGCTATGTGGGGCTGGAGTTCGCGCAGATCTATCGCCGCTTGGGGAGCGAAGTCACGATTGTGGAAATGGGGCCGCGCCTGATTGGACGGGAGGACGAAGACATTTCAGAAGCTGTACGCGAAATCCTGGAGGGTGAGGGCATAGAGATCCGGCTGAATGCGAAATGTATCTCGCTCGAGAAACGCGTTGGCGTCGTCGCCGTCGGCCTGACATGCGAAGAAGGTCCGCCAGAAGTCGTCGGCACTCACGTGCTTCTGGCCGTGGGACGTACTCCTAACACAAGCGACCTGGGACTGGACCGGGCTGGGGTTGCCACCGACCACCGCGGCTACATAGTCGTCGATGATCAACTGCAGACAAACGTGCCAGGCATCTGGGCATTGGGGGACTGCAACGGACGAGGCGCCTTTACGCATACTTCCTATAACGACTACGAGATCGTCGCGGACAATCTCTTTAACGCCGACCATCGCCGGGTTTCCGACCGAATCCAAGCCTACGCGCTATATATTGATCCGCCGCTAGGCCGATGCGGTTTGACGGACGCAGAGATACGGAAATCCGGGCGCAGTGCCCTTGCTGCGAAATATCCGATGAGTCAAGTGAGCCGGGCCTACGAGAAAGGTGAGACACAGGGTTTCATCAAAATCAGCGTCGATGCAGAAACGAAACAAATTCTGGGTGCTGCAATTCTTGGCGTCGGAGGCGATGAAGTGGTTCACACTCTGTTGGACGCTATGTATGCAAAGGCACCGTGCACGGTCATCCAGCGCGCCATGCACATTCATCCAACGGTCTCGGAATATCTGCCGATCATACTCGCCAAACTGGGTCCGTTTGCGTAGAAGGAAGAACACGACCGCTCCGAAGATCGAGAAAGGCCGTAGCGGGGGGCGCGGGCGGAAAAAGACCTAACTTCAATGCGAAATGGTCAATGTCAGATGAAGTTGATCTTGGTCGTCGCCGTTTCTGGACGCCGGATCAATTCTTTATAGCGCTGAGCCGCTGGAGAGGCCCGCTCCCGGGAACGAGCGTGTATGCTGTTCCCAACCGAACGCGGGCATCACTCTGGATCTTTCAGAGAAACGGGAGGAGTAAATCATGCGTTCTGATATTGTGCCCGGAGGTATTTTCCCCGACTACGAACTGACCGATCACACGGGCAATGTGCGCAAGCTCAGCGAACTCCAGGGCGACGATCCGCTGATACTTACCCTTGCGCGCGGCCACTATTGCCCAAAGGAGCACCAGCAGCATTTGGAACTCGCCGCGTTCTACCCGAAGATCGCGGTGGCCTACACTCAGATCGCCACGATTTCTACTGACGATCACCATACTCTTCAGGAATTCCGTGCGTCCGTCGGAGCCCAATGGACTTTCCTTTCGGACCCAAACCGAACGGTTCAGAAGGATCTCGACATCCAGGAGTACACCGACCCGGAGCACAATCCGATGATTCCGCATACGCTCGTGCTCAAGCCGGGCCTCGTGATTTACAGCATCTATAACGGCTACTGGTTTTGGGGTCGTCCGTCGATTGCGGATCTTTGGCGCGATCTGCGCGCCGTGACGAGTGAGATTCGACCGGACTGGGATCTGAGCACTCCCGGACTCCGTGAGGCGTGGAAAGCGGGTGACCTCTCGCATTTCCACGGGTGGAACAAGCGGGCCGGTATGGAAGACGCCTCGATTGTGCGGAAGAAATAGACAGCCACCAAGCGACGACCCTTGGAGCGAAACTTCCAGGATCTGACACATGAGGATGGCAAACTATGTCACTGACTGAATCAGCGACAAGCGAGAAACCGGCTGATGGTTTCGAAGCATCGCCTGAGGAAAGTGATATCCAGGCGGGTTATCCACTTCCGATTGGCGGTACACATCAACAAGGAGACGGAGTCAATTTCGTTTTGTTCAGCCGTCACGCGACCCGTGTCCGCTTGGAATTTTACAAAGATCCTGACGATTCTTCTCCGACGAGGATCATCGATTTGGATCCAATATGCCATCGGACCGGCGACGTTTGGCATATCTGGGTGCGAGGCATTAACGTGGGACAACTGTATGGTTATCGCATCGAAGGACCTTATCAACCGGAAGAAGGCCATCGCTTCAACCCACAGAAGTTGCTTCTAGATCCGTACGCAAGGGCAATTGCCGGCGTTAAGAATTGGGATTTTTCAGCCGCCCGAGGGTACGATTCCTCCAGCAGACTAACTGACTTAAGCATTTCGACCGTTGATAACGCCGGCACCACACCGAAATGCATCTATACTCGCGACCATTTCGACTGGGAGATGGACTCTCCCCCGAAGCATTCCGCCTCCGATACGGTCATCTACGAGACACACGTTCGCGGCTTCACAATCCATACCAGCTCGAAGGTAGAGCGACCCGGAACCTTCGCCGGCTTGAGGGAAAAAATCCCTTATCTTCAAGACCTGGGAGTGACCGCCATCGAGCTGATGCCTGTTCTCGAGTTCAACGAAAATGAGTCGCAACTGCTCAATCCGATGACAGGAGAAAAACTCAAGAATTTCTGGGGCTATAATCCTGTCGCCTACTTTGCTCCCAAGCAGTCCTACAGCTTTGATGGATCGCAATGGCGGCAGACCATGGAATTCCGAGAGATGGTCAAGGCCTTTCACCGCGCCGGCATTGAAGTGATCCTGGACATCGTCTTGAACCATACAGCCGAGAATAATGAACTGGGCCCCACGATCTGCCTGCGCGGTATTGAGAACTCGATCTTCTATATGTTGCAAGAGAAGCAACGCCGGTATTACAAGGATTTTACCGGCGTGGGCAATACGCTTAATGCCAACCATCCTGTGGTAAGAGAGTTCGTTACGAGTGTGCTCCGTTACTGGGTCATGAACATGCACGTTGACGGGTTTCGCTTCGACCTCGCTTCCGTCCTGGGCCGGGATGAGCATGGGAAAATTCTCCTCAACGCTCCGCTGCTCGAAGGCATCGCGGAGGATCCGATCCTGCGTGACGTAAAAATCATTGCGGAAGCCTGGGACGCTGGCGGCGCCTATCAGGTTGGAAGTTTTTCCACCACGCGCTGGACGGAATGGAATGGCCGTTTCCGTGACGATGTACGACGATTCTGGGCTGGCGACGCGGGTACGATCGGATCGTTCGCAGGCCGAATTTGTGGAAGCTCCGATTTGTACCAAAGCTCAGGCAAGGGACCCGCAAGGAGCCTCAACTTTGTCACTTGTCATGATGGCTTCACACTAAACGACTTGGTCAGCTACAAGCAGAAACACAATGACGAAAATGGCGAGTTCGGCCGCGATGGAACCGATGCCAACAACAGCGACAATTGCGGGGTGGAAGGGCCCAGCGAGGATCCCGGTGTCGAGGGCATGCGCAACCGCTTGATCAAGAATTTCCTGTTGACCCTGTTTATCTCGCGCGGGGTTCCCATGTTGCTCGGCGGTGATGAGTTTCGCCGAACCCAGCGCGGCAATAACAATGCCTACTGCCAGGATAACGAGGTGAGCTGGTTCAACTGGAGCCTGCTCGAAAAGTACAAAGAGATCCACCGCTTTACCCGGGGAATGATCGCCTTTCGCCGAGCCCATCCTGTTTTACGGAGAGAAGAGTTCTACACGGATGCAGAGATAAAGTGGTTCGCGCCAAACAGCGCCACTCCCGACTGGGCGGACCAGCGGCAGAAATCCTTTGCTTGCCTGATTCTGGGACAGACTGAACCCGACTTATTCCTCCTGTTTAACGCCGGCACGAGTGCAATTGATTTTTTTATTCCTGCGCTGCCGGCCGGTAAGATCTGGCGATTGGCGGTCGATACTTCCCGAACCGCCCCTGACGATTTCTTCGACCCTGGGAAAGAGCCTCTGATACAGGGCCAGAACGGTTTTCGGCTCGAACCTCGATCAAGTGCAATTCTCTTAACGGACGACGCCGAGGTGCTCCCGGAGCCGGCAATCCGATTGGAGGAATCAAAGTGATTGCCAACGATGGCTGGTTTGCAGCACGCCCTTCGGGCACGGAGGAAATCTACAAGATTTACGCCGAGAGTTTCCTCGGGCAGGACCATCTACGACACACCCAGGAAGAAGCCCAGGGCATCGTTGCGGAAACGCTGGCACGCGGTGCCCAGGCTGCTGGAACCGATAAGCCTTAAAGACATAAGCAGTGACAGGAGTTTGGCCTATGAGTAGCTCGACATTCGATGATCGTCCCCTCGATGCAGGCGTTTCAGATGCTCTTACTGACTTGGCCTTGGACCTTAGGTGGTCGTTCAATCACTCGGCGGACCAGCTTTGGGATCAACTCGATCCGGAGCTCTGGGAACTGACCCATAACCCTTGGGTTCTGCTGCAAACGGTATCGCGGGAGAAACTGCAAACTGTTACCTCGAACCCGGGATTCCAAAAACTTCTGGCCGATCTCCACCGCGAGAAAATACTTGTCGAAGCGTCGGAAGCCTGGTTCCAAAAGGCGCACCCGCGTTCGGGCGTGTCGACAGTTGCGTATTTCTCCATGGAGTTCATGCTGAGCGAAGCGTTGCCGATTTATTCCGGCGGACTCGGAAACGTAGCCGGCGATCAGCTCAAAGCCGCAAGCAACCTTGGCGTCCCGGTTGTCGGAATTGGTTTGCTCTACCAGCAAGGCTATTTTCGGCAGGAAATCGATGCCGAAGGGCACCAACAAGCTTTGTACCCATTCAACGATCCCGGCCAGCTTCCGATTCGACCGGTGCGCGAGCCAAACGGCGAGTGGCTGCGCCTGGCCGTTGCTTTGCCTGGCCTTAAATTGTGGATCAGAGTCTGGCAAGTAAAGGTGGGCCGGGTCAAATTGTATTTGCTCGATAGCAACGACCCTGCAAACCTTCCGTCTTTCCGCGGCATAACTTCTGAACTGTACGGTGGTGGTCCGGAGCTGCGTTTAAGACAGGAGTTAGTCCTCGGTATTGGAGGCTGGCGGCTCCTTCGGGCTTTGGGACTCGAGCCCGAGGTCTGCCATCTCAACGAAGGTCATGCCGCATTCGCGGTGTTGGAACGGGCGCGTTCCTACATGGAGGACAATGGCAAACCATTCAATGTCGCGCTTGCCGTCACCCGTGCCGGCAACCTTTTTACGACCCACACTCCCGTGGAGGCGGGCTTTGACCGCTTTGCTCCCAGCCTGATCGAAACCTACCTCAAGAACTATGCCGAGGAGAAACTGTCGATATCATTCGACGAGCTTCTGGCGTTGGGGCGACGTGATCGACAGGACTCGTCCGAACCGTTCAATATGGCCTATTTGGCGATCCACGGCAGCGGCGCCATCAATGGCGTGAGCAAATTACACGGTCAAGTGAGCCGACGGCTCTTCCAGCCCCTATTTCCCAGTTGGCCCGAAGTTGAGGTGCCGGTAACGCACGTGACCAACGGAGTGCACACCCCTACCTGGGACTCTGTTGAAGCAGACCGTTTGTGGGAACTTCACTGCGGAAAACAATACTGGTACGGAACGCTGGCAGACAAAGAAAAAGATATTCGTGCCGCCGGCGATTCCGACCTCTGGCAACTCCGCACAGATACCTGCAAGGATCTCGTTGCGTACGTCCGCAGGCTTTACGGCTCTCAATTAGCGCCTCGGGGAGCATCGCCGGAAGACCTCACGCAGGCCGCACAGATACTCGATGAAAATACCTTGACTTTGGGATTTGCCCGCCGTTTTGCCGCATACAAACGCCCGAATCTTCTGCTGCACGATCCGGCGCGGCTTGTCAAAATTCTGATGAATCCAGAGCGCCCTGTTCAGCTTGTGCTTGCAGGCAAGGCGCATCCCCAGGACGTCGAGGGGCAAGAAATGATCACGCAGTGGTTTGAGTTTGTTCGCCGACCTGAGGTTCGATCCCGGGTGGTCTTCCTTTCGGATTACGACGTTCTCATGGCGGAGCATCTGGTTCAGGGCGTGGACGTTTGGGTCAACACCCCGCGACGGCCTTGGGAAGCAAGCGGCACAAGCGGCATGAAGGTGCTGGTGAACGGCGGGTTAAATCTTTCGGAACTCGACGGCTGGTGGGCGGAGGCGTATTCCCCGGAAGTAGGCTGGGCGATCGGAGATGGGCGCGAACATGGGGATGACCCTTCCTGGGACGCAGCTGAAGCTGAAAGTCTCTATGCGGTGCTCGAAAGGGAGGTGATCCCGGAGTTCTATACCCGCGACGAGCATGGAATTCCACGCGGCTGGGTTGCCCGCATGCGGGAAAGCATGGCCCGCTTGACCCCGGCCTTTTCGACCAATCGCGCAGTCCGCCAATATACCGAAGAACACTATCTCTCGGCGGCGGCAGCATTTCGCCAGCGCGCCGAGAATCGAGGGGCAGTGGGAGCCGATCTGGTCGCCTGGCAGGCGGAACTGGCGAAACATTGGTCAGCGCTGCGATTCGGCACTGCGACCGTCGAGCAGCAGGGCGAGCGATATCTGTTCCACGTACAGGTTTTTCTTGACGATATCGATCCCGATGCCGTGAGGGTCGAACTCTACGCGGATGCGCAGAAAGACGGAAACCCAATCGCGCAGGCTATGAGTCGTGGCGAACGCCTGGCCGGAGCGACGAGTGCCTTTACCTACAGTGCTTCGGTTCCGATAGGTCGCCCGGTTGCCGACTACACGCCGCGCCTCGTTCCGCGGCACGAAGGAGCGTTCGTGCCGCTTGAGGCTCTTTTCATTCTGTGGCACGAAGCACCGTCCTGGCGATGAAATTTGAGATGGGCTGCGACGCCGTTGGGAGGATATCGCATTCGCAGGATTGTAACGATCGATCAGACAGCGGGAGCGAGGCTGGGATCACTTCCGCGGATCCAAAATTGGAGGAACCACGATGCCCGACGAATCTCGACCGTCCGATAAGCAACAACTGCTGGAGCTCATCCCAGATCATCCGTATGAGAGCCATTATGAATTCGTAGCAGAATTGGCGTACGAGCTTTGGGAACAAAGAGGACGGCCTCTGGGTTCGCCGGATGTCGACTGGTTCGCAGCGGAACGAGCTCTGTACGCATCGTTAGTAACGGCGGGGACGATCACCTCTTCCCCGGATGACCCGCAGAACATCAGAAAAGCGGTTGGCCGCTGGATGCAAGGTGGCTTGGGGGCGCAACCATGATTGATTCTTCCGATCTTCCGCTGACGAAAATGCGGACCCAGCCACAGTAGCCTCATGCGCGAATTGAGCGGCTTGATGCCCCCGTCGAGAGTGTGCGCATCGGGGCGCTGCATCGAGGCCGTTGCCAGGGAGTCTAAAACGCACGAGCAAAGTATCCAACCCACACATTCTATTGATCGAAAGTACGACGCGAGCAACAATCGAGGTTTTGTGCAGATCGATTTCTTTATGCCCGCGAGATCTAGTGCGGTGTCTCCGAAGTTCTTGGCATTTGATTTGCATTACCTGGTTTGCCGCGAGCTTCCCGAAAAGCAGGTCCTTCGGCTCCGCTGAAGAACGCTTCGCTCAGGATGACAGGTCTTTTTTTGATATGAACATTGGAGACAGGACACCGGTAGTGGCAACGCCGCGTAATTTGCCACGGGCGGCAAAGCCAAGACGCGCCAGTCAGTATCCTTCATGTCCTTCGTAACCGCGCCGTCACATCGAGATGCGCACTTGCTTCTAAATCCAAGGGGTCGGAAGTTTTTTAATCGAAGAAGGCGGTCGTCATTATAGAATTGGTTCGATCTTACGCACGTACGGCGTGCAAGCGTTTTCGCGTAAGGCAACATAGTCCCCGATCCCCGAAATGGCTGACTTTCGATCCTTGTCTTGTTCTTTGGCGATGAAATCGCCGATAAGTCAGACATTTGTGCTGGGAACACTCACCAGCACAGGTAATCCTCGCCGTTCGCGAAGCGACTTCTAGTGGGAGGACTTGCAAATGAAGCGGCCTCTGCAGCCAATTTCTCTGGCAGGCTCTCAACTCGGTGAAGTGCGCCACGTCTGCGCGTTTTTCTCAAACGACGACGAAGAGTATCGCGTATTGCTCCCCTTCATCCGGGAAGGTCTGTCCTGTGGAGACAAGGCCGTACAGGTCATCAATCCCGAGGCACGCCAGGAGCATCTGCAGCGGCTAGCTGAGGCGGGCATCGACTCAACCGCTCATGAGCAAAGCGGACAGCTTCAGATCTGGATCAATACCGAAGTCTATCTGCGAGATGGACGTTTCGATCAAGACCGGATGCTTGCTGCATTCGAAAAGATGGCGGCTTCGGCCAGGAGCGTGGAAGGATTCCCACGGAGTCGTATCGCTTGCAGGATGGATTGGGCGTCGGGAGATCGATCTCGTATCCAGGATGTGATCGAGTTTGAATCACGTGTGAACGCTGTTTGGCGCCGATTCGACGACGCCGTTATCTGCACTTACCATCTCGGGCAGCTCAGCGGGGATGCCGTAATCGACATCATGCGAACGCATCCGATGGTCATTATTGGGGGGCATCTCCAACAAAACCCCTTTTTCACGCCTCCTGAGGAGTTTCTCGGCGAATTTCGCGGACGGCGGTCTGGACGAACAAATCCCCAGTAGCGGCGGGCTAGTATGCACCAGCAACTCACGGATCCTGCGACTGAAACGAGACGGCTGCAGCGCTGCATGAACGATCTGGTCAGCGTTCTTGCTCTTCCGGCCGTCTGGAGTGTCAGCGAACCGAGTCGAATCCTCGAGACGTTACTCGATGCGCTCATGGGAATACTCGATCTCGACTTCCTCTATGCGCGGGTACGACTCAACTCCCACGGGGCCCCGATCGACGCGCTTAGGACTGCTCCGCTCTTCGGGACGAGCCATAGACGGGAGGAGATTGGGCGAGCTCTCAATCACTGGTTTGGAGAAGATCTGCAGCAAAGGTCTGAAGGAGTACTTGGGCATCTTGGAGGTGAGCAGGTTTCGGCTTTCCCCGTAAGAATGGGAATAGAAGGCGAGCTCGGACTCATCGTGGCGGGGTCCCAGAGAGCCGGTTTTCCGGAACAAACCGAGAGCTTGGTGCTTAGCGTGGCTGCGAATCAGGCAGCAATCTGGTTGCAGCAGGCACTTCGCCTGAATGAGCAAAAGCGGGTTGCAAGTGAACTCGATCGGCGGGTCTCGGAGCGAACAAGGGAGCTTGCCGAAACCAACAAAGAGTTGCAACTCCAGGTTGGACTGCTGCAGCATCTTCCTGTATCGGCCTGGACGCTCAAGCCCGATGGGACGCCGGATTTTGTCAATGAGGTTTGGCTTGAATTCTCCGGTCAGACACTCGATTTTTTCCGGTCGCATCCCGAGGCCTGGATGACCGCGGTCCACCCCGAGGATCGCGAAGCAGCATCGAAGGCCTTTTGGGACGGAGTGCGTTCGGGACAAGGTTTTGAG
The DNA here is from genome assembly GCA_052145815.1 of Occallatibacter sp. Taxonomy (GTDB): domain Bacteria; phylum Acidobacteriota; class Terriglobia; order Terriglobales; family Acidobacteriaceae; genus Telmatobacter. Next base: position 33,186 of record JBKQNU010000129.1, read on the forward strand.
ATGGAAACCCGGTCTCTCCGCGCTCAGGACGGCACCTATCGCTGGCATCTCAATCGAGCCGTGGTCTTGCGCGATGCAGAAGGAAGAATTCTCAAATTTGTCGGCACGTCCACCGACATTGAGGATGTGAAACAGTCCCAGGAAAATGCGCGGAGAACTGAGGAAAGAACCGGGATGATCGTCGATACCGCGTTGGATGCGGTTATCACCATTGATTCTCAAGGAACCACCACCAGCTGGAACAAACAAGCTGAATCGGTCTTTGGATGGAGCAGTAGCGAAGCTATCGGCCGCCACATGTCGGACTTGATTATCCCTGAGCAGCAACGAGCAACTCATGAACGCGGCCTGCGCCACTTCCTGGCCACCGGTGAGGGACCGTTTCTGAGGCGACGCATCGAAGTCACAGCCGTCCGGCGCAGCGGAGTCGAATTCCCGGTGGAATTGGAAATCGTTCCAATGAGACTGGGGCAGGATTGGGTCTTTAGCGCATTCATTCGCGACGTCACCGACTCAAAGCGAGCGGAGGAAAAGCTTCGCCAGAGCGAACTCAACCTGCGCCAGATGACCGAAACCATCCCCGAGATGCTTTGGAGCGCTTCGCCGGATGGAGCGACTGAATACTGCAATGGTCGCTTACTTGATTACACAGGTTTCAGTCTCGAACAAGTTATGAGAGATGGTTGGATGAAGCTCCTTCACCCGGACGACGTCGAACCGACAGCAGAAGTCTGGACATCATGCGTGAAAAACGGCGCTCCCTTTAAGGTCGAGGTTCGCACGTTCCACGCGGCCGACAATACATACCGTTGGTGTGTGACGAGTGCGCTGCCATTGCTTGATAAAGAAGGGCGCATAGTGAAGTGGCACGGCACAGTTGTGGACATGCACGATTGGAAGCAGGCACAAGAGGAATTACGCAACACTCAGGCGGAACTTGCAAGAATGATGCGAGTCATGACGATCGGACAACTGACTGCTTCGATCGCACATGAAGTCAACCAGCCGCTATCGGGCATTGTCACGAATGCGAGCACTTGTCTTCGTATGTTGAAGAGCGATCCCCCGAATATCGATGGTGCGCGGGAGACCGTGCAACGGACGATTCGCGATGGTAATCGCGCTTCAGAAGTGATCACTCGATTGCGGACGCTCTTCAGCAAGAAGCAAATCGACCTCGAGCCAATCGACCTCAACGAAGCGGCTCGCGAAGTCATCGCGCTGCTGTCCGGCGAACTACTGAGAAACAATGTAATTCTGAAACTGGAGTTCAGCGAACATCTGCCGACTGTTCATGCTGACCGCGTTCAACTTCAGCAGGTCATTCTAAATCTCCTCCGCAACGCGTCCGACGCAATGAGCGGCATTGAGGATGGACCACGAAAAATGGTGCTTAGAACGGACCTGGAAGGCGAGAATGTGTGCCTATCTGTTCAGGATTCTGGCGTCGGCTTTGCTCCTGAAGTTGCCGACAAAATGTTCGAATTGTTCTACACCACGAAGTCAGATGGGATGGGAGTCGGACTCTCTGTTAGTCGTTCGATCATTGAAGCTAATCACGGACGGCTTTGGGCGACGGCGAACGACGGGCCAGGAGCCACCTTTGCATTCTCAATTCCCTGCGAGCACGGATCTCACCCTCATGACCGGCCATGAGACGTGCTTTCCACCGGACACACTCATCACCATACCCACTGAGGAAGAACGACTTGGGGGAGTGTGCTTCCGGCCGGCGACCAATACCTAAGTACAATAGACGCCGCTGGCCGCAAGGCGGATGATCCTGTTGCGGGGCGTCGCCAAGAAGGGACTCCATGGTGACAGACTCAGTCGCATTGTTGATGGGCAGCCATGAGTGTTGCGAGCGGCACTTCGGAGGGAGCACGGTGGCTTTGCCAATCGACGCTGGAAAAATGCACGGTTCTCCGCGTTGAGGAAATCTGTTTCTAAGTGCGGACTGAGATATCCATGATGAATCCACGTTCACTTGTGTCAATCGTTGACGACGATGAATCGGTCCGCGAATCGCTGCCAGATCTACTCAAGGAATTCGGTTTTGCGTCTCAGACATTCTCTTCTGCTGAGGAGTTCCTTGCGTCGGACGGAATCGCGCGAACCCAATGTTTGATCCTCGACGTTGCCATGCCGGGAATGTGCGGGCCCGAACTCCAAGGAGAATTGAATCGTCGCAAGATCAAGATTCCCATTATTTTCATCACCGGACAACTGGATGAAAGGTTAGGGTCGCGGCTAATGGAGCAGGGTGCGATCGCATGTTTGAACAAGCCGTTCAGCGATGCCGCGATGCTCGAGGCGCTGAATTCCGCGCTTCACGTGAAATGATTGTTGTCTCTGGAATTCTGTCGCAGATATACAATGACTCATGCGAGTGCACTTGATTTTGAAGTGAGGCCTTTCCCATGCCAGAGAGCCCGTCACTTGTTCTCGTCGTCGACGACGACATCTCTGTTCGCGAATCGCTCGAACTTTTGCTTCGCCATGAGGGCTTCGCAGTGGAGACGTTCGTTTCCGCACAGGATTTTCTCGGCCGCCCACCGGTAACTGTTCCAAGTTGCCTGGTGCTGGACATTTCTCTTCCTGGACTCAATGGTCTCGATCTGCAGAAACGTGTTGCGGTGGAACGGCATGAGATGCCGATTATCTTCATCACAGGCCACGGAGATATTCCCATAACCGTGCAGGCGATGAAGGCGGGAGCTCAAGAGTTCCTGACGAAACCGTTCAGTGACGAAATTCTGCTCAATGCCATTCGCAATGCCTTGGTGCGCAGCAAGGCATTACTTGACCGCTCCACAGAGATCCAGGCCTTGAAAACCCGGTACTCGTGCCTCAGCGCTCGCGAGCGGGAAGTGATGGCGTTAGTGGTTGCCGGCTTGCCCAATAAACAGGTTGGCAGCGAACTGGGGATCAGCGAAATTACCGTTAAAGCACATCGCGGGAGCATGATGCGAAAGATGAAAGCCGAATCCCTCGCAGAATTAGTGGGCATTGCTACACGCCTCCGCCTGCCGCGCCCGTCTGGGTCCGCTTTGCGCCCGGTGAGGTAGGCTCTAGGCGCGCACTGCGACCCGTCGCTCCGTCTTCGTTGAGCCCGTGGCGAATCGAGCCAGTACTAAAGTATCGATCAATACCTTCGTCCTATTTTGCGTCTGCATACACCGCTGCCACAATAACACCTCTAGTTATGCTCGAGCATGGGTTGTTGTTTGTACCGGGCCGGGCGGGCAGGGAAAAGACTTCTCCGGGTTCGCCGGGGACAATAGGAGCTCACTATGGCAAGCGGGAAGACAGTCATCGTCACCGGCGGCTCGCAGGGAATCGGCGCCGCTATCGTTCAGGCGTTTCTGGAGCGCGGGTATAACGTTGTTGCGACCTCGCGAAACATTTCGAAAGCGGGGTATTCGCCGTCTCCCAACCTCGCGCTGGTAGATGGGGATATCAGCCGTGTAGAGACTGCGGAGAAAGTGGCGAAAACGGCGATCGAGACGTTTGGTTCGATTAACCATGTGGTGAACAACGCTGGCATCTATTCTTCGAAACCATTCACGGAGTACAGCGCCGAGGAACTTCACGCTTTCGTCTCTACCAATCTTGATGGTTTCGTCTTCATCACGCAGCTGGCGGTGCGGCAGATGCTGGTTCAAGACAGGGGCGGCAGCGTGACCAGCATCAGCGCATCGCTGGCTGATAACCCGATCGCGGGAGTTCCGGCATCGGTTCCGATGATGACCAAAGGCGGCATCGATGCGATTACGCTGAGCCTCGCGAACGAATACGCGAAAGAGAGGATTCGCTTCAACGCCGTCGCGCCGGGCGTTGTGGACACGCCCCTGCACAATGGAAACCTTAAGGCGCGCTCACCGATGGGCACGGTTTCCGGACCGAAGGACATCGCGGACGCTGTTGTTTATTTGGCGGAAGCCGGTCACGTGACCGGGGAGGTGCTGCACGTGGACGACGGTGCGCATGTGGGCCGATGGTGAGCGGGAAGAGTAGTGCGGAGCGGCGACTGCAGGAACTTGGCATCGAGCTTCCGGCAGCGCCGGCGCCATTCGGAAGCTACGTCGAGACTGTGCAGACGGGCAACCTGCTCTTCTTGAGCGGGATGCTCCCAGTAGTGGATCACAAGCCGAAGTATGTCGGCCGGCTGGGGAAGGAATTGGATGCCGAGCTGGGACGGGATGCGGTACGCACCGCAGCTTTAGGCGCGCTTGCAGCGGCCAAGGGGCATCTTGGATCGCTCGATCGAGTGGCGCGGGTGGTTCGTCTGGGCGTGTTCATGGCGACGTCGGGAGATTTCTTCGACCAGCCGCGGGTTGCGGATGCGGCATCGGACCTGTTTCGCGATGTGTTTGGCGCGGACAAGATGGCGGTGCGGGTGGTGATTGGCGTTGCCAGCCTGCCGCTGAGGATGCCAGTCGAACTCGAAGTGATCTTTGAAGTCGCAGAGTAGATTGGGGGATGTATGAACACCGCGAGATCGACATATTGGATCCGCGCGAGCATTGCAGTGTTGGTACTGGTGCTTGCAACCGCACTCGGCACAAATTCCCAGACAAAGGACAAAGCAATGGAACAGCAGGTCTTTTATCGCACAGTCAAGGTCGATGGGCTCTCCATCTTCTATAGAGAAGCTGGGCCGAAGGATGCGCCGACCATTCTTCTTCTTCACGGGCTGCCATCGTCGTCGCGGATGTTTCAGCCGCTGCTGACCAGGCTGGCCGAAAGCTACCATCTGGTTGCGCCCGACTATCCGGGATACGGTCACAGCGACTGGCCAGATCCGAAGCAGTTCGACTATACCTTTGACCACATCGCTTCGGTCATGTACGACTTCACGCTGGCTGTTGGCTTGTCGCGCTACACGCTGTATATGCAAGACTACGGTGGGCCGGTTGGCTTTCGTATGGTGCTGGCGCATCCGGAGGTGGTACAGGCGCTGATCGTACAGGACGCAGTGGCGCACAACGAAGGGCTGGGGGTGAACTGGACAACGCGGCGGGAGTTCTGGGCGGACCGGCAGACGAACGAAGAAGCGCTGCGCAAGAATCTGCTGTCAATGGGGGCGACGAAGACTCGGCATGTGGGGGACGATCCGAATGCCGATCTGTATGATCCGGATCTCTGGACGGATGAGTATGCATTTCTGAACTCGCCTGGGCAGGCCCAGATTCAGAGCGATCTGTTTTACGACTATCGCACGAATGTCGAGAATTATCCGAAGTGGCAGGCGTGGATGCAGAAGACGCAGCCAAGGCTGCTGGTGATCTGGGGCAAGCACGATTTGTCGTTCGATCCGGGAGAGCCGGAACGCTATCGCAAAGACGTGCCGAAGGCGCAGGTGCACGTGCTCGACGCGGGTCACTTCGCGCTCGACACCAAGGCAGACGAGATTGCGACTCTGGTAAGCCGGTTCATGAAAACGCAGAAGTAGACAATGGTGCCAATCGTGCGGAGCGAAATAGATGTCAGCAGAAATCAGCGTGGTTCATCGGGGCGCCAGTCCGCATTTATTTTTTGATCGGGATTGCCAATCGCGTTTTTGTGCTGCTGCAATTGGCATTAGCCTTTTTTACGAAGCGGCGGCGCGGGCGGGTTCTTGACCAAAGAAAATACAATGGATGAGAATCTTCGTGAATCGAGATTGACGCAATGGACGCACCCGAGGAGCTAAAAGAGACCGTTGTTCCCCAGAATGTGGTTGCTCCGCTTACGAGGGCGGCGATCTTTCTGGTTGTCTGCATCCGGCAGGACCGGGATGCCTATGCGCCACTGCGGTCCTTCTGCGCAGACCTTTCCGGGCTCATCCGCGCCGTTGAGTTTCGGGACATTGAGGCGGGCCTTACCTGCGTGGTTGGATTCGGGTCGGGCGCCTGGGACAAACTTCTTGGATCGCCACGGCCTGCGGAACTTCACCCGTTTCGAGAGATTCGGTCAGGCGACCGCCACGCTGTCTCCACTCCGGGCGACATCCTGTTCCACATTCGAGCCAAACGCATGGACCTTTGTTTTGAATTAGCGACCCAGATCATGGACAGCATCGGGGATGCGGTTTCGATTGCCGATGAGGTTCACGGTTTCCGTTATTTCGACGATCGCGATGTCATCGGATTCGTCGATGGCACGGAAAACCCGCGAGGAGAGGCCATTCGTGAGGCTGCAATTATCGGCGGCGAAGACCCGGCCTTTGCAGGGGGCAGCTATGTCATCGTACAAAAGTACCTACACAACATGAAGGCATGGAATGCTCTTTCCATTGAGGCGCAGGAGCATATCATTGGCCGCAGGAAACTCTCAGACATCGAGCTGAGCGATGCCGAGAAGCCGTCGTCGGCGCATAACGCGCTGACGGTCATCGAGGAAAATGGAAAAGAACTCAAAATCCTGCGGGACAACATGCCTTTCGGCCGGCCCGGCCACGGCGAGTTCGGGACCTACTTCATCGGTTACAGCCGCACTCCGCGCATCACGGAGACGATGCTTCAGAATATGTTCGTCGGCCGTCCCCCGGGCAATTACGACCGCCTGCTGGATTTCAGCCGCGCGGTCACCGGCAGTTTGTTCTTTGTGCCGTCAGCGACGTTTCTGGACAAAATCAGCGGAGAAACGCCGGACTCAACAGATAACGTCGGGTCACTGACACCTGATCCGCCGTCGGCCTCGTCCGCGGACAATACGTCACTCAAGATAGGATCACTTAAAGGAGAGAAGGATGAATAACCTCCATCGGGAACTGGCGCCCATCTCTGACGCTGCATGGTCGCAGATTGAAGAAGAGACGACGAGGACGCTGAAGCGGTATCTGGCTGGGCGACGGGTTGTTGATGTTCCATCGCCGGGAGGAATTGCTTTGCCCGGAGTTGCGACCGGCCACCTGCGCTCGATCGCACCCCCCGCGGACGATATCATCGCGAGCCAGCGAGAGGTCAAGCCGCTCGTCGAGCTGCGAGTACCATTTGAACTATCCCGTCAGGCGATCGATGACGTTGAGCGTGGGTCGGACGACTCCGATTGGCAGTCTGCGAAAGACGCGGCGAAGAAACTTGCCTTTGCCGAAGACCGGGCCATCTTCAACGGATACGCCGAAGCCGATATCCAGGGCATTCGAGAGGGCACCAGCAACCCAATCGTCACGCTCCCTGCGGATGTGCGTGACTATCCCGATGCGGTGGCCCAGGCATTGAGCCAATTACGCCTTGTGGGTGTAAATGGGCCCTACTCGGTTTTGCTCGGAGCTCAAGAGTATACGGCGCTCGCCGAGACCCGCGATCACGGATATCCCGTCCTGGAGCACGTCAAGCGCATCGTTGACGGCAACATTGTGTGGGCGCCGGCGATCGAAGGTGCGTTCGTCCTAACCACGCGAGGCGGCGATTTTGAGCTCAACATCGGGCAGGACGTTTCGATCGGCTACCTCAGCCATACCGATTCTCTGGCACGGCTGTATCTCCAGGAAACATTCACCTTCCGCGTCCTTACGTGCGAAGCCGGGGTCGCGTTGTCCCCGCCACAGAAGTCTTCGTAACGAATACCCCGAGTGCTCGCGAATTCGAGAGTACCCCTCGTAGTCGTGGCCTTGCACTCTTCAGAAGCGGTCGGTCAACGATGAGCAGGCTTTTCGGAGAAGGGAAGCGAGGCAATTCTGCAAACCCGCATCCCGTTCTTCGAAGTGTCTATCGAGTCAGGACGGGTTCCTGCGCCTTTACTTCTTCCCTGACCACGTCGTTGACCTGGTGGAGGGGTTTGGCTGTGGCCTCGATTTCCTGCCGTTCCGTGAGCTCCACAAAAGGCCGCCCATAATAACTGTCTAACAGGATGGCTCTGAACTCACTGATGAGCGGGTAGCGCGGGTTGGTTCCGGTGCACTGGTCATCAAATGCATCCACGGCGATCGCGTCCAGCTTGGCCAGGAAGTCGGCCTCGGCCACGCCGGCATCGCGGATGCTGGCCGGCAATTCTAATTCGCGCTTCAGGCCTTCAACCCACTGGATGAGGTTTTCAACCTGCTCTTCCTTGCCGGCCCCGCCGAGGTCGAGATACCTGGCTATTTCGGCATAGCGGCATTTGGCCTTGGGGCGATCGTATTGCGAGAACGCCGCCTGCTTGGTGGGATTGTCGTTGGCGTTGTAGCGGATCACATTCGAGATCAGCAGTGCGTTCGCCAATCCGTGCGGCAGGTGAAAGGCTGCTCCCAGCTTGTGCGCCATGGAGTGACAGGCGCCCAGGAAAGCGTTGGCAAAAGCTACGCCGGCAATGGTTGCTCCGTAGTGAACCTTCTCGCGCGCCAAAGGGTCTTTGGCTCCGTTGTTGTAGGCCGAAGGAAGATACTCTTTCAGCAGCTTGAGCGCCTGCACAGCCTGGCCATCGCTGAACTCGTTGGCCATGATGGAGACATAGGCTTCCAGGCCATGCACTACCGCATCTATGCCCCCGTAGGCGGTCAGCTGCCTGGGCAGATTCATCACCAGGTTGGGATCGACGATCGCCATGTTGGGCGTCAGTTCGTAGTCGGCGATGGGATACTTCTCGCCCGTCGCGTCGTCGGTCACGACCGCGAACGGTGTGACCTCCGAACCGGTGCCCGAGGTCGTCGGAATTGCGATCAGCCTGGCCTTGATGCCCATAGTGGGGAACTTGTAGATGCGCTTGCGGATGTCCATGAAACGCAGCGCGAGGTCCTCGAAGTCCACTTCCGGATGCTCGTACATTACCCATGCAATTTTGGCCGCGTCCATGGGCGAGCCACCGCCGAGAGCCACGATCACGTCGGGCTGGAAGGTGTTGGCTGCTTCCACGCACTTGCGCACCGTCGACAGGGTTGGATCGGCCTGCACTTGATAGAAGGTTTCCACTTCCAGACCAAGTTTCTCCAACTGCCCGATGAGTTCATCGGCATAGCCGTTGCGGAACAAGTAGTTATCTGTCACCAGCAGCGCGCGTTTCTTGCCGGCAATCTCTTTCAGAGCTTCAGGAATGCAGCCGCGGCGAAAATAGATGGAGCCCGGCAGCTTGTGCCACAGCATGTTTTCCGCGCGCATGGCCACTATTTTCTTATTAAGCAGGTGCTTGGGCCCCACGTTTTCCGAGATTGAGTTTCCACCCCAGCTACCGCAACCCAGGGTCAGGCTGGGCGACAGGCTGAAGTTATAGAGGTCGCCAATGCCGCCGTGCGACGAAGGCGTGTTGATCAGGATGCGGGCCGTCTTCATCTGCTCGCCGAAATAATTCACGCGCTCCTTCTGCTGGTCCTGGTCGGTATAAAGCACCGAGGTGTGTCCGATGCCGCCGAGTGCGACGAGTTTGCCGGCAATAGCCACTGCAGCCTTGAAGTCCGCGGCGCGATAGAGAGCCAGAATCGTGGAAAGCTTCTCATGTGCGAAGGGCTCGGCAGCCGTTGCGTCCGTCACTTCGCCGACGAGCACCTTGGTCGTTGCCGGCACAGTGATACCTGCCAATGCAGCGATCCTGGTAGCAGCCTGGCCGATGATTTGCGAATTCACGGCGCCATTGACGAGGATGATCTTGCGAACTGCATCCAGTTCCTTGCCTTGCAAAATGTAACCGCCATGGCGGGAGAAGCGGCTGCGAATCGACTCATAAATGGAATCGACCGCGATGACGGCCTGCTCGGAAGCACAGACGACGCCATTGTCGAAGGTCTTCGACATCAGGATTGAGGCAATGGCGCGCGTCTGGTCGGCGGTCTCGTCGATCACCACCGGAGTGTTGCCTGCGCCGACGCCAATGGCGGGCGTGCCAGACGAGTACGCCGCACGGACCATGCCGGGGCCGCCGGTGGCAAGGATCAACTTGATGTCGGGGTGACGCATGAGCTGATTGCTCAGTTCGAGCGTCGGCTCGTCGATCCAGCCGATAATATCCTCGGGAGCGCCGGAGTCGACTGCGGCCTTCAGCACAAGGCGGGCGGCGATGCATGTGCATTTGCGCGCGCGGGGATGCGGGCTGACGATGATTCCGTTGCGGGTCTTCAGGCTGATCAGCGCCTTGAAAATCGCCGTCGAGGTGGGATTGGTGGTTGGGATAATTCCGCACACCAGGCCCATGGGCGCGGCAATCGTGATGGTGCCCGCCTCATCGTCCTGGCTCAGGATGCCGCAGGTTTTCTCGTCCTTGTACTTGTTGTAGATGTACTCCGACGCAAAGTGGTTTTTGATCACCTTGTCCTCGACCACGCCCATTCCGGTCTCGTTCACAGCCAGTTGAGCCAGGGGAATGCGCGCATCCGCAGCCGCCAGCGCGGCATTGCGAAAGATATGATCCACCTGCTTCTGCGAAAAGCTCGCGAATTTCTGTTGAGCTGCTTTGACGCGGGCAATGAGTGCATCCAACTGCTCCGCAGTGGCGACCCGGTTTCCCTGTTCCCGATTTTCCTCTAAGAACGCCTCGAGATTTGTCATGCTCTCCTCTTCTTTCATCTCTTGTCAGCCAGCCGATTCCTTTACCGGAAGCCTGCTGATTGAAATCGAGATATGGATGCGCAGTCGTAACTCTCGCATTCGGAGATAGGTTGGCGCCTGATCCGTATGCCGGCAGGCCGGCTTTTGCCAACATACTACGCTTTCAACTTGATCAGTTTCAGCCGTGCCCATCACGCACCAATGTTCATGAATCCGACCCGATCGGACGCTGGACGTTCGCCACACTTTCTTTGAGGTGTGTCACCGGCTCGCTGTTGAGGCCAGCCCTTGAGACGGGGAAAATCGCGCTTCCTGCAGCACAGCACTGCGCGTGTCATTGAGCACACCGAACATCAGCCTTCGGGGCAATTCGTCAGCTAATGGCTTGATCAGCCAGCGTAACTCCGCGGGAATGCCACGGCTCAAAAGGACCGTCTCCAATTCTACGTAAACGCCACCATCGCGCTCTTCGAGCCGCTGAACAGTCACCTCGCGCCAGACGAAGCCAGGCCGCCGGTTCTCCGGAAACGGATGCTCGTTGGGCTGGCCATAGTCGGCGATCTCCCGGACCCGAACGGCGCTGCTGGTGATGAATGCCCTCTTGGGGTCCAGCCTCACAACATGGACCTGCTCTTCGGTCTCCACTGCCGCTGTCACTGAAAGAACCTTCTGAGTCGCAACAACGTTCAACTTGACCTGATCTTCGTCTCGCGCAAGAATCGTGCACTTCCTGACCAAGGGCTTGTAGAACTCGCCATAGCGATCATAATTTTCGACCACGTTCAATGCCTGATCGAGTGTCGCGTCTGGCACGAACACGACACCAACCCAGTCATGGATCATCCCCTGAGGTACACCTTCGGGATCGTGACTTGTTACTACCACCTCATTTCCATGCACGCGCCGAGCTACATCTTGCGACTCGTCAATCCACAAGAACTGACTGTCCCCGGCCGCGCTCTTTGCGACGTTCTGGTTGACAATCCGAATGTAAGCATCCCAAGCTCGAAGGGTCTCTGGTTTGGGCGCTGCTGCCTCCAAGGGCTGCACAGACAACACAAGATACAGCAAAGCCAGCGCCGATGCCGACTTCATTGTTCGGGGACCTCTGTCGATTTGCATGTATCCCGCTTTCATCTCTCAGGCCCTCTCTCCTTGGCTCTTTGTGCGCCCATCATCCTTTGTTTTAAGGCGTCCGCGGCAGCCGCTCCCGGCCTCAAACTCATAACTCGCTGTTACAGAATTTGCCGGGCAGGCGACAAGGATTCACGAAGTTTGCGCCGGGCGCGCAACAACCGCGATTTCGCGGCAGGTACCGTCAGACCAAAAGCATCGGCAGACTCCGCAAGCGAACATTCATCTCCGTAATAGTGCTCGAAGATGTCGCGGAGGCCGGTCGGGAGCCCGCCGACTGCCCGCCGGACGACTTCATTGATCTGTTTATTCGCACACATCTGTTCAGGATTCGGCGAAAGGTCAGGATATTCCGGGATCTCGGTTGTCTTCGAATCGGATGGGATCATATGAAACAAGACCTCCGGGCGCGCCTTTCTCTTTCGCAACAGCATGAGCGATTTATTGATTCCGATCCTCGTGACCCAGGTGCCGAAGCTGCAATTCCCACGAAAGCCATTCAAGTGTTGGTATGCGCTGAGGGCCGTTTCTTGAAGAAGATCCTCGGTGTCTTGACGATTTTTGACAATCCTGAATATGGTTCGTTCAAGCGACTTACTGTAACGCCGGCAAAGCTCGGCAAATGCCGTATGGTTTCCGAGCCTGGCATCATCAATTAATTCGTCGTTGCTTGGCTGAGGCTGATGCGCGCCAGGGTGTCCGAGTATTCCGATGTCCGACACATCTCGTTCCGCTCCGGTGGTGCTGCCGATTTCATCATCGGGGTATTTGGCTTGAATCGCCGGGAAGTTGATGGGACGCGTGTCTTGGTAGTTGAACGCCGAGGAACTTGCCATCATTGCACCCTCACAGTCTGGACGACTTCAGGATTGAGGTAGGTGTCAGAGCGGATTGCTCCAGAAGCAGTGGAGGCCGGCACCCCAAGCCGGGAAGCACGGCGACGGGACAGATAACGCCCGAATCGAGAAAAGCCGAGAATTGCGGCCGCGATTCCGAGAATGAGGAAAACGCCGCAGCCGAGTGAAGAGTTCATGGTCGAGGAGACCCATGACCGGAGTTCTCGCGGAAGGAAGTGGCCAACAGCAAGATAGATAATTGCCCAGATACCCGAGGCGATTGTGTCCTTCAGCACGAAACGCGACTTGGAACGTCCAGAGTAACCGGCGAGAGCTGCGGCCAAATTGGGCCCCGGGATAAAGCGAGCGAGCAACAAAGCCACGGCGCCGTGACGGGCGAACAGGCGTGCGATGCGAAAGAAGCGCGAATCTGCTGACTGCAGGCGCTTGAAAGCGCGGCTTGGATTCGATTTGCGACTGCGTCCCAAGGCGAACCATGCGCAGTCAACAAAAACGCAGGCCACGACCGCCACCAATATAGCTAGAGGTATGCTGGCCTTCTCGTTGCCGGTGAGTGCGCCTATCAACAGCAACATCGGCGCGCTGGCGATCGGCATTCCTGCCTGTTCGAGAATGATAGCCATAGCCAGCACTGCGAGAGGATGGCTAGTCAAGAAGTGATCCGCATGAACCATCGAGCTCTCCTATTCCATTGCTGCAGGCACCGAACTGACTGGTTGGAAATGTTGTGGCGGGCTCGTGACGATTCCGTTCTTCGGCAGAAACGACCTGGTTGATTGCGCGCACGCGAGCATCGCTGACTTCTTTCGGCGATCTCCTCAGGAGCAGGGCACAATCCAGGATGGAATACCGCTCAAGGACGCAGATCACGAAAGCCAGGCGGTCGAAGTCAGGCAACTCCAGAATTGCGAGAGAGTCCCGCAGTGCATCTATCCGATACTCGCTGGGCTGCAAATGGATGTCAGGTCCTGCTTCGCTGTAGATATCGATCGGTATCGTGTTTTTCGTGCCTAAAACCAAGCGGATCGCATTGCGGATTACCGTCCGGCGCGCCCAGATCAGGGCCCATTCCTTTGCAACGGCGCAGTTGGCAAAGCACTCCCTCATGGCAAGGATGAGACAACTTTCCGCTTTCTCGGCATCGGCGGTAAGATGCAGCGACAAACGAAAGAGGTCAGTCATTTCTCTTGCGAATAGCCTTTGGAAATCGTCCATTGTCGCATAAGTGTCTTCTTCAGTTAATTTGAACTGATTGCTGTGCAGCTGGAGCGCGCTCTTCATTCTTTCTCCTTCACGCTTGCGAACAGGGTGTACGCTGTAAACCTCTGATCTTTCGCCTTCTTGACTTCCCAAGAAGCATCCGGAGTGCCAAACCATGCGGCGTGCAAGTTGTTGATTGGACAAGGAGAATACGGTGAGGCCTTGGTGCATTGTCGAAACTGGCGAAACTGCTTCGACACGCTCACTGTGGAAGCACATCGAAAGCCGGAACCATCAGGTCCGAGCGCAGATTGAGCCAATGATTTAGAGAGATGGGTCGCCGGCGTAAGCAGGCTCCCGCTACTCATTTTTTGGTTCGGGTTAACCCGCCGAAAACGAGACCGCGCGATCAGAACCGGTGTGTCCGCTGAGGCGGGCACATTCTGACTGCCAGCACTCCCAGCACGGCAAAGACCGAAGCGACGAAGAATTGCGCGATTTCAAAGCGCGCGCCGGATTCCGCTGACGCTATTGCGAACAGAAGAGAGTCCTTGAACAACCGAATCGACACAGAGACAACATTCAGATAGCAAACAGCCACAATAAAGAATGCGAAAACCGGGCGCCACAGGCCGGCAAGGCGGAACTCACGCCATGCAAGAACGACGGCCCCAGAGCAATAGACCGACAGCATGCAGATTCCTTGCATCGGCGAGAGGTGACGGGTTAGAGGCAGGAGGCCGGCCAAACTTGCAATCAGGCTGTATCTCAAAAACCGGACTACCCGATTACCGCTGAGCGCAACCTTCAGAACTCCACTCAGCACAATTGCGCCGGAGCCGATTGCAAGCAGACCAAGTACAACGTGAATCCACCCGAGGATTTTCATGTCTTTCCTCCCGCGTGCGTCTTTTCCCGTGTTTCGACCGGCATCACGCCTTTTCTCTTCCGCTGGTTTTTTTCGCGAGCCGTGACCGTCGAGACAGTTGTTTCACAACCTGTCGCATAAAAACTCCGCTCACACGGAATCTGGCGCCTTGGTCCATCAGGGCCAGCAACACACCTTCTCCGTCAGCGCTTATGGCGGTCACACTTCGCAAATCGATGACGAGTTCACGATGTTCGCGATCAACTGCAGCTTCCTGGCCAGTTCTCTTCAGTTCGTTGGTCCAGGGCGCAACCAGCTTGCCCTCCAAGACCAATTGGCGCTTGCGATCATTCTCGATAATGGAAATCTTCAACATTTCAATCACCCCTCATCTAAAAGCAATCGTCGCACCATACGCAGGAGTGCGTATCTTATTTATTTTCAATAAGTTGAAAACTCCTCGGATGTCGAGAGTCGAAAGAGTTGACGACAGGACGTGGGGCGTCCGTGGTTCGAATTGAGCCTCATCGCGGCTTGTCTGGACGAAAAGCCTTCAATTCCTTGGGGTTGTGCTGGAGAATGTGGGCTCAGACGTAATCGTATGAGTTGATTCCGAGCCTCTTCATCCGAGAGATGAGCGTTGTGCGGCTGATCCCCATGTGTGCCGCTGCGCCCTCGGCGCCTCCTACCTGGCCTTTGCATTCGGTCAGTACGCGGACGATCTCGTCACGTTGCTTTCTGGCGTGCTCGCTCCCAGCGCTCTTGCCCTTCAACGCAGCAACTGTCTCTCTGACGATTCGCGCAATATCGTCTTCCGATCGTGGAGTTGAGTCCTGCACCGGCTGGTCCTTTGGGGATTTGCGAAGCTCTCCAAGCGGAGCCTCGAGCGACTTGCCGCGGGTAAGGATTACGGCGCGCTCAACAAAGTTCTCGAGTTCGCGGATGTTGCCGGGCCAGTCCCAGGCCGTAAGCCCCCTCATCACGGATACCGGAATCGCGTCGATGCGTTTTTGCATTCGCTTTGCACACTTCTGTGCAAAGTAGCCAACGAGCAGAGGAATATCCTCTCTGCGATCTCTAAGGGGCGGAATGCGGATGGGAAACACGTTCAAGCGGTAATAGAGATCGCTGCGGAACTCCCGGTCCGCGACCATTTTTTCGAGGTTGCAGTTGGTTGCCGCCACCAGACGCACATTAACTTTGCGCGTATGCGTGCTGCCAAGCCGCTCGAACTCGCGCTCCTGCAAGACCCTTAGCAGCTTCGGTTGGATTTCGGCTGGAATATCGCCTACTTCATCCAGAAACAGAGTTCCCTGATCGGCAAGTTCCATCCGGCCAACCTTCTGGCTGATTGCGCCGGTAAACGCTCCCTTCTCATGGCCGAACAACTCGCTCTCCAGCAGGCCGGTGGGGATGGCGGCGCAGTTCAGCTTGACAAACGTGCGCTCTTTGCGCCGGCTGCGTTCGTGGATTGCACGGGCGACCAGTTCTTTACCGGTTCCGGTTTCCCCAAGCAAAAGAACGGTCGAATCGCTGGGAGCGACTGTTTCGACCAGTTGCAAGGCTTGCTTGATTGCCGCACTGCCCCCGATGATCCGCTCAAAACCCATCTCGCTGCGGAACTCCTCCTCGAGATAGAGCTTCTCTTCGGCGAGCTTGTTTTTCAGCCGGGTAATCTCTTCATAGGCCAGGGCATTTTCAATTGCGATGGCGATTTGGCCGCCTACCAGGCGGAGAAAGTCGATCTCGTCGGCATCGTATGGACGTTCTGCTGTTCGCCCGACTCTCAGGAAGCCCAGAGCGCGGCCGCGGCTCACAAGCGGAATATTGCAAACGGTCTTCTGTTCCGTGAGAAGCGAATTGTACGCCCGCTCCTCCGGAGAAAAACCGTCGGGATTTGAGGTGTATGCGATTGTAGGTTTGAGCGTCTCAAGAGTGGTTCTTGTTGACTCTGTGTAACCGATCAGCATTCCTTCTCTTAAGATTCCAGGTGTTTCCGGAAGATCAAGCAAGTATATTCTGAGTTTTCCCGACGCCTCGTCGGGCAATGCTATGCCGGCGACTTCGCTCAGCATCCGTTCCCGGGCATTGGCGGAGATGGCGCGGAGAACCTCCCGCAGGTCAAGGTTCGATGTGATTTGGTTGGTCAGATTCAGAAGCAAATGAAGCCGCTCGTTCTGAACCTGTAGCGCGGGTTGTGCGGTAAGGCTTTCCATCGAAGAACCGTATGGGGTCGGACTCCGTCAGGCACAGGGATCGCGGCCGGCACTCTCTCTCATTTGCATGTGGGAGGCCAAATCGGAACAGGACTCTAAATGGCCTAGAATGAGGGAGCGCAAAAGGCGGCCTCGGGAAAGGAGTCGTCGGAGAGTCGGAATTGTCGATGCGAGTTCGACAGCACGGCAGCGCATCAGCAATCTGTGTGGTCACGCTGCGTGCGTTGACGTGTGCTTGCTCGAATTCCGCGGTCTGGTGGAATGAATGAGATGACCCTCCGTACCTGCCAAGATCAATGCGTTTTGCCCGGTGCGATCGGCGACAGGCGCGAAAGTGCAAGCAGCGAATGCCCTATCTGTAGATTAAGGTTTCAGAATTGACTTCCCGTAATCAACAGGAATGGCGAGATTCGATCCGCCGAACTCACGCAGCACAGCAAAGTTAATCCCTATGACTTTGCCCTCGTTGTTGAAGAGCGGGCCACCGGAACCACCCGATGTGGTTTGGGCATCATAGACAATCTTGTCACGGAGTACGTCGCCGATGTGCCCCTGGGTAGCAGTCGGCCTGATCAGGTGGCGGCGCGCGAGCTCTTCCATCATTTGTTTTGAATCACCCTCGGATGCAGTGGCGACGGACTCGAGCGTCTCTGCGCCTGTCCGGGCCAGAATCCCATCAAGCGCAGTGGGGTATCCAAGCAGCACGACTGGGCCCCCGCTGACGGCCGAACCGCGGCCATCGGCAAGAGCAATCTGTTTGATTCCCAGTCCTGAGAGGTTCCCTCTCAGGACAGCAACGTCCGCGGCAGAAGAGATCTTCTCGGTGGTGATGGCGATGCCGTGCGATACGCCGGGAAAGTACGCCGTCATTTCAATGATCGTCGGCACAAGACCTTTATCGAGCATCTCCTTCAGATCATCGTTCTGCCACCAGGGCTCGGCCACGTGATGATTGGTAAGGATCTGTCCGCTGGTGGTGGCGAGAAAACCGGTACCAAAAACATCGATGTGAATTTCTGGACCATCTCCGGTGAGGGTGACGAGCGGGTTGTTGTTTTGGTCGGTCATCGGCTCGCCGCTGCTCGTCATACCCGCATAGCGCAATCTCGCGCCGGTATCGCGGTCGCGGAAGGCCAGCACAATATGGATGAGGCAGACGCTCTGCTCATAAGACTGGATAATCGTCTGCGCAATCTGACCTTCGGTCTCAAGCTTCTGAAGCCTGTTTTCCACCTCGGTTAGTTGACCCTGCAAAGTGGAAGTGTCTTCTGTTTTGCTGAATGCAATTTGCGATCTCAGGTCTTCACTCTTCTTTTGAAGTTGATGCTTCTGTGGATCGCTCACCCGGACTGGATCGCCTTCCGGATCTTCAAGGGGCCGGCGCGAACGTGCCATCAACTTTTGCTGCGTCAGCACTCCTGTCTGCAATCGAGTGATTGCAGCATAGACGCGGGTGTCCTGTTCCTGGCCGCGGCGATAGAAGAACAAGAAAAACAGACCCGTAACGATAAGCACGGAAACCGTCGCCAGTCCGCTGATGCGGAGGGTCTTCCGTCCTTCGTGAACCGCTGTCGCCACCTGCTGAGCAGCGGTCCGATTATCCTCGGCAAGTCGCAGCCGCTCTCGAAACTCGTCCTCGATGTATTTTTCCCGTAGTTGCGAACGCACTCGCGACAGCAATTCATGTGTGTCGAAGGGCAGTGACAGCACATCGTCAGCACCGAGATCCAACCCTCGTGTGCGCTCGGCCGATCCTCCCGGCGACATCATTAAAACACGTATATTGTGCGTGTGTTCGGAACCTTTGATTTCGGAAAGAAGTTCGCAGCATTCAAGTTGGGGCGAATGAGCACCCAGGATAACTACGTCAGGATCGAATGCGAGGACTGCCTTCATTCCCTCCCGGCAGTCTGTTGACACCTCATATCCAGCTTCGCTCAGCGCCGCGACGACTTGCTCCCTGAGAGCCTCGTTCGGCTCCGCCACCAACAATTTCTCTGCCCTATGGTTCATGTCGGAAGTTTCCGTTTCTACCCACTCTTAAAATGAATGCCTGGTGTGTTTTCCATCGACGCGCACGGCTCGAGTCATGAATCCGGGTTCGGTCAGGGTTTCCAGAAATGCTGAAGAGCGCGAAGCCGCGTTTCTTCGATTTGCTGCGGTGAAACATCCAACAAAGCGGCACATTCCTGATCCGTGCAGCCTTCGAGAACCGATAAGACATACACAAAGCGTTCAAAATCCGGAAGCGCAAGAATCGCCGAGAAGCGCTGATCCTGCAATGCAACTCTCGGCAGACTGCCATCCTCAGCCGCACGAAGCCAGCCTTCATCGAGTACGCATTTACCAGCGGACGTTCCCATCAAACTAGGCCGCCAGAAAGTAGACAAATTGATGTTCAGCCTGATTCCGGTTCAGGTCGTTCACGATTTCGTAGGCTTCCAGAACCGGCATGCCGCTGAATGGCGAATACGGGATGCCCGCCTTTTTGTAATGCACTGGTTCAAATGGAAACGACTCCGTCCGATCGCTGTCGATTTTTCTGCGTGTGAATGTTTGGAACCGCATGGATGATCCTCCCTTGAAATTGTTGTTTTACGGACGAATGCAAGGAGCATTGCCCATCAAGATGCTCGCGTAATCCGAAGTAACATCATCTTGACCCTCCGGAGTCAGGGTCGTGAGCTCCTGTCTCGGGGTGTGGCGCGATGAGTCGAAGTGCATTGTGAATGACAATGCGCCGAGCCCAGGAATGCGCCCAATCCCGAAAAGCTGCGTTATCTTCGGCAGACAGGTCAAGACCCGCCACACTGCACTGTTCTGCCTTTGCGCGATCCGCGGTGAGCAGAAAGGAGAGGAGATAAAGCCTGGTCCGATCGTCTGCAGTCGGCCTGCGAGCAGTGTCATGCGCTGTGTATTTTTTCCTGCGGTCGTCCGTGGCAGGAGATGCATTACGGTAATTCATGTCCGAGTCCTCAAATGCTCCGTCGCGAGTTCAGCGAAGCGATGGAGGTCCACTTCATAACCAGCTGCGCGCACTGACCATTCGGCTGGCCCGCCGCAACGACGGGACACCATCTCATTTCAAGCCGTGACCTTCTCTGTGACTTCCTGTTCATCGCGATCCCCTCACCAAAACCTCTTTCCAGCGGGTGCTGCTACTTCGCCTTCTGGGCGCCCGGAGTCAGTTTGCGCAGGACGAATTCCTGCACTACCGCAGCCAATTCGCGCTCACCGGTATTAATAGCGAATTGCCCGAAAACCATTCCAGCTCCCCGATTCGATTGTGGATAATATGTGTTCATGAGAGCGCTGGCGGCAAGGTCGCCACCGAGGCTTGAGTAATTCGGTTGCCATCGGCCATTGTCGCCCTTGCATACGACTGGGTTAGCCAAAGCGTGACCCAGCCGTGATCTTGTCGTTCCTGTGCCCTGG
>JBKQNU010000130.1:0-8869 GCA_052145815.1 Occallatibacter sp.
GCAGTTCTTCGGCGTCGAACGACGCGCAGCTAACACCAATGCCGCCGAGCGTGCAACGCATTCGGAATGGCGTGCAGTTGACGACTGGCGATCTGAACGTAAAGGTGCAGTTCTATGCGGAAGGCACCGTGCGCGTGGTGAAATGGCCGACTGGCGGCAGATCGGAAAAGACAAGCCTTTCGGTCATTCAGAAGGACGTGCCGGAACTGAAAGTTGGTTTTGAAGAGAGCGGCGAAGACATTACGCTGCGCTCCGGCCAGATCAAATTACTTTTGAAGAAGAGCGACGGGGCGATCCGGTATCTCGACAACGACAACCGGACGATTCTGGAAGAGTGGGGAAAGCCTGTCTTCATTCCGTCTCAAATCGCGGGTGAAAAAGCAGCATTCAGCGTGCAGCAGAATTTCAAGTTGACGCCCGATGAAGGGGTGTACGGGCTGGGGCAGCACCAATCCGGCGACATGAACTATCGCGGGCGGACGGTGAAGCTGGTGCAATCGAACACCGATGCCGTCACGCCGGTTTTAGTTTCGACGGCAGGATACGGGATCTTCTGGGACAACTATTCCAAGACGATTTTCAGCGACAGTCGCGAGACGACGTCGTGGTGGTCCGATGTGGCCGACAACATCGACTACTACTTTTTTTATGGCCCGAGCATGGATCAAGCCATCGCCGGATATAGGAACCTCACGGGAGCGGCTCCGATGTACGGCAAGTGGGCGTACGGGTATTGGCAAAGCAAGGAGCATTACGCGAGCCGCGACGAACTGCTCAGGGTCGCGCAGGAGTATCGCCAGCGGCGGATTCCGGTCGACAACCTCATCCAGGACTGGAATTACTGGGGCGGGAACGACATGTGGGGCGGAATGTTCTTCGACGAAACGAAGTACCCCCGCGCCAAGGAAATGATCGATTTGCTGCACCATGAAAACTTCCATCTCATGATTTCCATCTGGGCCGGGCTCGGACCGGCTTCGCCGATTTATAAGGATATGGACCGGCGAGGGTATTTGTATTCGCCCGTGGGCTGGGCGGGATTCAAGTACTACGATGCGTACAATCCGGCGGCCAACGATCTGTATTGGCAATATGCGAACCAGGGATTGTTCTCGAAAGGGATCGACGGATGGTGGATGGACTCGACCGAACCGGACATCGTCAACGCGCTGACGAAAGAATCGGAAGAGTATGAGATGAAGAGGGTCGAAAACAATCATCTCGGCTCGTTTGCCAGGTATCTCAACCCTTACTCGCTGATGATCACGGACTCTGTTTACAAGAACCAACGGAAAGAGACGGACCAGAAACGCGTTTACATTCTTACGAGGTCGA
The DNA here is from genome assembly GCA_052145815.1 of Occallatibacter sp. Taxonomy (GTDB): domain Bacteria; phylum Acidobacteriota; class Terriglobia; order Terriglobales; family Acidobacteriaceae; genus Telmatobacter. Next base: position 1,336 of record JBKQNU010000130.1, read on the forward strand.
CATTTGCCGGGCAGCAGAGGGCGGCGGCGACGACCTGGTCGGGCGACATCGGCGCGAATTGGGACGTTTACAGGAAACAGATTCCCGCCGGGATCAATCACAGCATGGCCGGACTTCCTTATTGGACTTTTGATATCGGCGCGTTCGTGATTGGGAGTTACGGAGGCGTGTTTTCGAACGGCGGCAAAGATCCGGCGTACCAGGAACTGTACACGCGGATGTTTCAGTTTGGGGCGTTCTGTCCCATTTTCCGGTCGCACGGCTCGGAAACTCCGCGGGAGATCTGGCAGTTTGGCGAGTACAGCAACACGCTCCTGAAATTCGACAACCTGCGCTATCGGCTGCTGCCCTACATCTATTCCCTGGGCTGGCAGGTCACCCACGATGGATATTCGATCATGCGCGGCCTGCCCATGGATTTCGCGGGCGACCGGAAGACTTATGGCATCGCCGATCAGTTCATGTTCGGTCCGGCGATCATGGTCTCTCAGGTGACGGAGTATATGTATCAGCGGCCTCCGGAGGACAGCATCCTCATCACGGCCGAGCACTTTAAAACGAAAGATGGAAAGCCGGGGCTGAACGCCAAGTACTACTGCGATGCGGAGTTCAAGAATCTCTGCCACGAAGAAGTGGATCCGAATATCAATCTCTTCTGGTATACGGGCTGGCCCAGTTTTATCACCGGCCCTAAATTCTCGATGCGATGGGAGGGCAAACTGGTTCCGGACAAAACCGGAAAATATCGGTTCCACATGAAGAGTTTCGGGCCGAGAAGAGTGTATCTGGACGGCAAAGAAGTTCCGCACAACTACGACTCGGTGGAGTCTTATACGATTCCCGTGGAGCTGCAAGCTGGAAAAGAATATGACTTCGCGTTTGAGACTTCGAACGCGGTGCTGGGCGCGTTCCGGGCGCAGATGTACTGGAAGACCCCGGAGATTCACGCCCGGGAAATGATTTCCGAACCCAGGCAGAAGACGAGAGCGGTTTATCTGCCGGCCGGGGACCAGTGGATCGATTTTTGGACGGGAGAGATTCAGTCCGGCGGCACGAGCGTGGTTGCGGATGCTCCCATCGACAAGATTCCGCTCATGGTTAAGTCAGGGTCCATTATTCCGATGGGCCCATTCGTCCAATACTCCACGGAGAAGCCGGCCGATCCCATCGAATTGCGCATCTATCCGGGGGCCGACGCAAGCTTCACGCTTTATGAGGACGAGAACGACAACTACAACTACGAGAAGGGCGTCTATGCAACCATAGATTTTCACTGGGATGACGCAAAGCACCAGCTCAGGATCGATGCGCGAAAAGGAGTTTTCCCAGGGATGTTGAAGGCGCGAGCGTTCGATGTCGTCCTGGTGAGAAAAGGCATCGGCACTGGCGTGGAAGTTACGGACAAACCGGACAAAGTGATTTCGTATTCGGGCGAAGCGACACTCGTGTCTATACCTAACTAAACATTGCCCAACCAGGCCGTTGCAGGTACCTGAAAAGAAATTTTTCGATGGTGGGTTGGCGGGAAGGGTTTTTTGGGTTTTCTGGCTTCCTGGGGTGTTTGCTGGTTGGTAGTTCGGGGTGTCTCCTCCCCTGTCCGGTCTATTGGAATCAATACTTTAGCGGGATTTTTCTGCCAAAGTATTGAATGAAAACGGCTTAGAGGTAAAGTATTGATTGCCTTGGGTTTAGGTAGGCTTCCTGCTGTTCCTTTCGGCTCCGGGACGGGCGATTTTGCCTTCTGAGGGCGAAGGACCCCCATTTCGTCCCGAACAAAAAGTCAAGCTTGACAAAACCGAGGCTGGGAGAGGGGGGTCTTTTCTTGCGTCATGGCCTCTTGGCTCTGACGTTGGAACTGCCCCGCACAAGTGACCTGCTTTTCGCGAGGGAACATCCCGTCTGTCCCCGGGTTTCTTTTGACGCTGAATGGGGACGGGCGGGGACGCCCGTCGCTCCATCAACGAATCTCTAATACTTAGCGTCTAGTACTTCACTATGGCGGTGAAGGACTTCGGATCTAGCGAAGCTCCTCCTACCAGCGCGCCGTCGATTTCTTCTTCGGACATCAGGGCATGGGCGTTCTCCGGTTTTACGGAGCCGCCGTAGAGGATGCGAAGATTCTCGGCGAATTCCTTGCCGAAGGACTCGGCGGCTTCGGCGCGGATGATGGCGTGGGCGTCGGCGGCCATTTGCGGGGTCGCGGTTTTTCCCGTGCCGATGGCCCAGACCGGCTCGTAAGCGACCACGAGGTTGGCCGCTTTTTTGGCTGAAACTTTATTGAAAGCGCGGAGCGACTGGCGGCGCAGAACATCGTCGGTGAGGTTGGCTTCGCGTTCTTCGAGGACTTCGCCGACACAGACGATGGGGATCAGCCCGGCTTCGAGGGCGGACTTGAGCTTCAGATTGACGGTGTCGTCGGTTTCGCCGAAATACTGGCGGCGTTCGGAGTGTCCGATGATGACGTGAGTGACACCGACGGCTTGCAGCATGGCGGCGTTGACTTCTCCGGTGTATGCGCCTTCCTTTTCCCAGTGGAGATTCTGGGCTCCGATGGCAACGTTCGAGCCTTTGGCGGCGGTGACGGCGGCGTCGAGGCAGAGATTCGTGGGGCAGACTACGATTTCGTCGCGGTCGTGATCTTTGACCAGGGGGAGGAAGTCGCGGAAGAAGTCACGGGTCTGGGCGGGCATCTTGAACATCTTCCAGTTGGCGGCGATCAGTTTTTTTCTCATGAAAGACCTCTCTCGAATTTCAAAGTTCAAATTTAGATTTCAAATTTAGATTTCAAATTTTACGATAGCGGAATTTGCCAGCGGCTGCCGGGACAATTTTTCGGCGGCTTGGACGTAGGCTTTGCACGTGACGATGTCAAAGAGCACGAAACGGACGTGCTCCACATGGGTGCAGGATGGAAGAGCTTCGGCAATGGCGCGGACAGCGATTTCAGCGGCCTCATGAACAGGATACCCGAAAGCTCCAGTCGAGACGGAAGGGAAGGCCAAGGATTTTATTCCGTGGTCGTCGGCGATGCGGATGGATTCGCAGTAGCAACTGGCCAGGGTTTCGGCCTCGTGCTGTCGGCCTCCTCTGTACACCGGGCCGACGGTGTGGATTACGAATTTCGCGGGCAGGCGACCGCCGGTGGTGAGGACGGCTTTGCCGGCGGGAAGTGTGCCGATTCTGGCCACGATGCGCTTGCATTCCTCGAGGATCGAAGGGCCGCCAGCGCGGTGAATCGCGCCATCCACGCCTCCTCCACCAAGGAGGGAGGAGTTGGCGGCGTTGACGATGGCCTCGGTCGTCTCCTTGGTAATGTCGGCGGGGCCGTGGAGTTCGAGCGTCTTGCCGTTCGAAAAAGCGAGTCGGGCTGCGAAGTCGGGCATGGGGGAAAGGTCTCAGTTGTCAGGTCTTAGGTCTCAGGCGTCGGAACCTGGGGCATGGCGGTTCATGGGTCGAGGCGCGTGGTTCAAGCTTCGTCACCAGGCGCTCAAGAGCTAGGCCCTGACAACTGAGACCTCGAACCTGACAACTATTTTTTATCCGTCAGCGCTTCGACTCCGGGCAGCTTCTTGCCTTCCAGAAATTCCAACGATGCGCCGCCTCCGGTGGAGATGTGGGTGATCTTGTCGGCCACGCCGGCGGCTTTAACGGCGGCCACGGAATCTCCGCCGCCCACGATGGTGGTGGCCGCGGCATTTTCCGCGACGGCGTGGGCGATCTTGAAAGTGCCTTTGGCAAAAGGCGGCATTTCGAAAACGCCCATGGGGCCGTTCCAAACGATGGTGCGGGCGCGGGCGATTTCTTCGGAAAAAGCCTCGATGGATTGCGGGCCGATGTCGAGCGCCATCATGTTGTCGGGGATGTGCTCGCCCTGCGCGACGATTTTGGCCAGGGCGCTGGCGTCAACCCGGTCGGCGATGACGTGATCGGTGGGCAGGAGGAACTTGAGTTTGTGCGTCTTGGCCTGCTGCAGAAGGTCCTTGGCAAGCTCGACCTTGTCCGCTTCGACCAGGCTCTTGCCTACGGATTCGCCTTGCGCCTTGAGGAAGGTATAAGCCATGCCTCCGCCGATGATGAGGACGTCGACTTTGCCGAGCAGGTTCTGGATGACTCCGATTTTGTCGCTGACCTTGGCGCCGCCGAGAATGGCGACGAAGGGGTGCTCGGGGTTTTGCAGGACGCGGCCCAGATATTGCAACTCCTTTTCCATGAGCAGGCCGGCGGCGGATTTTTGCACGAATTTGGTGATGCCGACGGTGGACGCGTGGGCGCGATGAGCGGTGCCGAAGGCGTCGTTGACATAGAAATCGGCGAGCTTGGCGAGCTGCTTGGAAAAGTTTTCGTCGTTCTTCTCTTCCTCGGGATGGAAGCGAAGGTTTTCGAGTAGCAGGGCCTGGCCTTTTTCCAGCTGTCGCGCCATTTCTTCGGCTTCGGGGCCGACGCATTCGGGGCAGAAGCCGACGTTCTCACCGCGCGACAGTTCTTTGTCGAGCACCATGCGCAAACGTTCGGCGACGGGCTTGAGGCTCATCTTGGGATTCACCTTGCCTTTGGGACGTCCGAGGTGAGAGGCAAGAATGAGGCGCGCGCCGTGGCGCAGAGCGTACTCGATGGTGGGCAGGGTTTCGCGGATGCGAGTGTCGTCCATGACGCGGCCGTCGTCGAGCGGGACGTTGAAATCTACGCGCATGAAGACGCGGCGGTCGTTGAGCGGAAGATCGAGAATGGATAGCTTGGCCATGAGTCACCTGTCGTTAGTTATTAGTCGTTAGTCGTTCGGTATTTGTCGCCGGAGCGCCGTTCGTCGTTGGTGTCCATGGTTTGCCGCACGCCACGCAGGTTTGGCCACTGCGTAAACAAGAGCAAACCGCGAACAACCAACGACTCACGGCGAGTTAATTTACAGGCCTTTGGCTGCCATCAGGTTGATCAGATCGCGGACACGGCAGGAATATCCCCACTCGTTGTCATACCAGGAGATCAACTTCACGCAATTGCCGCCGACCACCAGGGTCATGGGAGCGTCGACGATAGAGGAACGGCTGTCGCCTTTAAAATCGCACGAGACCAGTTCGTTTTCTTCGTACCCGAGATAGCCCTTCAGCGAGCCGGACTCGGAAGCTTTCTTCAACGCGGCATTGACTTCTTCTTTAGTGGTTTTCTTTTCGACGAACACGACCAGATCCACGACGGAAACATTGGGCGTGGGCACGCGCATGGAGAAGCCGTCGATCTTGCCGGCCAGGTCGGGGATGACGAGCTTCAACGCTTTGGCCGCGCCGGTGGTGGTTGGAATCATGTTGAGCGCCGCTGCGCGGGCGCGCCGCAGGTCCTTGTGCGGGAAGTCCAGGATCACCTGATCGTTCGTGTAGGAGTGGATGGTGGTCATTGTGCCGGTGAGGATCTTGAAGTTTTCGTGGATGACCTTGGCAATCGGCGCCAGGCAATTTGTGGTACAGGACGCGTTGGAAACGATGTGGTGCTTGGCGGGATCGTATTTGTCGCAGTTCACGCCGAGCACGACGGTGAAGTCCTCGTTCTTCGCGGGGGCCGAAATGATGACTTTCTTGACCGTGCCGCGTAGATGTTTCTTGGCTTCGTTGGCGTCGGTGAATTTTCCCGTGGATTCGATGACGACCTGAGCTCCGACGGACTCCCAGGGCAGGGCCGCGGGATCTTTTTCTTTGAATACCTTAATAACTTTGCCGTCGACGGAAATGCTGTCGGGGCCGGCAGTGACCTTGTTCGGCAGATTGCCGAGGACCGAGTCGTACTTGAGCAAGTGGGCCAGCGTCTTCGGATCGGTGAGATCGTTGACGGCGACGAAGTCGAGGTTCTTGTCGGCGAGCGCAGTGCGCAGGATATTGCGTCCGATACGCCCAAATCCATTGATACCTACTTTTACAGCCATGATGCCTCCAAAAGAGATTTTGATTGCTTAAACTGACAAAGGGATACACAGGGGCCAATACAACCTTAGATTTTAACAGGGCCGGGCCGCTATCGTAAACGTCATGCTGCTCGCCACCTGCCACCGGCGGCGCGGCGGCGAAGCGCAATGCCGGATCGGGCAGGATTGAGCGTCAGATTCCGAGTCAATTCTAAGTCCAAGGATTGAGAACCGCCTTCAGCAGCGGAAAATCTTTAACGTTGCGGGTGACTAACGTCAGACGATGAATTTCCGTCGTTGCCGCAACGAAGGCATCCATTGCGCCCATCGGATGTCCCGCCGCTTCGCTGCGCGACACCGTTTTGCCCCAAGCCGCCGCCACGTCGGCGTCAACGGGCAGGATTCTGCCCTCGAATCTCAACGGCAAATCGTGTTGGACCCAGCGCTCGAGGCGGCTTCGGCGGCTTCCCGCCGCCATGCGTTCGACACCGTAGTGCAATTCCGCGAAGGTGGCGACACTGATGAAAACCCTATCTTCATCGGTCGATTGCATCCAGGCGATGAGACCGGGATTCGGTCGCGGCTTGACCCATTCCGATACGGCGTTTGTATCCAGAAGAAAGCTCACAGACTAATCTTCCGAGTCCTACCCTTTGGTCGGCGGATTTTCATACCCGATTCCCGCAGCGGAGAGTCGGCAAAGAACTCCGCCAGGCTGCCGACGCGCTTTGTCTTTCGTTGCCATTCTTCCGCTCCAACTACCACGGCGGCCAGGTGCGCGTTCCGAGTAATGGTCTGTGGCCCCTCCGACATTGCCCGTTCGATTACTTCGCTGAATTTTGCCTTCGCTTCGGCCACGGTCCAGGTTTGCGAACTCATAACGGATCCCCCATGTTCACAATGGTCATCATGGTCATTATAGTCATAAACCCGCTACAACACAAGGCGCAGTTAGGAGGCGGCGGGCGTGATTTCGAGGTAGGTGTCAGTGTTTGGCCACAGAAAAGGGACGCGGGCCAGCCAGTATTTGTCGTTGATCAACGGGCGGACCCGGGCGAACTCTTCGGGCGGCAGGAAGCGAGCGGTTGCGGGGAATTCGGGGCCGGTGATCTTTCCGCGCATGGTGCAAGGGGCGATCTTGACTTGCGGGTTGTTGCGGATGCGCTTGCACTTGCCCAATTTGGCGCTGGTCATGACGTAGAGTTTGCCGCCGTCTTCGGCAAACCAGACGGGGGTGTACACAGCAACGCCACTTTTCCGGAAGGTGGCGAGGCTGATGTAGCGCTGACCGTGGATTTCTGCGGGAACGGTAGCCATGCGGATATTGTAAAGCGCCGCGAGGGGTTTTTGCAGGGGAAGGGCGCCGGAATATCCCATGCAACTTCCCCATTGCCCGTTCTATCTTGACCGCTGGTGCTTGCGGTCACATACTGTAGCGGACTACTGAGGTACCGCATATGAGCGAGGCACTGAAGCGATGGGAAGGGCGCATTGTGGCCGGGAAGTTTCCGGTGGAGCGCTACCTGGGCGAATCCGACCACAGCGCTGTGTTTACCACCCTTAAGCAAGGCGGGGGCGATGCCGGCAAAGCCGTGATCAAGTTGATTGCCGCCGACGCGGCGGACGCGGAGCAGCAACTGCGGC
>JBKQNU010000131.1:0-133772 GCA_052145815.1 Occallatibacter sp.
ATGCACCACGAATTCGTACTCATCGATCAATCCCAGTTCCGCCAATGCCAGCGGGAGCTTCACGCCTCCTGTGAACAGTCCCTTACCCGACTCCCGCTTGAGCTGCTGAACAGCCGTCCCTAGATCCCCGCGCACTAGCTCCGCGTTCCAATCGACCCGGTCCAGGGTGCTCGACACGACGTACTTCTTTGCCGCGTCGATCGTCCGGGCAAAGGGTTCCATCCAATCGGGCCTCGCTCCTGTCAGCGACGGCGAGCGCCACCCTGCCTCCATCATTTCGTAAGTCACCCGGCCAAAAAGGAGGGCATCGGCCTGGTTGAGGTTCTCGACCGCGTTACGAAACATGTCTTCGTCCGGTGCGACTGCACGATGATCGCAGCACCCGTCCAAGGTGACGTTGATGGAATACCGAAGGGGTCGCATTCCGGAAGAGTACCGCCGATGGGGTTGATTGGCAACGTCAGCCCGCTTCAGGGCCAGGAGCCGTTCGCGTAACGCATGACGATGACGATTTGAGAGCTGCTAGCGTCTGCAGCTCAATTCCTGGTCGCCGGCGCATCGCCGTAGTAGCCGGTTTTGTGGCGGACATTAAAGTCGTCCGCGGAGGCTCTCGGCACGGTCACGTCGATGCGGTGAAAGATCCGTCCCGGCTCCTGGTTGTGCGGGTAGTAGCCGATCAAATACTGCGTGCGCAGGTCGTCGCTCACCTGGGAAAAGGCCTTGTCGAGGCCGCCCTCGCTCACATAGAAGTACTTGCCGCCGGTCTGCTCGGCCAGGGTGATCAACGCGTGCTCGCCGCCCAGATCGCGGCCGGCGCTGGCTTCAATGGGGACATCGATGATGGAGTAGATCATGACCTCGTGGCGCAAGGCCGACTCGAGCGCCTGCTGATACGTGGTGCTCTTGGCAGTATCGCCGCCATCGGAGACAAGCACCAGCACGCGGCGGCCGTCCTTGGCGCCCAGGGCTTCAGAGCCGAGCAGGATCGCGTCGTAGAGCGCGGTCGCAAAATCGGCGTGAAGCTGGTTCAACCCGCGATCGATCTGCGAGACCTTGTTGGTGAAGGGCGACAACTCCTTCACTTCGGTGGCAAACTGCAGCAGGCTCATCTGGTCCTGGGGGCGCAGAATGGCGTGCACAAAGCGGTGCGCCGCCTCTGCTTCCTCGGCCATATCCTTCTTGACGCTTCCGCTGGTGTCGATGGCCAAGGTCAGGTTCAGCGGCAGCTCCGACTGGCGCTCGAAGATCGCGATCTGCTGCGGCCGGCCGTCTTCAGTGACCTTGAAATCTTCGCGCGCGAGGCCGCCGACGATGGCGCCGTTGCGGTCTGTCACGTTGACGAAAATGTTGACCAGCTTCACATCCACGCGGAGGGTAGTTTCCTGCGCGGGGAGAATTAAGGGAGCAGAAACCAGAAGGGCTGCGGAGACAATCAGCGCGAAGGCATTGCAGAGACCGACGGATGAGGGCATTGAATGAACGTGCTGTGCTTGCGAGGCTTTGAAAGGGCACGGCAGGGAACCCTCAGGGTCCCGTGCCATCCAACGCCAAAAGACAGAAAGGGGCTTTAGCCCCTGCGGAGCCCGGCTCCCGGCGCAGGACGTTCCCTCAGCGGCTAAAGCCAGAGCCGTATCAGCTGCCTCATCGGCACGGCTGAAGCCATGCCCTTTCAAAGACGGAGATGGCGCGGCGCTATCGGCCATTCTCAGCCTCCGGTTCAACCGCCATTCCAGCGGGAAACGGTTCGCCCGCGGCCCACACAGTTCCATCCGCGAAGGTCTCTTTCTTCCAGATGGGCACGGTCTTCTTGAGGGTATCGATCAGCCATCGGCAGGCGTCAAAGGCCTGCGCGCGATGTGCGGATGCCGCCACAATGAGCACGCTGGTCTCACCGACCCGCAAACGGCCGAGGCGATGAATCATAGTGACTTGTCTCACGCCGAAGCGTGAGCGCGCCTCGGCAGCCAGTTCCCGCATCTGTTTTTCGGCCATCTCTTCGTAGGCTTCGTAGTCGAGGTAGAGCGTCTGCCGGCCACGCGTGTTGTTGCGCACAATGCCGTCGAAGACGACCACAGCACCGTCCTCGCCGTGTTTGGCGGCGGCTACGAGCGGCTCCGCGTCGATCGGCTCGCGGGTCAGCTTGATTGTTTCGTTATCGACTTCTTCCGCATCGGATGCAGAGCCGCCGGAGACAGGCGGCAGCAGGCCGACCTCATCGCCTTCGCGCAGCACCTGGGCTCCGGCGGCGTACTCGGCGTTAACGCTGACGGCGATGCCGCGCAGCACGGGCGACGGCTCGCGAGCGGCCAAATGTTCCAGCAGGGCCGCAACGGTTGCACCCTCCGGCAGGTCCACCGTAGTTTCTGGCGCGCCAAGCCACTCTTTCAACACCCCAAAGCAAAGAACTCGCACGTGCATCACGATTAGAAGGATACCGCCTGCAGGTTAGACGCGGCAGACTGCAATCGGTCGGTGGTTATTGGTCAGATGCGCGGGATTGGAGGAGTCCCAAATCTTAGAAGCGAGACGCGGGGCACCCGGCATTCCCCCAGGGGCCAAGGCCCGCATGTCGAGGACGAATTTGCGCGCTATGCCGGTCGAGTTGCTCGATCGCGGATCGATACGCTTCCTGAACGGCGTCGCCGAGAAACTCCTGCAGCATGCGGTTCTGTTGCTCGGTGGTATTGCCGGGCAGATGGAGAGGGACTATCTGGTGTGAAATCACTTGTGAGGTCGCCATGGTCACCGCTTCTTGTGCGCATGAGCGCACTGGATTCTGTGACCCTTATCGGCACAATCGGTGATCACATCGTGCGGCTTTGGCAGGCGGACGGCTGACGACTGCTCGCAAACGGTACATTGCGCGTTGCGGGAATTTGCGCGCACCTGAACCTGTCCGGACGGCAGAAAGCGCATGTCAGGGATTCTGCAACCAGTCGTCAGTGGCGCTTGTCGATCCTGCGACATTCGTGTAGGTGATCTTCTGGAATTTGAAATCGAACCTCTCCAACTCGCTGGTGTTGACTTGCTGCACGTGACTTCCCGGCTTCTGTGGTTGAAGAGGCGTGTATCGGTTGACCTTCGAGATCTGGGCGTTGGTGAGGGTAATCCTGGAAACGACTACCTCTCCCTTCCCCGAAGACGGCCGCTGGACGATATTGATGTCCACCGTTTGCAGCGTCTCGTTCGTGCACAGTGCTTGCCAAAGCAAAGGCGAACTGCTGTCCGTTTCCCTGACGATGGTTATGGGCGGATGCTGGCGTCTTCCGGTCAATGCCCCACTGCCTGCATCGTATTGGGACCTCACCTGAGATAATGTCGAGCCCAGGTTGCTGGGAGTGATGGCCATCCCCCCATAACTGATCTTATGGACCGGGCCGCCCTTGGAACTCGAGCTGCCCACTTTGAGGCTGATAGAAGCGTAGTACGGCATCGGAAACCTCCAGATCTTAATCCGGGCCGGGACGTCGGGGCCTTCCAGCCGGATGTCGCACATGCTAGCACCGGTCAACAACCTTTGCCATGGCTTTGCGATCGCCAAATAGTGCGCCGAAAGCAAAAGTCGTTTCAACCATTGCTGCGATGCGAATAATATTTCTGTTCAGTTATTCTTGGGTCGATGATTCCACTCGTTCAGTAAAAAAAGCGGTGTAGCACGGCAAACGAAAAGGCCGGCAAATATGCCGGCCTTCGCGGTCGCCGCAGCGACCGAGTTGACTACGAATCCCTGGCTTACGCCGCGTTGCTGACCACGAGCTCGGGCTCAGCCTGTTTGTTGTCCGGCCGGGCCTTCAGCAACGGCAGCGCCACGGCCAGCACGTCTTCAATGCGGCTGGCGTAGTGCACCGTGACGCCCTCCATCGCCTCCGGCGTCAGGTCCTCTTCCACGTCCTGGCGGTTGTCGGCGGGCAGAATGATGGTTGTCACTCCAGCCCGGCGCGCAGCCAGGAACTTCTCCTTGATGCCGCCCACCGGCAGCACATTGCCGCTGAGCGTGATCTCCCCGGTCATGGCCGTCAATGGCCGCACCGGCGTATCGGTCAAGAGCGAAACCAGAACCGTGGTCATGGTGACGCCTGCTGACGGGCCGTCCTTGGGAATTGCTCCTGCGGGCACGTGAATGTGCAGGTCAATCTCCTTGGTGAAGTCCTCCGGTAAACCCAGGCTTGCGGCGTTCGACCGCACCCAGGTCAGCGCGGCCTGCATCGATTCCTGCATGACCTCGCCGATCTGCCCGGTCATGGTGAAGCCGCCCTTGCCCTTCATCTTGTTGGCCTCGATGAAGAGAATGTCGCCGCCGGCCGGCGTCCATGCCAAACCGACAGCCACGCCCGGCCGCTTCACCCGCTCCTCCACCTCGGTCTCCACACGCACCTGGATGCCGCCCAGGAACTCTTTCAGAACATCGCGCGTGACCACCAGCTTTTCCTTCTTGCCTTCGACCACACGGCGAGCCTCTTTTCTGCAAACAGTGCCCAGCACCTGCTCCAGCTTGCGCACGCCGGCTTCCCGTGTGTAGTGGCGCACCACGTAGCGAACCGATTCGTCGGGAAACTCAATCTGCTCCGGCGTGATTCCGTTCTCCTTGATCTGGCGCGGAATCAGGTAGCGCTTGGCAATGTGCAGCTTTTCCTCCTCGCTGTAGCCTTGCAGAAAGATCAGTTCCATTCTGTCGAGCAGCGGCGGAGGAACCGGATCGAGCATGTTGGCGGTGCAGATGAAAAGCACCTTGGACAAATCGAACGGCACATCGAGGTAGTTGTCGCGGAAGGTATAGTTCTGCTCCGGGTCCAGCGTCTCGAGCAGAGCCGAGGCTGGATCGCCGCGGAAGTCCCTGCCCAGCTTGTCGATCTCATCCAGCATGATCACCGGGTCGTTGCAGTCGGCACGGCGAATGCTCTGGATGATCTGCCCAGGCAGCGCTCCGATATAGGTGCGCCGATGGCCGCGGATTTCCGCCTCGTCGTGCATGCCGCCCAGCGAGATGCGCTGGAACTTGCGGCCCAGCGAGCGCGCGATCGACCGGCCCAGGCTGGTCTTTCCCACTCCGGGAGGCCCGACAAAGCAGAGGATCGGACCCTTCATGTCCGGCTTCAATTCCAGGACGCTGAGGTAATCCAGAATGCGATCCTTCACCTTCTTCAGCTCGTAGTGGTCCTGGTCCAGAATCTCCTTGGCCTTGCCGATGTCGATCTTTTCGCCCGAGCTCCGGCTCCACGGCAACACCGCCAGCCACTCGATGTAGTTGCGCGTAAGCGAGTAGTCGGCAGCCATGGGAGACATGCGCGACAGGCGCGAAAGCTCTTTCAGAGCTTCCTTCTTCACCTCCTCGGGCATGTTGGCGTCGTCGATCTTCTTGCGCAGGTCTTCCACCTCGCGCTGGCCCTCGTCCTGCTCGCCCAACTCCTTCTGGATGGCCTTCATCTGCTCGCGCAGGTAGTAGTCGCGCTGCGACTGCTGCACCTGGTCCTGCACCTCGGTCTGGATCTTGGTGCGCAACTGCTGCACTTCGATCTCCTTGGCTAGATGCTTGTTCAGCTTCTCCAGCCGTTCCTCGATGCTGGCTGTCTCCAGCAGTTGCTGCTTGTCGTCGGTGGTCAGGAAGGGCAGCGAGGAGGAGACGAAATCCACCAGGCGGCTGGGCTCGTCGATATTTGCTGCGATGGTGCGCAGTTCGTCGGAAAGGGTCTGCGACTCGGCCACAATCTGCTGGAACTGGCCGATCACGTTGCGCACCAGGGCTTCAATTCCAGAGCTGGCATTAGGCAACACGTCTTCCAGCGTCTCCACCTCGGCCACCATGAACGGCTCGGTCTGGGCATAGCGGACCAGGCGGACCCGCTCAACGCCTTCTGTGAACACAAAACGGCTCTGGTTGGGCATGCGCACAACCTTGTGCACCGTTGCCAGCGTTCCGACCGCGTGCATATCCGCCGGCTTGGGCGAGTCCAGCCGCGGGTCAATCTGCGCCGCAACCACAATGGTTCGCTCTTCGCCCAGCGATTCAATCAGGTTAATGGAGCTCTCGCGGCCTACGGTCAACGGCAGGACGGCGTGGGGAAACAACACGGTGTCCCGCACCGGGAGAACCGGGATTCTGCGCACGCCAGAGCTGGTCTTCTTGGGGTCCTTCGAGGGAGTTAAAGGGTTCGGCTGGTTCGACATTGAGTGTCCTCGTATCAACTTTCCTTAATTAGACAGCGCAGCCTTGCAAAAGTTTCAGATTCTCAACATGCCTTCTCAGATTCTCAAATCTCTTTCCACGCGGCGATTCCTCGCAGCTCCGGGTTGGCGATTGCAAATACGGTCCGATCGCGTCACAAGTTCCCTGCCAAGAACACGTTTATCCCGATTTGGGCTATTCTGCGCCCGTCCGATGCTTATCCCACAACCGCTCGAAGAAGACTTCCGGACGTTATGTTCGATGCACAACCAAGCCCGGACGATTTCGCGTGCCGGGGCGATTCCCATATTGTCTTAGAGGACTTTATCGGCCAATCGTCACAGACATTGAGAGAGCGGGGAGGTCTTTGGAAGTTTGGGCTGCGGAGGGGCTTGGATGGGATGCAGGTTCCCTGGTTTGCCATGATTGGGGGAAGTCCGGCCACCAGCGAAGCTGGGCATTAAGGGAATTCAGGCCCGCGTCTGCCGGTTTCGCGGGTGCATCGGTATTACACCCTGTCGTGCGACAGATCCGAATTGGATGTTCCAACCCCTTTACCATCTGAGCTTTCCGGGGTTGAAGATGGTCTCTCGCCCTTGATAGCCGACTCGATTTGCTCCCACAGTTCGTCCGGGGGTTCGACGATCGGGAACAACCGCCGGGCGGCTTCTGCAATCGTTTCCAAGTCGGTCAGCAGAGCCCGGCAAAGCTCGCAGTTTTGCAAGTGGGCATGAGCGTTTACATCTTCGCCGGAAGCGATCAGTTCGGGCAACTGCGCCTGAAAAGCTGCACACGTCAAGTTGTTGGGGTCATCGCTCATCGCCGGCCCTCCTGGGGAGCGGTACGCAGCTCATCGCGCAGTTTCAGCCGCGCCTTATGCAACTGGGACTTGCTGTTTCCAACCGAGCAATCGAGCATGGCAGCGATTTCATTATGCTCGAATCCTTCAATGTCATGCAGAACAAAAATCAGCCGGTAGCCGGCTGGTAAATTCTCAATGGCCCGCTGCAGGGCCAGCCTGTCGATGGCGCCGGACAGATTCAAATCCGGCTCGCCGAAACTGCGTCCGGGCCGTTCCTCCGCGGCCGGTTCCATGGCCTCGTCGAGCGAGACCAGGGAGAGTCCCTTCTTGCGCAACTGCATCAGCACCACATTGATGGCCAGCCGGTGCAGCCAGGTGGAAAAGGCCGAATCGCCGCGGAACGTGCCAATCTTGCGATGCAGTTGAAGAAACGCTTCCTGGGTTAGATCTTCCGCCTCGGAAACGCTCCCCACCATGCGCAGACATAATGAATAGATGCGTCTTTTGTGCAGGGAGTAAATCTGGGCGAAGGCGCGGTGATCGCCGGCCTGGGCGCGCGCCAGCGATTCGGCGTCGACGGAACCGGACAGACCCACGGTCGCTCCGCCCTGGTGGCCGGGTTCGGGATGCTGCCCGAACCTATCCTCGCCTGGCGCATCGGGTGCAGGATCTGGCGAGCTTGCGGTGATCTTTGACCGGGGCATACGTTTCTAGCTCAACAATCCTGGAAAGCTACGCCTGGGAGTGCTGCGCACCTTTCGTTTCCTCGTTAGTATAAGGGGAGCCTGCCGGGTGGGCGAAACGGCGGTTCAAACGGGCGCGGCCTGCGATTTGCGGGCTTGCACGCCGATGCCGATTCGCAACACCACCGCGGGTCGATTACCCCATATTCCGGGAGATGGATGATTTTGAGGACACGGCCGTCACGGTTTTGCGGCAAATGGAGGGGTCTCCGGCAATCCGGGGTTCTGGCAGCCGTAGTCTTCGTCCTCGTGGCTGGAACCGAGGGGGCTGGAAACTCGGGCTGGAGCCAGACTGCACCTTCAGCCACCGCCGCCGTTTCCTCTTCCGCCGACGCCGAGGCAGCGCAGACATCCGCCGAGCTCCAGACAGGCGCGCTGGCCGGATGGGAGGGCCTGCCTGTCAGGAGCATTTCCTTCCAGGGTGTGCCCGCCTCGCGGCTCGATCCTCTCCCCGGCCACCTGGCGCAGATCGAGGGAGCGCCGCTCAATCCTGAAGACACGCGCAAGAGCCTGCGCCAGCTTTTTTCGACCGGCCTCTACGAAACCATCGACGTGGAGGGTTCGCGCCTGGACGATGGCGTCGCCCTGGTCTTCAAGGGAACGCCGCGCACCTTTATCGGAACGGTCAGCGTGGATGGAGCTACGGGCGCCACCATCAACGCACAGCTTAACCGCGCCAGCCAGCTCTCGCCGGGCACTCGCTACACGCCTGCCAAGCTTGCCCAGGCGTTGAGTGAAATGCGCGGCACCCTGGCGGACAACGGATTTCATGAACCGAAGATCACCCAGACCCTGACGCCCCACGCGCAACAGCAGCTAGTCGACATCGCCTTTCGCGTGGTAAGTGGACCGCAAGCCCGCATCGGCACCGTCGAGGTAACCGGCGAGCCGGGCATGAGTGTGGAAGAGTTTCGCCATTATGCCCACCTGAGAACCGGCGCGCATGTGGACCACGACACCGCCAACCGCGCGCTGGCAGGCGTTCTGAAACACTACCGCAACCAGGAACGTCTGGAAGCGGAGATCAAGCTCGAATCCCAGCAGTACGACCCCAAAACCAAGCGAACCAATTTCCGCTTCACCGCTAACCAGGGGCCGCGCGTCAGGGTGCAGGTCGCGGGCGTCAACATGGCCCAGGAGCGAATCCGGCGCGTGATCCCCATCTACGAGGAGGGGACAGTGGATGAGGACCTGCTCAACGAAGGCAATCGCCGTCTGCGCGACTACTATCAGCGGCTGGGCTATTTCGACGTGAAAGTGGATCATCAGCAGCAATCGAGCGGACCCAATACCGGAACCGGCCCCGGCGCAGGGCCCACGCAGGTCCAAATTGTCTTCACCGTTACGCTCGGGCCGCGGCGTCGCGTGCAACGGGTGGAAGTAGCCGGAAACCACTATTTCGACTCGAAAACCCTCAAGGAACTGCTCAGCGTTCATGCCGCGGATACGCTGGATCGTCACGGCGCATACAGCCAGGCCCTGGTTTCCGCCGATGTAAGCGCGCTCCAGGCCGTCTATCAGAACAACGGGTTCTCCAAGGTGAAGATCACGCCCGAAACCAGCACTCCTGAAACCAGCGTGGCCGACAACAACTCGGTCGCAACCCCGCCGTCTAACTCCCCTGCGAGAACCCAATCCGAGGGCCGGCAGACGGCTCCGCTCACGGTCACCTACCGCATCGATGAAGGCGAACAGATGAAGGTGGGAATGGTCCAGATTGAAGGAGCCGACCACGTCGACACGGCCCAGCTCACACCGTTGTTGAACACCACTCCCGTGCAACTGCTATCGCCACGCAACCTGGCCGGAGACCGCGATGCCCTGGTGACCAATTATCTGAACCGGGGCTTCGAGCACCCGCAGGTAGACGTTACCGAGCAGGCCGACCCCGCCGATCCGTCCAAGTTGGATGTTGTCTTCCACATTACCGAAGGCCCGCAGGTGTTTGTTCGCGACGTGCTGCTTACCGGACTGCATTTCACTCGTCCGGATACCGTGGCGCGCGCCATCACCATCCATTCCGGCGATCCGCTGAACCAGACGGCGCTCCTCGACACGCAGCGCAATCTTTACGAGTTCGCCCTGTTCAACGAGGTCGATACCGCGGTCGAAAACCCTTCCGGTGGCGATACCCGAAAGACCGTCCTGCTGCAGGCAGCGGAAGCGCGCCGCTGGGCCCTCACCTACGGCTTCGGATTCGAGGTGCAGACCGGGACACCGCATTACAACTGCGGGCTTATCATCGTGAGCGGAGCTCCCTGCAAGACCACCGGCAAGACTGGCCTCAGTCCGCGCGTGCTGGCAGACATCACGCGCAACAACCTCTTCGGCCGCGAGCAGTCGGCTTCCCTGCAGGTCACTTACGGTTTGCTGGAACAGAAGATCGATCTGCTCTTCCAGGTCCCCCACCTTCAAATCGACCGCAACTTCGGCTTCAACCTCTCCGGCGGCTACGCCAACAGCCTGGATGTGACCACTTACGTAGCTTCAAAGCTGGAAGGCGGCATGCGCTTGACGCAGCATTTCAATCCGCCACAGTCGTTGCTGTCCAAGGCCAACACTTTCGTTTACGAGTTCAACTTCCGCCGCGTCAAGGTGCAGGCAAACAGCCTTCAGGTGGCTCCGACCGAGATTGCGCTCCTGTCGACGGCGGTGCGTGTCGGCGGCCCGGCCCTTACCTGGATCCGCGATACCCGCGATTCGCCTCTCGATGCCCACCGCGGTACCTACACCAGCTTCCAGGAGTTTCTCTCCGACAAGATTTTTGGCGCCCAGGCCGTCTTCAACCGCCTCGACGTCTCCAACTCCAGCTATTGGAGCTTCGACAAGGGACAGTTGGTGCTGGCCCGCAACACACGCTACGGACAGGAACGCGCCTTCGGCACTCCGGGAACCGAGTTGATCCCGCTGCCGGAGCGGCTCTACGCCGGCGGAGCCACTTCCCTGCGTGGCTTTTCGATCAACGCCGCGGGGCCGCGCGATCCGGAAACCGGCTACCCCACCGGCGGAGCCGGCGCACTGAGCAACAGCACGGAGGTGCGTCTGCCCCCATCTACGCTTCCCTTCTTCGGCAACGCGCTCAGCCTGGTCGTTTTTCACGATATGGGCAATGTCTTTTCCAATGCTTCCGACGCCTGGCCCAGCGCGCTGCGCATTCGCCAGCCGGACCGCGATACCTGCAGGAATCCGGTGGTTCTGCCGGTAGGCACCCCGTCGAATTCGACAGGACTCGAGAGTCCGTGCAGCTTCAACTACTTCTCCCACGCGCTGGGAACCGGTTTGCGCTACCATACTCCCGCCGGCCCCATCCGCCTGGACTTCAGCTATAACCTGAATCCACCCATCTTCCCGGTGGTCTACAACTACTCCAATACGACCGCCCCCCCGACCGTGGGCGAGGCCAGCCACTTCAACTTCTTCTTCAGCCTGGGACAAAGCTTCTGATGCGCGATCCGCTCCCAATCCGTGACGACGCCTCCAGCGCGGTTGAATATACCGATACTTCTGTCATCCTGAGCGAAGCGCACTTCAGCGGAGTCGAAGGACCTGCTTCTGCACTTCGATCGAGTGTGCCTCCAAGTCTCATTCACCGCAGCGGAGGACCAGGGAAGCCTGCCGATCACGCAACACAAAACTCATTTAGCTCGACAACCATCGTCTTGTTTCTGTGTCTTTTCCCATTCCTGGCCTCCGCGCAAGCACCTTCGCCCGCTGTCCCCGTGGTTCTCGATCGCGTCGTTGCCGTGGTCAACAACCAGGCCATCCTGGCTAGCGACATCGACAACGAAATCCGCCTCTCGGTGCTCGACCCCGGCCGTGGCGGCATGGGCGTTCTCACCCCAGCGCGCGCTCTCGACCAGTTGATCGGCCGCGCCCTCATCCAGCAGCAGATTCGCCAGGAGGACGCGCAGGCCGCCGAGCCGAAGCAGGCCGAAGTCACCTCCCGCCTGGCCGAAATGCGCAGGGAACTCCCTGCCTGCGTCCGGCAGAATTGCGCCTCGGACGATGGATGGAAGGCGTTTCTGGCTGCTCACCGCCTGACCGAGGAAGGTGTCGAAACCTATCTCCGCTACCGGCTGCAGATTCTGCGCTTCATCGAGCAGCGCTTTCGCCAGGGCATCAGCATCTCGCCGCAGGAGATTGAGACCTATTACCAACAAACCCTGCTGCCGCAGTATGCCAAGGGCGAAGCCATCCCCACGCTGGACAAAGTCTCCGCGCGCATCCAGGAGATTCTGCTGCAGCAGCGCGTAAACGCCCTGTTCGACGATTGGCTCAACAACCTGCGCAAACAGGGTGAAGTGGAAGTGCTGGATCCGTCGCTTGAATCCCCGGCCGCGCCTACGCCGGCATCTCCGCAATCGGTACACAATGACTCTGAGAGCGCGTTCCCCAGCGGCGACGAGGAAGGAATCCGATGAGCGAAACCGGTCCTACGATTCCCGCTCCCGCCCCAACTCCGAATCCGGCCCCGGGTCCGCCTCCGCCCGCCAGGCGCAGGCGCTTGCGCCGCTTCCTCATCCTCGCCGCCTGCGTCCTCTTCATCTTGATCGGCACGCCGGTGGCTTTCTACTTCTGGGCCAGCTCCCCAGCAACGCAGAATTTCGTCCGCAAACGCATGGTCGACTGGCTGGAACAATCTTCCGGGGGCCGTGTCGAGATCGGCGCCTTCCACTGGCATCTGCTGAGCCTGCAGGCCGACGCGGAGGGCGTAATACTGCACGGACGCGAGGCTCCCGGCGAAGCGCCCTGCGCCCGTATCGACCATCTGACCGCGAGCTTTGCGGTGTTCGGACTGATAAGCCCGCGCGTGCTGCTGCGCGACCTGGAAATCTCCCATCCCGCATTCCATCTTATCGTCTACGCAGACGGCACAACCAACCTGCCTACGCCGCCGAAGCCGAGAAAGCAGACCAAGTCCGCGCTCGATACACTCTTCGACCTTGAGGCCGGGCACGTCTCGGTCACCGAGGGCGATCTGGACATCGAAAACCGCGCCGCTGAGTTCGACTTCCAGAATCGCTTCACCCTGTTCGCCTTCGATGCCGACGACGTCTCGGTGTCGATGCGCTACCTTCCGCCGGCCGGAGGCAACCCGGAGACCTACCGAATTGAAGCCGGCTCGACCGGCCTGAGCGTCTCCCGCGGCAAGGAGAAGCCGGCTCTCGGCTCCGTGCAGGCCACGCTCGACCTGACGCGCAGTGCCGCAACCCTGCGTTCGCTGCGCCTGACTTCGAAGTTCCCCACTGCAAATAAGCACAACGAAGAGGAGCACACGCTGGAGGTTTCCGGCCTGCTGCAGGACTTCGCCCATCCACGCTGGCAGGCGCGGATCACCGGTGAACTGGACCTGCGGCTGCTGGAACCAACCCTGGGCTACAACCTCGACCCGCAGGGCATTGCGCATCTTGACCTCGATAGTGCGGGCGAGGGTGGAGAATTCCGCTTCGACGGCGATGTGCATTCTGTCGACACGGCCTACATCGGAACCGGTGTAGTGGCCACCGGCGTCCGGCTCGATGCTCATGTCCACGCCGATCCGCGGCAGTTGCTGATTACAAAAATTGTCGCCCGGCTCCGCCAGGGAGGCGAACTCGAAGGCGAGGTCGCGCTCACTCCCTGGCTGCCTCCCAATTCCGCAGCCACGGTTATCGAGCGCTCGGGCATGAACAGCATCCGCGCTACCGGCTCGTCGCCGCAGCCCCGGCGTCCGCCGCCGCCCGGTCCCGACGTCATCACCATCCCCGTCAACGGCAAGGTTACCGCGCAGTTCAAGGACGTATCGCTCGACGCCCTGCTGGACATGGTGGGCCAGCCCCCTTTTCTGCGCCTCGGGCTGGATACGCGCATGAATGGCGTGGCCAATACCACCTGGGTCAAAGGCGACCAGCAGACAGTCGAGGTGAGCACACAGCTCGCGCTGTCTGCTCCGACGCAGGGCGTTGCCGGCGAAGTTCCGGCAACGGGCGCCATCGACGCTACCTACGCGCAAAAGGACGGCGCGGTGGCTCTGCGTAGATTCGAAATCCACACCCCCGCCAGCGACCTGGACGCGCACGGCCTCCTTGGCGCCTATCCGCTCACCAGCCCCTCAGCCTTCAACATCGATTTCCACTCGCACAATCTGAATGAGTTCGACGCCGTGCTCCGCGATCTGGGCTTGAATCGCTACGGGAAAACTGGAGCCGCAGCACTGCCGATGATCCTGTCCGGGCAGATGGATTTTCTCCATGGCGCGTGGACCGGCTCGCTGGCAGCGCCACGCATCGCCGGCAACCTCAAGGCAACGCAGTTGTCCATTGAGCTTGTGCCGATCCACTCCGATCCAAATATCAGGAAGCCGCAAGCCGATCAGCCAAGGTTCATCCGTTGGGACGCGGTCGAAGCCACCGGCAGTTACACGCCTGAGCGCATCGCCATCTCCAGCGCCGAGCTGCACCGGGGCAAAGCCGACATCGCGCTCAGCGGCACGCTGGACGCAGCTCCCGGCCGGGCTCCGGAATTCGACGAGAGCTCCCTGCTCCATCTGCGCCTGCGTGCCGGCAAAGTCGGCCTCGACGATCTGTTGCCCCTCACCGGCCAGAACCTGTCGCTCGCCGGCACTTTGGACGCGCAGCTTCAGATTGACGGACCCGTTGGAGCGCTGGGCGGTTCAGGATGGGCCGAACTGGACGCCGCAACCGTCTACGGAGAGCCGGTGACGCGCCTGCGCGCGCAGGGAACCATGACCAATCAACTGGTCAGGTTGACCTCGATCGCCGCAAGCGCGCCGGCCGGCAGCCTCACCGCCACGGGAAGCTACGACCTCAAGTCCCGCCGCTTCCAGGTGGACGCCAAAGGCGCCGGCATCGACGTCGCCAAGATCGAGAGCCTGCGCCGTGAGGACCCGGACGCAACCGGCACGCTGGGCTTTTCCGTCACCGGCTCCGGCACCCTGGAAGACCCGCGCCTGGAAGCCCACGCCACGCTCAACGGGCTTACCCTGGGCGACGAACCGCTGGGCGAATTGACTCTTGTGGCCCACACCGCCAACCGCTCCGCGACCTACAGCGCAACCACAAAGCTGGAAGGCGCGGAAGTCGATCTCAACGGCCAGACCGCGCTCAGCGGCGACTATCTTACCAATGCCAGGCTCGCGTTCTCCCAATTCGACATCGGCGGTCTGCTCAAGGCGGCCCACGTGCAGGGGCTCACGGGCCAATCGGCGCTTGCCGGTGTTGTCACGGTCGAGGGACCGCTAGCCCATCCGGTCGAATTTCGCGGCGATGCGAAGCTGCAGCAGTTGGCCGCCACCGTCGCCGGCGTGCATCTGGAAAGCCAGGGCGGCGTCCATGCCACGCTTGCCAATGGCCGCGTCACGCTTGATCCGCTGCACGTCACCGGCGAAGACACCGACCTGCGCGCCCAGGGCAGCCTGGCGCTCAAGGATAAGCAGCAACTCGACTTTGCCGCCAGCGGGTCGATCAACCTGAAGCTGGCCGAAACCATCGATCCCGACCTGACCACCAGCGGCATCACCACTTTTCAGGTGGAGGCTCATGGGACATTGAAGGATCCCGGCCTGAAGGGCCGCATCGACTTTCAGAACGGTTCAATTTCGCTGGAAGACGTACCCAATGGCCTGAGCCAGTTGCACGGGACATTGGAGTTTAACCAGGACCGGCTGGAGGTGAAATCCCTCACCGCCATGAGCGGGGGAGGCTTGCTCAGCGTGGGCGGATACCTGGCTTACCGGCACGGCATTTACGCGGACCTCTCGGTCACAGGCAAGGGCGTGCGCATTCGCTATCCGCAGGGCGTCAGCTCGCTGGCTGATACTACACTGCACTTGCAGGGCTCGCAGAACAACCTGTTTCTCTCCGGAGATGTTCTTATCACGCGTTTCTCCGTCAGCCCCGATCTCGACATCGCCGCACTTGCCGCCCAGGCCAACTCCGTGCAGACCATCGCGCCGCCTGACGCGCCCACCAACCACATCCGCCTTGATGTGCATGTCGAGTCTTCGCCGCAATTGAACTTCCAGAATGCCTACGCCAAGCTGGCCGGCAATGTGGACCTGCACCTGCGCGGCACGCTGGCGTCGCCCTCGTTGCTGGGCAGCGTCTCCATCACGGAAGGCTCCGCGATCATTGCCGGCACGCGCTACGACTTGCAACGCGGCGACCTCAGCTTCACCAATCCGGTACGCATTGAGCCCACCATCGACCTCAACGCCACAGCCCGCGTGGAGGATTACGACATCACCCTCGGCCTGCACGGCACGCCGCAAAAGCCGGCAGTAACCTGGCGCAGCGATCCACCGCTGCCGGAGGCCGATGTTGTCGCCCTGCTGGCCCTGGGCCGCACCGAGAACCAGCAGCGCATTTACACCCAGCAGCAGGAGCAATCCGTGGCCAACCCCACTACCGATGCCTTGCTCGGCGGCGCTCTCAACGCAACCGTCAGTAGCCGCGTGCAAAAGCTGTTCGGCGCCGGCTCAGTGAAGGTGGACCCCAATTACATCGGGACGCTGGGCAACTCCACCTCCCGCATCACCGTGGAAGAACAACTGGGCAGGAACATCACCCTTACCTACGCCACCAATGTGGACACCACCGGCCAGCAGTTGCTGCAGGCTGAAATCGCCATTAACCGCCACGTCTCATTGCTCGTGGCCCGCGATGAATCCGGCGTGTTCTCCATGGTTGTGAAAGCTACCCGCAGATACAGGTGATGCAGATAGGTCGAAATAGATTCGCGCGGCTTAAATCTCCAAAAACAGACCGTCCGCGGGTACTCTTCGATCGACCGATGTTATCCCATTCGTAGCCTGAGTTAGACGCAAGCGTGCTGGTTGGGATTACATGCAAATCAACTGATAACTTAGGGTTTTTCCCGCCTCTGACTACGCCGAAAACGCGTAACTTTTTAGCTTCATGTGTGTCTATACAGGTGCAACTTAGGCAGGCCGGACAACTTCCGGCCAGTTCCTGCATCTGTTTGGTTGTAGCAGACGTATAGGAAACAGAAGTTGCAGGAAAGAGGAGGAAGTTAGCAATGAAAATGACGATGCGCAAAAACCGGACAGCCTTGCTGGCGGCCACGCTCGCCGCAGCCCTCCTGAGTCTTCCCCAAATATCGTTTGCGGCAGTCTCAGGCGCGGGGGCAAAAGCGTTTGCAGCCGACGACAGCAGCGCAACAAGTGAAGCGCAGAACAAGCTGAACAAGGCGCAGTTCAAAAACGTGAAGGTCGATGTGCAGAACGGCGTAGCCACGCTTACCGGCACGGTAGATCTTTACGAGTACAAGGTGGATGCAGACAAGCGGATTCACAAGGTCAAGGGAGTGACGGCCGTCCGCAACGACATTGAGGTTGCCGGTCCCAACGTTTCCGACGCCGAACTGCAGGCCAAGCTGGGCGAAAAGCTCGCCTATGACCGCGTCGGCTATGGCAATGCATTCAATTCAATTTCGCTGAGCGTTCAGAACGGCGTGGTTACGCTGGGCGGCCATGCCCGCACCGACGTGGACAAGGACTCGGCCCTTGCGTTGGTCAGCACCTATCCCGGCGTGAAGGAAGTGGTCAACGAGATCGAAGTCGATCCCGTCTCGATCATGGACGACCAGACGCGCATGGCCGTGGCCCGCGCCGTCTATGGTTACCCAACGCTGCAGAAGTACGCCATTGACCCGGCCAAGACCATCCGCATCTCGGTGCAAAATGGTCACGTCGAGCTCTATGGCGTTGTCGACAGTCAAGCCGACAAGGAAACCGCCTTCATTCGCGCCAACGGCGTTCCCGGCGTCTTCAGCGTGAAGAATTATCTGCAAGTGGCCAACCAGCCCTCCGAACCGCAGAAGCAGGCGACGGTTCAATAACGGCTATTGCTCTGAAACCGCCTCAGACGGCCTCGCAGGAGTCATCTCCCGCGAGGCTTTTTCATTTACGGGAGGCCCCATCCGTGCCAAGTGCCCCAGATCTTCCGCCGTGGCGGATGAGATGTGGAACCGGCAAACTCGCCCCTAACCTAGTCGTCCCGCACATTCACACATTTGTAACAACAACCAGCGCTTTGATTCCTTACACTTATCCCACCATGGCCCTCGACGACCCACTCGCCATCGAACGCAAAGACGGCAAAACGGCAGGAACCGCAATTTATCAACTCACAGGTCCCGTAACCTTGCGCAATATCTTCGACCTGCAAACCCAGTTGCGCTCCGGCGATCTGCCCCAAATCTCGATCCTCGACCTCAGCGGCGTTCCCTACATGGATTCGGCCGGCATGGGCTCGATCGTGAACTTCTACACCCATTGCCAGGGCAAGGGCGTCAAGCTGATCGTCGCCGGCGTCAGCAGCCGGGTGATGGAGCTGTTCAAGATGACCCGCGTGGATACGGTGATGACTTTCGCTCCCAGCGCGGAAGAAGCTGAAGCGAAGCTCTGACCGCAATTCGGATGAAGGTGGAAGCCGTCGCTTGAACAAGCGATAGCGTGGTCGCTTGTTTCTGGAGATTGGAGCGCTTAACCTTCCAACATGCACGTTCGGGTAAACAATGCAATGTTAGAGCTCCTCGGAGGCGACCCCGAGTTTTTCGAGCCGAGTTGCATTTCGATGCCCGCGACGCTCGAAGCCCTCGCGATTGGCGGTGTCAAAGAGGTCGATGGCTGCGTAGTCCCCAAATCATTCAAAGGAGATCGGATTTGGGATTTAACGCGGCCAAATGTCGCAAACATCGATGACGAAACAGGCTTCGAGTGCGACTCAAGCGAGATCAATGTTGAAAGCTTTTTGACGGACGCCATCGAACTCCACGAACTCGCACGGCTAGGACTCGAAGTTGACTTCCTTCTATCAACAAGGCTGGCATCAGCGAAAATATCTGGCCCATTCAGGGTCATTGTGAACGCTCGGCCCGAAGATCTTGAACTCAAAGTGGGAAATGCCTGCACGGTACGATTTCACAGGCTCCGCGACGGGCAGGTGTGGCTCAAGGATGACCTTGAGGGCTATCCAGAAGAAGCCATTGCGGTCTTCGACATCACGGCAGACTCGGCTGCAACCGCCTCGTCACTCACGTAAACTAACCTCAACGGACATGCCCGGCATCCTGTTCAAAACCCGCACCACACTCGAGATGATCAAATGGGAGCACTCCATCTTCGCGCTTCCTTTTGCTCTCACGGCGGTCCTGCTCGCGGCCCGCGGCCTGCCTCACGGCCTGCCCGCGGGACGCACTGTGCTGTGGATTCTGATCGCCATGGTCGCTGCCCGCACATGTGCCATGGCCTTCAACCGCTGGGCCGACGCTGAGCTCGACGCCGCCAATCCCCGCACCAGTACCCGCGCCATCCCCACCGGGTTGCTTTCGCGGCAGTTCGTCTTCGGATTTACCTGCGCGGCGGCATTGATTTTTGTGCTGGCCGCGGACGAACTTAACCCGCTTACGCTCTACCTCTCGCCACTCGTCCTGGTGGTTCTGCTCGGCTACAGCTACCTGAAACGCTTCACCCGCTGGTCGCACCTGGGCCTCGGCCTGGCGCTGGGTCTGGCGCCCTCCGCGGCTTGGATCGCCGTTCGCGGCACGCTCGACCCGCGCATCGTGGTGCTGACCGCCGCTGTCACCCTGTGGGCCGGCGGCTTCGACGTTCTCTACGCCTGCCAGGACTTCGACCACGACCGTGCAGCCGGCCTCTATAGCCTGCCCCAGTCCATCGGAATTCCGGCAGCCTTCTTTGCCGCGCGCACCATGCACCTGGCCATGTTGGCGCTGCTGGTCTGGTTCGGGATGCTCTTCAAATTCGGGGTGATTGGCTGGCTGGGCATTGCCGCTGTCGGACTGCTGCTGGCTTACGAGCACTCGTTGGTTTCACCTCGCGACTTGCGCCGCCTGAACGCCGCCTTCTTCACCATGAACGGCGTGATTGCCATCGTTTTTCTAGCCTTCGTTGCCGCCGACATCTGGCTCCGGTTTTGACTTTTATGCCGCCTGAAACGCCTTCCGGCGCGATCCCGGAAAAAACACCGATCGAGCTGTGGTATGGTGCCAGAAAGCACCCATTCCAGGAAACCGGCTCCGGAGCCGCGCAGCATCTGCCTTCAGGAGAACAAGGCGCAGGGATGAAGATTGCCATTCAGGGAGAACCCGGCTCATTCAGCCACGAGGCTGCCGTGAATCTGGCCGCCGATGCCGTCATCGTTCCCTTTTCGCTCTCTGCCGACGCCTTTGCCGCAGTGGCAAACGGTTCGGTGGCTGCCGCCGTCATTCCCATTGAGAATTCGCTGGCCGGCTCCGTCTCAGAACACTTCGACCTGCTGTTGAAGCACGATGTTGTTGTCGAGCGGGAGACGCTGCTGCGCATCCGCCACAATCTGATCGGCGTCTCCGGTGCGTCGATCGGCGAGATCGACCGTGTCTTCTCGCATCCCGTCGCCCTGGCGCAATGCAGGCGCTTCCTCGCCACGCATCCGCGCATGGAGTCCTACGCCTTCTACGACACTGCAGGCAGCGTCAAGCAGCTAGTGGAGCTGCGCGATCGCCGCGCCGCCGCCATTGCCAGCGAGGCCGCGGCGCACTTCTACGGCGCGCAGATTCTCGAGGCCGACATCGAAGACAATCCGGAAAACTTTACCCGCTTCTTTCTCGTCCGGCGCTCGGGCGAGACGGTTCCCGATCCTACCGCGAACAAGATCAGCGTGGCTTTCTCTGTCGAGAACCGGCCCGGTTCGCTGGTTTCCGCCCTGTCGGAACTCTCCAGGCTCGGCACCAATCTCACCAAAATCGAGTCGCGCCCGGTTCACGGAAAACCCTGGGAGTACATCTTCTACGTGGACTGCCAGATTCACACGGCCGAGGAAGGCACGCGCGTGCTGAACGCACTCCGTCCGCATTGCTCGATGGTGAAGGAACTTGGCCGCTACCGCGAAGCGGCGACACCCGTCCAATCTCGTCCATGAACCCCGCGCCGCGAAGATCAAGCTGAGGCAACAGCAGCAAGAAAGGGATGGGCGTTGGCCCATCCCTTTCTTGTTGCGCCGCTCGAGCGCTTCCGGCTTCGCCTTTAGAAGTGGTACGCCACGCCGATGGTGGGCACAAAGATGTTGAAGTACTTGTTGGTGGAAAATATGTTGTCGCCGAAGGTGGGAACTTTGGTCACGAAACCGCGGTACTCGGCGCGAATGTCGAAGCTGGGGCTGATTTCGTAAGCAACTCCCGCGCCGTACATGAAGCCTATTTCGGTTTGCCGCTTCGCATCCAGTGTGCCGGTGCCGGTGTTGCGGATGGGACTAAAAATGAACGCTCCCGGACCGGCCTCGGCAAACGGATTGTACTTCTTGTAGTTGAACGAACGCACATAGGCGAAGGTAATGTCCTGGGTGCGCGCCAGTACCGGAACGCCCTTTGGAAATTGCGGCAGATAGTATCTGATCTTGTTCTGGTAGTCGATTCCGTAGTTGGCTTCGAGAGCGCTGGACGGCGTGAGCATGAACCGATAGCTGGCCAAAGCGCCCAGCCCGTAGCTTGAATGGACTTGTACATCGGTTTGTGAGGCAATAAACGGCTCAATAATGGCCGTTCCGCTGATGCTGACATCCTGACGGCTTTCCTGGGCGCGGCCTGCGGCCACTCCCACTGCCAGCAGGAATGCAATGATGGCGATCTTCTTCATTCGGTCCTGAACCTCACGACTGCACGCGCCGTTCGGCGGG
Organism: Occallatibacter sp.; assembly: GCA_052145815.1. Classification (GTDB taxonomy): domain Bacteria; phylum Acidobacteriota; class Terriglobia; order Terriglobales; family Acidobacteriaceae; genus Telmatobacter. The sequence goes on from JBKQNU010000131.1 coordinate 21,400, forward strand.
CAACGAGCTTGTCGAATCCGGCGCGCCGGTTGATCCGGGCCCCGCTCTCAGCATTGTAACTGGCCGGGATGGGTCGGTGACAGCGACCCAACTCAGCACTCATCTCCATGCGGCGATCTTTGCCTTTAGACGCACGGGAATTGAAAGTGTGTGAACGAATAAAGCAGGGAATAGGGATCAGGGAACAGGGATTAGGGCTATTGGCAACGAATGTGCCGTGCTTGGTTACATCGCGCCATGAAAATGGGCCTTGATTGAGATGCTCCGCGGCACTTATACCCTGTTCCCTGAACCCTGTTGCCTGCTCCGTCACCCCGTCCGCTCCACCTGGTAATAGAACGGCGCACCCCGCTCCTGCGCCAGCGCCCGCACCGTGGCGAGGAACGCCTTGGCCGCGTAGGACAACGTGGCCTGCCGCCGATGCACCATGCGCAGCACCCGCTTCATCTCCAGTTCGTCCACAGGAATGCGCACCAGTTCCCCGATCTCCAGTTCCCGCGCCACGGTCAGGTGCGGCACCAGAGCCACACCGTTGCCCATGGCCACGAAACGCTTGATGGCCTCAATGGTTGGGAGTTCAATGGCCATGTTGAGCGGCGTGCGATAACGCTGGAACGTCTCAATTACCTTTTGCCGAAGCGGCGAGGTCACATTGTGCGCCACAAAAAGCTCCGCGCCCAGGTCGGCGATCGAGACCCGCTCCGCATGGGCCAGCGGATGTCGCGGGCTGACAATGAACGCCAGGCTGTCCGCATACACCGAAATAGTGCGGAACTGCGCCGGATCGGGCCGGAACGAGATCATGCCCAGCTCGAATTTGCGCAGGTTCAGCTCCTCGGGAATGCGCGAGGCCAAGGTGCGGTGCACGGTCACGCTGACATGCGGAAACTCCCGCCGGAAGCGGTCGATGGCCGGCAGCAGGTACATGCAGGTGTATTCGTTGGCCGCCAGTTGCAGCCGCCCGCGCTCCAGGCTCTTCAGTTCGTCGAGCGCGCTGGTGGCTTCGCGCCGCAACGCCATCAGGCGCAACGCATAATCGCGCAACAGCACCCCTGAGGCGGTGAGCGATCCATCCCGCGCCGCCCGGTCAAACAGCGTCTCGCCCACTGAGGCTTCCAGCTTGCGGATCACCTGGCTGACGGCGGGTTGAGTTCGATGCAGCCGCACTGCCGCCCGCGAGAAGCTGCGCTCCTCCGCCACGGCCAAAAAGGTTTCGAGCTGATTGAGTTCCATGGCGTCCCCCCGGGGCCGAGTTCGTAGTTCACAGTTCTCAGTTCGCAGCAGGCCGCGAGGCTGCGTGACGGCCGGTCGAAATTTGGCCGGTCACATTGCAACGTTGATCATGAGCGCAGAGGTGCTGTCCGGTAGCCATGAGCCAGAAACTGTGAACTGTCAATTAAGAACTGTGAACTGCTCCTAGTATAAGCAATTGTAATCGTTTCCCCAACAATTATAACTTTGCGTTATATGCGCTTGTTTTGAGACACTACCAATGTTGGTAAGCAAATGCTTCCCCTGGCAGGTACTCACATGGGCTCAAACCACCTGTTCTTTTTCGACACCACCCTGCGCGACGGCGAGCAGTCGCCCGGCTGCAGTATGACCACGCAGGAAAAACTGACCATGGCTCACGCCCTTGAAGACCTGGGCGTGGACATCATCGAAGCTGGTTTCGCGATGGCCTCCGAAGGCGACTTCGCGGCCATCTCAACCATTACCCAAGCCATTCGCGGACCACGCATTGCTTCGCTGGCCCGCGCCAAGAAGGAAGACATCGAAATGGCAGCCCGCTCGGTGCAATTTGCGGACCGTCCGCGCATCCATGTCTTCCTCGCTTCGAGCGATCTGCATCTCGAATACAAGCTGAAGATCGCCCGCGCCGAGGCTCTCGACTTGACCGCTGAATCTGTTCGTCTCGCCCGCTCGTTGGTCGACGATGTCGAGTTCTCACCCGAGGACGCAACCCGTTCCGATCGCGATTTCCTGGTCGAAATGGTGCGCATCGCCGTTGAAGCCGGCGCCACCACCATCAACATGCCGGACACGGTGGGCTACTCGACGCCCGACGAATACGGCCAACTGTTCGCCGAGGTTCGCGCGCGCGTCCCGGCCATCGACGAACAGGGCATCATTCTTTCCTCACATTGTCACGACGACCTCGGGCTGGCCGTCGCCAACTCGCTGGCCGCGGTCGAAAACGGCGCCCGCCAGGTGGAGTGCACCATCAACGGCATCGGCGAGCGCGCCGGCAACGCGGCTCTGGAAGAGATTGCTGCTGCACTTTACGTGCGCGGCGACCGCTACGGCATTTCCACCAGCATCAAGCTTGAAAACCTCTACCCCACCAGCCAGGTGCTGGGCCAGATCATCACTTTCAAGCCCTCCCCCAACAAGGCCATCGTCGGCGACAACGCTTTTGCCCACGAGTCCGGCATTCACCAGCACGGCATGCTCGCCAACCCGCTCTGCTACGAGATCATGACGCCCGCGCTGGTCGGCGTCGCCAAGACGCATCTGGTGCTCGGCAAGCACAGCGGCCGCGCCGCGCTGCGCCATCGTCTTGAACAACTCGGTTTCGCGCTCAACCGCGATGAGTTGCAACACGTCTACTACCGTTTTGTGGCCTTAGCCGACCGCAAGAAAAGCATCTACGACCAGGACCTGATTGGCCTGTTACCCGACCGGATCCGTGAACGCCGTCATGAGCCGGTGAGCGAATTGGATTGATTGATCACCGCCATTACACCTCGCTCTCACGCAGACCGTCATCCTGAGCGAAGCATCAATGACTAGCTGTCATCCTGAGCGGAGGTCGCCGCGGCGATCGGAGTCGAAGGACCTGCGGTTGTTTTGCAACTGAATCGAGCCTCAACGTAAGCGCCTTGTAACAGGGCATGACTTTAGTCGTGCCGAACACGCAGCGAAAATCGACGGGCTTTAGCCCCTGAGGGAAAAAGAACAAAATGCACCTCAAGATTCTAGTCACGCCGGGCGACGGCATCGGCCCCGAAGTCACCTACGAAGCAGTTGAAATACTGACCGAAGTTCTGCGAGATACCGGCCACACCTACAGCATCGATCAACGCGCGATTGGCGGCATAGCAATCAAGGAATTCGGCACACCACTGCCAGAGGAAACACTCGACGCGGCGCTCAGTTCAGACGCCGTTCTTCTCGGCGCAGTCGGCGGCAACGAGTTCAACTCGCTCCCTCCCGACAAACGCCCCGAAGCCGGCCTGCTGCAACTTCGCGCCGCCCTCGGAGGCTTCGCCAATCTGCGTCCCGCATTCGCCTTCAAAGAACTCGCCGTCAACAGCCCGCTGCGCCCCGAGATCATCGACGGCGCAGACATTCTTTTTGTCCGCGAGCTACTCGGCGGCCTGTACTTCGGCCAGCCCCGCGAGTGGAACAAGACCACAGGCGAAGCATGGAACACCATGCGCTACACGCGCGTTGAAGTGGCCCGCGTTGCCCGCATCGCTTTTCAACTCGCCACCAAGCGCCGCAACAAGCTCACCAGCGTCGACAAGGCCAACGTCCTCGAAGTCTCGCAACTCTGGCGCGCCACCGTGACTGAAGTCGCCAAGGAATTTCCCGGCGTCACGCTCGAACACCAATACGTCGACGCCATGTCCATGCACCTGATGAACCAGCCGCGCAGCTACGACGTTATCCTCACCGAAAACCTCTTCGGCGACATTCTCTCCGACGAGTCCGCCGTGATCACCGGCTCGCTGGGCATGTTACCCTCAGCCACCATCGGCGGCAAGGTCAATTTGTATGAGCCAGTCCACGGCTCGGCGCCCGACATTGCCGGCAAAGGCCTGGCCAATCCTCTAGGCGCAATTCTTACCGGCGCACTGATCCTGCGCCACTCCGGCGGCCTCGAAGCCGAAGCCGCAGCCATTGAAGCCAGCGTCCGCAAGGTGCTTGAACAAGGCTTCCGCACACCTGATTTGGCGCGCACCAATCCCCATGGCCTCACCGTTCTCAACACGCAGCAGATGGGAGCAAAAGTCCGTGAAACCGTAAAGACCATGCTCGTCAACGCATAACGCGCAACCAACATTGGGTGCCCCATCCATCGCGCTTTTTGCGATGGGTGGGAAAGCACAAACCCAAGAGCCGAACCCAGGGAGCCGTATGAGCGCACCAAAAACATTATTCGAAAAAGTCTGGCAGCAACACGTCGTCGTCGAGCCGGCGGGCGAACCCACCCTGCTCTATATCGACCTGCAGTTGCTCCACGAGGTCACTTCTCCGCAAGCCTTTGAAGGCCTGCGCCTGGCCGGCCGCAAGGTGCGCCGCCCCGATCGCAGCATCGCGACTGTGGATCACAACGTTCCCACCACCATCGCCGGACGCCTCAACATCCACGACACAATCGCCGCCACGCAAATTGCCACGCTGCGCAAAAACTGCGCTGACTTCGGCATCGAGCTCTACGACGTCGACTCCCGCGAGCAAGGCATCGTCCACGTCATTGGCCCCGAACTCGGCATCACCAAGCCCGGCATGACCATTGTCTGCGGCGACTCGCACACCTCGACGCACGGCGCATTCGGGGCTCTTGCATTTGGAATTGGCACCAGCGAAGTGGAGCACGTGCTCGCCACGCAGACCCTGCCGCAGTCGAAACCCAAAACCTTCCGCATTGCCGTTGAAGGCGAATTGCCGACCGGCGTCACCGCGAAAGACATCATCCTCGCCATCATCGGACAAATTGGAACGGATGGTGCAACCGGCTGCGTGATCGAATATGCCGGGGCCGCGATTCGCGCATTGTCGATGGAAGGCCGCATGACCATCTGCAACATGAGCATCGAAGCCGGAGCCCGCGCCGGCATGATCGCTCCTGACGCAACCACCTTCGCGTATCTTAAAGGCCGCCGCTTCTCGCCCAAAGGCGAGGCATGGGATCAGGCCGTTGAAGAGTGGAGCAAACTGCCTACCGATGAAGGCGCAACCTTCGATCGCGAATTGATCGTTGACGCCGCGACGCTCGTGCCTTACGTAAGCTGGGGCACCAGTCCCGGCATGGTTGCGCCCATCACGGCTTCCGTACCCGACCCCGCAGCGACCGCCAACGAGCAGGACCGCAAAGGCCTGGAGCGCGCGCTCGAATACATGGGCCTCAAAGCCGGCACGCCTCTCGAAGATGTCGAGATCGACCGCGTATTCATTGGCTCCTGCACCAACTCGCGCATTGAAGATCTTCGCGCAGCCGCGCGCATTGCAGCCGGCTACAAAGTGTCAACGCATGTAAGCGCCATGGTCGTCCCCGGCTCCCAGGCCGTGAAAGCGCAGGCTGAAGCGGAAGGCCTCGACAAGGTCTTCATCGAGGCCGGCTTCGACTGGCGCGAGCCCGGCTGCTCCATGTGCCTGGGCATGAACCCCGACATTCTTTCCCCCGGCGAACGTTGCGCCTCCACGTCGAATCGCAATTTCGAGGGCCGCCAGGGACGCGGCGGACGCACGCATCTCGTCAGCCCCGAAATGGCCGCGGCAGCAGCCATTGCCGGCCACTTCGTCGACATCCGCAACTGGCACGCCCATACTCCTGTAAGCCAAGAGGTGAAGGCATAATGGAACCCCGTGCCCCATCCATTCGCCTTTTTCCTGGCGAATGGGTGGGAAACCTCAACTCTCAACCAGCCGCTTTCATCGGGCGATAAAGGCATAGATGGAACCCTTTCGCACATTGACTTCAATCGCCGCCCCTCTCGACCGCGCCAATGTCGACACGGACCAGATCATTCCGAAGCAGTTCCTGAAGCGGATCGAGCGCACCGGTTACGGCGAGTTCCTCTTTTTCGACTGGCGCCGCACTGCGAACGGCGATCCCAATCCGGAGTTCGAATTGAACGACCCTCGTTACAAGGGCGCTCAAATCCTGATCGCCGGCAAGAACTTCGCCTGCGGATCGAGCCGCGAGCACGCTGCGTGGGCGCTCAGCGATTTCGGTTTTCGCGCAGTCATCGCGCCAACTTTCGCCGACATCTTTTTTTCCAACGCAGGCAAAAACGGAATCGTCCTCGTCCGCTTGAGCGAAGAGCAGGTCGCGCAATTGCTCTCGAACGCGAAGACGATTCCGAATTATCAACTCACAGTATCGTTAGAGGCGCAGACCGTCACCGATGCATACGGCTTCCGTGCCACTTTCGAAGTCGACGCCTTCCGAAAGTTCTGCCTTATCGAAGGCCTGGACGACATCGGCCTCACTCTACGTCACGAATCCGCGCTTGACAGTTATGAAGAAAAACACGACGAAGCAGCCTGGCTGAAAGCAAAGTAGACCGAAGTCGTTAAGACACCATGATCGACGTAGAGACAATCCGCAAGAGGTTCAGGCCTGATCGCATCGCGACTTTGTTCGTGGGCGAGTCTGCGCCCCACGGCGGTACGTTTTTCTACAACGGGGACAGCATCCTGTTCAATGCGATGAGGAATGCGTTCGCGGAAGCAAGAAACGAATTGTTTGAGGGCAAAGGGGTATTTCTCAAGCATTTCCAAGATTGCGGATTCTATCTGGATGATCTAGCTAACGAGCCAATCAATCATCTGGACCCTCCTATTCGAAGAGCGACGCGGATTGCTTGCATTCCGGAGCTTGCTGAACGGATAAGGGACTACGAGCCAAAAGAAATTGTGATCATCATGTGCGCGATTAGGCAAAATGTTTTACAGGCTATCCGAGAAGCGGGCTTGGATTACGAGCTTTCTCCGCATTGCGCAGCATTCCCCGCGATGGGGCATCAGACGCGCTTTCACAGGGAAATGTTAAAGATTATCCCGACATTGCCTTGCGCAAAGGCAAAGATCAGAAAGAAGACAAATCAGTGACGATTCAAGGCAAGCGCCAAAGCATTCCGTTGACTGAAGGCCCCAGCCGGGCAGCCGCGCGCTCCTATCTGCGCGGATCAGGATTCAAAAAGGAAGACCTGCACAAGCCCATCATCGGGATTGCTAACACCTGGACCGAGATCGGCACCTGCAATGTGCACCTGCGCGACATCGCTGAGGCACTGAAGGAAGGCATTCGCGAAGCCGGCGGAACCCCGATGGAGTTCAACACCATTACCATCTCCGACGGCATCACCATGGGCACGCAGGGAATGAAGGCTTCGCTGGTAAGTCGCGAAGTTATCGCCGATTCCATCGAGTTAGTCGCGCGGGGTAACTTGTTTGACGGCCTGGTGGGCATTGGCGGCTGCGACAAGAACATGCCCGGCATCATCATGGCTCTCTGCCGGCTTGATATCCCCGGAATGATGCTCTACGGCGGGTCTATCGCTCCGGGCAAGCTGAACGGTCCCCATGGCGAAATAATAGACATCACCATCCAGAATGTCTTCGAAGGCATCGGCTCTCACGCAGCCGGCCGCATCGACGACGCCGGCCTTGAGGCCCTCGAAGCCAACGCCTGTCCCGGCGCGGGCGCGTGCGGCGGGCAGTTCACGGCCAACACCATGGCTATGAGCGGTGAAATTCTCGGCATCTCGCCCATCCAGCTCTCCGGCGTCCCTGCCACATCGCCAGAAAAGCATGCGGCCACCCGCGAAGCCGGCCACATTCTCATGGATGCCGTCCGCGCCAATCGCCGTCCATCGCAGATCATCACTCGCAAGTCGATCGAGAACACCATCGCCAGCGTCGCGGCAAGCGGCGGCTCGACAAATGCTGTGCTTCATCTGCTCGCCATCGCCCGCGAAATGGGAATCGAGTTATCCATTGACGATTTCGATGTTATAAGCAAGCGCACACCCTTTATCTGCGATCTAACTCCTGCGGGAAAATTCGTCGCTTCCGACTACCAGGCCGCCGGCGGCTCGCGCGTTCTGGCCAAACGCCTCATTGAAGCCGGACACGCAGACGGCAGCACGCTCACCATCAGCGGCAAAACACTCGCGGAAGAAGCCGCGCTCGCCAAGGAGACTCCCGGCCAGGTGGTCATCCACACATTTGAAAATCCCATCAAGCCCACCGGCGGCCTGGTCATTCTCAAAGGCAACCTCGCCCCCGAAGGCTGCGTAATGAAGGTGGCTGCCGCCAACCGCGTGGAGCATCGCGGACCGGCGCGCGTATTTGAGTGTGAAGAAGATTGTTTCGCCGCAGTGCAGTCCGGGAACATCAAACCAGGCGACGTGCTCGTAATTCGTTACGAAGGCCCCAAAGGCGGACCCGGCATGCGAGAGATGCTGCAGGTAACCGCCGCCATCTCATCGAACGCTGAACTAAGCGCAACCGTAGCCCTCATGACCGACGGTCGCTTCAGTGGCGCAACGCGCGGTTTCACTGCCGGTCACGTCGCCCCTGAAGCCTTCGTTGGCGGACCCATTGCCGCCGTTCGCGAAGGCGACATCATCCATTTCGACATTCCCAACCGCACGCTCACGCTCGAAGTTAGCAACGAACAAATCGAAAAGCGTCTCAGAGACTTCACGCCGCCTGCACTTCGCTGGCCGCGCGGCGTCTTTCGTAAGTATGTTGACCGAGTAACCTCCGCATCCGAAGGTGCAACCACGTAAGAACCGCTTCTAGCTGCTTAATGAATGAAGGAGTTATCCATGGAATCTAATGCGAACGCGAACGCCCACCTCACCACACCTACCCGCCTCACTGGCGCTGAAATTGTGTGGGCCACTCTCGTGGGTGAGGGAGTAGAAACCGTCTTCGGCTATCCCGGCGGTGCCATTCTGCCAGTCTACGACGCGCTGCGCAAGTTTCCAGTTCATCACGTCCTGGTGCGCCACGAGCAGGGCGCGTCGCACATGGCCGACGGCTACGCGCGCGCCTCGGGCAAGGTCGGTGTGGCCATCGCCACGAGCGGTCCCGGCGCTACCAACCTCATCACCGGCATCGCCACGGCCATGCTGGATTCCGTTCCTATCGTCTGCATTACCGGCAACGTCTCCAGCAAGGTGCTTGGCACAGACGCGTTCCAGGAAGTCGACATTACCGGCATAACTCTGCCGGTAACCAAGCATAACTTCCTGGTGAATCGCACCGAGGATATTGGCCCGGCCATCCGCAGCGCATTTCAGATTGCGCAGACTGGCCGGCCCGGTCCGGTACTGGTCGACATCACCAAGGACGCGCAGCAAGGAACAGCTATCTTCGACTTTGAAGCCGCCAAGCCGCGCCCCTATCGTCCACATCCAATGCTGCGCGTGGAAGATTCCGGCCTGGCTCATGCCGCCGAACTGATCCGCAATGCAAAGCGGCCTATCATTCTTGCCGGCCACGGCGTTTCAGAATCCGGCGCCATGGAGCAGGTGCGCACCCTTGCTGAGCGCGGGCAAATTCCTGTCGCGCTTACGCTGCTCGGCCTGGGCGCGTTCCCCGCGTCGCACCCGCTCAATTTGGGCATGATGGGCATGCACGGCGAGGCCTGGGTGAACCACGCCATTCAGGAAGCCGACCTGCTCATTGCCTGCGGGATGCGCTTCGACGATCGCGTTACCGGCTCAACTTCGACTTACTCTCTCAAGTCGAAGAAGATTCATATTGAAGTCGACCCGGCGGAGATCAACAAGAACATCAAGGTCGATGTAGCCCTGGTGGGCGACCTGCGCGAAGTGCTTGAGCAGTTGCTTCCGCGTATCGCAAGCCGCGACGGATCTGAGTGGATCAAAACGATTGATGCGAGCAAGGGCGCGGTTGCCGTGCGCGACATCAAGAACCTGCCCGACCTGGGCCACCTCTATGCGGCACACGTCATTCACGACATCTGGCGCATCACGGGCGGCAACGCAATCGTGGTGACCGACGTGGGCCAGCACCAGATGTGGGAAGCGCAGTATTTTCACCATGAGCATCCGCGCTCGCTGGTCACATCCGGCGGGCTCGGTACCATGGGTTTCGCGCTGCCTGCCGCCATCGGCGCGAAGTTCGCATGTCCGGACAAGGAAGTGTGGGTCGTCGCCGGCGATGGCGGATTTCAGATGACAGCAGCCGAACTCTCCACCATCGTGCAGGAAAACATCAAGATCAACATCGCCATCATCAATAATGGTTTTCTCGGCATGGTGCGCCAGTGGCAGCAATTCTTCTATGACAGCAACTACGAGGCCACGCCGCTCATCAGCCCCGACTTCGTCAAGCTCGCTGACGCGCACGGCATCCAAGGCCGAGCCGTCCGCACCAGGCCCGAAGTGGAAACCGCTGTCAACCAGGCTCGCTCCGCTCCCGGCACGTTCCTGCTCAACTTCATGGTCGAAAAGGAGGAATCTGTTTACCCCATGATTCCTGCCGGCTCGGCCTTGCACGAAATGATTCGCCGTCCCGGCAAAGACCCGCTGCTTGAAACTCCGGACGATAAATGAAGCAGAGATCAGGGGTCAGAGATCAGAGATCATCTTTTTTGTGGCGAGCAAAGGAGTTTTGTCCACCATGGCACATTCGTTCCGGGATTTGACCGTTTGGCAAAGATCGATGCAGTTGACGGTCGCGATCTATCGATTGACGCGGGACTTTCCGCGCGATGAGGTGTACGGACTGAGCAGCCAGATCAGGCGTGCGGCCGTTCCACTACCGAGCAACATTGCTGAAGGGCATGGACGGTTGAACAAAGCCGAATACCGGCAGTTCCTCGGCATCGCAAGAGGATCAAATTTCGAGTTGCAAACGCAGATTGAGATCGCCCGCGCTATTGGAATCGGAAACCCCAATCTGCTAAATGAAGCAGAAAACCTATCCCATGAAGTTGGAAAGATGCTCTACGCGATTCTGGATTCCACAAAGAAGCCGGGACCGCCGAAACCGATCTCTGATCTCTGATCCCTGATCTCTCTGAAAGGCCCTCATGCTCCATACCTTTGTCGCATACGTTGAAGATCTACCCGGCGTGCTCACGCGCGTGGCTTCGCTCTTCCGCCGCTTGAACATCAACATCAACTCGCTCACCGTGGGGCGCAGCGAGCGTTCCGGCCTGTCTCGGCTCACGCTTGTCTGCGAAGCATCCGCGGAAGCCGGCCATCGCATCCGGGCAAGCCTTTTTAAACTGGAGAACGTCGTCGATGTAGACGACATCGCAAAAGACCCCGCAGTCACGCGTGAGCTGGCGCTGATCAAAGTGGCTGCCACGCCCAAGAATCGTTCGCAGATCTTTGACCTGGTCGAGGTCTTTCGCGCGCGCATCGTCGATCTAACTTCGGAGTCGCTGATGATCGAGATGACCGGTGTCGAAAGCAAGATCGAAGGCCTGATCGAAGTGCTGCGCGAAGACGACGGCCGCATTCTCGAAATCTGCCGCAGCGGCAAGATGACGATGCGCCGCGGCCGCCATATTTCAAGCGTTCTCAAGGCCATGGGCGCTGGACCTGAAGAACCCGCGGAAGCCGACATCGATCCTCAAGAAGCTTTGGAAGAACACGTTCCCGGTGAGTCAGACTAACTGAATCAGCACGTTGACATACGAAACGATTCGCACTAACTCTAACCCGCGCAAGCAAAGGAAAACGGAAGAAATCATGGCAAAGACTTATTACGATCACGACGCCGACTTATCTCTCATCCAAGCCAAGAAAGTGGCCATCATCGGCTATGGCTCGCAGGGCCACGCCCATGCGCTCAGCCTCAAAGACTCCGGCGTTCATGTCAAAGTCGGACTCGCCCCCGGCTCCAAATCCCGCGCCAAGGCTGAGAAGGCCGGCCTGGAAGTGGCCACCGTTGCCGAAGCCACCAAGTGGGCGGACGTGGTGATGGTCCTGGTCCCCGATCAGACTGCCGCGAAGCTTTATGCCGAAGAGATCGGACCGAATCTCACCGCCGGCAAGATGCTTCTGTTCGCGCACGGTTTCAACATCCACTTCAAGACCATCGTCCCGGCCGCGGGCATCGATGTGGGCATGGCCGCGCCCAAGGCTCCCGGCCATCGCGTGCGCGAAGTCTTTATCGAGGGCGGCGGCGTTCCCGGCCTCATCGCCATCCATCAGGATGCCACCGGCCACGCCCATGCACTCAATCTCAGCTATCTCAAGGGCATTGGCTGCACACGCGCCGGCGTTCTCGAAACCACATTCAAAGAAGAGACCGAGACCGATCTGTTCGGCGAGCAGGCGGTGCTCTGCGGCGGCGTCAGCGCGCTGATCAAGGCTGGATTCGACACGCTGGTGGAAGCGGGTTATCAGCCGGAGAGCGCCTACTTCGAAGTGCTCCACGAACTCAAGCTGATTGTCGATCTCATCTATCGCGGCGGGCTGGCGTACATGCGCTATTCCATCTCCGACACCGCCGAGTGGGGCGACTACGTCAGCGGCCCGCGCGTCATCAATGCGGAAAGCCGCAAGGCGATGAAGGCCATCCTGAGCGAAATTCAGGATGGATCGTTTGCAAAGAGATTTCTCGCCGATCAGAACTCTGGCCGCAAGGAGTTTCTGGCCTTCCGCGAAGCCGAAGCCAAGCACCCCATCGAGATTGTCGGCAAGGAATTGCGCGCAGCGATGCCGTTCCTCGATCCGGTCACTGTGGAAGAAGTCGCAAAATCGAGATAAAGCAAGTCAGCCACCATCTACTGCAGTAGATGGTGGCAAGTATCCTGGGATACTTCTCCGGCCATACGCGACGGAGCTGGTCTTCACGCGACGGAATGGCTCATCGTTTCTCAAATCCGTATTCCGGGTTATGATCATTTCATGGCAACCATCCGCATCTCCGGCACCGATGCCGCCCGCGACTTTGCCGGGCTGATGGAAAAGGTGCGCGCCGGAGCAGAAATCATCATCGAAGATGGTGTCTTTCCGCCCGCGATCCTGCGCTCGGCAGTTCCTGTGCATCGCACGATCTCGGAGTGCATCGAACTCGCGCGCAAGCATGAACTGGAAACCGGGGAAGCTCCAGTTCTCGATCCGGATTTTGCCGACGATGTGGCTGAGATCGTCCGCAATCGCAAGCCTTGGACGCCTCCTGCATGGGATTGATTCTCGATTCGAGCATCGTGATTGCGGCCGAGCGAAAATGCCATACAGTCCGCGAGATCCTTCAGCAATTCAAGGCCCTGCACGGAGAGGTCGAAATCGGCCTCTCCGTTGTCACCATCGCCGAGATGATGCACGGCGCATATCGCGCGCAACATGAAGCCCGTAAACTGCGCCGTTTGTCCTTTATTGATCGCCTCTGCCAGGACATTCCCGTCTACCCAGTCACTGTCGAGATCGCCCGAATTGTGGGTCGCATTGAGGGTCAACAAGCTGCCCTTGGTTTTACACTCGCCTTTGAAGACTTGGCCATCGGCGTCACCGCAATGCAACTCGGATTCGAACTCATCACGACCAACCTGAAGCACTTCCAGCAAATTCCCGGCTTGAAAATCATGCAGCCGAAATGAGAGATCATTTTCGGTCCAACCGGAACGCCGCCGCCTGAAAATCTCCTCGGAATTCTTCGTCGAAATCGAGACCATGATTCATCCACCACGCGCCGCTGGCCGCGGCTGGCGTCCCCGGACGCGCCTTCCCTTCGATGGGGCTCAACGCATACTCCGCCGCAGGGTCCAGCCCCGTCAGCTTGAGGGTGGGGAATGTGTGTCCTTCCTGCGTCGAATGAATGAATGCGAAAACAACCGACTGAGTCTTTTCGCTGTTCACCGTCTGGGTTGCTGAATACTCGCTTCCGTGGCGTGGCGATATCAGCCGGTAGAGCGCTCCCTGCACAATTGTCGCCTGCACTTCGTGGTACGTTGCAATCAGCCTCTTCGCCAGCGCAGTCTCCTCCGGCGTCCAGTTCGCGATGTTGGCGCCGATGCCCAGCGAGCCTTGCATGGAACTCAGCATGCGGTAACTCAGCGACGTGGTCCGACGATTGAGCCAGTGCGGCGAATCCGTGACCCACGCCATCATGATTTGCGGCGTGTAGGCGTACGTGAACCCATCCTGAATGGTAAGCCGGTCGAACGGGTCAGTGTTATCAGAAGGCCACACCTCGTCCGTGTAGCGCAGAATCCCCAGGTCCACGCGTCCGCCGCCGCCGGAGCAGCTTTCGATCTCCACATTCGGATGCCGCTTGCGCAACTCGGCCAGGATGCCATAGAGATTTTCGGTGAACGCAACGTACAAACGCTTTTGCTCATCGGCCGGCAACTGGTCCCATCCCGGCTCGCTCCAGTTGCGGTTGTAGTCCCATTTCAAAAACGCGATATCGTTCTCCGTGAGCAAACGGTCGAGGAAGCCGAGCACGTAATCGCGTACGTCGGGCCGCGCAAGGTTGAGCACCAGTTGATTGCGCTGCTCCGACTCCGGCCGCCCCGGGAAATGCAGCACCCAGTCTGGATGGGCGCGATACAAATCCGAATCAGGGTTCACCATCTCCGGCTCAACCCAAAGTCCAAAACTCATGCCCAGTGCGTGCACCTTGTCAATCAACGGCTTGAGCCCGTTCGGGAATTTCTCCCGGTTCACATACCAATCGCCCAGGCCTGCATGGTCGTCCTTGCGCTGGCCAAACCATCCATCGTCCATCACAAAGCGGTCGACGCCCAGCGCAGCGGCCTTTTCTGCCAGCGCCATCTGCCCGGCCTCGTTCACCTTGAATTCGGTCGCCTCCCATGAGTTGTAGATCACCGGCCTCGGCTTGGGCAGAGGCTGTCCTGCTGTTGCCTGCGTGCGCGGAAGAATATGCTCAAGCTCATAGCGATGCAGCAGCCGCGATGCGCCGCCCAGCCCATCCTGCGCAAAGCCTCCGTAGAAAATCGGCGTCTCCAGCTTTTCGCCGGCCTTGAGCAGATAACCAAAATCAAAGGGATTGAAGCCGCCCGTCACGCGCACCGCTTCCAGCTGGTCCTGCTCGACTGTGATGCGCCACGAGCCGCTCCAACCGAGCGCGCCGAACCACACGTCTCCATGATCTTCATCGGCGTCTCCGCTCTGAATGGCAAACCATGGATTGGCCTGGTGCCCGGTCGATCCGCGACGGCTTTCGATGACCCGCGCGCCCGGATGCACCGTCTCCTGATTCAGTGTCCACTCCCCTGCCCATCGCCCGGTCAGATAGTTCAGCGTGTAATGCCCTGCCGGCAAAGCCCATGCAGCCGCCGCAGCCTGGTCGACGGTCACCGGGTCGGCGCTGCGATTCTCGATGGTCGCACTCCGCGCCAGGATTCCGCTCTCAGGATCCATCGCGTAATGAAGCGTGACAAAGATCTGCCGCGAAATATCCTTAAGCATCACGTCGAATCCATGCGCTGTCTCGGCGTGGCTCAAGTAGTGCAGCACCAGGTCGCGATTGCCGTCGGCGAACGTCACCTTCAGCGCCGGCTCGTTGAACAGCCCTGCGCCCCAGCCCGCGTACTCCTGCGGCGTGTTGGTGTAAGACGAGTCAAACGACGCCCACTCCGGCAGCGGACGGGCCTGCGGAAAGCTATCCGTCGCACCAAGCCGTCCACCCCAGTAGAGCTGCTGTAATTCTCCTCGTGCGTTCACGCCAAAAACATAAGTAACTCCGCCGCCATCCAGGCGAAAGACTTTGCTTCCCGCGTCGAAGCGGGCGCTTGTATTCTGCGCAAACACAAGCAGGGGCGCAAAAAGAAAAAGCAGCATGGATAAATACACCTTGAGCACGAGCGGATTCCTCCGGGGCTTGACTAAACCGCCCCATCATAACACCTGTCCGACGCCGACGCTCTGCCTCTCAGACCGGCGCAAGCCGCTTTCGTTCCTCGACGCGCTCGCGCCAGTTCACGGCGACAAGACAGCTCAGCATCACAACAAGCGGGTCGAGTGTCCGCATGTGATAGGGCTCGGGATGGCTGAAGTAATAAACGATGGGGAACAGGAACATGACTCCACCGAAACGAATCGCTTCATACGGAGCGCGTCGCCACGCGATCCATAATCCTGTCAGCGCCAGCACCGTCAGCGCTGTTGCAAAGGGCACGTTGAAAGGATCGGCCGGCTCCATTTGTAGATAATCGGAATTGAAGCTCCAGTAGCCCGTCCACAGATAGACTGCACGCCGCAGGCACATCTTCGCGTACCATCCCGGGTGCAAATGGATGTAGGCTTTGGCCTGCGCGGCCTTGCGATCCATATAAGCAAGCTCGCCCATGGTGTTGTAGTCGGATAGTTCCTGCGCATCATGCAGCGGATGAAGCTGATCGCTGGTAAATCGCGTTGAATAGCCGTTGTTGCCCATCCAAAGTTCCAGTCCCATGCTGTCGCGCATGGGAATGAAGCGGTGAAAGTCGACTGCATCGCGAAGGAGCCAAGGCGCAATGGTGGCCGCCAGCGTCAGCGAAGCAACCACGCCCGGCAGCAGCCAGCGCTTGCCCGCGTGCGCCAATCGCCACACTGCGAGCACCATCAGAAATGGAATCACCACCAGGATCGACGGCTCGACGAGTCCCGCGAATCCTGCCAGCAATCCGAAGCCGCACCACAGTCCCAAGCGCGGTGAGACTTCAATCTCCTGCGCGAGATAGAGCAGCCAGCACAAGCTCAGAAGCAACAGATGGGTCGACCATGCCCAAGCTGCCGCAAAGTAAATTCCGTAGGGGAAAAACACCCATGCCCAACCCGCCCACAGCCCCACGCGCTGTCCAAAGCTTCGCCGCGCCACAAGAAAAATGGGGATGCAAGCCAGCGAGTTAATGATGCAATCAAAGACATGCACGGCGAAGATGGACTGCGCAGTATGCACGCCGAAGACCCAAAAGATTGCCGCCACAACCAGCGGATAGACCGGCGGCATAATCGCCGAAGTCTGCGTGGAAACGAACGGGCTGCCAAAGCCGTGCCCGGCCAGCAGCGCACGCGCCGTATTGCCCTGCTCCCAGGCGTGAATATGATCGGCATCCATCAAATCCTCAATGGTGTCGAAGGGAATGACGGCCATTCGCAGGGCGAGCGCGATCAGCACCATCCACACCAGCACAGGCACGGCGCGCAAACGGGCGCGGAAGGACACGCTCAAGCGATTGCCTCATCTCTCACGCTCTACATCATAGCCGGGACCAGCGTTCGAGCCCGAATCGCCCCCATCCCGCGTGTTGGTCTTTCCCGCTGCCCTGATCGTCTATTCTGAAACTGCTTGCCCGGAGGTCCCCCGGATGCTCACCTCAGCTGTTGCTCCGCCTGCCTGTCCCTCCCTCGTCGAAACCATTGCGGAAGCTCTCGACCACGTGGGCCCCCTGCACGGTCTGTCGCTTGAAGACCGCCTTTGGCTTGCCCGCCACGGGCAGGAGGTGATGGCAAAAGCCGGCGACGTGCTCTACGAAGAAGGCGCGCCCGCTGAGCACATGGTGTTCATCCTCAAGGGTGAAATGCACGTTCGCCGCCAGCACGGGGGTCCCATGGCGTTGTTCATCGGCCGCTCCGGCCAGATCACGGGAATCCTGCCCTTTTCGCGCATGAAAGCATTCGGCGGGCAGGGTTTTGCCGCCACCGATGTGTGGGGGTTGCTGATTCACAAAACGCAATTCCCCGCGATGTTGCAGGCTATCCCCTCCATGACGCAGCGCGTGGTCTCCACGCTGCTTGACCGTGTCCGCGAGGTTACCCGCATCGAGCAGCAGGCAGAAAAGCTAACCGCCCTGGGCAAGCTGGCCGGCAACCTGGCCCACGAGCTCAACAACCCCGCGTCTGCCGCGCAGCGCGCCGCCTCGGGACTCATGACCGAACTGCGCTCCAACCGCGAAAACCGCTTCAAATTGATCAACCTGTGCCTCAGCGATGAGCAGATTCAGGCCGTCGAATGCTGGGAGCAGATGATCTTCGACCGCGCCGCCCAGGCAGGCGATCTGCAGGCCGCGGCCCTCATCCCGCGCGAAGAAGCCATGCGCGCCTGGCTGGAAAAGCTCGGCTGCCCCGAGTCGTGGGAGATTGCCGCCCAACTTGCCGAGGAGTCGGTCACGGTTGTCGATCTGGAGGAACTCCCAACCTTCCTCAGCGGGCCTGAGAGCTGTGTGATCCTCCAGTATCTCGCCCGTTACCTGCGCTCCACGCGCTCCGTTGAAACGCTGGTGAACTCTACCGCCCGCATCTTCGACCTCATCAGCGCCATCAAGGCCTACTCCTACATGGACCGCGCGCCCATTCTCGAAATCGATGTGCCCGCCGGCCTTGACGCAACGCTGCAAATGCTGCGCTCCCGCATTGGCAACGTCAAGGTCATCCGCGACTACGCACCTGACTTGCCGCGCATCAGCGCCTATGGCAGCGAGCTCAATCAGGTCTGGACTGCCCTGATCGAGAACGCGCTTGAAGCCATTGCCGAAACGAGTGAAGAGGAAGGTGAGCTCCGCATCTCCGCGAGCCTCGAGGCGGACATGCTTCTGGTTGAAATCCAGGACTCCGGCCCCGGCATTCGTCCCGAGTTGCAAGACCGCATCTTCGAGCCCTTTTTCACCACCAAGCCGCCCGGCCAAGGCCTTGGCCTGGGCCTCGACAACGCCATGCGCATCGTCCGCAAGCACCGCGGCCATCTGAGCGTCCGCTCCGAACCGGGCAACACCTGCTTCCGCGTCCGCCTGCCGCTGGATCAGTTGCAGGCGTATTGAGCAAGCTCGCGTCGCGTCGAACGAAGAACAAGTTGTATATCGGCTCGCGCGATGCGTTTTGGCAGCCCTGGCGCATTCGCACCCCACAAGCCGACTTTTCGGTGCTAACCCGGTGTCGGTGAGCGCATTGACGATTGGGCGCTCTTCGAGATTGCGCATCGGGCTGGAATCGGTTTGCGGGCGGTGTCCTTGATCGCAGTTATCCCTGGAGCACGGTGAGCAGCGCCGAAATCGAAGTTCTGGCGGAATGAAGTGACAAAAATCTTCATGACGTCAGGTCCTTATTACTCCGATTGCGAAGGCGACTCCGCGGTGGAACCAGGTTGCGCGGATCCGTCCGATTCCTTTGCCACCGGATGCTGCACCGGCAAAGGGACGTTCACGGTGACCGCCGGGATTTCGACGGTGTCTCTTCCATTCTGAACCGGGAAGCAAACCGGATTATCTCGCAGCAGGGTATCGCCGCCGATCACCGTTGACGGGATCCGCGCGATGATGTCTTCTTCGTGCACGATGTGCTTGCGCTTGGTCCACGCCGCCTCGAGCTGGGGTGTGGGATCGTCCATATCGAGAATCCATAGCTGACGCGCAGCACGGCCGTATAACACCGCTGTGTTCAGAATCAGACCGCGGCATTTCTTGGGTCCGCCTCCCAGGCGAAGCTGGAATTCCACCAGTTCGCCGCGTTTGTAGCTAAGAGCACTCTCGTCGATCATGGTTTAATCTCCTCCCACGCTGAAGCCGTCTTCCACGTTGTCCAGAAGGTTGAGGCCCATCTCCTTCACGTTTTCGAGAAAGCGCTTGGCCTCATTGCTGCGGATCTCGATTCGCTCGTCGAGGCGCACATGCGTGTCGCCGCTTAGTTGAAGGTAATCTTGGTCGACAACGCCGCCGTTGTGGATCAGGATGTGGCGCCGCTGCACCATCTTCCGAATTAACGGGATTTCGCTCTGCGCGATGACCCTCTTCGGATTGGTGTCGGAGCCGGGCCATTCGAAAAGCCCCACTCCGTACCATTCCTTCAGCGAAGCGTCCGCAGCCAGCGGCTGCTGAAAGCTCAGCTTCTGGAGCTGTGTGCGGCGAACAGCAGTCAACGGGTATCCGAGGAGTCTCCGACGCAAGTGTTTGCCCAGCGCTTCAAAGCGTGAAACTGCGTCCACCGTCATCTTCTCCCACACCAGGCTTCGCTCGTGGCGATCGGCGACCGTCTTCCGGACTTCTTCAAGGCGGGCGAGTTCTTGGTCGAAGAAGTCGGAAAACAGCTTCCGAGCGTTGGTCCGACCGCAGCGGGGGCAATAGCCGTATTCGCCGAGGATGTCGGTTTGCGCACCGCACTTTTCGGTCGAGCAGGTGAAATGGCGCTGTTGTTTTTCTTCCGAGTAATGCCAGTTCGAAATCGTATCGGTGATCTCGGCCATCTCCAGGCTCGTGCTTTTCTGCTAGAGATAGGCATGGGCGAAGGCATCGTAGAACGCCGTGAGGTACTTCTTCTGTTCCTCGGTGACGAACGCGAGATCGGGCGCAGGTTGGGAGCAATAGGGACAATAGGTGGTGTCCATGATATGGCTGGTGCGAAAGTACTTCCCGCAGTGCGGACAACTACGCCCCCACATCCCTTGTTGGTCGGACTGTACATACGCAAGCAGAGAAGGCTTGGGATAGATCATCACCTGTCCGAGGCCACCGGGCGGAACACTGGCGAGCAGGTGACGACCGTCGAGGCTCATGGCAACTTGATAGAACGCCATGAAGCCTGTGCCGGAGATTTGGTTGGCAATGCCACCCGATGCGGCGTCAAAGAGGAATTCGATTTTCGCTCCCGCCGCGGGGATTTTGTCTTTGAATTGCGTCATTGTCCCAGGGCCCCCACTCCATTCTTGCAGACACTCGGCCTTCTGGAGGTGGTGCAATGCCGCGCATCTTGACGGTCAAGTCCGCACCCGCTATCTCAGTTGTTGCCAACAGGCCAATGCACTCATCGACAGCCGGTTACGTGCGATTGACTGGATTACTCCTCGAAAACGCCTATCGCGGCGCTAAACAAGAACGGGGGGCGGCTGATGCATCAGGCACCGGGTGCTCCAAGCTTGATCCAGCGTCATAGACAACCTCAAATCGATATAAATTAAGCACTTATACCAAAAAGACGCCATCCCGCTGGCCCATTACAGCAAAGTCGGCTTCGAAATAGGCCCAATTCCACCATCTGGTGTGATCCAAATCACTGCAAACAATCCGGACTTAATTTGTCGTATATTTAATGAAGACTAAATTGGTCGCATATCATGGCCGGAACGGATGGGACCCGCTGATGGCTCCTCCAACGGTCAGGCTAAACCTGAAGGAATTCGCATTGAGTCCGTCGCAACACATCCGCCGATTTGCCATTCCGCTGAGCTGCTTTCTCTTGATTTGCGTCGCTGCCTGGGGAGCCGTGGCCGGAAGCATCTCCGGCGTGGTGAAAGACCCATCGGGAAGCGTTGTCCCCAATGCCAGTGTGAGCGTCCGTGAAATCAACACGGGTGCTCTCCGCCAGACGCATGCCAGCACCGATGGGTATTTCACCTTCCCGGTCCTGCCGGTTGGGCGTTACGAGCTGAGCGTACAGGCTTGCGGATTCCAAAGCTACCAGCGCAAGGACATCGTCCTGGACACCGATGCAGCGCTCAAGATCGACGTTCCGCTTGTGATCGGCGCTGTCTCGCAGACCGTAAGCGTGACCGACAATACGCTGCATGTGGAGGCTGTGAGCACGCAACTGGGTGAAGTGATCAGCGGACGCCAGATGGCCGCCGTGCCTCTGAATGGGCGAAGCTTTACCGATCTTCTCTCGCTACAGCCCGGAGTGGCTCCATCCACGACGATCATTTCCAACACAGTGCAGGACGTGGGCGCAACCATCCTTGAACCGTCCGGAACGCTCAACCCCGGCACCATCTCCGTCAACGGGCAGCGGGAAACCTCGAATTACTTCAGCGTGAACGGCAGCGACGCGGAGGAAGACGTAAACGCCGGCACCGCCATTATCCCCAACCTTGACGCGATTTCCGAGTTTCGTATCGTCACCAGCAACTTCGACGCCGAGTATGGGGAATTCAGCGGCGGCCAGATCGGCGTGGTGACCAAATCCGGGGGCAACAGATTGCACGGCAGCGCCTTCGACTTTCTGCGCAATACCGATCTCGATGCGCGCAACTACTTTTCCCCCGCGCGCGGCGCCTATCGCCAGAACCAGTTTGGCGGAACCCTGGGCGGGCCCATCCGTCACGACAAGTTGTTCTATTTTCTGGATTATCAAGGCACCCGCCAGTCTCAGGGCATCGATTCGGGCGAAATCAGCGTGCCGTCGAACGCGGATCGCGCGGGCGACCTCTCTGACCTGGCCCCCAACAATTTCTACGATCCCACCACCAATCAGCCCCTGACCATTGTCAGTGGACCCTATCTCGCCAATCTTCTCTCACAGAAACTGGGCTATACGGTCAGCAGTGGCGAGGCATACAACTATCCCGGTTGCTCCTCCACCGGAGCCACACCCTGCGTTCTGCCCAATGCGGTGATTCCCGCAAGCGCGTGGTCGACCCCAGCACAGCGCATGCTCCAATACATTCCCGCCCCGAACAACGCCGATGGCTTTGCCACCTCCGCCTACAACCAGACCCTGCGCGATGACAAAGCGGGCTCGCGTATCGATGCAAACACCCGCTGGGGCCTGCTTTCGGCCTACTACTTTATCGACGACTTCAACCTCGATAACCCCTATCCAACGGCACAAAGCGGAGCGAGCGTGCCCGGCTTCAGCGCACTCACCACGGGCCGGGCACAACTTCTGGCGTTGAGCGCAACCAAGTCCATCAACAGCACCACGGTGAACGAAGCGCACGTGAGCTACCTGCGCGATTCTACAAACCTCGGTCAGCCCGTGGGCGGGCGCGGTGTGAGCCTGATTTCACAGGGATTTGAAAATGCCGACGGCAGTCCTAGCATCGTGGCCCTCGATCCCAAGGGGCAGAGTGCGGAGAATCTCAACTTCAACGGCTACTCGACCGGCGCCGCGGCCAACCAACTGGTTCAGGCCAACAATACCTACCAGGCGGCGGACACTTTCTCCAAGGTGCTGGGCAGCCACACCATGAAGTTCGGCAGTGAGTTCCACGCCGACCAGGTGAATGCACACCCCATCGCGCAGTTCAATGGCAGCTTCGTCTTCTCCGGCACCGAAACCGGCGTGGACTTTGCGGATTTTCTGATTGGCGTGCCCAGCCAGTACAACCAGAGCCAGCTCAATCCGTTCTATGCGCGCAACAAATATGTCAGCCTGTTCGCCCAGGACAGCTGGCACGCGTTGCCCAGCCTGACGCTGAATTACGGCCTTCGCTGGGACCGCATCGCGCCCTGGTCAGAGAAATACAACCAGATCTCCACCTTTGAAGCGGGCGCGCAGTCGGTCGTCTTTCCGGGCGCGCCGGCGGGCATTCTCTATCCCGGAGACCCCGGTGTTCCGCGCACGCTGGCCCCCATCGGTAACCTCGGCTTCTCGCCCCGCGTGGGTGTCGCCTGGTCGCCCCAGGCCAAGGCCGGCGCGTTGGCCAGGCTGCTGGGATCCCCTGGAGCCACCAGCATTCGCGCCAGCTTTGGCAACTTCTATACCGCCATCGATGCGCTCTCCATCAGCGTGCTGGCGGCAAATGCGCCCTACGGAACCACCTATTCCAGCCCTGCTCCTCCGCTGTTTGCTACACCGTTCATCTCCGCGGCCGACGGGCAAAACTATGGCCAGCCCTTTCCTTATAAACTGGCGCCGTTGAATGCTTCACGGAGCAAACCCGACGCGAACATCGATTGGAGCGCCTATGAGCCGATCAGCGGCATTCCTGGGTACGACGTGCACAACCGCGTGCCCTATACCGAAGAGTGGATGCTGTCGATCGAGCGCCAGGCTGGGCCCGCCACGGTCCTCAGCGCCAGCTATATCGGCACATCGAGCCATCGCCAGCGCGTATTGATCGAACCCAATCCCGGCAATCCCGCTCTTTGCTTCAGTCTCAGCCAGCCCAGCGAAGTTGAGCCCGGCACGCTCACCTGCGGTCCCGGCGGCGAAAACACCGTCTATTACCCCGTCGGCGGTGGCCAAGTGAACGGAACGCGCGGGCCGCTCGGCGCGAAATTCGGCAGCAATGCGCTGCAATCCACAATCGGTCATGCCAGTTATAACGCTCTCGAACTCAGTGCCCGTCACATCACTGGCCGTCTCGAGTTCTCCGCTGCTTACACATACAGCAAGTCTCTCGATCAGTCGTCCAACATCGGCGAAGAGGTCAACCCCTTCAACCCCGCGCTCAGCTATGCCTTGTCGTCATTCGACGTGAAAAACAACTTCGTCCTCAGCTATGAATACCAATTGCCCTTCGATCGGCTTGTGCATTCCGGCTCGTTCGGCGCCAAATTACTGACTCAAGGATGGTCGCTCTCCGGCATCACCCGTTTCGCAAGCGGATTTCCCGTAACCATGACAAATAACGGAGACGATTCGCTGATCGGTACCAATCCGAACGGGGTGAACAACTCGAGCATCGACCAACCGGACTTCAACGGCGCTCCGATTCGGCTGAACCACAATCCGCGCGTGAACGGAATCAACTACTTCAACACCGCTGCCTTCAGCATGAATGCCCTGGGCACGCCCGGCAACGCCACGCGGCGGTTCTTCTTTGGCCCTGGAGCCGACAATTACGACATGGCGCTCGCCAAGAATTTGCCGCTCACTGAGTCAAAATCGCTGCTCTTCCGCGTGGAAGCATTCAACGTCTTCAACCACACGCAATTCAACGGACCCGGCTCGGTGGACGGCAACATCGGCAGCTCGACATTCGGCAACGCCATCAGCGCTGCGCCGCCGCGCATTCTGCAGGGCGCGCTGAAATTCAATTTCTGACAACCTGTCCCGATCCCGGTCAAGCGCACTGAAGGCAAACCCGACCCCGAATCCCCTTGACATCGACGTTTCGGCGGACGTACCATCGCCCCCGCTCGACAGAACCCCCTGAAAAAGAGCGCGGAAGAATTGCGCCCAGACAAAACAGAGTCGACCTTTCTTTGGAGCCTTCCTCATGAACTTCCGGACCAGAACCTCTCGCCTCGTGCGCAAGAGTTTGTTTCCATGTCTCTTGCTCTTGCTCAGCCTTCTTGCTGCAGCGCCGTCATTTGCTCAGCCCGATCCTCCCATCCCCTCCGGAGACATCCGCATCCATTACTTCCGTCCCGGCGGCAATTACAGCGGCTGGACCGTCTATGCCTTCGACAACACCACGGAAAACACGGGCAATTATGGCGGCGGCCCCGTGCAGGTGACCGGCACTGACAGCTACGGTGTGTACTTCGATGTCGGCGTGACCAGTGGCGCACAGGAAGTCGGCATCATCATCCACAATCCGACCGCGCCGGGCGGCGATCAGAAAGACACGCCGAATAATCTGTTCGTCGATCCCGCCACGCAGGGCTTTGAGTACTGGGCTTACTCCGGCATCGCCTGCCTCTATACATCCGCGCCCAACCTGAGCAACCCTACGGCGATTCTGCCGGGATACGTGCGCGTTCATTATCACCGCAACGACGGCAACTATAGCGGCTGGACGATCTATGCCTTCTACGACACCACCGAGTACACCGGCGACTACAACAGCGGCCTGGTGCCGGTGACAAATACCGATGCCTTCGGCGCGTACTTCGACGTAGCGGTTGTGCCCAGTGCGCAGAATCTTGGATTGATCATTCACAATCCCTCCGCGCCGGGCGGAGATCAAAAAGACCCGGGACCCAACGAGTTTGTCGATCCCTCCACGGAAGGCTTCGAATACTGGGGTTACACGGGAATTGGCAAGCTCTACAAGAGCCAGCCCAGCCTGTCCAATCCCAATGCTCTGTTGCCGGGCTACGCGCGCATTCACTACTATCGGCCAGACGGGGATTATGCCAACTGGAGCGTCTACGCCTTCGAAGACACGGCGGAATATACCGGCGACTATAACGACGGCCTTACCTTTGTGACCAGTTACGACTCCTACGGTGCGTACTTCGACATCAGTCTCATTCCCAACGCGCAGAACCTTGGATTCATCATCCACAACACGTATACAGGTGTAAAAGACCCCGGGCCGAACATGTACCTGAACGTCGGCACCTATCTGCAAGCCTGGGCCATCTCCGGCAACGCGACGGTCTTTACCTCGACTCCGACGCCGGCGCAGATCCTGGCTAGTCTGCTCAACGTAGAGCAAGCCTATTGGCTCGATCGCCAACGCGTGGCCATCCAGCCGCAGTTCGCGCAGAGCGGCGATACCTACGCGATCAGTTCCAGCCTTACCGGCGCCCTGTCCGTGACGCCCACCGGCATTACCGGCGGCACCACGATTCCACTTACAGTGAGCGGAAGCCTAACCGCAGATGAACTGTATCGCTATCCGCAATTGGCTGGGTACACCGTGCTCGAATTGCCGGCGAATACGCAGGTCTCTTCCTTGCAAACGATCCTTCAAGGTCAGCTTGCGTTTTCAGCGGTCAACTCGAGCGGCGCGCTCACCTATGCGACCGGCATTCAGGATGCAGGCGTGCTCGACGACCTTTATTACTATCCCGGCAAACTGGGCGTTGTCTTCCAGCATGGAAACGATCGTTGGTGGCATGACTGGGACGACGACGAAAACTGCGATGTGAAATTGAAGCTGTGGGCGCCGACCGCGCAAAGCGTCTCCGTGCAGATCTTCGACAACGAGACCGATGCCGCGCCCGCTGCGGTTGTGCCCATGCACGAACACAATGGCGTCTGGGTTGCGGATGGCGATGCAAGCTGGAAGAACAAGTACTACCTGTACAGCGTGCAGGTATGGGTTCCGTCCGATTCGGCGGTGGATACAAATGTTACCAGCGATCCGTATTCCATCGACATCGCGTTGAACGGAACCAAGAGCCGCATCACCGATCTCGACTCGGATGAAACCAAGCCTGCGGATTGGGATGAGGTCAACTCACCGCCCTTGCGCAGCGTCAGCGACATGAGCGTCTACGAACTGCACGTGCGCGACTTCAGCATCAACGATCCCACGGTTCCGGTCGCGCATCGCGGCATGTATGAAGCCTTCGACGACCAGGACTCCGACGGCATGAAGCATCTTCGCTCCCTGGCCGCGGTGGGGCTCAAGGCGGTGCACATTCTGCCTTCCTTCCACTTCGCCAGCGTGAATGAAGACAAGTCCACGTGGATTATTCCGACCGGCCTGGGAGCGTTTCCTCCGGATGGCCAGCAGCAGCAGGCAGCAGTTACCGCGAGCCAGACGAGTCCTGCTTATAACTGGGGCTACGATCCGGTGCACTACATGACGCCAGAAGGCAGCTATGCCATCCATCCCGATCGTCGTGTGCGCGAATATCGCAAGATGGTAGCCGGATTGCACAAGGCGGGCCTGCGCGTGGTGCAAGATGTGGTGTTCAACCACACCAATGCTGCCGGCGAGGGGCCCAATTCCAATCTCGACGAGGTGGTGCCGAACTACTATCACCGCCTGGACGCAAACGGGAATCTCGAAAACGGCTCCTGCTGCCCGGACACCGCGGCTGAACACAAGATGATGGAGAAGCTGATCATCGATACGCTCCTGCTGAACGCGCGGGAGTACAAGATCGATGGCTTCCGCTTTGACATCATGAGCTTCATGTTCACCTACAACATCACCGACATTCAACAAGCGCTGCAGGCGCTCACGCTGGAGAAAGACGGCGTTGACGGGTCGAAGATTTATCTCTACGGGGAGGGATTCAATTTCGGAGACACGGAGAACAACCAGATCGGTCCCAACGCTTCGCAAATCAATCTCTACGGCTTTGCGGTGGGCACGTTCAACGACCGCATCCGCGATGGAATTCACGGAGGCAGTCCGTTTACCGATGAACGAGTCCAGGGCTTTGCTACGGGACTTTTCACCGACCCCAGCGCCTACACCAACAGCACTCTTTCGCCCAGCCAGCAGCAGGCGCAGTTGCTGCAGTATTCTGACTGGATCGATGTGGGGCTCACAGGAAACCTGCGCGACTACACGTTTGTCGATAGTGCCGGCGCAACGGTGACCGGCGCCGAAGTGAGTTACAACGGGCAACCCACGGGATATACCAAGAGCCCCATTGAAGCCATCAACTACGCCTCAGTGCACGACAATCAGGATCTCTTTGACCAGGTGCAGTTGAAGTCCAGCTTCTCTGACTCGATCGCCACCCGTGCCCGCAGGCAAATCGTCGGCATGAGCCTGGTTACGCTGGGTGAGGGCGTTCCGTTCTACCAGGGCGGCGACGACCTGCTGCGCTCCAAGGACATGGACCAGAACAGCTACAACTCCGGAGACTGGTTCAACAAGATCGACTGGACCGGCCAGACGGCAAACTGGGGCATCGGCCTGCCCATCGCCAGCCAGAACCAGGGCCAGTGGCCGATTATGACGCCACTGCTCAGCAACCCGGCATACACGCCGCTCCCGGCAAACATCGCATACAGTGAAGAGGCGTTCAACGAGCTGCTGCAAATCCGCTACAGCTCAGAACTGTTCCGCATGGCAACCTTTGCGGAGATACAGCAGAATCTTACGTTCCTGAACACCGGCCCGAACCAGACGCCAGGCCTGATCGTCATGAAGCTCGACGCCAATGGTGGAAACTACGGGCCGTACAAACACATCGTGGTGCTCTTCAACGCGACCAACGCAACGGTGACCTTCACCAACATCCAGTTGCAGGGGCTGGCGCTGAACCTGCACCCGGTTCAGAAGAATTCCAGCGATCCCATTACGACACAGTCCACGTTCAACTCGAAGACCGGAACTGCTACGGTACCCGCGCTCACAACCGCGGTCTTTGTAAGCGAGACCAACTAGAAAGGCAGCGCGCGAAGAATGACCCCGTCTGAATGGACTCGATCTGGGTCCATCAGGCGGGGTCTCAGTTTTCGCCGATGATTCGACTCGTCAGAACGACACATCCACCGGCTGGGTCACCCGGAGGACTGACTGGTCGCCCGTCAGCATTTTCCACGCCGACCGGATGGCTTCCACCTTGTCCCGGTTATCCTGCGTATCCGGGTAGTCGACAATGAGCATTTTCGACCGCAGGCGTTCCGGGGCAGACTGTTTGACGCCCTGCCATTGCCCGTACACATCCACCACGCTCAGCCCGTCAGGGAAGCGCGGCGTGACCTCTTTGTCGAGGAATTCGCGCCATTTGGCCTCGCTCACGCCCTGTTCGGGCCGATCCGCTGGCCCCAGTCCGAAGTAGAGCTTGGTATCGACCCACCCCGACGTGTGTCCGGGGTGTGCCGGGTCGCTTGCCAATGTGGGCGCGGTTACGGGCGAGGCAGGCGCGGAAGGGTTCTGGTGCGCGCATCCGGCGAACGAGACGGCCAGGAGTGTGGCCAACAGGAAGGTCCGCATCAGGAGGCTCGTGCTACTTCTCAACTTCCACGCCGCGCCAGAAGGCTACATATCCCTTGATCTTGCGCGCCGCCGGCTTGGGGTCGGGATAGTACCACGCGGCGTCGGGGTTGTCCTGCCCGTCGATCACCAGGTTCAGGTAGCGCGCCTGACCTTTCCAGGGGCAGGTAGAGGTGGTGCTGCTGGGGCGGAAGTACTCCCGCTTGAGGCTGGCTTCGGGGAAATAGACGTTTCCCTCCACCGTCTCCGTCGTATCGCTTTCGGCAATCACTTTGCCGTTCCAGACTGCTCGTGCCATGCTCTTTTCCCAGGTCAATCCGCTTCTCGCCTGCGTTCCCGGTCCAATGCCCGAGCATCGAGGCGACGGATATGACACTACCAGAGATTGAGCGCCATGGCGAGTCGAATCGCCGGAGGGATTTCGCGGCGGAATCTACTTTGCTTCGGCAATGGAGCTGATATGTACGCTCTTCTTTGCGGCGTCGGCGGTCGCGGTCACCGTCACGTGGTCGCCGTAGAAGGCCTTCACCGCGTCAGGATTGTCGATGGTCCAGACTTCCTTCTTGGCCTCGTCCACGAACACCGGCGCTTCCCCGCCCTCAATGCACTTCTTCACACAGGCCGAGCCGCTGCCGGCATGTTTGGCCCCGCACATGGCGTCGGAGATGTAGCCATTGATGGTGGTATCGGCCGCCATGGCCGAAAGCGGAGCAAAAGCGAGCGCAAGGGCGACAAAAGCAGCTGCACGTTTCACGGGAAACCTCCAGGGGATTGGGGCTTTTCGATCCGCTTTCATCATCTTCCACCGAAAGCGATTTAGCAAGCGATTTGCGGCGAGGATTTCGCTTTATGAAACACTACGCGGGTGCATCCGACTGAGCTGTCGTGGTTTTTCGCCGCGCCTGCATGGCCTTGAGAGCACCTTCGTAGCGCTGGGCAGCGGCGGAAAACCGGCTGATGAGTTCGGAAGTCTTGGTCAAAAACCCGGGATTCCTTGCGCGTATCTCCTCCAGAATGGGCGCAAACTTGGCCAGCAGAAAGAACCCTTCGCCGTTGCAGTCCACAAACAGCTCGGCAGAAACCGCCCCGTGCAGCACCATGGCCGCGGCCATCTCCCAGTAGGTGATCACCTGGCGGAAATGCGCGTTGTGCGGGTGGGCGGGGTTTGCCGAGACGGCAAAAAAGTCTTCCGCCGTCTCCGGCCAGAAGTCGCCCGTCATAAAGGCGCGCGCCTCGCGCATCAGCGCTTCGGTGCGCAGTTGGTACAGTTTGATGATGATCTCGGCATCGGCCGGGGTGGCTAGCATTCGTTCCATGTAGGCATTTCTCCGCTGCACCATACTAACGGATTCAGGCGGCCAGCGCTGGCCCAAACAGGGCACAGGGGAAAGATGCTCACCTCAGCCTGTATCTCGGACATCAAGCGAGCCGATGCGATGGAAATGCATCAAGATTCGCTCGACTCGAGAATCCAGTTCCTTTTCCGGAACTGCGGGAAAAACCAGGCTGCTCACGCCGGCTGCAGTTCCCGCTTCCCGCCCTTCTTCTCCGATCCGGCAATCGGGACCGGCCCGTGCGTCTCCACCGTCGGCGGAGGAGGCGCATCGCCAATGCGCTTGGAGTAGCTGCATACCACGGCTGCGTCTGCGGGTTCCGCATCCTTCTTGGCGGCGCCTTTCTTCGCGGCTCTCTTGGGCGCGGTCTCTTCCTCGGTGGCCTTCTTCTTGTTGGGGCATTCGAGATAGATGCCCGAGCGCAGCGTCTTCTCGACAAGATACGGGCTGCCGCACTCCGGACACTTCTTCGCCACCGGTTTGTAGTTCGACGTGAAATCGCACTTGGGATAGTTGGTGCAGCCCCAGAAGACATTGCCGCGCCGCGCCTTGCGCTCCGCCAGATCGCCGGTGCCGCACTTGGGGCACTTCATCCCCTCAATCAGGTTCTGCTTCACATACTTGCACTTCGGGTACCCGGAGCAGGAGACGAACTCTCCGTACTGTCCCTGGCGCAGCACCAGCTGCTTGCCGCACAGCGGGCAGTCTTCGCCGGTGGGTACGGGCGGCTTCTGCTGCTGCTTCTGGCTGAGCTTGCGGATGGTCTTGCAAGGCGGGTCAGCGTTGTAGTCAGGACAGGCCATGAACATCCCGAACGGTCCCCGGCGCAGCACCATCACCTTGCCGCAGTTTTCGCAGTACTCTTCCTTCTCATCCGCCTCCTGCGCCTCGGGCGTGTTCATATCCGGCTTGTCGGCGGTGTTCTCCTTGGTGAACGTGCAGCTCGACGGGTCTTTCTTGTCGTAGGCCGAGCAGGCAAAGAACGTGCCGAATTTGCCCCATTTGAGAACCAGAGGCGACCCGCACAGGTCGCACTTCTCCTTGGTCACAACCTCCATGCGCTTGATGTCGCGCATCTTCTTGCCAGCGTCCTTGAGCTCGTCTTCGAAGTGGTCGTAGAAGCCATTCAGCAGGTCGGTCCACTTTTCCTTGCCGTCTTCAATGTCGTCCAGTTCCTCTTCGAGCTTGGCCGTATACGCCATGTCGAAGATGTAGGGGAAGCTCTCCACAAGCAGATCGCACACCACCACGCCAATTTCCGTGGGATAGAAACGCCCGCGCGATCCACCATGCTTGACCACGTACTCGCGGTCCTGAATGGTGTTGATGATCGACGCATAGGTCGAAGGCCGTCCGATGCCGCGTTCTTCAAGCTCCTTCACCAGCGAAGCCTCGTTGTAGCGCGGTGGCGGCTGCGTAAACTTCTGTTCTTCTTCCAGCTTGTCGAGCACGAGCGCCTTTACGCCGTCCAGGTTAGGCAGCTTGTTGGTTGACTCGTCGTCTTCATCCTTCTTCTCTTCGATGGCCTCGTACACCTTCAGGAATCCATCGAAGCGCAGCACCGAGCCGGAGACGCGGAAGTCATACGTCTTGCCGTCCTTCGCGCTCACCGCGGCAATTTTCGCCGTGGTCACGTCGAACACCGCAGGCGTCATCTGCGAGGCCACAAACCGCCGCCAGATCAGCGTGTACAGCTTAAGTTGCTCGTCGCTCAAGTAGCGCGCAATCGACTCCGGCGTCCGCGATGCATCGGTGGGCCGGATCGCTTCGTGCGCATCCTGCGCATCTTTCTTGCCCTTGTACACATTCGGTGTCTCGGGTAGATACTTCGCGCCCAACTGTTTACCCACCCACTCCCGCGCCGCCTGAATCGCATCCGGCGCCACGCGCGGCGAGTCAGTTCTCATGTAGGTGATGAGGCCAGTCGTGCCTTCCGCGCCCAGATCGATGCCTTCATACAACCGCTGCGCAACACCCATGGTGCGGCGCACGTTGAAGCCCAGCTTGGTTGAAGCGTCGCGCTGCAACTGGCTGGTGATGAACGGCGGCAGCGGCCTGCGCTGCTGCTCGCGCGACTGAACCGAGGTCAGCGACCAGCGCGCATTCTTCAGCGCCGACAGCACGGCATCGACCGCCGCCCGGTCGGGCAGTGCATTGGCGATGAACTGCTCCTTGCCGTCCTTGTCTTTGCCGTTGGCCACGCGCGCCGGTTCGCCGTCGATCCCGATGAACTTCGCTTTTAGGCTCTTGTCCGGCTGCTTTTCAACATGAAGGAAAGCCTCCAGCGTCCAATACTCAACCGGAACGAACGCGCCAATCTCCCGTTCGCGTTCCACAATCAGCCGCACGGCAACCGTCTGCACGCGGCCGGCGGAAAGCCCGCGCCGCACTTTATCCCACAGCAGCGGAGAAATCTGGTAACCCACCAGCCGGTCCAGCACCCGCCGCGTCTGCTGCGCGTCCACCAGGTTCTGGTCCACATCGCGAGCGTGCTTGAACGCTTCCTGCACTGCCTTTTTCGTGATCTCGTTGAACGTCACGCGGCGAATCTTTTTTCTTTCCTTGGCGTTGGTGCCCAGTTGCAGCGCCAGGTGATACGCAATCGCCTCGCCTTCGCGGTCAGGGTCAGGCGCCAGAAAAATCTCGTCGGCCTTCAACCCCAGCTTCTTCAGCTGGTCTACAACCTTTTCCTTGCCCGGAGACACAACCAGCTCCGGCTCAAACGTCCGATTCTTCAGTTCCACGCCAATGTCGTTCTTGGGCAAATCCATGATGTGCCCGATCGAAGCCCGCACCTCAAAACCCTTGCCCAGATACTTTTCAATCGTCTTCGCCTTGGCGGGAGACTCGACGATTACCAGTGATTTGCTCATTGCCATCCTTGATCTTAAAACCTACTTTACCTTGCCCAGCCTGTTTGACTCGCAAGCGGACAATTCCTCTTATTGGATGCCCTGCCCGGAATCTCGTACCAGCGGCATCCGCTCGTCCCACTGCGGGAAAAATGCCCGCAAAGTTTGCACCGTACCATGGAACACCATTGCGTTTCCACTCCGCTGCCGGTTTTTCTTCGCGCCGCAGCCCACTCGCAACCGCCTAAAGTCTTGCAGCGCAAAGGGAACCATCATCAAGAAAAAACACCTGAAATGGTTCTGCGCATTTCCAGCAATCCAGTGATTGCTTTCTTCCCCGCACACTCGCTCATCCGTCCCCAAATCCGCTTGCAACCGGTTTTTCAGAAAGAGGCTTTGGAACAATTGTCAATACCCCCTTTGTGTACCCGGCGCGATCTCTGGTGCAAACTGTGGTTACCCCATAACCCATTGACCTGCAATAAGTTACTACGTAAACTCGATTCATCTGAGGAACCCTCAGTGTGAGGAAAAGCGGCCCTTCGCCGACATCATTTTCGAATTCAAAAAGAGGTTGTTCAAAGGAGCGTTCCCGTGAAGCGCATCGGTCTTTTCGTCATCTCCGGTCTGGTATTTGGCCTGGTTGCATCCACCAGCGCCAATGCCAGCTCTCTCATTTTCAACGGCTCATTCGAGAACCCGAATGTTGGCGGAGGCTGGGGCCTGTTCAGCAATGGACAAGTACCCGGCTGGTATACAACCGATGGGGCCGGGCTCATCGAAATCGACAACAGCAATGTGATCGGTGGACCTGCTTTCTCCGGCAACCAGAGCCTGGAAGTCAATGCAAATGACCCCGAAGCCGTGGACCAGCTCGTGAATGGCCTGGTAGTCGGGCAAACCTACGACCTTTCCTTCGCCTATGGCCTTCGCCCAGGATCCGGACCTCAGCAGATGCAGGTCTGGTTTGGCGGCAGCCTGGTGACTCTCGACTCCGACAACCTCAACAACTCTTCGCTGCTGTGGCTCCCGCAAAACTTTGTCGTCACCGCGACATCCACCAGCGAGGTCGTGAGCTTCGTGGGCTTGCCCGATAGCGGTCTTCCTTCCTATGGAAACGAAGTCGACGCAGTGTCGCTGGTCGCCACGCCTGAGCCTTCCTCTCTGATTCTGCTCGGCACGGGCCTCGCTTTGCTTGCCTTTGGTTTTGCCTTCAGGCAGCGGGTCCTGCCCGGCGCCACCACGGCGTAATCTCAACCAGACTGAACACGTCCTGCAGAATGTCCGCCCGGCGCCCTTCCAGGGTTCCGGGCGTTTCATCTTTGCGATCTCTCCAGCGCTGGGCGCCTGGGAAACCACAACACTCGCCCCGCCCGCGCTTCAACTGTTCCCTGATCTCTGTTCCCTGATCCCTGTTCCCTAATCCCTGCCTCTCCCCATCGTCCGCACGTAATTCTTTCCCGGCATGGAACGGATGCGGTCTGCCATCTCCAACTCAAACAAGGCCGTAAACACCTCGGATGAGGTCAGTTGCGTCTCCAGCAGATCCAGGATTTCATCGATCTGCAGGCTCGCGTCCGAGCGCAGCACCTCAAGCACCATCGTTTCCTGCGGCCTGAGCGCAGGGTCCGGGAGAACAGATGCGGTGGTCTCCGATTTGGATTCAACCGGAGCGAACTCCTCCAGTTCCAGCCGCACCTGCGAGGGCAAGTCTTCCCACACGTCTTCCCACGTGGCAGTAAGCTTGGCGCCCTGTTTTATCAACGTGTTGGGTGTCCACGATCCCTTGCTGGTCACATTGCCCGGAACCGCAAACAGGTCGCGATTCTGCTCCGCTGCGCATCGCGCCGTGACCCGCGTCCCCGAGTTTTCTGAAGCCTCGACAACCAGCACCCCCACGCTCAACCCGCTCAATATCCGGTTGCGTCGCGGAAAATTCTGCGGCGCCGGGAACGTCCCCATCGGCAACTCGCTCACGATGGCCCCGCCAGTGGCCAGAATTTCTTCGGCAAGCTTCTTGTTCTCCTTGGGATACACCACATCGATCCCGGTTCCCCACACGGCCACCGTGGGCATGCGCGCCGCCAGCGCGCCGCGATGGGCAGACGAATCAATGCCCCGCGCCATCCCGCTCACAATTAGCAGATGCCGCGCCGCCAGATCGCGCGAAAGCATCTCAGCCACACCGGAGCCATACGGAGAAGGATGCCGCGTGCCCACCACCGCAATCGCCGGCCGCTTAAGCAAGCGCGCATCGCCGCGCACCCATAGCACCGGCGGCGGATCGTAGATCTCCTTCAGCCTCTCCGGATATTCCGCGCAGCCGATGGTGATGAGGTTCGCGCCCTGTGCCGCCACGCGCGCCCACTCACACTCCGCCGCCTGGCGCGCCTTGCCGTCAAAGATGAACTGCGCCGCCGCCGCTGGAAACCTAAGCGCTTCGAGCCCGGTCAGCGGCAACGCGAAAATCTGGCTGGCCGCATCCAACTGGGCCATCGCATCCACGATTCGCTTCGGCCCAAGCCCCGGAGAAAGCACCAGAGCCAGCCACGCCAGGCGATCCTCATCCAGCACGGCGGCAGAACCCAGCGAGGGGCTTTCCGCCTGCAGAGCCGCCGGTGTCCCGCTTTCGTTAGAAATGTGCACGCGTCCCCGATTCTTTGAGTCGAAGATCGCAGGTCCCGGAGGGAGCCGGCGGCTTCAGCCGCCGGAAGGAGGGTGAGATTCTGATGGCCTTTAGGCCCGGGCCTGTGCCCATTTCCACGGCGACGAGAAAGCTCGACCGTAGTCCCATTCCTCAAGGAAAAGCAGCGTCGCAGTTTCAAGGGAATTTCAGCCAACGCTATGCTCGTTGCCGCATCCTGTCAAATCGTGCCGTCTCCAGCAACACCAGAAGCACCGCATCCTTCGCCTGCGATTGATAGTCTAAGTGGGAGTGAATTCCATATCTTATCCCGACCGGCGATCAGGCGACCGACTGCGCATCGCCGCCATCAACTTTCTCAACCCCGCGCCGCTGATGTGGGACTTCGAGCACCCGCCGCTTAACGCCGCGCTCGCCCGGCGCTACCAGATCGACCGCATGTCGCCGGCCGAGTGCGCCGACCGCCTGGCCAACGGGCAGGCCGACATCGGCCTGGTTCCCATCGCCGCCCTGGCCGCCAATCCCGCCCTGCGCATTTTGCCCGGCTGCACCATTGCGTCGAAGAAGCGCGTCCGCTCCTTGCTGCTCGTCCATCGCGCCAGCCAGCCGCTCACCGCGCTACGCTCGGTTGCCGCGGACACCGCCAGCCGCACCACCCTGGCCTACGCGCGCATCCTCTTCCATCACTGGGGCAACGCTTCGGTTCCGTTCCTGCCGGCTTCTGCCGATCTGGATACGATGCTGGAACGGGCCGACGGAGCGATCCTCATTGGCGACCCAGCGCTGCTTGCCCTTGAGGAACGAGCCAACCGCTTCGAACGTACCGGCGAGCCCCTCGTCTATCTCGATCTGGCCGAAGAGTGGAACAAGATCACTGGTCTGCCCTTCGTCTCCGCCGTCTGGGGCATTGCATGCAGCAGCCCTTTGGTCGAGAGTGTTGGAAATGACTTCATCCAATCCAGAATCCACGGCCTCGAAAACATCGACGCCCTGGTCGCCGAATGGTCAAAGAAACTTCCCATCCCTGAAGAAACCATTCACACCTATCTCACCACCAACATCCACTATGTACTTGACGAAGAATGCATCGAAGGCATGAGAGTCTTCTTCCGCACCGCCGCTGAGCTGCGCATTTTACCGGAATACACGCTTTCTGGCTTGCAACCGGCTGCAAGTTGAGCCACCCTGAAAAGAAACCGATGGAGGATGGAGGGACGATGATCAGCCAGGCACCCGATGTCCAAGCCTACATCGGCGAAGTGGCGGTTGAGCGCCGCACCGCCGTTCAGCAACTGCGCAGGCTTTGCCGGCAGTGTCTTTCTGGATTTGAGGAGTGCATGGCCTACGGCATGCCGGGCTACAAGCGCAATGGCGAACTGCTGGTTTCCTTTGCCTCCCAAAAGCACTACATCGCGCTCTATGTGCTGCAGAAGGATGTGTTGGACGAATTTCGCTCCGCGCTCGGGGCTACGAGCATTGGCAAGGGCTGTATTCGCTTTTCAAAGCCCGAAACGATGGATTTCGAAGTGATCGGGCGGCTCTTGCATCGAGTGGCGGAATCGAAGTCCAAACCCTGCTAGAATCCGTTGCTCAAATCTCCCACCGCAGCAGCGCCGCCCCCACCGTAAACCCGGCTCCCACCGCCGCCAGCAGCACCAGATCGCCCTTCTTCAGCTTGCCCTGCTCGATAGCAGTTTCCATGGCCAGCGGAATGCTCCCCGACGAAGTATTCCCATACTTCTCGATATTGACAATCACCCGATCCGGGTCCATCCCCAGCCGGTCGGCGGTCGCGGTGATGATCCGCTTGTTGGCCTGGTGGGGAATGAAACATCCCAGGTCCGCGCCGGTCACGCCGTTGCGCTCCAGAACCTTGGCCGTCACCTCGGCCATCTTGCGCACCGCAAACTTGTATACCGCCTGCCCGTCCTGATGGATGTAGTGCATCTTCTTGTCCACGGTTTCATGGGTGGAGGGGTTCAGGCTACCCCCGCCCGGCATATACAGCGAGACGCCGCCCGACCCATCCACCTCGTGCACAAAGTCGATGAAGCCAATCTCGCCCTCTTCCGCCGGCTCAATCAGCACCGCCCCCGCGCCGTCGCCGAACAGCACGCACGTCGTCCGGTCGGTGTAGTCGGTCATCCTCGTGTTGGCGTCCGCGCCGATGACCAGCACCTTCGCATGCGCCCCGCTTTCCACCAGCTTCACGCCCGCCTGCAGCGCAAACACAAATCCCGAGCATCCGGCGGAAACGTCGAAACCCCACGCCCCCTTGGCTCCAATCTTGTCCTGCACCAGGCACGCCGTCGACGGATACATCATGTCCGGCGTCACCGTGCCCACAATGATGCACTCGACTTCGGAGGCGTCAATCTCCCGCGCTGCCAGGCATTTCTTCGCCGCTTCCACGCACATATCGCTCACGCCCAGCCCTTTGGCCAACACGTGGCGCTCGCGGATGCCGGTCCGCTCCATGATCCACTGGTCGTTGGTGTCGACCATCTTTTCCAGGTCTTTGTTGGTCAGCACATCGGGAGGAACGTAGGTGCCGAGCGCCGAAATCTTTGCGCGCCGGCCCACCACGGGGCGAACGGTAAGGCTCAATGGACTTCTCCTTGGACCCAAGCGGCCGTCTGATCTCTGATCTCCGACCCCTGATCCCTGGGCATAAAAAGTACCGGGTGACCTACTGCGCCCGTACTAGCCCGTTACCGTTGCTTCCTTCCGGACCTGGCGGGATTGGCGGGGTTACGTCGCGTAGGACCCGGCACTGATTGATTTTACCACCGGCACGCGGATTCAGAAACCGCCGAGGAAGGCTCTGGAGTGAGGGCCGCTTTCCTTCGGGGACAACGCTGCGCGTCTTCAGCTCACACAGTCCTTGCCGTTGCCACTCTGTAATTTAGAACCCACGTACGCTGGCCGGATGTCTCCGGAACTTCAACACCACGTGCTTGACTGACGGCTTGAATTGATTCCAACGGCTGCTTTCCCTCAAAAATCAGCATGCACGACGCCAGCAAGCCAGCACGGCCGATTCCGTGCCGGCAATGGATCACCGCGCTGCCCCCGCTCCCGAGAATATCATGAAGCCGCGCCAGCATTGCTGTCACCTCCGACTCAGACGCTGGAACTTCTCGGTCGGGGATGGGCAGGGAGAGAAAGCCGAGCCCGTGTGATTGAGCAACCGTGCGCTCCTCGATCAGGTCGAGTTCGTTTTCCTCTTCCGGAGTCAGGAGCGAGACGACGGTGGTAACGCCCAGCCGGCGCCAAGCCTCTATCTCGTCTTCGAGCCAGTCGCCCCCGCGGGGACGCGCTGCAATCGCGAGCTTTCCTTTCCAGGGGCCTTCCACCCAGCGAAGCTCCGTGCTCACTTGAACAGGTCCCCCTTTGCGTGAATCTCACGCGGCAGCGCATCCACATTGGTCCCGCGCTCCCGCAGCACTTTGATACGATGATGACCGTCGAGGATCATGCCATCTGGCCGCGCCTTAAGGCATTCCAACCGTCCTGGCAGAAGAGATTCCAGCAGCTCTTCGGTAGCGCGCGCACGCATCTTCTCGAGTTTTGCCTCGCTCAGCAACTCATCGGAGCGAAGCGACCGAAGGGGCGACTGCTCCGTCGTTGCATTCTAGCCGGAGCGGGGTGGCGAAACAACGCGGATAGCCTATTTCGATGAACCGGTCTTGCAATTCAGGCTAATCCCTTCTTCGCGCCGTTTCTGAAACCACTCAGCACCTCTCGCCATCCAAAAAAGACCTGAGCATTTCGGGAGACCCCATGGGCCGTCGCTTCGCAGAACTCGTCTTCACTCCGCTCGTCAAGCAGCACCAGCAACTGCACGGCAGCCGCCATCTCTACGGACGCGTCGAGCGCTCCGGCGATGCCGGCGACCATCTCAGCCCCGACGAGCAGGCATTCATCCGAGAGCGCGACGGCTTCTACATGGCCTCAGTCTCTGAAACCGGCTGGCCTTACATCCAGTTCCGCGGCGGTTCCAAAGGCTTCCTCCGCGTGCTCGACTCTCAAACCATCGCCTTCGCCGACCTGCGCGGCAACAAGCAGTACATCAGCCGCGGCAATCTTGAGCACGACAGCCGCGTCGCCCTCTTCCTGATGGACTACCCCACGCAGAGCCGCCTGAAGATCCTCGGCCGCGCCCGCATCCTTGAAGGCGACGCCGAGGCAGCCAGCGCGATTGAAACCTTGCGCGTTCCCGAAGAAAAAACCCCGGCCGAGCGCGCCATCCTCATCCGCGTCGAGGCATTCGATTGGAACTGCCAGCAGCACATCACCCCGCGCTACTCGGAAGAAGAACTGACGCGGATTCTCGCCCCCATGCGCAACCGGCTCGAGTTTCTCGAAGCCGAAAACAAACGCCTTCGCGCCGCTGCCGTCTAATCAGATCGAATGCTGGGTGGCTGAGTGCCGCAGGTCTCGTCCCCGCGGCGGATGAGACCTGGGAATCCAAGTAACTCTTGCGAGCGGATAGCGAGCGTCTGCCCCACCGCAGGTGGCCGGTACAATAGAATTGTGATCAAGAATTCCCCACCCACGGCCCCTTCCGTGGGCTTTATTTCGTTAGGCTGCCCCAAAAACCTCGTCGACTCCGAGGTGATGATGGGCCTGCTCGACCGCGCCGGCGCACGGCTTACATCGCACCCGGAAGAGGCGGAGATCCTCGTCGTCAACACCTGCAGCTTTATTGACACCGCCAAGCAGGAATCCGTCGATACCATCCTCGAAATGGCCCGCCACAAGACCTCCGGCTCAGCCCGCAAGCTCATCGTCGCAGGCTGCCTGGTCGAGCGTTATCGCGACGAGATCATGAAGAGCATTCCGGAAGTCGACGCCGTAGTCGGCACGGGCGAACTCGAATCCATTCTCGAAGCCGCCGGCCTGGAAAGGCCCACCGTCCCCGCAGCCGTGTCGCCCTTCAACATCCTCAGCAGCAGCGGCCACGCCGAAGTCCGCCCCGGCCTGGAATCCCGCGCCGCCACGCACAAGCAGGAACCAACAGCATTTCGCCCCGAGGGCGACCTGCGCGAGCAGCAAGGCCGCTTCAGCCGCAACGACTGGCAAGGCGCCACCCACCTGCTGCCGACCTATCTCTACGACGAATCGACGCCGCGCTTCCTTACCACGCCCAAGTCATCGGCCTACATCAAAATCGCCGAGGGCTGCGACCATCCCTGCACCTTCTGCGTCATCCCCAACCTGCGCGGCAAATTCCGTTCGCGCCGCTTCGAATCCGTGGTCGCCGAAGCCCATCAACTTGTAGCCCGCGGCGTGCAGGAGATTACTCTCATCGGCCAGGACACCACCTGCTACGGTGAAGATCTCGGCATCAAAGACGGCCTGGCCACGCTGCTCGACGCTCTGGCGAAGATTGACGGCCTGCGCTGGCTCCGCTTCCTCTACGCCTACCCCAACCGCATTACAAATCGATTACTGGACACCATCGCCCGTCACGACAACATCTGCAAGTATCTCGATGTGCCCTTGCAGCACGCCTCGCCCGCGGTGTTGAAGACCATGAAGCGCGGCGCAGGCGCAGACATCTTCCTCAAGACTCTCGAAAAGGTCCGCGCCTCCGTCCCTGGAATCGTCCTCCGCACCAGCTTCATCGTCGGATTCCCCGGTGAAACAGTCCGCGATTACGAAATCCTGCAGGAGTTCATCACCGCCGCCAAATTCGACTGGCTCGGCGTCTTCAGCTACTCCGATGAGGAAGGCTCAAGCGCATTCTCCTTCAACGAGAAGGTTCCCCGGCGCACCATTGAAGCCCGCAAGCGCCGCCTGATGAAGCTGCAAGCATCCATCTCGAAGCGCGCCAAGCAGCAATGGGTAGGCCGCGAACTGGTAGTCCTCGCCGAAGGCGAAAGCGAAGAGACGCCGCTCTTGTGGGAAGGCCGCACCCAGTTCCACGCTCCCGAGATCGACGGCAAAGTCTACATCAACGACTTCGTCGAACTTGGCGCCGACGTCACCGCGTTAGAACCCGGCCGCTTCTACAAAGCCGAAATCACCGAAGCCCACGAGTACGACGTAGTCGCCCGCATCCTGGCCGGACCGTTGTAACCGCTGGCCCGCTATAAAACCGCGGTCGTGTCTTCCTCTAAAATCTCTCAGATTTCCTCTTCCCAACCGCGGATTTTGCCCTTACCATCAAGCGATGCCCTTCCAACGCCGCTCTTTCCTCAGGGCCTTTGCGTCCATCGCGCCTGCCGCAGCCATGCACAATCTCGTAGCCCAGGCTCCCGCGCCGCGCCCTCCTGCCGAGCTCCATCCGCTCGGCGCCGGCCAGGACCGTTCCGGACATACCCACTCCTTAGGCTTCAGTTCGCTCGCATTCAAAGTATCCACCTCTGACACCTCCGGCAACCTATTCATCATCGAACACAGAAATCTCGTTCCCGACTCAGGGCCGGCATTGCATATGCATCTCAGCCAGGAGGAATGGTTTTACGTCATGGAGGGCGAGGTGGTCCTGCAGGTCGGCGACCAGCGTCTCCACCTGCGCGCCGGCGAGTCCGTCCTCGCCCCGCGCCGCGTCCCTCACACCTTTTCCGCAACCGGCTCACCCGCGCACATGCTCATCGCCTTCACCCCCGCGTGCAAAATGGAGCAGTACTTCATCGATGCCGCCGCCACCCCTTCGCTCGCGGCAACAGCCGCCTTCATGAACCGCTACGACATGGAGTGGATTGGCCCTTCTCCATTCTGGAAGTCCTGATCCGGCTGCCCTTTCGGCCCGTCGTTTTTTGCGGAATGGCCGGGCAGCGAATCGCCCGCGCCCTTTCCGGCCCCCAATGGACTGGACCCGCAGTAAAATTGAAGTAGCTCATGTCCGTGAAGAAAAAATCCGCAAAAGTGCTTCGCTGCCCGACCTGCGGCGAATTGGTCCGATTCAACGACGAGGACTTCCCCTTCTGCAGTGACCGCTGCCGCAAGATCGATCTGGGCAAGTGGGCCTCCGGCGTCTACCGCATCAGTTCTCCGGTCCTCGACCCGGAAGTCCTGGAAGACCTGGGCGTATTCGGCGGCGGGCAAAGCAAGAGCAGCGATCCCGATGACCGCTAGCGCTTCGGCCCCTCCATCCGCCCAGAAAAAGACCCGCTGGGCCTGGGCCGTCGCCACGTTCTTCGGCGCGGGCCTGGGCAAACCCGGCCCAGGCACCTGGGGCTCTGTGGCTACCGTCCTGATGTGGGCGCTTTTTGCCTGGCTCGCCCACCCCACGCCACTCATCCTGCTTTACGGACTCTTGCTCCTCATTGGCTTTGCACTGGCCCTTGGCATCCCCGCCGCCACCATCGTCGCCCGCGAATCCGGCCGCAAAGATCCCCAGTTCGTCGTCATCGACGAAGTCGCCGGACAGGCCATCGCACTCCTTTTCAGCCCCGCCGACTGGCGCCACGGCCTCATCGCCCTCATCCTGTTTCGCCTCTTCGATATCACCAAGCCGTTTCCCATCCGCCGGCTTGAAAACCTGCCGGAAGGCTGGGGCATCGTACTCGATGATGTGGCCGCCGGGCTGTATGCTTTGGGTGTAGCATCCTTGCTACGGATCTGGATCTGACCATGCCTCGCACTCGCGCACAATCCGCCGCTGAAGTCTTCCCCGATCCCCGCATCGACGACATCTTTCCGTCCGCAGCCCTGCCTTTGGGCGAAGTCGAATTGATCGGCGCCCATCTCGGCCCATTGGCCTTCGGCCCGCCCGCCGTGCTGGTCGATGGCCACCCGGCCCACGTGCTGCTCAGCCGCCCCACGCGCCTTGCCCTCCGCGTCCCGGAAGAAGCCACCACCGGCCTGATTGAAGTCCGCAGCCCCTCGGGCGCCAGCAACGCCGTGCCCCTGCGCGTGGCTCGCGAGCTCACCTCGGGACTGCATCCCGTCACTAGCCCCGCCGTCAGCCGCAGCGGCATGATCTATGCCACCATCTCCGGCCCGAGGGGCAAGCAGACCCCCGTGTCCATTGTTCGAATAAGCCCCGACGGCCGCGGCACGCCGTTCGTTACCGGCATCCTCAACGCCACCGGCCTGGCCTTCAATCCGGAAGGCGACCTGTTCGTCACCTCCCGCGCCGAGGGCAATGTCTATCGCATCGACCCTTCGGGCGAGTCCACCGTTTACGCTGAGGGCATGGGCGTAGCCACCGGTGCGGCCTTTGACGCCGAGGGCAATCTCTTCGTGGGCGACCGCAGCGGCACCATCTTCAAAATCGATCCGCAGCGCAAAATCTTTGTCTACGCCACGCTCGAGCCCTCGGTCGCCGCCTATCATCTGGCCGTCAACGACGAAGGCACGCTCTTCGTCACCGCGCCCGCGCTCAACTCCAACGACGCTGTCTGGGCCATCGACATTCACGGCCAGTCCGAAGTCTGGTATCGCGGCCTGGGCCGTCCGCAGGGCCTCGCGCTTTCGAAAGATGGTGACGTCTACGTCACCGCCTGCCTCCACGGCCGCCGCGGCCTGGTCCGCATCACCGCCGCCGGAGATGCCTCGCTCGTCGTCGCCGGCCCCAACCTGGTTGGCGTAGCGTTTTCTCCCCTCGGCACCACCGTCCTCGCCACCAGCGAAGCCGTTTACGATGTCGACATCGGCGTAGAAGGCATGACTCTGTTTTAAGTGCAGCTGACAGCGAACAGCTAACAGCTTACAGTTGCCAATGAATTTGACTCCGGTCCCGTGGCTTTTAACTGTCAGCTGTTAGCTGTAAGCTGTTAGCTAACCCCTAACCCTGAACCCTGCCCTTCTATGAAATCCGAAATCATCGCCGTCGGCTCCGAGATGCTCACCCCGTTCCGCCAGGACACCAACTCGCTCTACCTGACGGAGCGGCTCAACGAGATCGGCGTCATCGTCGCATTCAAAACGGTCGTTGGCGACCGCAAGAAGGATCTCGTCAA
This sequence comes from Occallatibacter sp., assembly GCA_052145815.1. GTDB lineage: Bacteria > Acidobacteriota > Terriglobia > Terriglobales > Acidobacteriaceae > Telmatobacter. The sequence goes on from JBKQNU010000131.1 coordinate 66,104, forward strand.
CGCCGTCCGCGCCTCGCTCGCACGCATTGACATTCTGGTCATCATGGGCGGTCTCGGCCCCACTGAAGACGACCTCACCCGCGAATCCGTTGCCGAAGCGCTCTCACTCAAGTTGCGCCGCGAAGGCCCGCTGGTGGCCGCGCTGGCCACGCGCGCCGCGCAATGGCGCATCCCGCTGCCCTCCAACAACCTCAAGCAGGCCGACGTGCTTGAAGGCGCAACCATCCTGCCCAATCCCAACGGCTCCGCTCCCGGCCAATGGCTCGACACCACTTTCCAGGGCCATCGCAAGCTCATCATGCTCATCCCTGGCCCGCCCGCGGAGTGCAAACCGCTCTTCGACGAAGCCTGCCTGCCCCGCCTGCGCGAAATCGTGCCGCTGCGCCACATCGCCAAGCGCACCTTGCGCGCCGCCATGATCCCCGAGTCCCAGGCCGACAAGCTGCTCGCCCCCATCTACACCACCTACGCCGACGTTGAAACCACCATCCTCGCCCATGGCGGAGACATCCAGCTCACCCTGCTCTGCTCCAAGCCCCGCGCCGAGCAGGCGCAGGCCCGCGTCGACGAGCTCGCCGGCCGCCTTGAAGAAGCTCTTGAAGACTGGCTCTACTCCTCCGATGGCGAGTCATTGGAGCAGATCGTCCTCTACTATCTCGGCCTGCGCCAGGCCACGCTGGCCGTCGCCGAAAGCTGCACCGGCGGCATGGTCGCCCAGCGCATCACCAGCGTCCCCGGCGCATCGCGGTCGTTTCTTGGCGGAGCAATAGTCTATTCCGACGAGCTCAAGCACGCCTTCGCCGGCGTCTCGCCCGAGATGATCGCCGAGCACGGGGCCGTGTCAGAGGAAGTGGCCAAAGCGCTAGCCACCGGCATCCGTCTCCGCACCGGCGCGACGTTAGGATTAGCAGTAACCGGTATCGCCGGCCCCACCGGCGCAACCGAAGAAAAGCCAGTTGGGTTGGTGTACCTCGCCCTGAGCAGCGCCGAAAAAACCGAGTCCATCGAAAAGAACTTCCGCGGCGACCGCAACCGAGTAAGAGAGTGGTCCACCCAGCAAGCGCTGGATTTGCTGCGCCGCCGGCTGAGATAGCCTGCTGCGTCTGGCTTGCATCCCCAAAGGCGGAGCCATCGAGCGGGTCTAAGCGCGAGCAGTTCCCCTTCGAGGTTTGCTAAGGTCGGCGTGCGATCTGAAGATCGAATCGACGAGCCTGCTGCAAGTAGACGTTGCTCGCGCCAATGCCGCGATCTGTTCTTTACACGCCAAAATTCCCGTGCTGTGCGGATAATTTAGGCGATGGTCCACCTCTCCCCAGACCTCTTCCATCAACGTGCGGACCTGAATCTCACAGGTTATCGCCGTCTTCCTATTCGGCTTAATGACGTAGTGCACACTTGTATAGAACGACGGCTTTGAAGGCTTATTGACGATCTTGAAGCCCATCTTGCTTAGCAATACCTTCGATTCGTCATCCCAGGTCCGGGCTGACGGCTTCTCTATAAGCCTGTAGAGTTCTTCCTCAAAGAGTTCTTTGAGGCCTTGGGCGATCAATGGCAGTTGGTCTGTGTTCAGATGCAGGATTCGCAATCCTGCTAGGTCGTTAATCTTTAAGAATAAATTCTCTTTTCGGATCCCTAGCGGTCTATTCGCCTTCTTCGCTTCATCCAATTTCCTGTAGATCTTATCCTCCAAGCTCGTGGAGGACTTGGTTCTCCACTTGAGAGAATGAATATACGGAATCAGCTTTGAAGAAGTGCTGATTTGGTTCTGAAGACTGTTCAAGAAGCTCTCGAACGAAGGTTTGTTTACCTCGTAATGAGAAACCAACTCTCGGACGATCCTTCGTTCTTGAGGCGAGCGTCGCACCATCGTCAGCTCGTCCTTTCGATGATCTTCTTCGCGATTCCGTGAAAGCTAAGTTTCGCCCTCGCATTCTCGTCTGCGTTGCCCACTTCCCAGATCGGAACGCCCTGCTCTTGTCCAAGGGCCGCACGTCTCCCAAAGTCCTGTACTAAACCCAGCCTCGACTGGTATTCCAAAGGCGCAAGGCTCTTATCGACGGCGCGCAATACCGCGCCGACATCCGCCGAAATCCTTTTGTCAATACGAGGCAAGAAATGTGCGTAGTCGGATGCGATGCTACCTGCGTAAACCCTGAACCTTTGGGGGATGTAGCCAATCATCCTGGGCTTTCCCGGCAGCAAATAAACACTATCTGGCGCGAGAGAGACCGCGGTGGACCAATCACGGATCCAGTCCGACAATGTCTGGCCAAGTGTCTTGAGTGCGCGTACCGAAAACGAGTCACATGCTGCAGGGACAATGAAGTAATCGCAGTCAAGCAGAATGGCCCTATTCAGGGGGCCGATGTTTGGCCCAGAGTCGTAGAATATGAAGTCTACGTGATTAGCCGCCGAAACCTCGTTTACCAAGGCGCTGAGCGCAGCAGTCCCGCGATATCCCCGCACTCGCCTCAGAAAACACTCCGACCAAGACTGATACAGATCCTGTTCGAATTTCGACAGCAGGATGTCCCCTGGCAGCAAGAGCAATCCTTTTACCCCGATAGGTTTTACCAGGCGCGCTTCGCCAACCCCATCAGCGACGGGCTTAATCGCGGACCAAAGCGTCCTTCCTGTGGCTGTCTCGGACGAATCTAGCATGTCGTCAACAACGCTCGCATCAACCAGATATGACGTCAGATTGCACTGCGGATCGGAGTCCACCAGCAAAACACTTTTTCCGAGTTCTGTCAGGGCATAGGCAATATTTACAGTTAGCGTGGTTTTTCCCACGCCGCCCTTGTGGTTGTAAATGGCAATGCGCTTGGCCCTGTGCCGCTTCGAAAACGAGCCGTCAGCCATCAGTCTAAAGTCCTTTTGCGCGCAGGCGCTTTCTTGGTCTGCCTCTTGGGACGCGAATTCGCTAGGGCCGCACTAGCAGCCTCTCGGTCTGGGAGGGCCTCTACATACATTTCTCCCGCGGCGCTTAGCTGTTTCATTCCCTTAATGGCTGGCGCCAGATAGCCGTAATTGGTCGCATTGATAACCGTCTGGGCAGGGTTTGAGAGCTTGGTTTGGGCTGCCTCGGTGTTGATCTGGCTAATGTCGAAGGTCTTAAAGTGTGGCTGGTCGCGATAGTGCGCCAGATAGTAGGCAAGGCAAGCAACTCGCTCCACGTCGCTTCTGGGCTGCTTTTTCAGGATGAATTCCTTGGGAGAAAGGCTTTGTTCCTTTGAAAAGCGATCCGCCGGCTCGCCGTAGGACACCGTTCTGGGGCCATTAGAAGCTTCTGGCAGGTGGGTTATGCCGAATAATGTCGAAAGCGTCTTCAGGAGCCTAGCCCGCCCCTCGTCATCCAGCTTGCGGAAGACTGCTACCGCATCGTGAAGCGCATCGCTAAGTAAACCAAGGCGATCTTCGCTCGTCGAGCCTACTTCTTCCATGCCATTTGCCTCAGTGTTCCTCTGCCCATAATCTACTAGTCTCGGGGTCGCTCGCAACAGATAATTCCCAAGAAGTCAGATGCCTACTAAGATTCTCTGACGGAAATATAGACCGCCTTCCAAAATCAAGCCGCGCAAACAACCCGTCGCACCCGAATCAGCTTCTCCCGCTTCCGCGTCTGCGCAATCTCGTAGGCCGACTGCATCCGCATCAGCGTATCCATCTTCACGCCGAACGCCTTTTCGATGCGCAACGCCATCTCGCCCGAAAGCCCAGCCTTGCCATTCAGCAAGCTGGACAACGTGGGACGCGCAACGCCCAGCGCCTGCGCCGCCGCCGTCACCGACAAGCCATACGCTTCAACAATCTCAGTCTTGATGAAATCTCCGGGGTGCGGCGGGTTCTTGATGGGCATGGTGTTTTCCCTCGTTTCCTAGTGGTAATCCTCTAAATTCAGATCACAAATCTCGGCTTCAACGTAGTCAATCCGAAATGTCAACCGCAGGTTTCCGGTCACGCTCAAGCTCCAGGCGCCTTTCCGGTCCCCGGTCAGCTTGTGCGCCCTCCATGTGGGCAACAGATAAAGCTCATCTTCGTCGTTCATCGAGTCGAGAAACGCAATCATCTTGCGCAGTTTTCCAGCGGATTCAGCCGGAACACCGTTCGCGCTGTCTTCCTCATAGAGCCTCTTCAGGCCCTTATGAATGAAGCTCCGTATCTTCATTCAACCAAGTGTAGCCTGTAGCCTTACACTTGTCAAACCGGGAAGACATCGAGTTTGTCCGGGCATTGGGCAAATGGCACGTACGGCCATCTTGGCGCCACTTGAAAATTTGACAATACTACAACAATTTTTCATATCCCTTAATTATTCCCGAAATTGCACGTTCCATTCAGTGCATGGAATTGTTGTTCACAGCCTGCGGGGTTCGTATCTCAGGTCCGCTTTGCCGTTAAGCTGATTGTTTCCATTGCCGCCGCTCTTTAGACGACAAGCCCCCGAAAACCCCGATTCGTCAGGCCTGCAGAATGCATCTCGCCGGCATGATCGCGAAGAAAATGCCGATTGCGCTTAGGCAAAAACGGGCCTACACTTAGGCCGCGTTTTGGGAGGTGGCAAATGAGCAATTTGCTTCGACTGGGCGCAATCTGCGTGCTTGTCGCGTGCGCGGTCCTCGTGGTCGCTTTGGGTATGGCTCGAGACACCACCAACCTCTTGGCGCCGGTGCACCTGCTCCTGTTTTTGATTTTACTGGCGTGCTATCTGTTGCCGACGGCGTTGGCCATTTACCGGGACTGCGAGTCGACCCTCTGGATCGGCCTTGTGAATGTCTTTCTCGGCTGGACGGTCTTTGGCTGGGTTGCAGCTATCGGCTGGGCCGCCAGTGGCAAGATCCGGCCTCTGGCTCCCACGATTACTCCACCGCACACGCCGGCCGTTCAAGGCCACTGAGGCATTCACGGCCGTCGAGTCGACCCGCTGATGCCGATTGCCGGGCGCCGGGACCTTCTCTCTCCATCCTGTAACTCAAGCCGCGCCCCGACCCGCCGCAACCGAATCAGCTTCTCCCGCTTCCGCGTCTGCGCAATCTCATAGGCCGACTGCATCCGCATCAGCGTATCCGCGGCTCCCTTTTGGGACGCGACCCCGACCCAGAGGGTGCCCTGGTACCCCGGTCACGCCCTGACACAAAACGGGCTCGTGAAATATGCTCTGGTGAAAGGGAGCACCGTCAATGGTCTTCACCAAGCGCCTGCGCGAGGGCGTGATGCGCGGGGAAATCACTTCGAGCATCCGCATCTGGACCAGCCCACACGTCAAGGCGGGCAACCGCTATCGCATGGGCGAGGGCGAAATCGAGATCGAATCCATAACGCCCATCGGCTTTCCCGACATCACTCCGGAGCTGGCGCGCGAATCAGGCTTCCTGGGCGTGCTCGACCTGCTCAAAGTGGCTAAACACGGCAAAGGCAGCAATGTTTACCTGATCCGCTTTCACTATCTGCCTCCGCGCTCGATGCGAAGCGCCCGCGGTGCAGCCGGCGCGGCGGGAAGTGCGTTACGGCAGAAAATGACTCAGCCGGCAAAATCGAAGAAGCCCGGAAAGGCCGTCGCCCCGTAACACGCAGGTGTTTGCCCAGGCACATGACCCGGAAGCTTTCGGGTTGACAAGCGGAGCCATGTGGTTTCCCATCGGTCCATGGTTCCCGAGTTGTCTCCCTCTCCAACCAGGCACTCAAACTTTGCCGCTTTGAACTCCCGCAAGGCTCTGAACATCTGCGCGGCGGCCGTCATTCTCTCCGTCATGCTGCTCACCAGCGGATGCGCCACAATCCGCGCCGGCAAGCATCCGGCAACATTCTCCAACGCGGCGAATCTCGTGGTGGAGAACACCACCAATGCCTACAAAGCAGCGATGGATCTGCACGATCGAGACCGGGTCGCGGCGGGGGTAATCAAGGTGGAGACGGGCGAGCCCTGGGACTTCAACCAGATCAAGCCTCTCATCACGCCGGAAGGGCTGAAGACGCGCACCAAGATTCTGGATGGACTCAAGCTTTACGCGCAATCGCTCGCAGACGTCACCGCGGGCGTCGATTCGCCTGCGCTCAAGTCAGCGGCGAAGTCCACCGCGGGCGACCTGGAGGGCCTTGGCGCCACCATCAACAGCGAAGACGGCGCAAGCAAAACGGGGCTCAAGCTCAGCAAGGAAGTTGCCGACGGAGCCGCAACCGCGCTGCTGGCGCTGGGCGATTCACTCGTAGCGAAGAAAGCGAATGCCGCGCTGCCCGCGATCACCACGCAGATGGACCCGCATATAGCCGCGCTGTGCGACGTGCTCACCAGCGACATCGTCATTCTGCGCCGCGAATCGTCGAAGGATTATGAAGACCTGGTACGCCAGCAGTGGACCTTCATTACCATCAACAAGACGAAGCTTTCGCCGCTCGAGCTGCGCGACGAGATTGACAAGCTTCCCACCTACCGCAATGACGAGCAGAGCACGGACGACAAACTGAGCGCTCTCGAAGGCGCCATCAAGAAGCTCAAGACTGCGCATCACGACCTGATGGATCCAGCGAACGGCAAGAATGCGGAAACCTTGCGCGACAAGATGGCCGACTTCGAAGAGGCAGGAAGCAATCTTGGCAGTTTCTATCAGAGCCTGTCCGCGAAGAGCTCGAGCAGCGACAAATCAGGTAGCGATAAATCCGGAACCAACAATTCCAGCAGCGCGAATTCAACCGACACAGACAACAAGGAATAAACTCCGATGTCCAGCTCGCCCGTACCTTCCGATCCCACCGAAGCCGAGGTTTACGCCGCCTACCAAAGCGCGCTTGACGCGCTCAACGCTGCGTGCGAAGCAACCAGCGATCCCGATGCCGTGAAGTTGCTGAACGACGCTGCGCAGGCCCTTTCCGACGCATTGGGCGACGAGAATGCGATCGAACTCCAGGCCAACACAGCGACCTTTACTGCTCTCACGCCGGGGCTGAAAACAGCCAACGATGCGCTCAAAAAGCTGAAGGACCAGCAAGCCGCGATTGCCGCCAAAATAGGGACCGCAGGCAAAGTGTTTGCCGCCATCGATGGCGTGCTGCAGCTTACCGGAAAATTCATGTAGCGCATCCTGAACGCAAGTCCAAGCATTCCCCCGCGCTCAAATCCCTGATCCCTGTTCCCTATTCCCTGTTCCCTGCCTTTATCACTGCTGCAGCACGACCTGGTCTCCTTCTTTCAGCCCGCTGATAATCTCGGTGACGCTGCCGTTGGAAAGCCCCACTGTCACTGGAACCTTGCGCGTGCCGTCTTTCTCGCTCTTGTCCGGAATCTCCGCCGACGCATTCTTCTGGTTATCGTATGTCACAGCGTTCTCCGGCACCGTCAGCACGCCTTTGTGCTCATCCAGCAGAATCTCGGCATTGGCCGTCATCAGCGCCTTCAGTTCGCCGTTGGGGTTATTGATGGAGACGCGCACTTCGAAGGTGGTCACGTTGTCTTTCTCTACGCCCATGGGAGAGATCTTGGTCACCTTGCCGTTGAAGGTGCGGTCGCGAAAGCTCTCCACCTTGATGCGCGCCGGCTGACCCATATAGACATGCGCAATGTCGGCCTCGTCCACCTTGCCGTCGACGTACACTTCGTTCACGTCCCCCTCGGTCATCACCAATGTTGCCGTCGAACCCAGCACCAGGATGGAGCTGACCGCGTCGCCGATCTCCACGTCGCGCGACAAAATCTCGCCGTCCATGGGCGCGACAATGGTGGTGTATCCCAGCTGCTCTTCGAGCTGCTTCAGGCTGGCCTGGGCCTGCGCCACCTGTGCGCGCGCCTGTTTCAGCTTGGCGGTGTCCACGCCGATCTGCGCCTTCGATGCGTCGCGCCGCGTAAGCGCAGCCAAGTACTCCTTGTTGGCATCGTCCAACGTCTGCCGGCTCACAATGCCTTCCCTCTGCATCTCCAGATTCCGGTCCAGCGTCGTCTTGTACATGGGCAGATCGGGCGCAGCGGCATTCACCTTGTCCTGCTCGATGTTGGCCTCATATGTGCCCACATTGGCTTCGGCGCTGGCCAGTTGCGCGCGCTGCGCTTCAACCTGAGCAACAATCTCCTGCTGGTCCAGTTGCGCCAGTTCCTGGCCCTTCTTCACGCGGTAGTTGATGTCCACATAGAGCTTTTCAACAATGCCTGAGGCCTTGCTCTTGACCTCGACCTTGGTAATCGGCTGAATCTTGCCCGTCGCCACCACACTCCGCGCCACATCGCCGCGCGTAACCCTGGCCAGCCGGTTCGGATCGACAGTGGAACCCTTGGCCAGCCGCACCACAAACAAGACTGACGCCAACAGCACCGCGGCCACCAAAATGCTTAGCCCGATCCAGAATCCTTTACCCTTGCGCGACGCCGCCACACCAGCCTCCGAACGTTATGAAACCCGGCGCGGCCGGGCGCGATATGAATTGCGCGTTAACACATCCGCGTTAAAACATGGAAGATCAGTTCTATTTTCTCAGACTGCCCCAGCCCGCAGCTGCGATCCGATGCTGTCAACTACGCAATTACACGGCCCAGGGTTCCAGCCGTATGGCCGGAACAGACCCCGGCTGCACTGCGTATCATTCTCTTAGCAGCACACACGCCGTCCACCTCCATGCAGACGTTTTCCGACACTCTCGGCCAGGTCTATCGCGCCATCGTGGCCAACAAGCTGCGCACCTTCCTGACCATGTTCGGAATCGCCTGGGGCGTCGGCTCGCTCCTGGTCCTGGTTGGCCTTGGCGAGGGGTTCCGCAGCGGCCAGCATAAGCAGCTCTCCCAGTTCGGCAATGACGTGGTCCTGATGCAGGACGGCACCATCCCTGCGCTGGCCAATCAGCACACCGGCATGAGGCCGTATCAGTTCACCCTCGGCGACGAAGACGCGGTTCGAGCTTTGCCCCAGGTGCGCCAGGTCACGGCCACGCTCAACCGCAGCGACCTCTACGAGGTGAGCGCGTGGTCCAACGCATCCGGCATGGTGTTCGGCGTGCAGCCCAACTTTGCATCCATGCGCTTTGTCCCGCTTGCCGAGGGCCGCTTTATAGACGATCAGGACATCGCCAACCGGCGCCGCGTCTGTGTTCTCGGCTCCAAGAGCGCCACACTCCTGTTCCTCGGCCATCCCCTGATCGGGGAAACCATCACCATCAACGACATTCGCTTTACGGTCGTTGGCCGCGTCGGCCCCATCAGCCGCGGCAACAACGACTTCGACAACCAGAAGGTCTACGTCCCGCTCTCCACCATGCAGGAACTGTTCGCCATGAAGGGCGACAACATCGCCCGCGACGCGCTCTCGACCATGCAATACCAGCCCGCCGTCAAAGGGGACACCACTGCCGCCAAGCCCGCCGTGCATCGCGTCATCGCCCAGCGCCACGGCTTCGACCCTGCGCTCACAGACGCCTTCGAGGAGTTCGACACCATTGAGGAGGAGCACCTGATGGGCACCATCTTCAACGCCATGGACATTTTTCTTGGCGGGGTGGGCGTGGTTACCCTGGGCCTGGGCGCGGTGGGCATCATCAACATCATGCTGGTCTCGGTCTCCGAGCGCACCCAGGAGATCGGCCTTCTCAAGGCCCTCGGCGCAACCAGGCGCAGCATCCTGGCGCAATTTTTCTGGGAGGGCCTTCTGCTCACCGGCATCAGCGGCATCATCGGCATCTGCGCATCAGCGGTGCTGATGTGGGTTTTGGCGCAACTGCTCAGCGGCAAAATGCCCGGCTTCGATCCGCCACGCCTGGTGCCTTGGTCGGCCGCTGTTGCGCTAGGCGCGCTGGCCCTTTCGGGAATCGCTGCCGGCCTCTACCCCGCCAGCAAAGCCGCCGCGCTGGATCCGATTGAGGCGCTGCGGAGAGAGTGATGAAGGCAGCTATTAGCTATTAGCTTCTAGCTGCTGTCTAAGAACGAAAGACCGGGCGCCAACGCAGCGCCCACCGGGAGCTCTTAGCTAAAAGCTGGAAGCTAAGAGCTAGAGGCTGAACTCATGCTGAAAGATATTCTCGGCCAGGCCTGGGAGGCGATGCTCTACAACCGCCGCCGCACCGCCATCACCATGCTGGGCATGGCCTGGGGCATCGCCACTGTTGTGCTCCTGCTCGCGTATGGCGCCGGATTCAGCCGCGCCATTGAGGCCATCTTCGCGCAGTGGGGCACCAACATGATCGGCTTCTTCCCCGGCCGCACCAGCGAGCAGGCTGGCGGCGACAAGGCCGGAACGGTAGTTCGCCTGACCCTCGATGACGTCGATCGCGCCGCCAACAGTGTTCCGGGAATCTTCTTCATCTCGCCGGTCGCCAACCAGGATGTCGCTGTCCAGAACGATCTCCATACCTACACCTGGAGAGTCAACGGCGTGCTCCCGGTCTTCAACCAGATCTGGAACCTCGATCTCGACCAGGGCCGCTTCTTCAACGGGGCTGAGGAACAGCAGAGAGCTCACGTCTGCGTCATCGGTTCGGAAGCCAAGACAAAACTCTTCTCCGGCGGGTGGGCGCTGGGTGAAACCATCCGCATCAATGGCGAGATGTTTACCGTGATCGGCGTGATCGAGCCCAAAATGCAGCAGGGCGACAACGACGCCAACCGCCAGATCTACGTGCCCTTCAGCACCATGAGCGACATCAAGGACACCATGTACCTTGACGGCATCTGGTTCAACTACCGCGGCGACAACGAGCTCATCGAGAAGAGCCTGCGCCAGACCATGGCCGCCGCGCACCACTTCCGTCCCTCTGACCGCAACGCCATCTTCGTGGCCAACATCGCCACCCAGCTCAAGCAATTCCGCCTGTTGTCCATCGCGCTGCAGGTTCTGCTTTCATTAGTGGGCGCGCTCACGCTGGGCATCGCCGGCATCGGACTGATGAACATCATGCTCGTCGCAGTACAACAGCGCACCCGCGAAATCGGCATCGAGAAAGCTCTCGGCGCGCGCAAGCGCCATATCCTGCTTCAGTTCCTGGCGGAGGCCCTGGCCATCACCGGCGTAGGCGGCGTCTGCGGCATCGCGCTGGCTTACCTGGTCTCGGCAATGGTGGGCCGCATCACGCTCTACAGCGCCCTGGCAAAGAACGCTGAAAAGGCCGATATTCGACTGCTCATCTCGCCAAGTACAGTGATTGTCGCCACCGTAATCCTGGCCATCACCGGCCTTGTCAGCGGCATGATTCCCGCCATTCGCGCTGCCAACCTCGATCCCATCGAGGCCTTGCGCTACGAGTAGGAACCTCTGGACTGGTTAAGCTGGGATGCTTTACGACAACCCGATCATCAAAGTTTGGCTGGGGAAGGTGTGGAAGCTCGGCCCGAACGCAACAATGCATCTCGCCAATCCCGGTAGTGGGCGTATCCTCGCCCTTACCCGTTGATCGCAAGATGCTTGATTTAGAATCCCCATGGGGAAAATGGGGAATCCCTCAAGGTTTTTCGCCGGGCCTTACGAGGTGTATGAGCCCAGGGCGACGCTGATGTTCGAGTACGCGGTGGAAAGCCCAGACGCCAAAAACTTCGAAGTCGCTGTGCACCCAAGGCTGATCAGGCAGACAACCAAGGCGTACTCAACCATATCCTGGCCTTCCTCTCGACTCAAAAGCTCCTGCAACCTCACATACAGCTTGAGCAGCATAGTGTTCACTTTGTCCTTCCTCCAAAGTCTTTCGTCCCCGCCAAAGCCGGAGTATTCATTCACTAGCAGTCCTCACTAGCAATCCGGCTTCCGAATGGTCCCTGGAAGGCCATATCCATTCGCGTCAATGACTTACCAAAAAGCAGCCCGCGAAGCGCGCGCCAATCTGTAAACGGGCGTTTACAGTACTCCTTCCGGCGACCCCCTTCGTTTACATTACCGTGCTGCTAAAGCACTATTACCTTTGGAGTTAGGCCAGGGTACTCGCCTTTCGTCGAGGCTCGCCGCTTCTCCTGCCATCTCCTGTAGGAATCGTGCCGATCCGCCCCGCAGCGGCCGCCACGATTCTGCCGCAACTGCCTCGCTGTCATTTCCGTCAAGTCAGGACGCAGATCACTCGGTCGCGATCAATTGACCATCGATACGTGATACACATCACGCGACACTTGGTTCCCGCGGTGTCACCATGATTCCAGACCATGAATCTTCCATTTGCTTCATTTGCTTTTCCCAATTCATCTCGTTTTCATTCATGGAGAGCATCGTGAACCTCGACCCATCTGCATTTGTCGCCGACCCGTCCCTCATCGAGGCGCTGGAGAAGCAGGCCGTCAGTGTCCCCTGCGCCGAGGACCGCGTCCTCTTCCGCCAGGGAGACGCCCCGGCTGGCCTTCACATCCTCAAGTCGGGCAGGGCTGTGCTCACCATGGCCTCCGCCACGCGGGATGACGTCCTCTCTTTCAATGCGGGCGCAGGCTCTCTACTGGGACTTCCCGGCCTCATCGGGAATGAGCCCTACACCCTCACCGCCGTGGCGCAAGCCGGCGCCCAGATCTGCTTCCTCACCCGAGAAAGCTTCACCGCACTGATGGGTGCTGACCCCATGATGGCGTTTAAAGTTCTGCAGGTCCTGGCCGCTGAAGTCCGTTCTGCGCGCAGCGCCATTCTGCAACGGGAAGCCCCGCAATTGCGCCGCGGCCGGCGATTGACGCCCGCCAGACAACCTTGAGAAACTCAAGTTAGATGGCTTATCGCGGAAAAGTGGAGTTTGCCGAGCAGCGGACGATCCGCGAGCGGAACACCCGGATTTATCGACTCTGTCACTGGCCCATCTGGATCTGGGTCTTTTTTCTTGCCCCCGGACCCTTGACCTTCTCGCTGTTTGCCCACGGCTTCAGCCTGCCCAATGCCCTCTGGCTGGGCGCTGTGCTCATCGGCACCGGCATCGCCGGCCTGCGCGGCAAGTTGCCCGGCGCCGAACCGCGGCCTTACATTCTGCGCTTCGACGAGGACCGCCCCAACCCCCTCTACCGCCGCGTCTGCTACACATTCGCGTGGAGCGCCGTACTTACTTTCGCCCTGCTTAACTTGGCCGGCCTGGTGGGTTCCGCCGTCACCGGCGTCTGGTACATGAGCCAGCTCTACACTTACGCCTACTTCCCTCTTTGCGCTATCATTCTGATCCTTGGCGCGCTGGGCAAACTGCCCCGCGTTGGCCCTTCCACTAAAACCGAGGGCATGGAACGGCGCTACTTCTACGGCTCCGTCTGGGCCGTCACCGCTGCCCAGACCTTGCTGCTGGTGCTCTGGAAGACGGTGCCGCACACCGAGACCGGCAACATCGTCAAGCTCGCAGCCTATCTGGCCGCGCTGGCCTTCATGGGATGGCTTTCGGCGCAAGGCAAGCTCTACCGCACCCGCCCCATCCTGCCCGGCGAAGTGATGGTCGAGTAACCCTGGGCAAATCGGGAAGATGGATTCCCATCCCTCGCGGTCGCCGCGAAGTGCAGGAATCGATTAGCTCATCGGCGCAGTCTGTGGATGCCGTCTGCCGGGTGCCCCATCCTTGCGCCTTTATTCTGGCGCAAGGGTGGGATACCACGAACCCTCTGGCGCGCAAGCGCTCCGCCGCGGCGGACCCCACCGCAGGCGCCAGGTGCTTACTTGGTCCCTTTCGGCGGTTTGTAGCCCGAGCCTCCCGCTTTCTTGAGCGCGGCCATGCTCTCTTCCGGCGAGACCAGCGGCGTGAAGACAAACGACCTCAACGCTCCACCGGCAAGAACGGCCAACTTCAGCGCAACAGCGTTGGCGGTTTCCGGCATGTCGACGATCAGCACGATGTCGTGCTCACCGAAGGAACCCCACTGGCCTACCACCGATCCGCCGAGCTTTTCCACGGCACCGCGGACCACGGCTGCGCGGTCCTGCGGCTTCTTGACCAGCGCGGCGATCGCTTCACTGGTATACGACGCTTGCACAAGGTAACTTGCCATCTTCTATCTTCCTCTCAGTCCTTTTGAACTTTTGTGAATGCGGGGAGGACGCCAGTATACACAGGGCTCCGCAGAGCTGTCGCAGGAATTTCAAGCGTGTCGGACTTCGAAGCTCACCCGGGCGTTGCTTGCCAGGACGAGGAGGGCTCAGGGGCAACAGAGAGAATCACGGATCTGAGTTAATAAGTCAGTAGCTAAGTTCGATTGACATGGCAACCTGCGACTCCTATCATCGAAACATACCTTCTTACAGTCGACTTCAGGTGAATTAAGGTTGGCTTGAGAGGAGGGAATCCTTATGTTTCGTCTTCGTTTTGGGACTTATAAGACACTTTCACTTGGCTCAGCAGGGCTACTTACGTTGGGATTGTTTTTGTCAGCATGCGGGGGAAGCGGAAGCGTGACAAGCATCACCCCGCCTGTATCCAAGGGCCCGAACGGCGTCTTGAACGGGACGACTCTTGCAGCTTCTACAACCTACTGGAATTCAACGAATTGCTCGGTTGAAGCTGAACTGAGCGCCGACCACGGCTTTTGGTCCGTCGTGGTTGACAGCGCAGGCACGATGTCTACAGGCGGTGAAGAGTGGGCCGTGGGCCCTGACGCGAACAGCGTGACTGTGGGACCCGGGAATGGCGGCCTTCAAGGGTTCTTCTGGATAACCGCGCTGGGGGAGATAACCGGCTCAGTTGCCTCCAAGACATTTACGGCAACAGTAACCGTGAAAACCGGGGACACCCCGCAAGTTTTAGGTACCTGCACGTTTGATTTGAAGCAAGGAAATCTAGAATAGTCCGGTTCGAGCAATGCGAATCAAAAGGCTGCGTGAGCCGCATTGACCCTGAGGCAGCGGTTATAGCCGCAAGTCGCGGAAAAACGATCCTGCGCCGATGGAAAGCTCCGCCAGCGACTTAAGATTGTTCTTGTAAGTCCGGGTGACGGTATACTCCTTTCCGCCTTTCATCCGGAGACCGTAGTCTCCCGTCGAGTAAGGAGTGATCTCTTCCACACACAGACGGTTCACCAGCACCGGGCGATGGATGCGGATGAATCCATGAGGCGCCAGCTTTTCCGCCACCGCGGAGATCGATTCATGAAGCAAATAGCGCGACTCGCCCCGGTGCAGCACCACATGGTTGCCCTGCGCCTCAATCGCTGCCGCATCTCCGGGCTGAATCAAGAGGATCTTTCCCTTCACCTTGATGGCAATGCGCGAGGACGGCGGCCTGATGGGCGTGCGCAGCAGCGGGAACGCCCGGGAGGTTGCCGTCGCGGCCATCGCGGCCCTCCCAGGCTGTTCCGTGACCGGGGGAAAGTTACGGGCTTGCTGCGAATGAAAGGCGACGGCCTTCATGAATGGCTCCTGTTCCCGGCCGGCGATTACCCGCCCCAACGCAGGCGCCAGATGGTAGACTCAGCCTCGACATGCTCCTCGCAAGCCTGCTCGTCATCGCGATTGCGTACCTGCTCGGCTCAATTCCCGTGGGCTATCTGCTGGTTCGTCTCTTCCGCCATCAGGACATCCGCGCCGTCGGCAGCGGGAATATCGGCGCCACCAACGTGCTGCGCTCCGGCGGCAAGGGACTGGGCGCGGCCACCTTCCTCGGCGACGTGCTCAAGGGCGCTTCCGCGGTCTATTTAGGCGGCCTCATCGGCGTGTTGCTGGCCCCCAACGCACAGGTCCGCAACATGCAGGCCCTGGCCGCTCTCTTTGCGGTTATCGGCCATGTCTTCCCCGTCTGGCTGGGATTCAAAGGCGGGAAGGGCGTGGCCACCGGCTTCGGCGTATTCCTGGTCGCCGCTCCCTGGGCCGCCCTAGCCGCCATCGGCGTGTTCGCGCTGGTGCTGCTGCTCACCCGCTATGTTTCGCTAGCGTCGATTCTTGGCGCAGCTAGCTTTCCGTTTTTTGCCTGGCTCCTTGTCCCCGGAGATCGCCCGCCCTTCTTCATCGCCGTTCAGTTTGCCGTCTCCCTGCTGATCATCGCCAAACACCATCAGAACATCCGCCGCCTGTTCGCGGGCACGGAATCCCGCTTTGGAGCCTCCTCCCCGCGAAAGAAGACAACCGCATGAGCCGCATCACCGTTCTTGGTTCCGGAGCCTGGGGAACCGCCATCGCACTCGCCCTCCATCGCCGTGGCGGACACCGGATCGCTCTCTGGTCCTACTCAGCCGCCGAAGCCGGCCAGATTGCCGCCGCCCGGGAAAACACTCTCTTCCTCCCCGGTTTCCCCATTGCGGAGGACATCGCCATCACCAGCAGCGCGGAGGCTGTTGGCGAAGCCGAAATCGTTGTCTCCGTCATTCCTTCGGAGTTTCTGCGCCCCACACTGGACCGGCTCCGTTCCTATTTTCATTCCGGCCAGATCGTCGTCTCGGCAACCAAGGGCGTAGAAAACAACTCGTTCTTGCGCATGACCGAAGTGATCGCCTCCAGCCTGGGCGCAAACACTCGGATTCCAATCATCCCCGGCGCCAATCCGGACGTCCATCTTGAAGTCTTCACCGAAGACACAGCGCCTGAAGTCAGCTCTTCCGGCCTGGCGCCCGCGCCTCGCTTCCTCGACGACTTCACCATCCCCATCGGCGCCTTCAGCGGCCCCAGCTTCGCCGTGGAAGTCGCCCAGGGCCAGCCCACCGCCGTCACGGTAGCCTTCGACGATCCCGCCATCGCCGCACGCATCCAGCAGGAGTTCTCCTCGGAAACCCTCCGCCTCTACACGTCCACGGATGTAATTGGAGTCGAACTCGGCGGCGCACTCAAGAACGTCATCGCCATCGCCGCCGGAGTGGCCGCAGGCATGGGCCTGGGACACAACTCGGCCGCTGCGCTGATGACCCGCGGCATCGCCGAAATCACCCGCCTTGCCGTAGCCTGCGGAGGCCGCCGCGAGACCCTTGCCGGTCTCTCCGGCCTGGGCGACCTGGTGCTCACCTGCACCGGGTCGCTCAGCCGCAACCGGACGGTCGGCCAGGCGCTGGGCCAGGGCCGCAATCTGCCCGAAATCCTGGAGAGCCTGGGCGGCAAGGTCGCCGAAGGCGTGCTGACCACTCGCGCCGCGCTCGGCCTGGCCCGCCGCCACAACATCGAAATGCCCATCACCGAGCAGATGGAGCTGATTCTGGACGAAGGAAAAGATCCTCGCGAAGCCATCAAGGAATTAATGCTCCGCCCCGGCAAACACGAGCAGCATTGATCGGAGGCCCTATGAAGCCAGTTCCACCCGCGTTCATCCCCACCCGCCGCCACGCTCGCACGCACGCAAGCCCAGGAACCTGCGATGGCGCCAAAGCCCGCCACCTCCCCCAATGCGGCCCGCACGTCCATCCATTACGAAATCGACTTCAAGCCCAGCCCGCAGCGCCTCTACGAAGCCATCCTTGACCAGAAGCAATTCGCCGCCTTCACCGGCATGCCCGCCACCATAGACCCCACCCCCGGCGGAGCCTTCTCGCAATTCAGCGGCATGATCGTCGGCCGCAACATTGAGCTAGTGCCGAATCAACGCATCGTGCAAGCCTGGCGCCCCACCCACTGGGACTCCGGCATCTACTCCATCGCTCATTTCGAGTTCAACGCGCGCGGCAGCGAGACCACGCTGATCTTCGACCACACCGGCTTCCCTGCCGGCGAGTACGACCACCTGGACTGGGGCTGGCACAACCACTATTGGGATCCGCTGAAGAAGTTCCTGGCCTGAGACGTCGGCATGAATAAGATCTGAAGTCCTGAACCGGGTGGCCCATCCTTGCGCCTTTTTTCTGGCGCAAGGGTGGGAAACATCGAACTCCGTGCCGCGCAAGCGGCGTCTGCCCCACCGCAGGTGGCCGCTGGTGGCTATCGCCTCAGAAAGAAACTGAACAGCAGAATCCCCAGCACCACCGCGCTCACCCCCGCATAGAATCGGTCCTTCAGCAGCGCAAATCCAACCACGCCAAGAATCACCCGACAGATCGGCGTAGCAATCAGCAGCAGAATCCCGAACGCGATTACGCTTTGCGTATCGAAGGCTTTCAGCCCACCCAGGATTCCATGCACGCTCTTGAGCCCCGCCGGAGCGCCATGGAAGTGCTGATAGTCCGGCTGGACGCCGCCAAACTGCTTCAGGTAGAGAATGCCGCCCAACAGGACCACCAGCGCCGCCACCGTCACGCCAATCTGCAGCATCCGCCCCATGGCCATTTCAAGCCCGTGGTCGTTTCCCAGCCCATGATCGTTTCGCAGCCCGGGATCGCTTCCCTCCGCCATCTAGAGCCTCCCCGTTGCGCCGTTGAGAATCATCTCTAAGCCGAGCGCCGCAATCACCAGCACAAACGCCAGGCGAATCGTCTTCACTCTGGCAACCGCAAGCACGCGCGAGCCAACCAGCGATCCAGCCAGAACGCCCAGCACCACCGGCATCGCCAGCGCGGGGAGGATGTAGCCGCGGCTCAAATAGAACCCCGCGCTGGCTGCGGCCGTCACGCCAATCATGAAGTTGCTCGTCGTGGTCGAAACCTTGAAAGGCAGCCTCATCGCCTGGTCCATGGCCAGCACCTTTACCGCTCCCGACCCGATGCCCAACAGCCCTGACAGCGTGCCCGCGCCAAACATGATGCCGACCGCCGCCGGCACATGCTCGGCAACATACTCTTCCTTGTGATCGCCCACGGGATACGTGCCGCGAAGATTCAGGCGCATGGCCAGCGGGTCGGGCTTATGATCCGCGGGCCTCGCATCGTGCTCGTGCACTGAGGTCCACGCCGAATAAAGCAGCACCACTCCGAAGATCACGCCAATCCAGTTGCCAGAAACCATGGCCGTAAGGTATGCACCCAGCAACGCGCCCAGCGTGGTGGCCACTTCAAGAAACATGCCGATGCGAATATTCGAAAAGCCCTCGCGCACATACGCCGCCGCCGCGCCCGACGATGTCGCAATCACCGACACCAGCGAAGCCCCCAGCGCGTAATGCACGTCCACTTTGAACAGCAGGCACAGCGCCGGCACAATCACCACGCCTCCGCCCAACCCAGTCATCGCCCCCAGGAACCCCGCCAGAATCGACGTGCCAAACAACGCCAGCGAGAAATAAAGGTTGTTCATGCCCCCTGCGCGCCCCCAAAGTCCCGCGTCATGTCCCTCTGATAGGACAATAGCGCACCGGGGTTGTTCAACGCTGAAACGCCAAGAGCGCAGCCTCAGCCGCGCTCTCGCCTCGAAAGGTCAGTTGTCCTTTCGCCGGAAACACACGCTGACCCTGCCGTGCAGATCGGCGCGTGCATGGTTCCGATTACTTCCTGTCCCCGTCCGTGTGCCCGCGCCCATCGCGCGATTCGTTGCCTTTGAACTGTGCGGGATCTCTGCGTTGCGCTGAAGCTTTCTCGCCTACCTTCGGCGCCGGCCCGTTGTAGCCGTGATGCGGATCGAACGAGTTGTCGACTTTGCCGCGGAAATCATCCGAACCATGGAACCATGGGCCCACACCGATAAACACGCCGCCAGTGAACCATTCCGGCCCGTAGTAGCCGTCGGGAACGCAGCTATACGGAGCGTAGTCGTAATAGCCGTAGGGGCAGTCCGGTGCCACACCAATTTCGACTGCGACCTGGGCCTGTGCTTTGGGAGGGGTTGCCGTAAACATCAATCCGGCAACAGCCGCTAATGCAAGAACTTTAAATCCACTCATACCTTTTCCTCACTTGTGGCCGGGTCGTCACGTATCTACCCCACCGTGATTCACACTAGTGAGCCGCAACAGGGATAGTCTGAGCAATAACGCGCACCACTTGCATTGAGCAATGCGGGGGTATCCCCTATGCTCTGTCATCCTGAGCGCAGCGCAGTCGCCGCGGCGACCGGAGTCGAAAGCCTGCCCTGAGCGAAGTCGAACGGGGACCTGCTTTTGCATTTCGGGAGGGGCACACGGCTACCCTTCAGCACCTTCGCCTCGGCAATCAACCGCCCGCAATCGCCCCAATAATCAGCAGCGGTTCGCGGCCTTCCGCAATTACTCCGGGCAACTCCGCATCCAGCGATTCATGCGACCAATCTTCTTCGCAAGCAAAGAAGCGCAGAAACGCCCGCCGCTGCCCCGTGCCGTAATCGCGGATCGTCCCGCGTAGCATGGGATAGCGCGCTTCCAGCGCATCGAGCACGCGCCGTATCGTCACTGGCCCATTCACGTCGAGCGAAACCTCCGCGCTCACTCCAGCAAGCGTGCGCAAATGCTGCGGCAGCACCACACGGATCCCCGCCGTTCTTGATCGAATCTCACCCATCTCCCAAACGAACCCCTATCCTCAGTCCCCAGCCCCTAGTCCCTAATCCCTAGTCCCTAGTCCCTGCTCTTCATCACTCCAGCGTCTGCACCTCGACGCTCATCACCGCGGGCAGATCGCGTACAATCGGAGCCCAGCTTTCGCCCGCATCCGGCGACGCATACACCTGCCCGCCCGATGTGCCGAAATAAACTCCGCACTCATCCAGCGTGTCCACGCTCATCGCATCGCGCAGCACGTTCACATAGCAATTCTGCTGCGGAAGCCCCGCGGTCAGCGGCTCCCATTCATTGCCGCCCGTGCGGCTGCGCCACACCTGCAGTTTTCCCTCCAACGGGAAGTGCTCGGAGTCGCTCTTGATGGGCACCACGTACAACGTCTCCGGCTCGTGCGCGTGCACGTCGATCGCGAATCCGAAGTCGGTAGGCAGATTGCCGCTCACCTCGCGCCAGTTTTCGCCCGCATCGTCACTGCGCATCACGTCCCAGTGCTTCTGCATGAAAAGCACGCCGGGCCGCGCGCGGTGCATCGCGACGTGATGTACGCAGTGGCCCACTTCCGCCGTCGGATTCGGCATCATGTCCGACACCAGCCCCTTGTTGATCGGCTTCCAGCTCGCCCCGCCATCGTCGGTGCGAAATGTTCCCGCCGCGGAGATCGCGATGTAAATCCGCGCCGGGTCGACCGGATCGAGAATGACGGTATGCAGGCACATGCCGCCCGCGCCCGGCTGCCAGTGCGGACCCGTGCCGTGACCGCGCAGGCCGGCCACTTCCTGCCAGTTCGCGCCGCCATCCGTGGATTTGAACAGCGCCGCGTCTTCCACTCCGGCGTAGACTGTCTCCGCATCGGTGAGGGACGGCTCCAGGTGCCACACGCGCTTGAACTCCCACGGATGCGGCGTGCCGTCGTACCACTGGTGCGTGCCGGGAACGCCCTCGTAGGCGAACTTGTTGCCCACCGGCGCCCACGTCGCGCCGCCATCGTCTGAGCGCTGAATCACCTGGCCGAACCATCCACTGGACTGCGATGCATACAGCCGGTTGGGATCGACCGGCGAGCCTTTCACGTGATAGATCTCCCAGCCCGCAAAGAAAGGCCCGCTGACCTTCCAGTCTTTACGCTTGCCATCCGCACTCAATACAAATGCGCCCTTTTTTGTGCCCACCAGCACACGAACACTGCTCATCGCCGCCGCCTCCTGTTTTCGCCCTCGCCGAAGAACTTCGCCTCCGATTCTTCCTTATCAAGAAGAATATGGCAAGTTTATTGCGAGGGCGGACGACCGATATCGCCGCCCCAATCTATAATCGCCGGGCTTGGGTAACCCCGAGAGATTTCCCCTGCAACATTCGGCTTCAAAAAATTCAACCTGGAAAAGGAAAGACAATGAAATTCATGACAACCTGGGCGGCTCTGCCTGGAGCCACGCACGAATGCATCGAGAAGTTCCTCGCCGGCGAGGGCGCGTCCGAAGAAGGTGTAACGCTGCTCGGCCGCTGGCACAACGTAGACTTCAGCGGCGGCTTCTCGCTCTCTGAAACCGACAACGCCGTGCAGATTTACAAAGGCGCGGCCAAGTGGGCCGACCTGCTGGAACTCAGCACAGTTCCCGTAATCGAAGACGCGCAGGCTGCGCCGGTACTGGCAGCCGCATTCAAGAAATAATCACAAACCTTAGATGAGAAACGCAGCCGTGCGAGCCCATGACGCGAACTAGCATCAGGGCTCTCACGGTTGCCTGAAGGGCCCATCGCGCTCTAGCGCGTTGCTCGAACTTCACCACCAACCACGCTGCGCGCATGCGCCACTTCGGGCAACGATCCATCCGCCGCCGGCCAGGCCTTCAGGAACGCCGCGTAGCTTTGCCGTGCGCCGGCAGTGTCACCCTGCAGTTCCTTGACCCGTGCCAGCCCGTACAAGCCAAAGCCTGAGTTGGGCCGCTCCACCAGCGCAGCCTCGTAAGCCGCTTTCGCGCCGGCGTAGTCCTTGGCGCGGAGCAGCGCTGTCGCCTCGTTCTCACCCACTGGACGAATGTAGAACGGCGGCTCATGATAGCCCGCGTTCTTCTCCTCCGCAGTCGCCTGCGCGTAAAGCTTCTTCGCCGCATCCAGCTTGCCCTGCGCAGCCAGCACGCCCGCGCGTAATTCCAGCGAAGCAATGCTCAAGTTCTTCATCAGCGGTCCGGCATTGGCATCGGGCATGATGGGAGTCGTGACAGGCTCATCTTTTTTGGCCTCATCTTTCTTGCCCTTCTTCTTATCTTTCTCTGCCGCGTCCTTCTGGTCCTGATCCTTTTGGGCGCGCCACAGGCCGGCATCCATGCGTTCGCTGGCAGCCTGCGCCACCGCCACATCGCCCCCATCCAGCGCCTTCATCCCGCGCGCGTATTCGCTCAGCTCGGTCGAAAGAAAATGCAAGTTTGCCGTCTTCTCGCCTTCTCCAAGATTGGATTGCGCAAGCATGGCCAGCACCGCATCCCAATCGCCCACGCGCAGCGCCACCGGCAACCGCTGGCTGATGCGCGTCTCCTGGTCCCGCGCCGACCAGATGTACAACGTTGCCGAAAGCTTGCCGCGCGCCAGGCTCAGATGGTCACTGAGCGCGTTTGCCTCGGTGAGCTTGCCTTGCTCCATCAGGTTGGCGATTGCGTACATCATGTTGTGCACATAATTCCAATCGTCGTCGGGCGAAACGTGCTGCTCCCTCAGGTAGCGCTCATCCGTTTCGGTGGACGCCGCGAACCAATGCTCCGCCTCAGCGTAATTGCCCACGCGATAAAAAATGTGCCCCGGCATGTGCACCATGTGGCCTGAATTCGGAGCCAGGCTCGCCAGCAGCGCCGCGCTCTTCAATGCGTTTTCAGGATGATTGCCGGGCTCGATCGCGTGAATCCAATAGTGGTGCGCGGCGGAGTCATTCGGCGCATCCTTGATCACGCTTTCGAGGATCGCAATCCGCTCTTTCTGCCCCGGATTGGGCTCGCCCTTGTCGTCGTACCCATCGCCCACCGCGCCGGCCAGAAAGATACGCGCCTCAATGTCTTTCGGATTCTTCTTCACCAGCTTGCGTAGAATCGCGATTTCAGCGGAATGGTCGTCGTCTTTCGCATCAGCCGCAGCCTGCGCCGCCTCAATGTACAGCTTGCCCGCGCTTCCTGCGTGCCCCTCCAGTTCAGCAGCCTTGTGCAGAGCCTTCTCGCCGTAGGCTTTGGCCTCATCACCGCGCATCATTTCAGCGCTCGCCAGTCCCCAGTAGCACATGGCGCAACGAGGATCCACGCGAATCGCCTGCTCGAATGCCTTCTCTGACTCGTAATCCCAGAAGTCGTGCAGCAGGCTGAGCCCCTGGTCAAACCACGCCTGCGCTTCCGGGCTCGCCTTGATGGCGATGTGGCTGTTGCCGATCCCCGTCATCCGCACCGGCACAGGCAGTTGCTCCGGCGGCGGAATCGGCTGCATATCGGCCATGCCCGGCATGTTGCCCATCTGCGCTGCAGCGGGCAGGCAAAGAACAAAAGAGAGCATCGCAGCCAACGCCGCAATAGCGGGCAGAATCCGGAAGCACGAACATCGAATCAATGGTGAACAGCGGGGAAAACTCATGCCGTCCAATATATCCGAGACCTCCAGTTGTTTACATCCACCAACTCTCGCAACCTGTCCCTCAGTCCCTAGTCCCTCGTCTCATTGCTTTAAACTCGAATCTGGAACACTCGATGATCTCGTTATTTGGCAGCAACAAAGAAGAACCCGAGGAGTCCCCGAAACAAGGTTTCTTCGACCGGATGAAGCAGGCCGTCTCGCGCACGCGTGAGTCGCTCTCATCCAAGATCGAAGGCATTGTCGCGCTCACCCGCACCGTCGACGAGGCGAGCCTCGAAGACCTCGAATCCGCGCTTCTCACCAGCGACCTAGGCGTGCAAACCACCACGCGCATTCTCGACGCGCTCCGCGACCGTGCCCGCCGCCAGGCCATTGAAGGCGGAGAGGAGCTGCGCGACCTGCTGAAGCAAGAATTGCGGGCAATTCTGGATGCGCCGGTGCGCGAAAACCCGCCTGCCGCGCCTCCCGCGGAAGGCCCTTCAGTCACATTTCTCGTAGGCGTCAACGGCACCGGCAAAACTACCTCCGCGGGCAAGCTGGCCGCATGGTATCGCGCCCGCAACCGCACTGTGCTGCTATGCGCCGCAGACACATTCCGCGCTGCTGCCATCGAGCAATTGGAAGTATGGGCCGCTCGCTCCGGCGTGCAGATGATCAAGACGCGCCAGGGCGGCGACCCGGCCGCCGTCCTCTACGACGCTGCCTCCTCCGCCAAGGCGCACAAGATCGACGAACTCATCGTCGACACCGCCGGGCGCCTGCACACCAAGACCGGACTGATGGACGAGCTTGAAAAGATGCGCCGGACGGCTGCAAAATTGATCCCCGGCGCGCCCCACCAGGTGCTGCTGGTGATGGATGCGACCACCGGTCAGAACGGATTGCAGCAGGCGCGGCTGTTTACGCAAGCCGCCGGCGTCACCGGCATCATCCTCACCAAGCTGGATGGCACAGCCAAAGGCGGCATCGCCGTAGCCATTGCGCAGGAGCTGAATTTGCCGGTGCGCTTCGCAGGCGTAGGCGAGAAGATGACCGACCTGCTAGAGTTCTCACCGAAAGAATTTGTCGACTCACTGCTTGAATAACATGAGCACCCCCGATCAAGACCGTTACTGGATGCAGCGCGCCCTCGAACTCGCGCGCCGCAGCATCGCCGTCACCTCGCCCAACCCTGCCGTCGGCTGCGTCATTCTCGATCGGGCCGGCCAGGTCGCCGGCGAGGGCTGGCATGAATACGACCTGGTCGACCACGCCGAAGTCATCGCCCTGCGCGTGGCCGCGCAACATGCCGGCAACCGCTTGTTGGGCGGCACGGCATACGTGAATCTCGAGCCCTGCAACCACACTGGCCGCACCGGCCCATGCACTGAGGCTCTCATCGCCTCGGGCCTGCGCCGCGTGGTGGCTGCAACCATTGACCCCAACCCCGCCGTCGCCGGCCATGGCGCCGACCGCATGCGCGCGGCAGGAATGGAGGTCACGCTGGGCGTCTGCCAGGCCGAGGCGCGGCGTCTCAATGAAGGCTTTGCCCGCTGGAGCCAGCACAAGCGCCCGCTGGTGCTGATGAAGGTAGCCATGACGCTCGATGGCCGCATCGCCCCGCCGACCGGCCAACATGCAAAGCACGAGCCCTACTGGATCACCTGCGAAGCTTCGCGCGACGCCGTGCAGCCGCTGCGCTGGCAGGCCGATGCCGCCGTCACCGGCGTTGACACGGTGCTGGCCGACGACCCCTTGCTCACCGACCGCAGCGGTCTGCGCCGCCGCCGTCCGCTGCTGCGCGTCGTGCTCGACTCCGCTCTGCGCATGCCTCTCGACTCCAAAATGGTGGCCACTTCCAACAACGACGTCGTCGTCTTCACCGTGTCGAAAGACGAGCCCCGCACCCAGGAGTTGCAGTCGCGCGGCGTGCGCGTCGAAGTGCTGCCAGCCGAAGCCGGCCGCGTCCCGCTGAACATGGTCCTCGACAAGCTCGGCGAAGAAGGCATCCTCACGCTGCTGACCGAGACCGGGACGCGCCTGAACACAGCGCTGCTCGCTGCCGGCCTGGTCGACCGCGTGCATCTCTTCGTATCCCCGCAGATCATGGGGTCAGACGCCGTCCCCGCCTTCCGCGGCATGTCCCACGCCATCCGCATGGCCGATGTGGAAGTGGAGCGTTACGACAACGACCTCGGCCTCTGCTCGCTTCTCAAAGACCCCTGGCCGAAAGAAGCAGGGACCAGGGACTAGGGACCAGGAATTGATGGGTCGTTCCGCAGCAGAAACCGCGCCACGATATCGCCCCAATAGGATTGCTGCGGGTGGTAAAAAGGGTCGCTGTGCGTGGCGCCGGGGATGATGGCCAGCTCGCAGTTCGAGGCGCAGTATTCTGCCAGTTCCCTGGCCATGCGCACGGGAAAAACCCGATCCTTTTCCCCGTGCACGATCAGCACGGGAATGGAGCAGCTACGCAATGTTTCCTCCGTGTTCCAGATGGGCGGGACAGCGGGCCAAAAGACCCGTGGAACTCCGATGCTGCCCGCAGCCTTGCGCAGCGAGGTGAAAGAGGCGCAAAGCACCAGCCGATGGGCTGGGACTCTGCCGACGATAGCCGCTGCAACTCCGCTGCCCAGCGACAATCCTAGAACCGCAACGGGCATCGGGGCTGTTTGCCGCTCAAGAAAATGAAATGCGGCAACGGCAGCCTGTTCCGTCCGGCCGGCGTTGAAGGAGCCTGAACTGCGCCCGTAGCCGGCGTAGTCGAAGACCAGCGAAGCCACGCCGCTCTCGGCAAGCCGTTGCTGCGCCCCATGCCAGAGTTCAACCGTTTCCCCGATGCCGTGGCAGAGAAGAAGACTGGCCTGCGCCACACCCGAAGGCGGCTGCACGAGCACGGCGTCGATGACATGGTCCCCGCTGGGAATCGAGTGGCGCGAGGTCCCGGGCCCAGCCGTCTCCATGCGCCCATCCCAGGGAATCCGGCGCAGCAGACGATCACGCGTAATGCAGACCCAACTGGTAGCGCTAACCGCCATCGTGAGCAGGAAATCTTGCGCTTGCGCTCCGGTCACCTTCAGGTCAACCCCCGGCAAGAATACAGGAACGGTACCAGTCCCTAGTCCCTAGTCCCTAGTCCCTCAGTCCCTTAGTCCCTTAGTCCCTTAGTCCCTTAGTCCCTTAAAATAAAACCATGTTCACCGGCATCATTGAGCAAACCGGCACACTGGTCAGCGTGAGAGAAACGGGCGGCGTGCGCCGCATCACGGTCGAAGCGCCGGGCATTGCGGGACGCCTGCGGGAAGGCGATTCTTTAGCTGTCTCCGGCGTCTGCCTCACGGCACTGGACGTGAATCCAGAATACTTTCACGCCGACCTGGCGCAGGAGACGCTGGACCGCACTTCACTCGGCGCCCTGGCGCCCGGCTCTAAAGTCAATTTGGAATTGCCCACCGCAGCCGGAAGCCCTCTCGGCGGCCACATCGTGCAAGGCCACGTGGACGGCTGCGGCACCCTCGCAGCGCTCGACCCGGTGATTTCCCCGGCGGATCCGGCATTTGACGAGCACACCACCGACTGGACCCTCAAGGTCAGCGTTCCCGAAAACGTGCGCCCCTGGATGGTCCACAAGGGATCAGTGGCCATTGAAGGCATCAGCCTGACCATCGCCGCCTTCGATGGCGAAACCATTACCATTGCCATACTGCCGCTGACTTATTGGCGCACCAACCTGCACACGCTCAGCGCCGGCGCGCCGGTAAATGTCGAAGCGGATGTGCTCGTCAAGCTGGCCCACGCGCAGATGATCGCGCAAAAGAAGCCGGAATTCGACCTGACCGAAGCCTGGTTGGTGGCCAACGGTTATTGAAGGCTGAAGTACAGGATGGGCGGCGGAGCGATGCCGTTAGAACGGAACGAGCGATGAAATGCGGACGTTGGTTGCTAATGCTGGCCTGCTTCCTCATCGCCGTCTCCGCGCGCCCGCAGGCTGCTCCCCCACCGGATCAACCCAAGGAATCCGAGCATCGGCAGGGACCTGAGGGACGAGAGGGATGGACTCTCGATTCGCCAATTCCCGATCACCCCGGCGAGACGTTTCCCTTCACCCTGGTCATCGCCCGCAAGGGCCGAGTTATACGGAAGATCGATGGCGATCCTTTTGTCTGGCAATGGATCTTCTGGAACAATGGCCGCCAGGTGGCTTATGAATCCGGGCCACTTCACTTCGTCCTGCAATGCACCCTGGTCAATGTCCGCACCGGCAAAAAACTGTCCAGCTACGATTGCTTTCACGGCATCCCCGAAAATGCGCCCGATTGGCTGAAGGCCCTGGAAAAAGCCCACTGATTGAGCGAATAATCTATTTTGAAAGGCGGTCAGCGTGAAATCCGTCGCCGATATCGGCATGAAGATCAGCGCCCGTCAGCGCGAGTACTACCGCTATACCGGTGCTTCGGCCGAATTGGAGCGTCGCGGCGCCGGTTCGTCGCGACCGGAACTGGCCTGGTCGCGCAGATCGCAGAAGCAGGAGGCGGAACGTCAAAAGTAGGTGTTGCTCTTAGCCCTGGTTCGCGATACAATTCAACCAGTCGTTTTGACTGGTCAATTTATGCAAACCATCCAGGCATCGGAAGCCAAAACCAAGTTCCTCAGTATTCTCGACGATGTCGAGCGCGGTGCAAGCATTATTGTCACTCGCCACGGAAAGCCCATTGCCCGCATCATTCCCGACGAAAGCGTTATAACCGCCAACGAGATAGCTCGCCGCGAGAAGGTCCGCGAGGCCATTTGCGATATCGAGCAGTTGCGCAAGCGCGTGGGAAAGATGTCGCTGGTGGAGATCATCGATGCCAAGAACGAAGGGCGGATGTGAGGAATGCCGTTCGTGCTGGACGCTTCAATTGCCGGGCCATGGGTACTCGCCGACGAGCCATCCGAGGCAGCAACCCGAATTGCGCACCGGCTGCTGACCGAGAACGCTTTGGTTCCCGCCCTGTGGTGGTACGAGGTAAGAAATCTCCTGGTTGTGTGCGAGCGGCGCGGCAGGCTGAATCGATCCGACTCAGATCTTTTTCTTTCACGACTGACGAATTATCCGATCGAGGTTGACGCCGAAGTGAATTGGGACGACGTAATGCGTTTGGCGCGAAAGCATCGGCTTTCAGTTTACGATGCCTCCTATCTCGAACTTGCGATTCGATGCAGGGCGCCGGTGGCAACGCTGGACGGCGCGCTGCAAAGGGCGGCGGCGAACGAAGGTGTGGCGTTGTGCGCGTAGTTGCTTGAGGGTTGGCGGGGCCGGAGGGACGAAGCGAGACCTCACTATTTTGGAGGCTCTTTCGGCGGGTCGGTCACATAATCGTCGCCGGTGCGCGCGAGCAGGATGGCACGTCGATCTGTGAGCAGCTTCAGCCGGCTCGTCACCTGGATAAATTCTTTCCTCTGGTCGGCGTTGAGCCCGGCAGCCGCGCCCGACGCATCCGTGGCCACAGCCAGCTTGTTCAATTCATCCAGCCGCGCCTGCAGCCGCGGAATCTCGCGGTCCATCAGGATCGGCCGAATGATTGCAGTTTTGGTCTTTCCTGCAGCAATGTCGTTGCGGTTGTTTTCACCCCACACGGGCAAGATGCCCACGTGGCCAAGCTCCACACGAATCCCCGCCGGCCCGTAATCCTTGCGCACGGCCGAGAACTCGGCAATCATCTCGTCGCGCGGATCGCCGTCCTTGTCCGGCATCAGCCCGTCGACATAAGTGCGCGACTGATTGGAAAGAAAATTCCCCAGCGAATAAAAGATCACTGTGTTGCGCCCGTCCTGGGTGGTGTAAGTCTCCACCGGCTGCAGCACATGCGGGTGGTGACCCACGATCACCGAGGCGCCGGCCTCCAGCATCTTATGCGCCATGTCCACATCTTCGGGCCGCGGCGCGGGAGCGTATTCAATTCCCCAGTGGATCGAAACCACCAGAAGATCGCACTGCGCACGCGCAGCCTTCACAGCATCCAGCACCTGCGCCTCGTCCGCTCCGGGAGCACCGCCGCTCTCACCCGGATAAGGGAAAAAGTTCACATGCGGCTGGTCGTTTTTGTCAGGATTGCGATTGCCATTGAGCCAGCGCGTCATGCCCAGCCAGCCTACCTTGACGCCGTTGGCCTCGGTGATCACCGGCTGCCATTGCTGCTGCGTCGTGTCGCCGGAGCCGGCAAAGAGCAGGCCTTCTTCGCGGAGATGTTCGCGGGTTTCGGTAAAGCCTGGCCAGCCCTGGTCCATCACGTGATTATTCGCAAAGGAGACGATCTTGATGCCGCTGGCCTTCAGGCCGTCAAGCAGCGCAACCGGCGCGTCGAACATGAACGGCTTTGACCCGTGGGAGTGCGCCGGAGCCACCGGTGTCTCCAGATTCACGAAGCCGAAGTCGGCCCGCTTGAAGACGTCGCTTACGTCAGAGAGCAGCGCGCCCCATCCCTGCGAGTTAGTCGGATCGCCCGCTGTAACCGCGGCGCCGGCCGCGGACCGCACCGCCTCGTGCGGAATCACATCGCCAGCCACAGCGAAGCTGACTTGGGAAAGCTCGTGTGGATACGGAACGACAACGGCCGCGAGACGCCGCCCATGAGATCCGGTCAGCAGGACAGCAGCAGCGGCCGCCACAGCCAATAGCAAAGCGCCGCCCGCCAGACGCCAGTGCCTGCGCAATCCGGGCGCGAGCCTGGCTGCAATGCCCGCACCATGCCGTCTCCCCGGCATCAAGCTATCCATCGGCTGCGCCAATCCGTATCCCTTCATCTTCAATCGCAAAACGGAACGCAATCAGCATACAGGTTCAGGAAGACGCAGATACCCCCATGGAAACCTCCCCAGGGCTCTCGCGCTGGCTGGGTTTCCATTATGCAACGTTGCAATGGACTCGTTCAACGCATCGGCTATTTTGCAGCCGTCACCATGTCATCAATCACCATCAACTCACTCGACAAAATCGTGCGCAGTTTCTGAAACTGCTCCATCGTTGTGCCCATTTCCATGTCGGGATGTGTTTTCTTGAAATGCTCGTTGTAATGGGATTCCACGGCAAACAAAGCATCCCAACTGGGATAGACGTCGACGGTAACTGCGTCGAACGGCAGGTCCGCCCCGCCGGGCAACACCTGCACATTCACCGACCATCCGCTGCTGTGGCCGGCCTGCACCATCGACTCCGCAATTGGCTGCCAGACTTTCTTCTCGTATGCAAGCCAATCGTCGATGTTGGCGACCTTCATGTAATTGGCCATCAGGTAGTCGCCCTTTTTCATGGTTCCCACAAAAATCCGGTTTTGAAACAGGTTATTGGAAACCAGTTCAGTCAGCGAGGTGCGGCGGTCTACATACTCCTGGGCGCTCATGGTGAGTCCCGCCCTTTTGATCACGGCGCCCAGCTCGTCCAGACTCAGGGGCTTGGGCGGCACACCCGGATAGGTTGAGATGCTCAGATAGTCGCACTCTGCCGATGCGCCTTGTGGGGCGATGGAGCGCACCAGGATCCATGTCGAGATTGCGCCGGAATCCGCTCTGGCCTGTTGCACCTTGCGAACATCGTCCTCAAAAAACTTGCGAAATTCCGCGGTCTTTTCCGGCTTGACTTTGATACAGGCAACGTTGTGATAGCCAGTGGGCGCCTGCTGGGCGATCAGACTGGCAGAGAGTGCCGCGGCCACCGCGACAACGAACAGGGAACGGATGAGCTTCATAAGATCCCGCTTTCAGGGCCCCGGCTGCCCGCAAATTCGCTCGCGGCTTGCAGTTACGAGTGCCCATTCATTGACTTAGGAGAAGCGCGTCGAAGTATATATCATTTTTGAAACACTCGCTGGCGGAAAAACCTGACCGCACGGCCGGCCTTGTATTCGCGCGGGCCGCAACTCCGCATCAAAGCCGCCGCACCAGCAGGATCGTCTGGTCGTCAGATTGCCGCCCGGATGCGCGAGCGGCATTCGGCCATTGACAGGGTCCCTTTGCTGCGTTTCGCTCTGATTCTGGAACCACGAACCAATCTACCGGATGTTGATCGCCGCAGCGGAACCGCAAGAATTCCTCGCTCAGCCTATCGCCAAATCGCGGCGGTAGGGTAGACTTGCGCAATTCCCTCAATTCAGGCCTGTTAGGAGATCGAGCATGAAAAAGGTCATTGGCTTTGCAATGGCAGTCCTTGGAATTACACTCGCGGCGGCGTCGGCCGCCCCAGCCCAGGTTCCATACAGCGAGGGACTGGTCACGAGAGTTGTGCTGCTGAAGTTCGTACCCGGCCACTCCGACGCAGTGTATGCCGACTTCAAGAAGAACATCGTCCCCATCTGGGAGTCCGAGAAGAGCGCCGGGTTGATCGTGGGTTACAGCATGTTCCTGAATACCACGACGTCCGAGCCCGATTGGGACCTCGGTTACACCATCACATACAAGAACATGGGGGCCCTGGATGGTCTCGCCGGCAAAGTGTGGGACATCCGCATGAAGCAATACGGCGATCACTCCGCCGAGCAGAAGGTGATCGAGAAGCGCGCGGAGAATGCCCACGTGGCCAGCAGTTCGCTGCTTCGCGGCATCACCCTGCGGTGACCGAGGCAGGATCAGCAAAACCGGCGGCGGGCGGCCAAGGTCTGACCAGCAAGAACAGTGAGTGCTCCATGTCTAGCTTTTGAGACATGGGAGACCCCGATTCTTAGTCTCCCGCCATTCGGGAGCCGGCGGAATCCCAGGTCTGCGAATCCAGACCTGGGGCACCCATCCTCAATGGTAGGTTGAGATGTGGGCCACCCGCCCTGTTTGATTTGAATCGTTCAACAGGCGATTCATACGAGTCCTTGTTTCTAGCGGATGCCCCTCCCGCACGGACGGCAGGTTCTCCAGGAAGTGATCCGGATCTGGCCGTTCCCACATGAAATCAGAGAGCGCTCCCCGCAAGATGCCGCCGGTGTTGAACAAGTGAGCGCTCCTTCCCCCTTGCGCGTCTATCTGTTACAACCGCGGGCCACCTAAGCTGGTACCCTGAAAACTGAGAAATAGGTTATAGAAAGGCCGGCAATCCCAAGCCGGCGACCGGAACCATGGCAGAGTTCGTCATCAAGTTGGCCGATGAGCGTGGACACGTGATGGAGCAGACCCAGACCGCTGCCACCGCCGATGAGTTGCGCACGCGCTTTACCCATGCCGGCTACCACGTGTTTTCTATCAAGGCGCGGTCGGGATTCGCAGGCCTCAAGCGCCGCAAGGTCAAGCTGGAACCGTTCCTCATCTTCAACCAGCAGTTTCTGACCCTAATCCGCGCCGGGCTGCCGATTTTGGGCAGCTTGCAGATGCTGGCCAAGGGCCAGAAGAACGCCCATTTCGCCGCCCAGTTGGACGACGTTTCCACGCGCGTGAAGACCGGCGAGGCGCTTTCATCGGCATTTGAGGCGCAGAGCGGCTTTCCCGTCATGTACACCACCACGCTGCTGGCCGGGGAGCGGTCCGGAAATCTCCTTGAAGTGCTGGAGCGCTACGTCAGCTTCCAGCGCATCTCGCTCACCTTCCGCAAGAAACTGATCACTTCGCTCATTTATCCTTGCGTGCTCATGGTACTGGTCACGGCCCTGGTCATCTTCATGTTCGCCTACGTGGTGCCGCAGTTCGCCACGCTCTATGACCAGCTGGGCTCCAAGCTGCCGGCCATGACCATTTATCTGCTCAACTTCTCCAAGTGGCTGAACCATAATCTTCTCTGGATTTTGCTGACAATCATCGTGGTCGGCGGAGCGAGCTATCGGTTTTCCTCGACCGAACGCGGCCGCGACTTCATTGACGGCGTGCGCGTAAAGCTGCCCGTCTTCGGCACCATCTGGCTCAAATATCAGGTTGCGCTGTTCGCGCGCACGCTCTCCACCTTGCTCACCGGCGGTTTGCCGCTGGTGCCGTCGCTCGAAACGGCGGCGCGCTCCATCTCGTCGCGGCGGGTTTCGAAGGCCGTGGTCTCGTCGATCACCACCGTGCGCGAAGGCAAAAGCCTGGCCGAGGCGCTGGTCTCAACCAATGTCTTCCCTGACCTGGCCGCGGAGATGATCACCGTGGGCGAACAGACCGGCGCACTGCCCGCCATGCTCAACTCGGTGGCCGAGTTCTTTGAAGAGGACGTGGCCACGGCGCTCACCGCATCGCTGGCGCTGATTGAGCCGGCCATCCTCATTGTCATGGGCATTGTCGTCGTATTCATTCTTATTTCGCTCTACCTGCCCATCTTCTCTCTGGGCATGACGGGCGGCAACGGCGGAGGAGGCTGACACGCCATGGCAGACACATCCGTAATCGCGCTTCCCGTTCCCGTGCCGCAGGACGAGCGCGCCCAGGCCGAGGCGCTCGCGCGCCGCTATCACGCCGAGTTTGTCGACCTGAAGAACTTCAAGATTCAGCACGACCTGCTGCGCACCGTCCCGGTGGAGCTGATGTTCCGCTACAACTTTGTTCCCATCGAGCAGCAAGCCGATGCGCTGGTCATCGCGGTCTCCGATCCCTCCCGCCTCATGGTGCTCGACGAGATTGCCGGCCTGCTCGCGCACCGCATCGTCGCCAGGGTCGCAACCCTCTCGCAGATTACCGACCTGCTGAAGAAAACCGAGCAGTCGCAGCGCGTGCTCGACGAAGCCAGCGAAGGCCTCACCTTCGATGTGCTCACCGGCGACGATAACTCCGACGAAAATATCTCCATCGAGAAGCTGACCAGCGAAGAAGACATCAGCCCCATCATCCGCCTGGTCGACACCACCATTTTCACCGCGCTTGAGCGCCGCGCATCGGATATTCACATCGAGACCAACGACGATTCCGTGGTCGTCAAATACCGCATCGACGGCGTGCTGCAAATGGCCATGGCCCCGATCGCGCGCGAACATCACTCCACCATTCTTTCCCGCATCAAGATCATGAGCGAGCTGGACATCGCCGAGCGCCGTGTGCCGCAGGATGGCCGTTTCAGAGTTCGCTACAAGGGCCGCCTTATCGATTTCCGCGTCAGCATCATGCCCACCGTACACGGCGAAAATGCCGTGCTGCGCGTGCTCGATAAAGAGTCGATGAGCGAGAAGTTCCGCAACCTCACGCTCGACGTGGTTGGCTTCGCGGACGACGACCTCAAGCGCTTCCGCCGCTATATCCGCGAGCCCTACGGCATGGTGCTGGTCACCGGGCCCACCGGCTCCGGCAAAACCACCACGCTCTACGCCGCGCTTAACGAAATCAAGAGCGACGAAGACAAGATCATCACCATCGAGGACCCGGTCGAGTACCAGATTCGCGGCATCACGCAGATTCCGGTCAACGAGAAAAAAGGCCTCACCTTCGCCCGCGGACTGCGCTCGATTCTGCGTCACGATCCGGATAAGATCCTGGTCGGAGAAATCCGCGACAACGAGACGGCGCAAATCGCCATCAACTCCGCGCTCACCGGCCATCTCGTGTTCACAACCGTCCACGCCAACAACGTCGTCGACGTGCTGGGCCGCTTCGTCAACATGGGCGTCGAGGTCTACAACTTTGTCTCCGCGCTCAACTGCATCCTCGCCCAGCGCCTGGTCCGCACCATCTGCGAGCACTGCGCACACACCGTCCACTACGGTGAAGACGTTTTGCTGCAGTGCGGCATGGAGCCCGACGAGTGGCGCAATTTCGCCTTCCGCGAGGGCCAGGGCTGTATTGAATGCGGGGGCACCGGCTATCGCGGCCGCACGGCGATCCATGAACTGCTGGATTTGACCGACCCCATCCGCGAGCTGATTCTGGAAAAGAAACCCACCTCCGAAGTGCGCAAACTGGCCCGTAAAGAGGGAATGAGCTTTCTGCGCGAGTCGGCGCTCGACCGCGTGCGCCGCGGCCTTACCACGCTCAAGGAGATCAACAAGGTCACGTTCATCGAGGCTTCGCGTTAGATGAGAGCCATTAGCTTTTAGTTTTTACCTTCTAGCTTCCAGCAAATTGATCGTGGATCGGGAGCACTGGGAATGAGAAGAAAATAGAGGTTGGCAAGAAGGAGCTGACGGCTGACAGCTGAAAGCAAAGGAAGACAGTGAACTCGCTCTTGAGCAAGGCAAAACTCGGAATCCAGCCCTCCGGGCGTCCTCCGGCGGCGGTGGAGATCACGCCGGAAGGCGTGCTGGCGGCCGCCATCCGCGCGCTCGGTCAGCCGCCGGTGTATGCCTTCCAGCCGCTTCCTCCCGGCGCGCTGCTGCCCGGCATCGGCGAGCCGAATATACGCTTCGCAGACGTCGTGGCCGCAGCCATTCGAACCGCGCTCGACGAGGTTTCTCCGCGCACCCGCGCCGTCACTCTGATCATTCCCGACACGGTGGTCCGCGTCTTCGT
Organism: Occallatibacter sp.; assembly: GCA_052145815.1. Taxonomy (GTDB): domain Bacteria; phylum Acidobacteriota; class Terriglobia; order Terriglobales; family Acidobacteriaceae; genus Telmatobacter. Next base: position 102,206 of record JBKQNU010000131.1, read on the forward strand.
GCTGGACTTCGATTCCCTGCCTGCCAAGCAAGATGAAGCCTTCCCGGTGCTGCGCTTCCGCCTGCGCAAGATGGTCCCGTTTGATGTGGAACACGCCGGCTTGAGCTACCAGGTGCTGGTCGAGAAGAAGGACGAGGTCAAGGTGCTTGCGGCCGTCCTGCCCGGCCCGGTGCTGGCCGAGTATGAAGGCGCGGTGCGTGCGGCCGGCTACGAACCCGGCGCCGTGCTTCCCTCCAGCCTTGCGGCTTTGGCGGCCGTCGACTCGCTTGAGGCCGTGCTGATCGCCAATCTCAGCCCGCTGGCTCTTACCACCTCCATCTCCAACGGCCAGGACCTTCTGCTGTATCGCACCCTTGACCTTCCCGATGACCCGATCTTGAGTCTGGAAGAAGTGCGGCGCGGCGTGGCCGTGGCTGCTGCCTACTACGAAGACAAACTGGGCGTGCGTCCCACCCAACTCCATTTTGCCGGAAATGCCGGCTCGGAAAGCTTTGCCCGCTGGATCGACGACCCCGAGTTGAACGTCGTCGACCTCGCCAGCCGCCCTGATACCGGAGCGGTGACAAGCCTGGGAACCGCAAGCATTGCCGGAGTAGCAGGCGCACTGGCGGGGGTGCGCTAGCCATGCGGATCACGCTCAATCTCGCCACCCGCCCCTTTGCCGACCTGGGACCGGCCATCAAGCGACTGCGCATCGGTATGGGTGTTCTGGCGCTGCTCTCCATTCTGCTCGGTTTTGGCCTGCACGCCATCCACCAGAAAGCTGAAGCCGCACGCGCGCGCGATCACTCGCTCGACGGCCAGATCGCCCGCATCAACCTTGAACGGCAGACCTACCAGGACCTGATGCGCCAACCCGCCAACGCGCAGGTGCTCAAGCAGGCCGCGGTGCTCAACAGGCTTTTCGACGAGAAGGCCTTCTCCTGGACGCTGGCCATGGAAGACCTGGAAACAGTCTTGCCGGGCGGCGTGCAGGTCACCAATCTCGAGCCGGCGCGCGCCAAGGACGGGCACATCACCCTGCGTCTTCGCGTGCTCGGTCCCCGCGACAAGGCCGTCGACCTGGTGCGCAACCTGGAGCACTCACGGCGTTTCCTGCTTCCCCGCATCGTAGGCGAAAATGCCGAGGGCTCCGACCGGCCCGGCCAGCGCCTGGAACCGGTGAGCGCCGCGGACCGCGTGGAATTCGAGCTGCTGGCCGAGTACAACCCGGCCACCAGCGAAGAACGCAAGGCGACGCACAAGCCAGGCACGAAATCCGCCGCCGAATCCGAGAACGCGTCCAAGCCAAGGATCCGGGCCATCCACCCGCTGCCGCTGCCGAATGCAGGCCAGGGCCGTCCGACCTATAACGGGCAGGCGCCGGCTCTCCACCCCGCACCCATGGTTCCGCGATCCTCTGCGCCCAACCCCACACTCGCGACGCCACCATTTCGACCCAACTCTCCGCCAAAACCTAACCCAGGGAGCCCGCAATGACACCCCAGACTCCATCTCCCTGGCGCGAGCGCCTGACCTCCCCGCTCACCTGGCACTATGCCGGATTCGCGGCGCTGCTGGTGGTCGCCATTGGTCTCTCTGTCCGACTGGGCCTTGACTGGGTAGCCACCAACGATCGCTCCACAGACGCTCTGGCCGGCAAGCAAGTGGAATTGAAGGCAATGGACCTGCAAACCGCCCCATTGCGCGGGCTGGACAAGCGGGTGGCCGCATCGCGCGACCAGATTCAGGCTTTCTATGAGAAGCGTATCCCCTCTAACTATTCCTCTTTCGCCGCGCGCATCGGCGACTTGGAGGTAAAGTCGGGCGTGCGTCAGTCGAGAGCGCAGTACACTCAGGGTCCTCCGGGAACCGACCTGACCGAAGTCTCCATCGATGCCGGCATCAGCGGAGCCTATCCCGACATCATGCGCTTTGTGAACAGCCTGGAGCGCGACCCGATGTTCTTCGTGATCCGCGGCATGCAACTGACCGGCCAGCAGGGTGGCGTGGTCATCCTGCGCCTGCGCGTCTCCACCTGGATGCGGGCGGAGGACGCTGCAGCCAGCGGATTGCCCCCCACACCCAAACCAGGCGAAGAAGACTCCACGCCTGCCGATGGCGCCAGTCCCAGCCGCCCCATCCCGGCAGGAAAGGAGGGCGAGTAGCATGGCCATCCCACTGGGCACGGAAAACAAACGCCAGGTTTACATCGTGATTGCCCTCTTTGCGATCATCCTCGCTGGCGGAATCTACGAACTCCACGACTATTTCGGCGGGCCATCCACGCCGCCTCCGCCAGTTGCCGTTGCCAAACCAGCCGCATCTTCGAACGCCCGTCCGGGAGCAGCAGGCAGGGCCGCGGCCGGCGGCGAGAACACCCTGGGACCGGAAGCGGAAAAACTGGACAACGCAAATCTCGACCCCACCGTCCACTTCGACAAGCTGGCCCAAAGCGAAGACGTGGAATACGCCGGCACCGGCAGGAATATCTTCTCCGCCGAGTCTGTGCCGGTCAACATCCCTGTCCCGGCCGCTTCTGCGCGTCCCGACGAGGCAAAACTGACGTTGCCCCCGGCGGCGCCCGAAGCGCCCAAGCCGCCCGCCATCGACCTGAAGTACTTCGGCTACACCATGGCCGGAGACAAGTCCATTAAAGCCTTCTTTACCCACGGCGACGACGTATTCATGGCCAGGACCGGCGAAATTGTCGATCACCGCTACAAGGTTGGAACCATCGAGCGCGGCAGCGTGCAAATCACCGACCTGAGCTACAACAACACCCAGACGCTCGCTTTGACGTCCAATTAACAGGACTGTAACCTTAAGCGACGGGGATTTCGCCGCAGCGGACGAAGGCAGCCAACGGACATCCACTTGCCAATCGGGCTGGTCATTCCGGGGCTTGTCATCCATCCTGAGCGAAGCGCACTTCTGCGAAGTCGAAGGATCTGCGGTTGCGTTCCGGACACTGCAGTTACCTATTACCGGGTGCCCCAGTTCTCGATTTTGAGACTTGGGATCGCGGCCTCGAAGTTGGCACTTTGGTCGCTGAAATCAGAGATGAACACCACCACCCCAGCCCGCCGCCATCCCAAACCTTCCGAGGAGGGCTATATCTTGGTTGCGGTCATGTTCATGCTGGCCTTCCTGATGATCGCCATGGCCGTTGCCGCGCCCAAGATCGCCAAGGAAATCCAGCGCGATCGCGAACTCGAAACCATGCACCGCGGACAGCAATACATTCGTGCCATCAAGCTCTACTACAAGAAGTTCAATGCCTATCCGCCTACGGTGGACGCCCTGGTACAAACCAACAATATCCGCTTCCTGCGCAAGAAGTATATCGACCCCACCACCGGGAAAGACGAATGGAAAGTAATTCATCTCGGCCAGAACAAGGTTCCCACCGCTTACGGCTTCTTCGGCGTGCCGTTAAGCGGCCCCGGCATGGGTGGCGGCCTGTGCGGAAACGCTCTGCCCAGTTCCACCGGCTCAAGCTCTTCCTCGTTTGGCAGTTCCACGGGAAGCTCCGGGAGCAGCTTCGGGTCAAGCAGTGGCTTTGGCTCCAGCAGCAGCTTCGGTTCCAGCAGCAGCTTCGGTTCGGGAGTCAGCTCTCCGGCAGCTGGCTGCCCTCCCGCAAGCACCTCCTCCAACCAGAGTGCCGCAAGCGGTAACACCGCCAGCAGCAGCAGTACGGACCCCAATGCTGCCAATGGCAACATTGCCTCAGGCTCGCCAACCGCCAACGCCGGCACCGCCTTCGGGACCGGCACGGGAACCGCAACGGATACAGGAAGCAGCTCGGGCCAGAACGGCCAGACCTTCGGCGGCGCCGGCATCATGGGCGTTTCCCCCGGCAGCCCCAAACAGTCCGTCCTGGTCTACAAGAAAAAGAACCACTACAACGAATGGGAGTTCGTCTACGACCCTCTTGCCGACCAGATGATGCAGCAGGGCGTCATCGTCGGCGGGGGAAATAACGGCCTCACGCCGGCAGGGACGACTGGCAGCTCGCCGACGGGCGGGACCTCGACCTTTGGGGGTGGATCCACATTCGGCGGTGGATCCAGTTACGTCGGCGGATCGACGGCTGGCAGCTCAACGCCCCCGCAGCAGCAACAGCATTAGAACGCCGGCATGTACCGACACGCCGATTGTGTGTCGTCCCTAAAAGCAAAGAACGTCGAGACCGGGAATCATTTGGAAGTGACGCACGTTTGCGGTCGCAAGGCGAAATCCAAGTTCCAGCGCCGTTGTTCCAATCAGCAGGTCAGAAAGAGGCAGCCGGATACCTTTTGCGGTATTCTCGCCGTCAATCTTGCCGGCCCGCAAAGCGATCGGAATCGTCACCGCATGCACCGGAATGGCGATCATCACTTCATTCAGAAACTGGCGGCGTGCTGCTTGCCTCTGAGGGGTGTTGGCGCGAGCCACCCCGTGCGCAAGTTCGATCAGGGTAACGACCGAAAGGGCAATATCTTCACCGGCGGATCGGGCGGCGATCTCGGTTAGAATATGCCGCGCGTTCCCTCCCTTCCGTTCTGCGGCAATCAGCACGCTGGAGTCGAGAAGAAGGCCCAAGCAGTCAATCCCACTCTGGAGGGTTCAGGGCTTCGCGATGCGCCTCAACCGCGGCGGCAACATCCGTGGGGAAGTCCTCGTCGATGACAGCCGGCGAGTCGAGAGGCAGGAGGGCAATGCACTCCTCGATCGAGCGTCGCGGCGCCACGGGACTATGCAGCACTGCTACAGGGTGCGCACCGCTCTCGATGACGACCTCGGCTCCGGCACGAACACGGGTCATAAGACCGGCGAAATCCCGCACCGCTTCAGCCTCCGAAATGTGAAACGTCGCCATGGGTTTCATCATACCCCGTTTCTGCAAACCGATTGGGCCGAAATATCATGTGAGCCCTGGTTGCTCTCCCAAACGCAGCAAGGCCCGTCTTCTGCCGACGAGACGGGCCTTGTAGCGAAAAGCTGTAACCGACGAAACCGCCTTAAACGCTGAAAGAAGAACCGCAGCCGCAGGTCGATTTCACCTGGGGGTTCTCAAACTTGAAGCCTGCCGCTTCAAGGGTCTCCACATAGTCCACGGTGCAGCCGTTCAGGTACATCAGCGAGGTGGCGTCCACAAAGACCTTCAGGTCGTCGAACTTGAACACCTTGTCCATCATCCCGCTCTGGTTCTCGAAAGCCATCGAGTACTGGAATCCCGAGCATCCGCCGCCCACTACGCCGATGCGCAGCCCGGCGGGCAGGGGGTCCTGGGTAGCCATGATCTCGCGCACCTTGGCGATAGCCTGTGGGGTCAGATGAAGCGGCGCCTTCTTTTCGGTTTCCTGCGCGGGTGCAGCGGTCTGTCCCGGTTCAACCTGTCCTGGATCAACGGTTGTGGTGGCCATGGGTATCCTCTCCAACTGCGAAATTCTTACCTTACCGTAACTCTATCTGCTCCGGAGGCGGGGTACAAGCCCCTTTCGCGTCATTGTCCCATTGGATGCAATCGGAGGTACCAAAGTCGCAGAGTGCCGGGGGCCCCAGGTCTTCCGCCGTGGCGGACCGCGGCGGATGCGACTTGGGAACCATCCGTTTCCCGCGGCATCCCTCATACCGGCCGCTTAAAACCGTTTTTCTCCGGCCAAAATGCCTGTGATCCCGGTCACCCCGGCCCATCCAGTTCAGAGCTATCATTATCAACCGTAAGGCCCCTCTACTCACGAGACCGCGATTCCTTCACGGACCCGCCGGTATCTGGGACCAGAAAGCCAAATGGAGGCGGAATTATGACAGGAATCGTTCCCGTAATGTGGGCAGTTTGGGGTGTGTTGGTCCTCATCATGCTCGCTCTCAAGATCTACAGTGGGAGATTGACGCGCGATGAGGACGACCAACTCGTGCTCGACTCAGCATTCGATCATGTAAAGGCACAACAGGCCGCCATCATGGAGAAAGTGCACAAGATCGAGCCATTGCGGAAAGTGTCGCTCTGGCTGGCTGTGGCCGCGACCGTATTCGTCATCGGCTACTACGTGATGGATATTCTGAGCCAGTTCAAGTAAGCCTCGAAAAGCATCCAAAACGGCAGAAGGCTGCCTCTCCGGCAGCCTCGTGCCGGAGTTCGCACACTGGGCAGGCCGCGGTTTGCCCTACTCCACTTCCTGTTTGGCGCGATACCCGTCGCGCGCAATCACGTCGTACTTCAGCGGCTTGTGCTTCTCGTCCTGAATGCGCAGCGGCTGACCCTCGTCGTCGACTAACTCCACGCGCAGCTTCCGGTAGGTCCCATCCTGCTTGGCGTTGCTAGGCCGGTACACCAGTTCGTATTTCGCGCGAATGTTCTGGTTGATCTCACCGAAGTCATCCGGGAGTTCGCCCGGAAAGCGAGGAAAATAGCTGGCGCCGCCGGTCAGGCTGGAGAATGTCCTCATCTCGTTGTCGGCCTGAAGCATGGTGATGCTGTCGCCGTTGACTGCCCGCATGAAGCCGCCGGTGGAGATGGTGTAAATGGTGATGTCCTGCGCCGCCTTCACCTTCTTGAGGATCTTGTCCAGCGTGAGCTTGGAGAAGGTGTCGCGTCCGGAAGCGATCAGGATGATGTACTTGCGTCCCTCAATGCGTTCCAGGCGATCCAGACCCTCGTAAAGCGCGTCAAAGACATTGGTTTCGCTGAATCCGGGCATGCGCAGCGAATCGATGGCCTGCATCAGTTCGCGCTTGTCCTGCGTGAAGTCGAGCTGAATCTGGGTGCGCATGTCGAATGTCATCAGCGCAATATAATCCTGCGGACGCAAACTTTGCGCGAAGCTGAAGGCTGCGTTCCGCATGTCTCTGATAAGCATGTAGCCGCTGTAGCTATTCGGGTTACGCGACGAGGCAAATTCGCAGATCATGAGCGCCGTAATGGGCGCCTCCACGCGCTTGAATCCTGACACCTTCTGCTGCACGCCGTCTTCATACACGCGGAAGTTTGCCGGCTTCAGGCCGGGCACAAACTGATGTGTCTTTTCGAGAAGCACCCCCACATCCACCGTGACTTCGGGCACGTCGATCTTCAGGGAATAATTGGGCATCCCCTCCGGATTCTTGACCTTGGGTTCTGCCGGCGCGGGGGGCGGAACATCGGCCGGAGCCGTGTCCTTCTTCTTGGGTAAAGCGATGACACCATTGTCTCCGCCTGGCCCTCCGGCGTCGGGCGCGGACTGGTCTGGCTGTTGGGCCGGCGGGGGAGTCGCCGGTGCCTGCGACTTTGCGAGCGGAGAAACTGCAAGAGCCATCGACCCGGCAAGCAACACGGCAAGCGAGAGGCGGTTAACAGGAGCGATGGAAGGGCATAAGATAGACATGACGACCTCTGTGCTGAACAGCATACGGGATTGGAGCATAGAGCTTCCACTTGCCCCGATGGCTGTACTCTTATAGACGTGGAAACTCGATTGAAGGAAATCCGCACTGGTCTGGCTGCGCTGGCCCTCACAGTGGGCATTTTGCCCGCTGGTCTGCTCTCGTCCCAATTGCACGCGCAAAGTCCCGCGGTCGCCGCCGAGGCGCCGCCTTCCGGCGGTGGTTTCTTCCCCCTCGCCGATGTGCGCAAGGGGATGACCGCAACGGCATGGACGGTATTTGAAGGAAACAGGCCAGAACCCATGGAGGTTGAAATCCTGGGCGTACTGCGCGGAGCGCGGGGCCCTGGGCAGGATATGATCCTCGTCCGTCTCCACGGCGCCAAGCCGGAATACACCGGCGTTGTGGCCGGCATGAGCGGCAGCCCGGTCTATATCGGCAATAAGCTGCTTGGGTCGCTGTCTTACCGGATCGGCCAATTCAGCAAGGAGCCCATCGCCGGCATCACTCCGATTGAGCAGATGCTCGAAGTCCGAGACCTTCCTTTCCGGGGAACAGGGATCGGGGAACCGGGATCGGGAATCGCCGAGAACCCAACTGGAGGCATGAACTTCCAGGCGATGGAGACGCCGATGGTGATGAGCGGCTTCCATCCCCAAGCGATCCAGCTGTGGCAAAAGCAGATGGCCGGCACCGGCCTGGAGACGATCGCAGCCGGAGGCGTGGGCGGCTCATCCGCCTCACTGCCGAACGACGAACCCTCCGCCAAGGCACGCGCCACCGTGGTTCCAGGGTCGGCGATCAGCGCCCAGCTGGTGCGCGGCGACGTGGAAATCTCAGCCACCTGCACCGTCACCTACGTCGATCCCAAACAGCTGTTGGCCTGCGGCCATCCCATCCTCCAGGCGGGAACGGTTTCCCTGCCCATGACCACGGCCGACGTGGTTGCCACGCTGGCTTCGCCGCTCAATGCCTTCAAGATCGTCAACACCGGCGAGCTGGTCGGCTCGTTCACTGAAGACCGCGATTCCGCCATTCGCGGCGAGTTCGGCCTGAAGCCGCACATGATTCCCATTCACATCTCCGTTCACTCGCCCCAGAGCTCGCTTGGGAACGATCGCAAGCTGAATGCGGAGATTCTCGACCTGCCCTCCATTACCTGGCAAGCCATGCTGGTTTCGCTATACGAAGCCCTGCTTGAGAGCAACGAAAGCAGCGAAGAGACCAGCTACCATTTGACCGGCAGCATCGATCTCGATGGCCGCTCTCCGGCCCCGCTCAATGAGTGGGCCTCCGCCAGCGACGGCGGGTCTGCCCCGCTGGAGTTGGTCATGAAAGCCGGCACGCGCTTCGAGCGTATCTATTCCAATGCGGCGCGCCAGGGAGCGGTGCGCGCCATCGATCTCCATGTCGAAGCCATCCCGCGGCGCGTTCAGGTGGAACTTGAAACCGCTCGCCTGGTCTCCGGTGACATTGTCCACGCGGGAGACATCGTGACGGTCGAGGCTACCGTCCGTCCCTGGCAGCAGCCGGCACGCAATATCCGCATTCCCTTCAAACTGCCGGCCCGGCTCGGCGGAGGCAATGTGCGGGTTCTGGTTTCGGATGCCGGCACGTTGGACCGGACTCTGGATCAGCCTCGCTTTTTCAGCCGTACCGCCGATCTGGAGACCGTGCTTGCCCAGGACCGAAACCGGCACGAAGCCGACCGCGTCTACGTAAGCCTCCTGGTGCCCGAAGCGCAGGCCGGCGTGGGCGGGCAGGCGCTGGCCAGCCTGCCCCTGTCGGTAGCGAACGCCATGGAGCCGCTGCGCACAACCAAGGATGTAAATCTCAACGGTGAATCGGCGGAGGTTGCCGGCGACGCTCCCGCGGGCGGAGTTTTGAGCGGATTCCAGGTGTTGAATCTGCGCATTGAGCCCGGCGGCGGTTTAAACTAGGATGAAAGCAACATAACGTAGGCCCCCTTTTTGATGGGCCGGCTAAAGTATGGAACCTGCCGGCCTGTCTCCCACCCCCCAACGAGGAACCCGGAACGGCTATGGCCCAAATTCAAGGACTTGCAGCGCACGCAGCGGGAGCAGAACTGCTTCCCTACCGCTATGACCCCGGAAAGCTCGGTCCGCAGGAAGTGGAGATTGCGATTTCCCACTGCGGCATCTGCCATAGCGATATTCACCTCATCTCCAACGATTGGGGCATCAGCCAGTTTCCCTTCATTCCCGGCCATGAAATCGTCGGCACAGTCTCGGCGGCTGGGTCTGAAGTGAAGTCGCTGCAAGTGGGCCAGCGTGTCGGCCTGGGCTGGCAGTCGAACTCCTGCGGCGAGTGCGAATGGTGCACGCGCGGCATGGAAAACCTCTGCCCCGCGTCGCAGGGCACCTGCGTGCATCGCAATGGCGGCTATGCGGAGCGCGTCCGCGCCAACGCCCGCTTTGTGATCCCCATTCCTGAAACCCTCAAGAGCGAGCACGCCGCGCCGCTGCTCTGCGGAGGCATCACGGTCTACAACCCGCTGCGCACGCATGGAGTGAACCCCTCTTCGCGCGTCGGCGTCATCGGCATCGGCGGCCTCGGTCATCTTGCCATTCAGTTCGCCAAGACTTTTGGTGCGGAAGTCACAGCCTTTTCCACCTCCGCGGGCAAAGAAGAAGAAGCGCGCGCGCTCGGAGCGCACCGCTTTGTCAACAGCCGCGAATCGAAAGCGTTGAAAGAAGTGGCAGGCACGCAGGACTTCATCATCAGCACCATCAACGCCGACCAGGACTGGGGCGTCTACATCCAGGCGCTGCGCCCCACCGGAACGCTCTGCTTTGTCGGAGTGCCGCCGTCGGTTGTTTCGGTGCACGCCTTTCCGCTCATCGCCGGCATGCGCTCCATCAGCGGCAACCCCACCGGCAGCCCCTACCGCCTGAAAGAGATGCTCGACGTAGCCGCCCGCCACGGCGTCAAGGCCCAGATCGAAGCCTTCCCCATGGCCAAGGCCAACGAAGCCATAGAGAAGGTAAAGAAGAACAAAGTCCGCTACCGCGCCGTGCTGGCGAATTAGAGAGTGAAGGGCATGCATCTTCGGCAATGCCATCGTTAGTATGCCTTGTTGAGGTTCTTTGAAAATAGCCGCTCCTTGATGGCAGCGTCGACTTGAGCCCATTGGCTTGGGGATACATCGTCCCTGGTGTTGCTATAGGCGTGCGCCCTGCTTCTTCTTGAAGACTCCCCACGAACCTCCGGCTGCGGCGTCGGCGCTCCATCACTTGAAGGTTGCACCGACAAAAGCCAGCAGGTTGTCTGGATGTACGGGCCTGTCGAGCCGCTCAAATTCGTGTCCGGCGTGATTCGTGAATGCCGGCGCAGTGCGCGCGGCTGATTGCTCGAATAGCAACAAGATCCTGCAATCCGAAAGCCTGCTCCGCAGCGCGATTGCGAGTTCGGTACCGCTCATTCCGGGGAGGCCGGCGTCGATGATGGCCAGGTCCGGCGGCATCACGAGCGCGGTTTCAAGCGCGCTCTCTCCGTCGTAGGCCGCAATAGACGCATAGCCGCTCCGATTCAGGATCTCCGATAGCGTGTCGGCGATGGCGGACTCGTCGTCGACGACCAGCACAATGGGGCGATACGCGCTTGTGTCGGCCAGTAATCCACGACGTGTTATGTCCCGGATGGGCACGGTTGGGAAGTTCATCGATGGACTCACAGAGTCGCTGCTACGCGGGCCAAACTGGACTTCAAGCATCGGATTCCCTCTTCTCTCGAATCACGGCGCGGCTGACCGGGCAAATTCTGCAGGTGACACTTTGGGGCTCAGGAACATTGAGGTCGATCGTAAACCGCTTCTCGATCAGTGGCGCCCCATGAACACCGCAGACAGGTGGATTTGAATCCCTCTTTTCGAAGCACTGTTCTGTCACACGATTCTCCCGATCCCCTTGAAGCTCCGGCCATCTTCAGCGGATCCCCACGCTTGAAGGGATCATGAACCGGCCGCGGCTCTTCGAGAAATTCAGGCTGACCGGCCCCTGGAGATTGGCTTCCAGAACCTAACCTAGCAGCCTATTTTCCATACGGGTGAACTCTTTCTCATAGAGGTTAAATCTTTGTAATCAGATGTTTATAGGAGAAACCAGGGAGTGGGGATTTCTGCCTCAGGAATCGCAAGGTCTCTTGCAGGCGCTTGCGAAGCCTTGCAACTGCTGCGCAGCGTCAACAAAGGATTAGCTTTACTTTGCGGCAATTTAGGCGTACGTTAGGCGCACGATTCATATTTCAGCAATCCTAGGCGTGAGGCGAACCGAACCCATGGCAACCAACCAGGAACCAAACACGGCGCCCATGATGTTTGAATCCATTCTCCAGCTCGATGTTCCGAAAGGCCGGGACGGCAAGCACAAGCGGATTGTGACGCAGTTGCTCGCAGACATCGATAGATTGACATCGGGATCTGCATTGAGAATTCCCCTTTCCGCCTTGCCGGACACCAAGGAGAACATCCGCTCCGCGCTCAATCGCGCCACCCGCTTTAGAGGAATTGAAGTGGCCACATCCAGCGACGCGGAATATCTCTATGTGTGGAAAGTTGAGACCGCGTCCTGAACTCCGCAGGACCTCGTCCGCTGACGTCTGCTCTTGAAGGCCATCGATGATGCCTTCCGTTCGCATCGACAAGTGGCTGTGGGCCGCGCGCTTCTTCAAGACGCGCGCGCTGGCGCAGAAAGCCTGCGACCTGGGCCGCATCCACTCCAACGGCATTCAGGCCAAGCCCGCGCGCGAAGTGCGCGCTGGCGACATGCTGCTGGTCAAAAATGAAGGCGGCGAGTTCAACATCGAAGTCCTGCTGCTGAGCGAGATGCGCGGCCCCGCTGCCGTGGCGCAAACCCTCTATCGCGAGACCGAAGCCAGCAAGGAAGCTCGCCTGAAGCTGGCTGCGGAGCGCAAAGCCATGCAGGAGTTCGCCCCGCTGCCCGAGCGCCGCCCCTCCAAGCGCGACCGGCGCCGGATCATCCAATTCCGCGGCGGCCGATAGCGTTGCAATGAATCGCCTTCAAGGCTGTCCTGCGGGCACTCCATCGGCATCCGCCCAATACCCGCTCCGCGCCGTCACATGCAGGCCCGGATGACCAACCAGCTTCAACTGCACCGCATGAAATCCCGCATGCGGCGACTTTGGTTGAAAGCTGAGCACGTACCGATTCGGCACATGATTCGAAATCGTGAGCAGATCCCGCAGCAGGCTCCTGCTGTTCTCAAATTTGAAGTACTCGCCACCCGCAAGCTGAGCAACGGTCTCGGGCACATTGCGCTGCAGGCCGTCGACAGCCCGAATCGCAGCCAGCTTCGCCAGCGCCAGCGGCGGAACCAGCAAACCCAGGCAGTCGAACGCCTGCACTGCCTTGTTCTGCGTCGCATCCGGATCGGGGTCCTTGCCCATGCAGCCATGCGGAGGCCCGGGATGCGCATTCTCGCCGCCGTGGATCGGCAGTTCCCTGTCGGCGTAGTGCGCAGCGTCCGCCTTCCCCGATGAAAATCCCAGGCTGTAGATGGCCGTGTTGGTATCGCTGATTGCGCGCAGCGCATCCTCCATTTTCGTCTGGCTGCCGCGGTCGACAGTCTCCGAGATCAGCAGGATGGCACGCCGGTAATTCGCCGGCTGCCTGCGCAACAGATCCACGGAAAATCGCAGCCCGTCCAGAATCGCCGCGCCTTTGTCTCCCTCATCGAGATCGTGCAGTGCCGCACCCACGGCATCCGCGTTCGGCGTAAAATCCTCGACCACGCGCGCCGTGCTGTCAAAGGCCACCAATGCCACGCGATGCGGAACACCGCCAACCACGGCGTCAATCACCGCCGTGAGGCTGCGATAGTTGCCGAGCTTGGTCCGGCCACCGCCGCCCGTTTCCACCGCGACCACCAGCGCCAGCGGCTCGCTCCCGGTGTCCTCATCCAGCTTGAGCGGCTGCTCGACGCCGTCGTCGGTCACGCGGAAGTCGCTCGCCTTGAGCGTGAAGACCGGCTCCCCCTTGGCGTTCCTCACCAGCGCCGGAACCAGGACCGCGCTGGTTTGCGTGCGTAACGCCGGCGGCGCCAGGGTCTGTGCAGCGAGGAAGGCCGAAGCCGGCACAATCGTCCCCACGAGGATTGCAATTGCGGCGCCCGGCTTCATTGTCACGCTCCCCGAAGGTCAGTTTGGCCGCTCGTCGCCTCTGTGACGCAGACCTGGCAGGCTCCCTTGCGCCCGGAATCCGCCCGCCATTCTCCCCGACTGCCCCCCATTTTTAGTAGACTCAACGGCAGCATGTTTGTTTTCAAGCCCCACAGCCATTTCTCCCCTTTCGCAACAGGATTCCCTGCCCTTGCGGCGGCGCTGCTCATTGTTTTCGCGGCACAACCGGCCAGTTCGCAGAGCACCCACCTGTGGACCCAGTCGCGCATCGATGAGTTCGAAAAAGGCACTCCGCAAGGCGTCTCCGTCAGCAGCGACGGACACCTCCGCGAAGGGCCAGGCCTGACTGAGGTGCTCACCACACCGTCTACCTTCGTGTGGTCGGTAGTCGCAGGCAAGAACGGAGAAACCTATGTGGGCACAGCCTCGCCGGCGACCGTCCTGCGCGTCGACAAGGACGGCAAGCTCTTCACGCTTTTCGAATCCAAAGATGTAAGCGTGCAGTCGCTTTGCCTGCAAGGCGATACCCTCTACGCCGCTACGCTGCCCAGCGGCAAGGTCTACAAGTTGAAGGCCGATGCGACAACGAAACAGGACGAATCAATCGCCACCGTGGTCTTCGACGTCGCCGAGCTGGTCGAGGAAAAACCCGCCGGCGGCAAATCCCAGGAAAAGAGCGCCGACAGCAAAACAGACGACCGGAAAGACGCCGCCAAGTCCGACGCAAAGCCGCATTACATCTGGGACATGACCTTCGACGCCAAAGGGCGCTTGTACATTTCCACGGGCAATCCCGGGGCCATCTTCCGCGTTGAGGTGGAAAGCTCTCCGGCGGAAAAACCGGCGATGTTTTTCAAATCGGACGAAGCGCACATCCGCTGCCTTGCCTGGGATGGGAAGGGCAACCTTCTCGCCGGCTCCGACGGATCGGGCTTGATCTACCGGATTGATTCCGAAGGCAAGGGCTACGTACTCTTCGAAGCGCCGCGCCGTGAGATCACGTCGCTGGCCGTGGGCACGAGTGGAACCATTTATGCCGCGAGTGTAGGCGACAAAAGCCACAACCCGCTGCCGCCTCTGCCCGTCCAGGGGCAGGGATCGATCACCATCACCGTGGTTCAGCAGCCGGGATCGCTGCAGGCCGCCAATACCAGCGTCTCCGTGCCCGAAGGCAGTGAGATCTATTCGGTAACAGAAGGCCAGGCCCCGCGCCGCCTATGGACCGGCAAGGATGAGATTGTCTACGCGCTGGCCGCGCAGAAAGACGGCCTGCTGGCGCTGACCGGCAATCGTGGCCACATCTTCAAAATATCCGGCGACGGCGACTATGCCGACATTGCCCATCTCGACGCGCAGCAGGGTCTCAGCCTGGCGCCCGTTCCTGGCGGCGCAGGCAGTGTCCTCATCGGCACCGGCAATACCGGCAAGCTGGTTCGCCTCGGCGCAATCGAAAAACACGAATACTCGAGCGATGTGCTCGATGCGGGCGCCCTGGCCCGCTTTGGCCGCATCGAAGTCGAGCCCGGTTCATCCGGATACGAGTTGCTGACGCGCAGCGGCAATGTGGAGCAACCGGTGCGCGGCTGGTCCGACTGGCAGCCCTTGAAAGATGGCGCGGTGGCGTCTCCCGCCGGCCGCTTCTTCGAGTGGAAGGCGGTGCTGCACCCAGCCGGAAAGCTGGGCAGCGTGGGAGTGAATTACCTGCCCGTCAATTCCGCGCCCGTCGTGGATGACCTGGTAGTGGTCACCGGCGCGCGTATCAATCCGCAGACCCTCGCCCAGAATCTGCCAGGGGGAACGCCGCCGACGGTCAACATCGCATTCCCTTCGTCCAGCCAGGGCGCCAACCCCTTTGACGGCGCAGCATCCTCGGCGCCTTTGCAGGCAGTTAAAGACCGAACCGCTATTACCGTCCGCTGGGCAGCCCACGACGACAACAACGACGATCTGATCTACTCGCTCTACCTGCGCGGCGACGGCGAATCGGTTTGGCGCCTGCTCAAAGACCAGATCACCGACAAAGCCTACAGCTTTGACTCCACTCTCATTCCCGACGGTGGCTATCAGATCAAAGTCGTCGCTTCGGATTCGCCCTCGCACACCCCTGCCGATGCCCTCACCGGCGACAAGATCAGCGAGCGCTTCGAAGTGGATACCACGCCGCCAATCGTGACCGAACTGAAGGCGGCTGTCGAAATGGACTGCGGCAACGGCCGTCCCTGCGGGCCGCATCCCCATGTGACCTTTGCCGCCGAAGACGCTTTCTCGGCTATCGCCCATGCCGAATACTCGCTCGACGCCGGCCCCTGGCAATTCATCGACCCCGTTGGCGAACTGTCGGACTCGAAGCAGGAGCACTATGACTTCTACCTGCCGTTCAAGTCCGTCGAAGACAAGCCCGGCGAGCACCTCATTACCGTCCGCGTCTACGATCGCCACGACAATGTAGGCGTAGCCAAGACGGCGTTCACCGTTCCGGCGAAGTAGAGCGAATGCGATTCGAGCTCTTTATCGCGGCGCGTTACCTCAGGGCCAAACGGCGTCAAGCCGTAGTGGGCGTGGTCACCGCTATCTCCATCGCCGGCGTCACCGCGGGTGTGGCCGCGCTCATCATCGCGCTGGCCATCACCAACGGCATGCGCCGCGACCTGCAGGACAAGCTGTTATCGAACTCGGCGCACGTGCAGTTGATGCGCGTGCAGGCCGACGGCATCCGCAACTGGCAACCGCTTTTCAACCGCTTGCTGCGCCTGCCCCACGTGACCGCCGCTTCGCCAGGACTCTACGAACAAGTCATGGTGGCCCGCGGAGCCCGTGCCGGAGGCGCGCTCGTCGAAGGCATTCTGCCCGACCAGGAAAAGACGGTAAGCAATCTTTTGTCGACCGCAACACCGGCCGCCGTGCAGGCGCTTCAACCCCGGCCTGCCCCGCAGCCAGCCCAGCCAACCAGGGACGAGTTGCCGCCCATCGTCCTTGGCCAAGACCTCGCCGAAACCGTAGGCGCCAGCATCGGCGATCGCATCACCCTGGTCAGCCCGCAAGGTGAAATGACCCCCTTCGGCATGGTTCCCAAGGTTGTGCCTTTCCGCCTCGCAGGCACTTTCCACTCCGGCTTCTATCAGTTCGACGCGCAGATGGGATTCATGCGCCTGGCCGACGCGCAACGCCTCTACAGCGAGCCCGACCTTCTCTCCGTAATCAGTTTCAAAGTCGACGACCTCGACCGCGCCCCTGAGATCGGCAAAGAGATTGAGCAGGCCGCCGGCAAGGGCTACATGACGAATAATTGGATCGAGCAGAACCGCGAGCTTTTCAAGGCGCTCAAGCTCGAGCAGATCGTCACCTTCATCGTCATTGCGCTCATCGTGATAGTGGCCGCCCTCAACATCCTCATCGCCCTCACCATGATGGTGATGGAGAAGACTCGCGACATCGCCGTAATGATGAGCTTTGGCGTCGAGCCCGGCCAGGTGCGCCGCATCTTCCTGCTGCAAGGCTTTCTCATCAGCATCATCGGGACGGTTTTGGGGCTGGTGCTCGGCTATGCCGCAGCCTGGGCCGGCGCCCGCTACCACTTCCCTCTCAGCGCCGAGGTCTATTCGATAGACACGCTCCCTTTCGCCCCCCGCGCGCTTGACGGCGTAATCGTCGCCGCAGTCTCCATCGGCATCTCGCTGCTGGCAACGCTCTATCCGTCCTCGGCCGCGGCCCGCGTGCTGCCGGCGGAGGCACTGAGGTACGAGTAGGGAACGGCTTCCTTCGTCTCAATCGGATGCAGAATTTAGAACCAACTTGCCTGATCTGGGAAACTAATGTTTTCCATCCAACAAGTTCCGGCGGCGTCTTGCGAAAAACATGAGAACCTTCTCTCATGCAATCCATTACTCTGAGCCAGCTTCGCCACAAGAAACTTTGGCTTCCGTTCATCCAGGCCGGCCAAGTTGTGGAACTGCGCAGCCGAAAGAAAGTGATTGGGCACATCCGTCCACCCCGCCGGCCGCTTCCTGAGGGTTACACAAATCCCGAGACGAACCCGAAGGATGCGCAATCGAAGGGCATCTGACCTACTGCATCGGCTTCTCATTCAGCAGCATCCACGACGTGCCGAACCTGTCCCGGAACATGGCGAAGCGATGGGCAAAGAAAGTCTCGTCCATCTTCATGAAGATCTCGCCGCCTTCGGAAAGCAGCGCATAGATACGTTCCGCATCGGCAATGCTGTCGACGGACAGAGAGAGATAGGCGCTGCGCATGGGCTCAAACGGCGGCGATGGAATATCGGCCCCGTAAATCGCCGTCCCGCCCAGCTCAATGCGCGCATGCAGGACCTTGTCCTTCCATGCCGGATCGACACCGCGCGGATCGGGCATTTGGCCGTGGGTCATGATCATGGTGATCTTCCCGCCCAGGTGTTTTTCGTAGAAGCGAAACGCCTCCGCGCAGTTGCCGCCGTAGTTGAGGTAGGTATTGAGCTTCATGGATACTGCATTCCTTTCCGGATGGATCGCGTTGGCCTGGTCAAGCCGCGCAGTCGATATTACGGCCCCGTTCCATGCCCCGGCAACCTTTACTGCGGCGTAATAATCCCGCCCAGCACATGCCGCCTCGGGAGCACGATACCGCGACGATCAACCTCCGCCGGCGGGCCCGTGGACAAATCAATCTCCGCCCTATCCTCGCGCTCAATCAGCGCCCCGCCGCATGCCGGGCACCAGTCTGCCTCCGTCTCAATGGCGAGCAATGCATGGCAATGACTGCAAACGCGTTCCATACCAAGACGATACTCCAGACCACGTCTTTCCGGCTTCATAGGTAGACTTAGAACCATGCACCCTCCCGTTCGCCTGGTAGCCATTGACATGGACGGCACCCTCCTGCTCACCTTCGCGCAGAAGATCAGCGAACGCACGGCGCGCGCTCTCGCGGCTGCGCAGCAAGCTGGAATTACCGTCGCCATCGCTACTGGCCGGCGCACCAACTACACATTGCCCTTGCTTGAAGGTCTGGGCCTGCGAGCGGATACGCCTCTGATTACGTCTAATGGAGCAGTGATCCGAACGCTTGGCGGAGAGGCGATAGACCGCTGCCACTTGGAAGCACGGGTGGCGCGGGCTTTGTGCGGGCTGCTCCGGGAGTTTGGCGCGGTAGTGTTTACGTTTGACCGTCCGGGACGCGGCGAGTTGGTTCTCGAGAATCTGGAGATGACCCACGGCCGCATCTCCCTATGGGTGGAGGCCAACCGCAACGCCATTGAAGTGGTTACGCCGCTTGAGAATGCCCTGCCCGACGGCGATGATCCCATTCAGGGCATGGTAACCGGCACGTTGGCCAAGATGCGGCTGGCTGAGAAGGCGCTCAAGTCGAGTGAGTGGGCCGCCGATTGCGAATGTGTATGCACCGAGTACCCGGCGCGCGACCTGTCGATTTTGGACCTGTTGCCCCCCGGCGTTTCAAAGGGCTGGGCATTGGCGCGGCTGGCTGGCCGCCTCGGGGTCGACCGCAAGGAGACCATGGCCATTGGCGACAACTGGAACGATGTGGATATGCTGGAGTGGGCCGGCCAGGGCGTCATGATGGGCAATGCGGCCCAGGAGTTGCGCACCATGGCCAAGATGCGCGGCTGGAAGCAGGCTCCGCCCAACGATCAGGACGGCGTGGCCGTGGTGCTCGAAGAAGCATTGGCAAAAGTGCTTGCCTCCAGAGTTTGACCGGTTCGCGCACGAACCGGATCTAAAGATGTTGAAAGGTACGGGCTTCAGCCCGTACATTGTATGAAAGTCTTGCTATGCGGCTTTAGCCACCGAGGGAATTAAAGAATATGCGCGGCAAAATCATCATCTCGTTAGCATTTGTCTGCGCCCTGGCCTCGGCCGCGCAGGCAGGCGAGTTGGTCACGCTGCGCAACGGCTACGAGATGCGCTGCGATCACCATGCCGAGATCGAAGGCCGCGTTCGCCTCTATCTCAGCGCGGGGCAGGACAACTTCATCGATTTTGTGCCGCAGCAGATCGCCGGCATGCAGCCGGTTGCCGATCCGCCGCCGCCCATCGCCGCTGAGCCAGCCGCCGCTGAACCAGGTAAGGACCTGAGCACAACCAGCACTGTGCCTCTTCTGGAAGCCAAGCTCTCACCCGCCGATCTGCGCGAAATGCTGGCCAAAGCCGGCGGCGAGCACAACGTCGATGTCGACCTGCTGGCCAGCCTGGTGAAAGCCGAGAGCGGTGGCAATGTCCGCGCCGTGAGCCGCGCCGGAGCGCGCGGCCTGATGCAGCTCATGCCTGGAACCGCCAGCGAACTCGGCGTCCAGGACAGCTTCAAACCTGACCAGAATGTGCGCGGCGGCTCTGCCTACCTTGACGCGCTACTCACGCGCTACCACGACAAGCTTGCACTGGCGCTGGCTGCCTACAACGCCGGCCCTGCGGCGGTCGACAAGTACCACGGCATTCCGCCCTACAGCGAGACGCGGGCTTATGTAGCGCGCGTCATCCACGAGTTCAACCGTCGCGTGCTCGCCCGCGAAGCGCTGGCAAAACAGACCGTCGCATCGGCAACCACGCCTCCCGGCCACGGAACCCGCTAGAAAGTAACAACGTTGATTCTCTCCCGCGCCGCTACAAAGCCCGTCCATCCGCACTCAACCCTATAGAATCGATAAGACCGCTCAGTTTTTGAGACGCGGACCGGAGAACGCTTGAAGAAGAACCATCTTATTCTGGGCCTTATTGTGCTTGTCGCCCTGGTAGCCCTTCTGTTTTGGGGCCGAAGCAGGAGCCACTTCGACTTTGGCCTCCTGCGCTCCCAGATAGCCCTGGCCAACTGGCGCAAGTTCGGCATTGCCGTCCTCTGCATCTATTTCGCCTACGTGATTCGCGGCGTGCGCTGGGCGCTGCTTCTGCGGCACAACAAAAAAGTCCCACTGTTCTCCCTGGTGGGCACACAGGTCATGGGCTTTACCGCCGTCGCTCTCATCGGCCGCGTAGCTGACTTGGTACGGCCCTACCTGGTCGCGAAGAAGACCAGCCTGCCGCTCAGTTCGCAGATCGCCGTCTACATCGTGGAGCGCCTCTTCGACGCCGGTTCCATGGCGCTGATCTTTTCCATCGCCATGATCTGGGTGCCCACCGATGAAATTCTCCGCGCTACCGCCCACTCCGGTCCGCTGGCTAAACTGGCGGTGAATCATCGCGAACTGGCCTTGCTCTTCGCCCGTTTTGGCGGATTGGCGCTGACCTTCTGCGGAGCGCTGTTCATGATCACCATCCGCTGGGCTGGCGGAACGGTTGCCGCTTTCTCTGAGCGCGCCCTCTCTCCCATATCGAAGAATCTCGGCCAGGGTGTCGCCCACAAAATCCGCACCTTTCACGCCGGGCTTGACACCATGCGCTCCTTCGCCGATTTCGCCACCACCGCCGCGCTTTCGCTGGGCATGTGGCTGATCATCACCTACGCTTATTTCGAAGGCTGTGCGGCCTTCGTCGCCAGCCCGCAACTTGCCGCCATCTCGGCGCCCAAGACCGTCCTGCTCATGATTGCCAGCGGCGGCGCCAGCATCATTCAGCTTCCTGTCCTCGGTTGGTTCTCGCAGATCGGTCTTGTCGTCGTGGCCATCATCGGCGTTCTGGGCGCCTCGCCGGAAGCCGCCACCGCCTGTGCCGCGGCCCTGCTGGTCCTCACCTTCCTCAGCATCATTCCCGTCGGCCTCATCTGGGCGCAGTTCGAACACGTCAGCCTGCGCAGAATCACCGCCGAAAGCGAGCACGCTGGCGAAGAACTGGCAGAAACGCAACCGGCCGACTCGGAAGCCACGCCTTAACGCTTGCCGTTCTTAACGAGTAGCGTTATTGTTCCGGAGACACCATGAAAAAGTTACCCTTCGGATATTCAATTCATCCCGGCGAGATACTCAAGACGGAATTCATGGAGCCGCTCGGGCTCTCCAGCTATCGACTGGCCAAGGAGTTGCACGTCTCAGCGCCGCGAATCAACGACCTGGTGCGCGGGAAGCGTTCCATTACAGCGGATACGGCCATGCGCCTGAGCAGGTATTTTGGCACCTCCCCGCAGCTCTGGCTCGGATTGCAAATGGATCACGATCTTTGGATTGCCGCCAAAGATAAGTCCCTGTCGAAGATCAAGCCGAGAGCAGAGGCGGCGTAGCCTCTCTGATCGAGTACTCGCCTGTCTCTCAGCCTCTAAAGCCCATCCGCATTCGACATCTCCGGCTCCCGAACCGGAATTCCATGCGACCCCTCGTGTTCCCCCTCCGCGAGCAGCGGCTCTTCCGACACCAACTCCATTGTCGGCTCCACGGGCGACACGGGCCGCGTAAACAGGATTTCCTCCGGCCCCACGGCGCCGCCAGTCATCAGCATGCTCATGGCCTGCTCCATGGTCAGGTTGGTCTCCTGCACTCGCTCAACGGGCATAATCTGCAGCAGCCCCGACATGGGATTGATCGCATTCGGCAGCAGCACCGCGGCAAGCACCTGCCCGCTCGCAGAATCAATCAGCGTGCGCGTCAGGAACCCAAGGGCTCTCTGTCCCGGCATGGGAAACTCCACCAACACCACCCGCTGGGCCGTGTCGTCCTTGGCCATCATGGAGTCGATCAGCTTGCGCACCGAACTGTAGATTTTCGCCACAAATGGGAGCCGCGCCAGCGAGCGCTCAAAGATCCTGAGCGCCTGGCGCCCCACCACCTGCGAGGTCACGCGGCCCACCACGTACAAAAACCCCAGGGTCAACACCACCGCCAGCAGAAATTGCACCCAAGACTCATGGATCCAGTCTCCGGGAAAGATCGCCGCCAGCAGCCACACCAGGGGCAAACCCACTTTGGCCAGAATGCCCAGCAGGAAGCTGAAGATAAGGTAGGTGATCAGCAATGGTCCGGTGGTGATGATACCGGCCAGGATGTTGCGTTGCAGGCCGCGAAGTGTACGAGCTAAGGCTGGGTCCACACGTTTCTCCTAGAACTGAGTTCTCTTGAGACTAAGTATAGGGATGCAGGAAGCAAGCTCCGAGGCTACCCGGCATCGTGAAAGCTCCTCGAAGACCCCTTCCACCTCGGAGGGATTGACGCCCCGGGGAAGAGGGTCCACACTGCGGAAGTCCCTGATACTGGAAGAAATCTATATAGTGGAGGGAGAAGGAAGCCCATGGGCGAAACGCAGAGTATCGGCTCAAACCCGCCAGTCGACGAAGCGCGGCGCGCATCCGGCCCAAAGGAAGCACGCCCACGCGCCGTCGGTTCGCCGCTGCCCACCGGCGCCGACAGCCAGGCTGCTCAACCCAGCTCCAACGACGATCCGCAGCGTCCCTTTGGCGTTCCGCCCCCAGGCCGCGCCCTATCCATCAACTTTGCCCCCGATCCGTCCGACGGCCCTTCCGCAATCGCCCGCGCCTTGGGCGCCCTGCGTTCTGCGCTGCCGTATGTGCAGAAAATTTTGCCCCTGCTCGACGGAAACATCGGCACCGCCGTCTCCAACATGCTCACACCGCATCACCACCCAGCTCCGCCCCCTCCGCCGGTCAATCTCGCGTCCATAGAAGACGGCTTGATGGATTTGCAGACGCAGCATAAAGAGCTGCGCGACCAGGTCGTGGAGCAGAACTCATCTCTCAAGCGTGTCGAAGATCAGTTGGAAATGGTTCGCGAAGCCACCGACCGCAATACCCTGGAACAGCAGGAGCTGCTCGATGACTTGAAAGGAGTGGGCAACAAGGTCAATGTGTTTGCCCTCATTGCCCTCGGCCTGCTGGCCGTTTCCGTGCTCATCAATATCGTGCTCTATCTCCACATCCTGAAAGTTCTGCCCTAGGGCGCCGCTGATTCCGTCCGCAAAATATTGCGTTCCGTAACATTGCGTTCCTAAATAGTGCGTCGGGAAATGCTGCCTTGAAAGGGCAAGGCTTTAGCCGTGCCGGAGAAGCCCCGGGATGACTTGGGCTTTAGCCCCTGAGGGAATTCTCCAAGGAGGCGTTAACCTCCACTTGCCTGAATTCGAGATCCTCAACATTCGGTTTGCACTAAGACTTGGGCATTCCCAAAAAGCAAATCAATTCGCCCCTTCATCCGACGTCGGCAGATTTGCTCAGGGATGTTTCCACCAGAACGCCCCATACGAGCCATTTCTTGCCCGAAAGTTGAGTAATCTGTCAAAAATAGAACCAGTTCCAGTAAGATCAATCGTTTTATTCACCATACAAAAGCGAATTTAGCGATTTCTGCTCTCTTTCTGCATCTCAGTGACCTGCGTTATTGCCAGTCGTCTTTTCCGAGGGCTAGTATTCGGCATAGTTCAACCGGACCTCCACTGCCTTTGCTGAAAACGGTCCGGTCTCTGCCCACTATGCAGTTATTCCCAAGACCACTTGAGCTTCACCAACACGCGGCGCTTGACGGCGCGCGCAGACGGAGAGTTTCGTCATGGCATGGTATGCCTACTGCATCGGTGAAAAAACAGCTTTTCCTGAATTAGCCCGCCATCGCAAGCCCGTTCCGATGGAATCAGTACTCGGAGTCAGCGGGAACCAGGTTTTTCTCTACCCGGCCAGCGACCTCGCGATCATCGTCAGCGAACACAACCCTGCGGAAACCCTCAACCAGAAATCCGGCGTAGACCATGCAAGAGTCATCGCTGACTGTTTCCAGCACTCCACCGTTCTTCCCTTCCGTTTTGGAACGGTCTTCAACGACGATGAATGCCTGCGCAAATCCATCCGCTCCAACCAGCGCCAGTTCCAGACAAACATCGACAAGCTCCGCGGCAAGACGGAAATGCACCTGAAGATCTTCGTGGACGATTGTTGCGCTCACTCGCTCGATAAGCATCTTCCCGCCGAAGGCGTGGGCCGGGAGTATCTGAGCAATCTGCGTGAGAACGCGGCCCGGACCCGCGAGCGCCAGACGCGCGCCCGCGCGGTCAGCTTCCAGATGCATCGCCTGTTCATGCCTCTAGACGAAGAAGTGACCTGCCGCCTGACCGACAGCGGCAGGATGGTGCTCGATATTGCCCACCTCATCGACCGCAAGTACGTGGAGCGTTATCAGAACAAGTTCGCCTCCACCAGCGCCATCATGCGCGAGTGTCAGATGCAGGTCTCCGGCCCCTGGCCGCCCTACCACTTCGTCCATCGCCTCACCCGCGGAGCCCACACTCCTGCCCAGCCGATGGCCGCTCAGGCGGCAACGCCTGTTGCGCAACCGCTGGCCAGCGTTCCGGAAGCTGTCCCCGCCATGGCCTGACCGCAGATCAAACGCATTCGACACGTAAAAACTCCCAGTCAAGGCTGGGAGTTTTTGCTGGAAGCGGAGATTCCAGCATGAATCAGCTTCGTTTTTCAGACGAATTGGCCATCAACTGGCGAGTGCTGCGCCGCCTGCACTGGGGCCGGGTGACGATAGGCGGCGTGTGCGCGGAGCTTGCAGTATTCGCAATCGTCTTCCCCGTTCTTCATTTCTTTGGACAAACGGCCTTCCTGGCTTCCATTCTCGCCGCGTCGCTGCTTATGCCATTCCTTTTTGCGATCTGGGTCGATCGGCGGGTCGAGTCTCATTTCATACTGCATGGCCTGTTGGTAGGCGTCATGGCCGCACTGGTCTACCTGCTCGTCGCTTGGGGCCAACCCGAGCCGCTTCTCTATAAAGTCGCCCACGGCCTGAAGCTCGTCGGCGGCATACTCGGCGGGGCCCTATCGGCGTTCCGCGCGTCCCATAGGCGCGTCAGCAGCCGGGTGCCCCATCCTTGAATCGTCCTTTGATTCAAGGGTGCGAGAGCTCGAACCTCCCTCAACTGATCCGAGCATATATTTCACGAGATACTCGGGCTCTTCCGCCGCCCCAGCACAAACGCCTTGCGCCGGTCCTTCGAGGCATGGTCGATCTGCTTCCAGAAGCCCACAAAATAATCGACGGCCGAGATGACCGAAACCAGCACCGTGAAATAGATGGCGGCAATCGCGATCCACTCGACCGGAATGACCACCACACCAATCTGCCACTGGTACCATTGGTGCGCCAGGATGGCCGAGACCACGGCGACAATCTGGGTGACCGTTTTCAGCTTGCCCAGGTCGCTGGCCTGGATGGTAAATCCCTCCGACGAAGCAATCGACCGCAGGCCGGAAATCAGGAACTCACGGCCGATAATCACGACTGCGATCCACACCTTGACCACATGGGGGTTGTACGCCACCAGGGCAATCAGCGCGCCGGTCACCATGATTTTGTCTGCCAGGGGGTCAAGCAGCATGCCCAGCGTGGTAATCTGCCCGCGCTTGCGCGCCAGGTAGCCGTCGAGGCCGTCTGTAATGGACGCAAGAACAAACAGGATGGATGCCAGGATCTCCTGTTCGCCTGCTGCCCGCCAGGGAAAATGAGGCGACAAAATCCACAGAAACAGCGGGATCATGGCGATCCGGCTCATCGTGATGGAGTTGGGCAGGTTCATGCGTCTCGCACGCGACCCAGGGAAGCGCCGCTGGTTTAGCTCCATTATTGCACCGAAAAACGATGCGGGATCGGAGCAGCTTCAATCCCGGAATCAGTCTCGCGGCGCTGGCAGCCGGAGCCGACGTGCCCGCATCCCTTCCTGCGCATCTCGGCCCGAGTTTCCGTAGCTTGGAAACACTCGTTTGGATTGCCCAAAAGGCCACCCCGCTTGCGCTGCCCGGCCTCATCCAGGGACTCCTGGTGCATATGTTCCTCATCGGAGTGCCCATCTCATTCAGCTCATCGCGACTCTCGAAATAGCTCGGAAACCACCACGGGATGCATTTGCCGTTGTCGTTGTCCAAAACCGTGCGGTAACGCAGATGATTGCCAGGAATACCTTCAAATGCTTCGTGTGGCTGGGGCATCCGCCTGAAGCGTCAAAAAAACGCGGCGGCATGCAGAACCCCTGTCCGGCTGAACAGTGCCTGTTGGAAGCGGAGAGTCTCGCGCTGATAGCATCTGAGGATAGCCCGTTGACCCCTCAGCGCGCGCTGCAATATGCATAGGAAAGCAAAATGAAACTGCGAATCAAAGGCAATTCACTCCGCCTTCGCGTGTCGCCGGCGGATATGGCGCGCCTTTTTGAGAACGGACGAATTGAGGAAACGGTGCGCTTCGCTCCGCGGGATGATGCAAAGCTGACGTATGCGTTGGAACACGCAGCCACCGAGAAAGAAATATCTGTCCGCTACCGGGCACAGGAAGTGACGGTATTGCTTTCAACCGAAAGCGCTCGCAAATGGGCTGATGGAGAGCAAGTCGGCGTGTATGGCACATTCGATGTTGGCCAGGGCCAGTTGGCATTGGCGGTGGAGAAGGACTTCGCCTGCCTGGACAGGGATGAAGCCAATAACCAGGACGCCTTCCCGAATCCAAAAGGGAGCGTGAAGTGCTGAGCAGACTGGAACGGTATCAATTACCGGGAAACCAGGTTCATTCCAGTCGGCACGACTCTGACAGGCCCACTGTCGCCGGGGATCTCTTCCGGGGTTTCATCTGACGGATCTCCGTTGCCTGGAAAGAAATCGGATTATGGCTCTTTGCCATTCAGACATGGCTGATCGCCGGGGCCACTCAACTGTCGTTCTTTGGTTTCACAAAGAAACAGGTAAATGCGCTCCGTGATCTCTCGTTTGAAGGCTCTCTTCTTTCTTGTACGGATCTTGTGCCCTTGCTTGATTGAGGACATCGGCTTCTCCTGTGGCGGAATTGGCCCAAGATAGAAATCGGCACGCCCCTTCGTTGCGCCTAACTCTGTAAAGAAGCCGTCATAAGCCTGCTGGATATGCGCTGCCTCCCCTTCGTAGAAGTGGAATTCCGGCTTCATGGCCGCAGTAATCCCCGCCATTGCCTGAATTCCAAATGCCTCGGCGACGCCACAGAGTGCGGCAAACAAGAGCGCATGAGGGGCAATATCGTAGAGCGTTCTCGTCGCCCGTTGAATCTCGTCGTAGCATCCTTTCACGCCTTGAAGCCGCGAGACCAGCACAACCTCCCGGGCCTCTGATCGCACAACCCAGCCCGGAATGATGGTGAATGACAGGACAAAGACGGCTTCTCCGTTTACCGCAAAATTGAGTGAGAATTCTCCCTCGTCATCCCAGGGACGAGAAAGCCCCATGCTCACGGTAAAGCGGTCATCCCCTTCGTGGATTTCATCCAACAGAAAATCTTCAAGAAGAACTTTTGCCAGTACGTCTTCAGGCAAAACATCGGGAATGCGGCGGTAGTGATGGATAAAGCACTCCGCCTGCTGCTTTACCGTCAACCCGCGTGCAAGGTAGTCCAATCCCGAATACTTTAGAGCGAACCGCGGATTAACTTTCATCAGTCGTCTGTAGGCAGGCCGGGATAGGACGCGAAGTACTCTAATCTGCGTCGGAATGTTCCAGGCCATAGTCCAAACGATGCGGAAAAACCGAGTGGGCGACCAATAGTACTTTTGCCGCGCCAGCTTCCATACGGATGCCAGGAAAGTGCGCCAATCGCCGCTGCTTTTCGCGGGCAATTCCGGAGATTCCCGCATCGAAGGATCGGGTGCAGTCACCGGTAACGGGAAACGATCACCAAAAGGATCATTCATCTCGCTCCCAATAACTTCAAGTAACTCGCTGGGATGGTCGTCCGGCGATTCGGTTATCGCTTCGTCGTATTGACTCTGCCATTTTCGCATAGGGTACTGGGCCCTGGCTCCCTGGCTTCCATCGCCTGCTCGGGTCAGTTGGCGTTACCATCGAGTAAACCAAGATAATAGACGAAGTTACCTTTGACTTCGCAAGGGAATCAGAGCCTTCTAATCATACCTGCCGCAAGTGAAGAATCCTACAACAGGCTGAAAAAACGAGCAGGTGTGCTCCATTTCCAACGAACGTGTCATACGGCGAATAAGATTGCGGACAGTACTCCGGAGAAGCACTCCAGGCGCAAATTCAATGAGGGCGCGATGCGCATCCTTCTGACAAACTGCGGAAGCGCCGCGATTGATATGCGCGATCGACGTGTCGCCCGCTTTATTGTAGGTTCGCGCACTCACCCAGCTATTCTCGATCAGTCTGCAAGGCAACGTGTCATCCAAATGTAATCGTGAATTCAACATGAAACAGGATGATGGAAGGCCTTGGCATTGTCAGCCTCTCCCAAGCCATATGCATAAGCCGGATTTCAAGCAAATTCTTTAGCTTGGAAATCTCCCCTTCCAGGCCTCAGCGTGTCTCAGCTCGTGCACAATTGCCGCGTCATTTCATTGGTCAAACACCAATTCGTTTAGTCTTGAATCGTTCAGGCTTCACGACAAGCAACGTTGAAATCCTCATCGCTAAGAGCATGCCGAAGAGATTGGCCCGCCGCAACCAGACTGCGCGTCCCGACTCTCAAAACTTGAATCCAGAATTGCAATCGAAACTCATCGATCGGCAGTTGCTTTTCCGACTTGGGGAAATTGGAAGCTCCTAAGCCAGCTTAGTCCTTTGTTGGGAAATCGACTTCGACTGTCGTTTCTGCTATAACTGGCTCGCCTTTGATGCGGTAAGGCTTGAATTTCCACTGAGAAACCGAAAGGAATGCAGGCAAAGCCAGGGAAGGCGCTTCCGCGGAAACAAGATGCACATCCTGAACCCCTCCGTCAGTCCCGATTGTTGTCCGCAAAATTACTTTTCCTTGACCGGGGGATATCTTGGCAGTATCTGTATTAGTCGGAGCTATTCTCTTCATAACGAGCGCTGATGCAGTTTCAGGGCTGATCTGAGCCTTGTCAGGATTCACAACAGTGGCGTCAGGTGGCGGCGTCAGCATCGGGTCGGTCGCGTCGATCATTTCGACAGGTTCGACTTTCGCGTCGAGAATCTCGTGATCATGCGCAACCATCACGATCTCACGGGGCATCGATTTGCCCTGCATCTCAGTGAAGTTGACGCATTTAATCAGCAATAACCCGAAAGAATAAGAACCCAGAAGAAGCGGCTTCGCTTTGTTGACGCAGTATTCAGGATATATGCCAATTGGCAACTTGCGAGCATCTTGCTCTTTGATTTCAGAAGGAACGACCATGATGCACCGCGTATGGGCGTTCCCGGATACAGGGCTGTGATCCACAAGGATCGATTTCGCTAAATCCAGGTCGGCCGCTGTTGGGAGCGGTGTCAACAATGCTGCTCGTAACCAGTACTCGTAGACACTTAACGGCTCGCCCTTCGCCTGAGTTAACGTTCTACCGTCTTCTGTATGCCATTCGTTACGCACCGCATCTCCGTGCGTCCATGTGCTGTGATAGACCTTCGGCGATGCCCACCAGTACTCGAAAACTCCCTCCCCGGATGGATTGCCTTTCTCGTCTTTGAACTGGTAGTTCACCTTAAGATGCCAGGGTTTAAGACTTGCATCCATGAAATCGTAAAATGGGGCAATTGCTGCAAAAACCGCTCGAGGCTCCTTGGCGAGACCCACATCATAGTAGGATGACTGGCCAAAACAACCGATTCCCAGAGGCAAGAAGGCAAGGAGGCTAATCAGGCGGCGCATGATGCACTCAACTTACCACATCGGGTCAGGGTGCTTTATGATTGCAAATTAAATTTGTAGAGAATAAAATTTCGTGAATTTGTGGGCTAGCCGGATCTGTTTTCTGCCGACGAGATTCTGTGCTCGCCCCGCTCCAAAATACTTGAACTCGATTGACTTGTTCCGGCTTCTGTTCGCATTCTCAAACCGGAACAACGGCTGAGCGTTCTAAGGCGGAAAGGAGTCTAAGTAGGTGAGCCGAAGTCTGCCGATTCGCGCAGAATGGCATCCGATTATAGCTTGCGGAATCTCCCGCAATCTCGAAGCTACCCACCTTCTCCCGAATTGGATGATTCTAGTAGCATGCGAAAAGACTTCCGAAATTCGCCTCGTAGTAGCATTGAACGTAGCAGCGATACGGAGCACAAATGGTCACTGAGTATTCCTATCAAATGAAGATCCGAAATGAAGTGCGCCGCCGTCGAAGCACCGCTGAGGACGGTTACGTCTTGGTGGCCGTCATGTTCTTGCTGGCGATTCTTATGCTGAGCCTGGTGGTGGCAGCACCTCGCATCAAGCTGGCACTGGAACGAGACCGTGAACTAGAGGCGACCCACCGCGGAAAGCAATACATCAGGGCCATTAGGCTCTATTACCAGAAGTTTCATAGGTATCCGCCCAACCTGGATGCACTGGTGATGACGGATGATGTGCGTTTCTTACGGAAGAAATACGTCGACCCGATTACCGGCAAAGATGACTGGTCGCCCATCCAATTCGGGCAAAACAAGGTTGCAACCACCTTCGGTTTCTTCGGTGCAGAGATTGGGGGAACGCCCATTGCAGGGACAGGGCCCGGCGGCACCGGAAGTGGCGGTTCGTTCAGCAGTTCGTCCGTATTTTCCAGTCAAAACCCGAGTTCCGGTAGCGCATCTTCGAATTCGACAGGCAGTCAAACAGTAGGTGGCTCTTCGTCGGATTCCGCAAGCGGCCAGACCTTTGGGGGAACCGGCATCATCGGATTTTCGATTCCCAGCGAAAAACAGTCGATTCTGGTCTACAAGAAGCAAAACCACTTTAATATGTGGGAGTTTGTCTACGATCCAATGGAGGGATCCATCGCAAGACTCGGCGGTGGAGGAGGGGCGACGACCGGACTGAATTCCGGAACGCCAGGATCGACCGACGGAAACCTGCCGACCGGAGGTGCCCCCGGCCTCTCACCGCCTCCGGTTAATAGCCCCTGGGGACCCAATGGCAACTTGCCGACGTCAGGAGCTCCAGGCAGCGGGGCACCGACCAACGGCCCATGGGGCCCGAACGGTAACTTGCCGTCCCCGTCTCCGCCCCAGTAGTCAAATCGACTCCCATGATCCTACCGAATCGGCTCTACTTCTGACATGGCGACCTATCCGTTTCAGATCTCTTCTCTGAAAATTACACATGTCAACAGAGGCTAATTCGTAAGCGTCCAGAGTTCCCCTATAGCGAGGTGGGCGCGTAAGGCGTGAACATTTCCACATGGTTCACGCAGAGGATGTGAGTTCAGGGCGTCGTGTTCGCAGATGGCGTTCTGTATCGGAGAAGCG
>JBKQNU010000132.1:0-30324 GCA_052145815.1 Occallatibacter sp.
ACTTCTCATCCACGCATAACATCGTCTATCGCAGCGCCGGCGCGTCACAGGACCTGATGGACTGGACCGATTGGGCCGACCCCTCCTATCGCGATCCCGATCCCGGCACCGTCAATTACAACGTGCTATTCGAGAATGTCGCCAAGGCCGGGGACACTATCTTCGCCAACCAGTCCACCGACGCAAACTCAGTGCTCGACAATCCCATGTTCACCAATGCGCAGGCCAGCGATTACACGCTGCAACCAAATTCGCCCGCACTCACCATGGGCTTCAAGACAACCGGCATTCCGCTTGCGCCTTGATTCACCAGATCACCGTTTCGCTCAGATCACCGATCGGAAATGACAGCCTCATTCGGGTCGAGAGCAAACGTTGGCGTAAAGCCAAGCCGGCTCCAGAAGCGCGTAAGCAGCGCGACCGTCTCAGTGCAAGTCTTGCTCGTGGTTCGCAGCAGGATCGCGCCGCCCGCACCTTCCGCCAGGCTTGATGCCTCTTGGGCAATCGCAACACACCTATCCGGGCGATAGGTACAACTGGCCAGGTCGGCAATCGAGAGCCGCGTCGTTGGGGTGGCCAGCACCGTGCGCGGCGGAGCCATCCGGTCCAGCAGGCAAAAGATCTCCAGCTTCGATTCCAGTTCGTCTGGCACGCAGTCAATCACCAGGTCGGCCTCGCGCACCGCGTCTTCAATTGTGGAGGCATACGCCACGCCTGCGTGGCGCCCATCGCCCAGAGCCTTCGCACCAAGCTGCTGGCGCAAATACTCCTGAGCATGATGCAGGTTGTGCGGCATCACGTCTTCGAGCAGTACGCAGAAGCCTCCGCGCGCTGCCGCAAGCGCCAGCCGCCGGCCCAGCGGCCCGGCTCCTATGATGGCCACTGTCTCAGGCAAGGCTTATTTGATCGCCAGCGCCTTGGCCACATCCGCGGCATTCGGCGAGGCCTGTTGCAGGTGCTCGGCCACGCGCGCGCGCTCGTCGGCCGTCAGCGTTGGGATCGTCGCCAGAACCCGGCGCAGGGTTACAGCAACATCGTCAATGTAATTCATAAGGCGGATCGCTTCTCCGGACAGCGGCATGGGGCTCCTCAAAGTTTGAATTGCTCTTCCATTGTAGGCGGTTCGATTGGGAAGGCGAAAGTGCACCCCGATGCTGGGGCTTGGAAGGAAAACAATTGAGGGTCGGCAAGAGCCTGACTACAATACCGCCATGAGCAATTCATCGGAAGCAGTGGCGCAGGCATTTCTCCGCGCGATCAACCGCCAGGATGTCGAGGGGCTTGTCGCATTGATGGCTCCCGATCACCGCTTTGTCGATTCGCTGGGCAATGTGGTCGCTGGACGCGAGAAGATGCGCGCCGGTTGGCTCGGCTACTTCAAGATGGTTCCCGACTATTCCATCGCCATCGAAGAGAGTTTTTGCGACGGCCCAGTCGTCCTGATGCTGGGCGTTGCGGAAGGAACCTATGCCCCCGACGGAAACATGAAGCCCGAAAACCGCTGGAAGACCCCGGTGGCCCTGCGAGCCCAGGTGGAAGACGGCCTTGTGACCGAATGGCGGGTCAATGCAGACAATGAGCCGCTCCGCGAAAAAATGAGGAAATGAGCGGCTCAGGAAGTCCGCATAAGAGCCTGAGCGAGAATCTTGTTTTGAAAGGGCACGACTTCAGTGCCGCAAGCAGTCGCAAAAAATGCCGGGCTTTAGCCGCTGAGGGATGGCCGATTGGAATCTCTATTTAGGCCACTGCCCCGAATTAACGGCTACAGGTGCGGAAAAGGTGCCGAGCCGCCTGGATATTCTTCAACCAATCCTACGGCTTTGCGAAAGGAGTTTGTCCGGGAACATTCGCACAAATGACAAGCCGCACTTATCGCTAAGTGCGGCTTGGGGCCTTTCGGCCTGATCACGTCCCGAGTTGCTGGCCCCCGCACTTTGCGGTCGCGCCGGTCACAGATTGCTCCGTGCTCGGCACTTGACTTTCCTCTGCTTCACGCGGATCGCTCCGCACTCCACATCGTATGCCCTGTGCTGGCAACCGATTTTACTCGGCGCCCGGCACTTGACGCCCTGCATCGCTTGCAGATTGCTCCGCTCCCGCCGCCTTGCGTTCGTGCTGGTCGCGGGTCACCCCACGCCACGGATTGCTCCGTGTTCAGCACTTGGAACTCCGCACCGCCTACGGATTGCTCCGTACACGATACCCGCGTTCCACGTCGCTCTCGGATTGCTCCTCGCTCGCCGTTTCCCGCTTCGCGCCGCTCGCGGATTGCTCCGTGCTCGTCGCTTGGCCCTCCGCGCCGGTCTACGGATTGCTCCGTACTCTGACACTTTGCGCCCTTGTGTTGATTCGCGGATTTCTCCGTGCTCAACACTAAGTCCCGCACCGCCACAGATTACTCTGTGCCCGACGCTTGACGCTCTGTGCTGATTGCGGATTGCTCCGCTCTCCTCACTTCGCGCCCCGTGTTGACCGCGGATTACTCCGTGCTCAACACTTTGAGCTTTGCATCGAATCCAGATTGCTCCGTCTTCGACACTTATCGCTCAGCCCCGAACCTGAATTACTCCTTGTTCGACACTTTGCACTTTATTCCGCTTGCGGATTGCTCCGCACTCTTCACTTAGTGCCCTGTGATAACCGCGGCTCGCGCCGTGCTCATCACTTATTGCTCCGTGCTGGGACCTTCTGGCATTCCTTACTCAACCCCACGAATGAAGCTGTTCAGGTTTACCTAGCAACCCGGAATGAAAGTAACTATGCTCCTTTTGAATTCCTCATGTCAATAACTTGCGAATAGATATTTCTGTGGAAATAAATGCAGTTTAGTGGAAATCTTTTTGCCTCTATATTTAGCCTGTTTTCAACGGTTTTTGTCCACGAAAGCACCATAACTTGTGCATTTCATCCTTGGATCAGGAAGCGCGTTGCCACTTAGCGCGCGAACTGATGAATCGCAGCCGCCAGCAACGTCAGGTTGAAGGCCGCGTGCGCGGCCATCGCCGGCCAGAGCGAGCCAGAGAGCACGCGGCAGAGGGTGAAGATCGCTCCGATGCATGCCATCAGAAAGATCGCCAAGGCTGCCGAGCCCGCGCGAAGATGGAACCCCGATCCGTCATGCCAGATACCGTGGAGATACAGGTAAATCAGCCCGAACAACATCGAATTGATCAGGGCCGCAATGGCGGGATTGAAGCGCAAACTGAACGACTCCTGGATAAAGCCGCGAAAGAGTATCTCCTCGCCCACAGGGTTCAGCGAAATGGCAGGCAAAGCGTAGAGCGCGAACAGACTGAGCGGGGACATGAGTCCGCGCATCTCTTCGAAGTGAAGATAACTGCGGATGCTGATGCACCAGTTATTCGGCGAGTCGCCGTACAAAACCATGCCGAGCGCGAAAAAGGCCAGCGCGCAGGCCACGCCCGCCAGTACGCTGAGCAGCATTGCCTTGCGAGTGATCCCTCTCTGCGAGAGCCCAATCTGCCGGCGCCCGCTTTCCGTAAGGAAGAGAAACGGAATAGCCCACATGGCGACCGTCTGCATGAAAAACAGTTCCTGCAGCGGGTAGGGGCTGAAGGTGGCAATGAAGCGGATGCCTGCAAGAACGGCAAAACCGGCAAGTGAGACAACCCAGGGCGGGCCGATAAAGGCGATCCAGAACGGCTTGAGAAAGCTAGATTGATGGCGGCTCACAGCCGCTCGAGGACGCATGAAGGCGGTTCCTTCCTCTGCTGCCCCTTTCAACGAGGCCCATTGTGACTTAATGAATGTTTGTGTCGCTTGTCCCAAGCCTATAAGTGGCAGGCGCAGAGGTCAAATACAGCCAGGCGGCCCACCCTCCCACAAGAAGCGGACCGCCTGTTTGCATTCCGGCCATGGAATCCAGCACGCCGGAAATCCGTTGTTTCCTGTTAGGGCATTTCCTTGCCCCTGGCCCAGCCCTGCTTCACAGCGTGCGCTTAAACAGCGGCGTAGCGATAAGCAGGGTGCCGATGCCAAAGACAAAAAGATAGAGCAGATCGTATCGGATCGCGACGAATCCGCCGTCCTTCAGCAGGATGGCTTTGAATCCATGCACGCAGTAGGTGAATGGGTCGACAACGGCGATTGCCTGAAGCCACTTGGGAAAGGCAATGATGGGAAACACTGCGCCGGAGGGGAAAAACAACAGCGTATTGAGCACGCCGAACATCGCCCGCGGCACCAGCGGGTCGTCGACGCGAACCATCATCAGGAACATCATTCCGTTGAAGGCGAGTGAGGTCGCGACAATCATGGCCAGCAATTCAAGGTCGGCCATGGGGCTGAAGATTGCGCCCAGTCCCGCAATGAGAGAACCGATAATGCTGAGGCAGATGCCGGCGAGCACCGCCTTGGCCGCCCCGGCCAGATTGAGGCCCATGACTAACTCAAGCTTGGTAATGGGAGTTACAAGATAACCCTCATGCACTCCACGTGCTTTGTCGTCGATGTATAACATGCCCCCGCCGATCATGACCGATATGTACATGGCCAGCGAGATGGAACCTGCAAGCAGAAACTTCATGTAAGAGATGTACGGATAAAGCTCGACAAACTGTAGCGCAATGTTATTGATGATGCGCGGCTGAATGACGGGCGCATTCAGCGCCGTGACCAGCGATTGTAACTCTGACTCGATACTGGAACTGGTGAACTGGTCGGAGTTATCGACTACCAGGCCCAGCCGTGGAGCGTCCTGCGCATATACACGGCGCGAGTATTGAGCCGGGATGATGATGGCGCCGTCGATTTTGCCGGTACGCACGTCGTCGCGCGCCTGGACCTCGTTGCTGTAATTGACGGTCTTGAACGTGGCGATATTCACCGCGATGGCGTCGCAGGCCTCGCGTATTCTCACCGCCTGCGGGCCGTGATCGTAGTCCACAATGGCCACCTTGGCGCCGCGAATCTTGCCGCCGTACGCGTTGCCCAGGATGATCAACTGCACAATCGGCAGCATCATCGACATCACCATCAGAACCGGTGAGCGAAAGAACTTGCGCATCTCGCGCTCGAAAATTGCGAACATCCTGTTCATGGCTGTGCTCCCGGCCTGGGCGGCATCATGAAAACCGGCTTGACCTGCTCGTCGCGCAACTGGCGGCCCGTGTAATGAACGAAAACATCGTCAAGGGAGGTGTTCTGGACACTAAGTGAAGTTAGTGTCTCATTTAGCGAAGCGGCTAACTCGACTAACTGCATCGTGGTCTTGGAACCCGAAGAAGTTAGCACGCGGTAAAACCCGGCAGACTCCGCCTGTACGCTGGTAACTCCTTCCAGCCCTTCCAGGCGGGCCCTCCATTCCGGCGTTTCGCGGTCAAAATGGACTTCAACCACGTTGGCGCCCGGTACGCTCCGTTTGAGTTCGATGGGCGTGCCCAGCGCCACCAGGTTGCCGTGATCCACAATGGCAATGCGGTCGCAAAGCTTGTCGGCCTCTTCCATGTAATGGGTGGTAATCAGCATGGTGAGGTCGCGGGTCTTGCGCAGATTGTCCAGCATCTCCCAGACCGCAATGCGCGAAACGGGATCGAGGCCCGTGGTGGGTTCGTCGAGAAAGAAAATATGCGGGTTGTGAACCAGGCCGCGAGCAATCTCGAGCCGCCGCCGCATGCCGCCGGAAAGTGTCTTGGTCTGCGCGCCGCGCCACTTCTCCAGGTCCACGGCCTCCAGCACTTCCTGAATGTTCTTCTCGCGCTGAACCTTGGGCACACTATAAAGCTTGGCGTAGATGCTGAGGTTCTCTTCGACAGTAAGGTCGGGGTCAGAGGTAAGAGCCTGCGGAATCACGCCAATCACGCGCCGCACCGCATCGGAATCCTTGGCCACATCGTACCCCGCAACGATCGCCCTGCCGCTGGTAATAGGGACGAGCGTGGTCATCATGCGGATCAGTGTGCTCTTGCCCGCTCCATTGGGACCAAGCAGGCCAAAAATTTCGCCTTCCTTGACAGAGAAACTCACACCCTTGACAGCTTCAAAGGTCCCGTAGCGCTTGACAATATTCTCAACCGCAATTGCCGCCGCCGTGGGCGGTTTTACCTCTTGGTCGGGAGTCGTCAACTGGACCGGCGCAGTCATTGCTTCACCAGCTTGCTCTTCGGCACATACACGTCGGCAGTCATGCCGGGCACAAACCGCTCCCCCGGGTTGTCGATTAGCAGCTTCAACTGCACGGTTTCAATATCGCGCTTGGGGCTGCCGTTGATGTCGCGCTGCGTTGCAAAGTCGGCCTCGGAGGCTTTGGAAATGACCTTCCCCCAGACGGTCGCGCCCGAGGGCATTACCACGCGCAGCGAATCATCCAGTTGCACAGCGTCTGCCTGCGTCTCCGGCAGCGGTGCGTAGACCCAGGTTTCCGCAAGGTCCATGATGGTCACAATCGTGGCCCCGGCGCCCACCACTTCTCCCTGCCGGGCGGCGCGTACGTTGACCCTGCCGCTCACCGAGGCGAAAACCTGCGAGTAGCCCAACTCGACTTTGGCTTCTTCAGCCAGCGCACGTGCATTGGCGGCCTGGTTGCGCGTCTCGTCGACAGTTCTCGCAGCAACATTTGTAAGCAACTCGTGCGCGCGAGCCTGCCGCAGTGAGGCTTCCGCGGCTGCAACGTTTTCGCGTGCCGCATCCACCGCGGCCTTGGCAGCTTGCAAGCTGGTTTCCGCGTCGTCTTTGGCCTGTGCGCTCATAATGCCTTGCTGGGCCAGCGCGACAGTACGTGTGGTATCCGCTTGCTGATGCTCGAAGTTGGCCTGGTTCTGCGCCAGGGCAGCCTTGGAGCTGCTGACCATCGCTTCGGCATTCACCGTGGCATTGCCGGTTTCGCCGCGCGTCTGGCGCTCGCTCTCAACCGTCTCGCCCAGCTTGAACTTCTGGCTGTTCGCAGTCGCCTCGGCAGCCTGCCGCGCGGCCTGCAGGTCCTCGCTCTCGATGACGGCAATGAGCTGGCCGGCCTTCACTTCCTGCCCCTCGTCCACGGTCAGCGTCTGGATGCGACCCGGGATCTTGGAGCTGACCAGAATTTCATTGGCATCGACAGTGCCGATCAGTTCCAGGTCGCTGGAACGATGGGTAGTGGTCAGATACCAGATCAGGGACCCAATCGTAAGCAAACCCAGGATGAGAAAAACTCGATTGCGTGCGTTCACTTGTGCCTCGCTTCAACTGCCGCCGGAAAGGCAGGTTCGATCTTGTGACTCTTCGTCTCCACTCTCAGAAATGGATCGGGTGGTGGGTCAACGTACTGCGGCATGGGCGTATCTGCCAGCACTCGGCCGGCGATCTGGGCTCCGAGCGAGCGGTCCATGAAGATCGATTGACCCAGGAATTCGACAATCGCCTTGCGCCGGAATTCGAGGGCCGACGGATGAAATGCCTGAATCTCCGAAATCAGCCGCATCATCGGCGCGGAAAGGAAATAAAAGACATTAGGCCCCAGCGTCGCGTACATCAATTGCGATGCCTCCACGGGAATCAGCTCGCCCAGGCGAATCCCCTCCTCCGCGGCCGCCATCATCCGGTCGCTCATCGGCCTGAACAGCTTTTCCACCAGCGGGCTCAGGGCATTTGCTTCGCCCTTGCGCAGGCGAATCATCTCCTGTTGCATCAGAGTCTGGAAAACCGGCTGCGAATAGATGCGGTCGAAGTGATTCAGCGCGAAGCGCAGTAGCCGCTCACCCGCGGAGCACTCCAGCCGCAGCACTGACATGCTCGAAAGCGCAACCCCCGCCGCCACCGATTCAAGAGCCGCGGCGTAGAGCGCGTCCTTGCTGCGGAAATAGTAGTAAAGCAACGCCTTGTTTACACCCGCAGCCTCCGCAATGCGCTCCGTGCGGGCGCCGGCCAGCCCGTTGGCGCTGAATTCGCGCGTCGCCGCATCCAAAATCCGTGCCCGGGTCTGGTCCGCGCGGTCAGCGTTGGAACGAGTTGGAATTGAATGATTCATGAATTAACTAACTAGTTAGTAAATTACAACAGAGCCGAAATGATTGCAAGCCTTCCCTATGAATTTTCCATGAAGAGACCCAATTAGCTTGGAATCAACTCTTTATCGCGGGGATTCGCAGAGCGCAGGCGCCCACAATCGCTAACGTACTTTCGCACGCCCGCACTCAAGCAAAAAAACTGATCACGCGGGGTGGGCCGAATTCGCCGGAATGATCCCCGGCCTCATCCTCCGCCGGGCGCTCAAACGTCTCCAGATCGTCTTCGGAACCGTTGTCTTCCGAACCGCGGGAATATCTCCCGCCGTTGGGGGAATAGCTTTCATCCCGGGTTCTGGCCGAGTGTTCGACGCGCTCCATCGGTAAAGGATCTAGAGCCGCCTGGATCGAGCGCGCAAGCGGCAGCGGCATGAGATTTACAATTGGTCCGATTCCCATGTTCACCCCTCCCTCGAAAGCTTTCCATGGGTACCACTATCGGCGTAGACGAGTAGAACTTTAGTTATTTTGAAGAAATTGTCGGAAATCATTTCAGATTGTCTGGGTACGACGATGTGCCGAATGGCTGCGGGTGCCCCGCTAACTTGCTGACCCGCGATCCCTGCCAAACGGGCTAACCTGCTGAATTCAATCGCAAACCACGTAAGCAGAAAGGGAATTGGACGCCTCAAACCAGCCTGCAGCCGGAAATTGTTAGACTGGGACCATGATGGATGAACTGGAGTTCCGCAAAGCGGCCGAGGCGGCCCTGGACGCATTGCTGCAGCACCTGATTGCCCGCGAGGAAGAGGACGAGTCCGGGTTTGAGGTCGAGGGTGGCCAGGGCGGCCTGCTCAACATCGTCTTCGAGGAACCGCCGGCCAAGTTTGTGATCACGCCAAACGCGCCCGTGCAGCAGATCTGGATCTCCGCCCTCTCCACCAGCTTCAAGCTGGACTGGGATCCTTCAGCCGGCGCCTTCGTCCTGCCTCGCACCGGCGAGCAGCTCACGCCCCTCGTTGATCGGCTGATCTCCGATCACCTCAAAGCCTGACCCAGGTTGCAATCCACTAATTTCCGCTGGAATTGACTTCTTTTCGCTCGAACTCGTACGAACAAGCCCTGCCTTCGACCCGCGAGCCTGTGCCTTTGTGTTCGTCGAAATGCGCATTCACGTGGTAACCGAATTCGGTCCCCGGCGGCGTGTCCCGGCCAGGGACAAATTCCTTTCCATTCGTCTGGCCTTTGGCGTAGAGCTTTGCGGCACCGTCGTCCTCAATTACGCCTTCCACATACAAGTACCCCGGACGATCTTCGGTTCCGTGCAGCCCTTTCAGCTTGCCATCCTTCACTTCACTTATAAACCTGTATGAAAAGCCCAATGCGCCTCGTGAGGGCTCGCACGAAACGGTCGTCTGCCATTTGCCGTTGAACCGTTCAACCCCCGCTTGCGATACGCCAGGCACCAGGATCAGCAAGACAATCGCGACAAACCGGCCCATGTTCCGCATCCTATCTCCCTTGTCGCCCATCCTATCGCGATTCCCCACCCGGCCGCATGGAAATTCAGCGCACGACTCACCGCCGTTCGATCCAAGTTTACTCGGGTTGTCGCCACCCCATTGAAACTTGGCTGCAGCAACAAAAAGGGTCCGGCAGTCATGCCGGACCCTATTTGGCAAACCAGCCGTCTACTGCAGTGAATACACCGTCTTGAGCACCTTGTCCGCGACCGCCTTGGGAAGCGGAGCGTAGGAAAGGCTCTCCGCCTCGCTCTCGCCCGAGTTGACAATCCAGCTCAGCAAGTCCTTGATCACCTTGCCTTTGGTCGGGTCAGCTGCATGGGTCGGAATCAGCAGGTAAGTGAAGCTGGAAATCGGATATGCGTCCTTGCCTGGGGCATTGGTGATGGAGATGCGATAGTCCGCGGGCATCTGCTTGATGCCTGTGGCGGCCTCGGTCACACCGGCGATCGAGGCAGTCACCCAGGTTCCTGCCGCGTTCTGGATAGAGCCATACGTGATTTTGTTTTGCAGGGCGTAAATGAGCTCGACATAGCCGATGGCGCCCGGCAGTTGGCGCACCAGCCCAGCCACGCCCTCATTGAACTTACCGCCCACACCCACCGGCCAGGAAGGCGACGTTCCCTTGCCAGGGCCGTTGGCCCATTCCGAGCTGACCTTGCTCAGATAGTCGGTGAAAATAAAGCTTGTGCCGCTGCCGTCGGAACGGTGAACCACGATGATCTTCTGGTCGGGCAGCTT
This sequence comes from Occallatibacter sp., assembly GCA_052145815.1. Lineage (GTDB taxonomy): Bacteria > Acidobacteriota > Terriglobia > Terriglobales > Acidobacteriaceae > Telmatobacter. The sequence continues at coordinate 10,205 of JBKQNU010000132.1, forward strand.
GACGCCGGGGTTGTCCTTGGCGATTCGCCCGTCATTCCACATGGAAATCTTGCCCAGGTAAATGTCCGCCAAAACGCCGCCGCTGAAGCGGATACTGCTCACACCAGGCACGTTGTAGACCGGCACAACGGCGCCAAGCACTGTCGGTATGTGAATCAGCTTGACCTTTGACGACGCCAGCGCATCGTCCGCCATCGGCATGTCCGAAGCGCCAAAGTCGACCAATCCCGCGGTTACCTGGCGAATTCCGCCGCCGGAACCGATCGATTGGTAGTTGATTTCAACGCCGGGGTGAGCCGAAGCGTATTCGCTGAACCATTTGGAATAAATCGGGTAAGGAAACGAAGCTCCCGCACCGGTCAACTTCTGCGCCTGCAATACGCTCAAGGCAAAAATCAACAACCCTAACACTGCTAAAGTCTTCTTCACTGAGTTCTCCCTTGCAATTAAATTGCCCTGTTCATTCTCTGCTTAGATTGTTACGGGAATTTGAATTGAGGGCAAACTTGGGGCCATCAGGAGCCCATCCCCGCCCTTGCCGCCCGCAGGGGCTATTGCTCGGAGCGGTTCCTCCATTTTTCGGCCATCCCCTTGTCAGCCAATGCTTTGATGTACACACCGCCCACAACGGACCGCGCCTGAAACCCGATTTGCCGTCCGGTTTTAGTGTCGTACCAGTCCGTCAACGGAACACGACTCGGGCCTTCGTTGATCCAATGGCCCGTACGGTCCAGAATCTGATTATAGGCTTCGGCCTCGCCCGCCAGACCGGTATCAGCCAGGGTAGCCGTCCACATTGACCAGTCCAGCTTGGTATAGTCGGCGCGGTTGTCCAGCGGCAGCCCGAACTGGTTCAAATGCTGCACATAAAAGGTGAGCTCAGTCTGTCGCACCTTGGCCGGAAAGAGCTTCAGATCAAGAACCTGGTCCCACACCAGGTTGTACTTCTGGCTCCAGGTTCCCGGCTTGTCGAAGGCCAGCTTGTAATGGTCGCCATCCAGCGCCAGGGTCTGCCATTTGGCTGCCATGTCGGCGGCCAGGCGGTCGTACTCATCCGCCATTTCCGGCTTGCCCACCCCGCGCGCCAAAATGGAATAAGCCGACAAAGCCTCGATCGCCTTGATCGACAGGTTGGCATTATGCGCCAGATGGCCTGCAAAATCATCCGTAGAAAGCTGGTTAGCAGGGTCCAAGCCCTTGTCTCGCAGGTACGCAGCCCATTGCGTGAACTGCGGCCAATAGGTGCGGGCAAAATCCCAGTTGCCCAGCTCGCGCTCCATCGCCGCCACCAGGATGAGCAGATTCCCGCTCTCCTCCACCGGCATCTGGTCGTCCTCCGTACGCTCCCCACCGCCATAAACCTGCCCGTCTGCCAGCGGATACGTGCCCAGGTCGTGAGGCGCAAAGGGCCATTTCCAGCGCGGCAGCGCAGCGTATTCCAGCACCGGTTTCAACTGGGCCTGAAGCAGCACCGGGTTGAAGAAGAGAAAGAACGGTGCTGAGGGATAAAGCACATCGACCGTCGAGATGCACCCGTTGGAGAAGTTCTCCTTGGGAAACAGCATCGGCGTCCCATCCACATCCGCCGCAAACCCGTGCGCCGCCAGCGTCTGCCGGTAGGCGAGGATGGCCAGCTGTGCGTAGGCCCTCCCACCCGTCCTTTCGAGGTCAGCCGTCAGTTCCCTGTCGAGTGCGATTCCTCGCTGCTCGAGCGCCGCATACTGGCTTTCGGCCTCCGCCAGCATCTGCTGCACCGTCAGTCCATTGCGCTGCCAGTAAGGCCGCAGTTTGCGACCCAGGTATTCAATCGCGTAGTCCTCCGTGTAAGACAGCAAAACGCGCCGGCTGACGGGCTGTGCGCCCAGCTTTCCAAAGGGCAGCAGCATCGCCAGATCCGCCGCTCCCTCGCGCGGCATCAGCGGCATGTCCATATCGTCGGCTTGTGGAAGCGTCCCTGTCTTGGCAAAAACCTCCAGCGCATTCGCCGAAAGCGCCGTCTCCGCACCCTCTCCATCCGGCGCGGCCAGATGAAAGTATCCCCAATCGATGCGCAAATCGTCCCCAGGCCTGTTGAGCGCACGCTGGTCGCGCGAACCCACATTCAAAACGGTCAGGCCTGCCGCCCGCGACCTGCCCCAGGTAACGGGTTCGTCGGAAGAATTGACCGCGATCACCGGGTCCACATCAATCAGGACCGAAACCTCATGCTCGCCCTGCCCTTTTGCGCTGATGGTGAGATAGGTGACAGGCCGCGAAAGCACATCCAGATCCTTCGGGAATGCCGGTGTAAAGAAGCTGACCGTCAGTTGAACCTGCTCGCCCTGAAACTGGTAAATGGTATGTGTCGGCGTCACCTCCAGCGATGTCTGCTCCATCGCCGGCAACTCGCGCGGGTCTTCACCCATGAAGCGCCACGTCTTCCCATCAATGCGCGCCAGCCCATGAAAAGGCTGTTGGCGGCCCGTCCAGTGCTTCGTGTTCTGGTCCGTCAGCTTATCGGCCATGGACCACACGCTGAAGTATGGGTTGTGCGCAACCAGCGGAACCGCCGGGGGCCGCTGCTGGGCCACAGCCGGCGATGCGAAGAGCATGGCTATCCCGGCAGCAAGGCAACAGTGCAGGCAGCCCGCGGAGATCCTTCCTGAGATCGATTTCATTATCTGGACCGCATTTCTTTTCTCACGGGAAGCAAGGGACAGGATAACGTACCCTCGTCGGTCGGAATATCAGTAGTGCGCCGCGTCGGATTTCTGCTGCAGCTTCATCTTCCCTTTTTCCCCCAGCGCAAACGGCTCCACGTCGGGCAAGACGCGAACGGCGGTAGTGAACTTGAAGGGGTTTTCTCCCGGCCCGGCAAAAGTGGCCTCGACAAAAAACGCCGTCCAGCCCTTTGCGGGCCGCGGCACGCGGGCCACGTACACCCCAGGACTCTCGGCCTCGAGGGGTGTTCCAAGGTAGGAGCGACCGATGGCTTCCACGCGAAAATCGCGATGATCGGGATTCGTCGACTGCCACAGCGTTACCGTGAGTGGCGTCCGATCCATGGTCAACCGGATTGACCCATCCGGTTCAAAGGTCCAGTCCAGATTCGGACGCGCGCCACCCTGCACGATCGATTGATAAAAGGCAGCGATGCTTTGGTCCACTTCGGCCCCTTGCAGCGAGTGGTCCGTATTGGCCTCGTAAAGCAGATGCTTCTCTCCTGGCAAACCGTCGAAGTAGAACCGTGATGAATCAGGCAGGAAGAACTGGTCCCCGGCGGCATTGACGATCAGCTTGGGCATGGTGAAACGATCCCGGTACGAGTACGGATCTTCAATCCCCATGAGCTTTTGAAATGCTTCGCTGTCGAGGTCGAACATGAGGTGTTCGTTAAAATAATTCCTCACCGCCGGCGCCCAGAAGCCGTAGCTGCGGTAGTGATGTTCGAACGAAGGAACCACATGCAGCGCGTCAATAACCATGGGAACAATGGCCACCACCCGCGGATCGACGGCGGCAGTGGTCCAGGTGGTCCAGCCGCGCTTTGATGCGCCCACCACCACAAATCTGTCCACCCGGTGGCGCCCGGCCTTTTTTGTGGCGGCGAAGGATGTGACGGTGTCCATTGAGCGCACCGCGGCCTTGGTCATCGGCAGCCGAAGCGGCCACATCGAATCCCCGGTGTCGAGAAACTTCCTCCAGGAATAGGCAATGATCTCGTCTTCGTTGCGTGGTCCGTAAGGATCGTTGGTAAACGTGAGCGGTTCGTTGGGAACGTCGAACAGTTCGCTCACCACCGTTTGAGTGAGGCTTGCCAACGTCGCGAATTTGTCGTCCGGTTTGGGATGTTCTTTGCTGGTCGAGCCCCCCAATATGTAGAGCATCCCAATGGAACTGGAAACCTTGTCCGGCACATAGATTCGTAGCCAGTGAACCCACACGCTCTGGTTCACTTCGGCCGTACTGCGCCACTCCTGCGAGGTCATGCGGATCAGGTACTCGGTGCACCCTGCGTGAGCCTTGCTCGCCGCCAGCTTGTACTCGTAATGGCTGTCTGGTGCATGTACGTAAGCGTCGAGGGCGGTTTGGTGGTCTTCGCCATACGCGCCGTCCGCGGCCAGCACCACACAGACCAGGAAGGCGAAAGCGCGGATGCGCGCGCGGAATGTCATGCAGTCAGTATCCCGCAATTCAGCCCGGATGCGCACGGTTTATCGATTACCTCAGGGTTACGGGCGAAACATGAAGGTCGGGCGGCGCAGCGGCTGGAACCTTTCCCGTGGCCAGCGGCAGTGTGAAGTAGAATTGCGCACCGGCGCCCAATTCGCTCTGCGCCCACACCCGCCCCCCGTGCGCCTGGACGATGTGCCGGACAATGGCCAGGCCCAGCCCGGTCCCGCCCGACTCGCGCGAGCGTGCCTTGTCCACGCGATAAAAGCGCTCGAAGATTCGATCCAGGTGCTCCGAAGCAATGCCGGGCCCAAAATCCTGCACCGTGAACTCGACCTCACCCTCCACCAGTCGCGCGCCAACGCGGATTTTCTTCCCTGCTTTACCGTACTTGAGCGAATTCTCGATCAGGTTGCCAAACACCTGGTTCAGTGCATCCGGATCGGCCATGACCAGCGCATCCGGCGCACCCGTCGATTCCAATTCGACCTCGGAGTCAACCACCATCCCCCCCAGGCTCTCAATCGCGTCCTGCACCAGCGCCGAGGCGCGCACGGGCTGCAGCGCCAGCTTGTAGTCAGGACTCTCTACGCTGGCCAGCGCCAGCAGATCTTCGGTGAGGCGATTCATGCGTGCAGCGTTCTTGTGGATGATGCCGAGGAATTCGCGCGTGGTCGCTGCATTCGGCCGGGGGTCTTCCACCAGCGTTTCCACATATCCCTGGATGGAGGTCAGCGGCGTGCGCAGTTCGTGGCTCACGTTGGCAATGAAGTCGCGGCGCGATTTCTCCGCAGCCTCGATCCGCGTCACGTCGTGCAGCACCACCAGCGCACCGCCCGATGGCAGCGGCGCCGCGTTGATGTCGAACATGCGCCCAGGGGCCAGCGAACTGGCCCGGCCGTATTTCACTTCACGTTGATCGAGAGCAGCGCGAACGCAGGCCAGCACATCCGGGTCGCGAATAAAGTGAACCAGTGGCCGCCCCGCACGGAGTTGAGTTCCAGCGATGCGCCGCATCACTGAATTCGACCACCGAACCAAGCCTTCCGGGGTGATGGCCACCACCGCCTCCTGCATGGAGTCAAGCATGGCCGCCAGTTCCTGGCGCCGGCTCTCAATCTCCGCAAAACTTTGCCCCAGCCGCTCCGCGGTTTGATTCAGAGCGGTTTCCATCGGTGCGAGCTCATCCCCGCTGGCCAGGCTCAGGCGGGCGCTCAAATCCCCTTCCGCGATGCGCCGCGCAAAGGCCACCACCCGTTCAATGCGCGCGGTCACCCGCCGCGCCACCCAGGCAGCCAGCGGAAGCGCCAGCGCCAGCGCGATCAGGCCCGCCCAGAGAGCTTCATGCGCCATCAGATGGAAGCTCTCCCCGGCAGTGTGTTCCACCAGCCGGCCAAAGACGAACTCCATGACGACGGTTTGGAACACCAGCAGCAGGACAAAAAGCCCCAGCAGCTTGGTAAAGACTTTTGAGGTCAACGCGACGCTCCCGTCCTGCGCAACCGGAGTTCCCCGGCTTGACCAGCTGCAGAAGAACTCCCAGTCGAGCCCGGAAGTGTCAGGGCTCGACTTCACAGGCTGCGGAAAAACTCCCTCTCACTTGAATTCCCGAGGGTTTTGTAACAGGGCACGACTTCAGTCGTGCCGCAAATCAAGATGGGCTTCAGCCTCTGCGGGATTCTCATCAGTCTCCCTTGGGAAGCTCGAAGCGATAGCCGGCGCCGCGCACGGTCTTAAGGTAGCGCGGATTCTCCGCATCGACCTCGATTTTCTCACGGATGCGGCGCACGTACACATCAACCGAGCGGGGAGTTACAAACCGCGCATCGCCCCACACCGCATCCAGCAGGTGGTCGCGGCTGAAAACCCTGCCGGGATGGCGCGCCAGGTAGTCCAGCAGCCGGAACTCCGTTGCTGTAGTCGTCGTAAGCTCGCCACGGACCTTCAACTGCATGGCGTTGGCGTCGATGATAACTTCCTCAAAACTGATGATCGAGGGCGTCGTTGGCCGCTCGAAGCGGCGCAGAACCGCCTTCACGCGCGCCACCAGTTCGCGGGTGGCAAAGGGCTTGGTGATGTAGTCGTCCGCCCCCAGTTCCAACCCCAGCACCCGGTCGTTTTCCCCCGCGCGGGCGGTCAGAAAGATGATCGGGACGGTCGAGAGAGCAGGGTTCGAGCGCAACCGCCGGCAAACGTCCAGGCCATCCCCGCCGGGAACCATGATGTCCAGCAGGAACAAGGCTGGCGGTTGCCGCTCGGCATCGGGAATCAGGTTGGTGGGAGTATGAAAAAGGCGTGCCGTAAATCCCGCAGCTTCCAAATGATGCTGCACCAGCCTCGCAATATCGGTGTCGTCTTCCAGTACAAATACGGTTTGGCTCAAACGGTCTGCCCTCGCCCAGCGGCCGTTTGCTGCATGCTGCTCGGGCCGCACGGAACTATCAACAGATTAATGCAGCAGGACGAACAAATTGCAAACGTTGTGTGAATTTGAGCCGGAGAGAAAGACCCTAATATAGCAATGAACTGAAATAGATGCGTCTAAACCTTCTCCTCCAGAGGCCGTCGCGCGGGGAATTGCGCACGCAACATCATCTGGGAACCCGCGGGCAAAAACTTAATATGCCGGAATCCACTTGACGGCGTGAAAAACACTCTGAGAGACTTCGTGCACGCATCCGCAACTTCTGTAGATTCCTGGAATCCGGTCAGCGGTTCTCCCTCTCCCACGGTGAAATTGCTCAGGTTTATTTGGAAGATGTGTGGGATGCGGCTCCGCAGTCTCTCGTTCGCGGCAAACTCAAGACAAAGCATGGAGGGAACAATGAAGAAATACTTCGCAGAGCTTGTGGGCACCTTCTTCCTGGTGTTCTTCGGCGTAGGCACGGCAGTCATCACCGGCGGCGTCCCGGGCCTGGTTGGCATTGTCGGCATCGCGTTGGCCTTCGGTCTGGGCCTGATCGCGGCTGCCCACGGCATCGGGCCCATCTCCGGGTGCCACATCAACCCGGCAGTCAGCGTGGGCGCCTGGATCGCCGGACGGATCAAGACGGCGGACTTGATCGGCTATTGGGTGGGGCAGTTCATCGGCGCCACGCTCGGCGCCTGGGTGGTGTACCTCATCGCCAGCGGAGTGAGCGGCGGCTACAGCATAGCTACCAGCGGCCTGGGCCAGAATGGCTTTGGCGCCGGATACCAGGGCGGATACAACCTGACCTCGGCCATTGGCTATGAGTTTGTTGCGACTTTGCTGTTCGTCATTGTCGTTCTGGGCTCGACACAGAAGGCCTCGCCAACCGGATTCGCCGGACTCGTCATTGGCCTCACGCTGATTGCGATTCACCTGCTCGGCATTCACATTACCGGCACCAGCGTGAACCCGGCGCGCAGCTTCGGTCCGGCGGTCTTCGTGGGCGGCCAGGCGATTCAGCAGCTTTGGGTTTTCCTGCTCATTCCAACACTGGGCGGAATCGCAGCCGGCCTGCTGTTCCGCTTCAAGGCGCTCGCAGCCGACTGAGAGTCGGAAAGCCGATCAGAGGAAATCCGCACGAAAAGAATCCGGGGAACTGTCGATAGATGGGCAGCTCCCCGGTTTTGTTTGCGATGGAAGAATGCTGATCCTATATGAAAAGAGGCCGCAGTCTTAAGAGATTTACTGGCCCAAAATAGCGGAAAATGTCGCAGGCCAAATTATGTCGTGGCAATAAAACGCAGCCGCACATAGTCGGCCACCCAATTCCCATCCTCATCGCGCAATGCGGGCGCAAGCAGCGCCGTAGTTTCTTCCACAACCATTGCGCGCAGCGATTCGGGCAAGCCGTCGAGCACGCCCCGGCGAAAGGTGCGCAGCCATCCCTCCATGCCGCTCTCCGCCAGCGGCGTGGGCCGCGGAATGAGCGCGATCTTCTGCACTTGGAACCCGTGTCGCTGGAGGCGGCGCGTATAGCTTTCGGCAGTGGGATAGTAGTTCACGCCGTCTTCGCGGTCGGCATGTCCGTGCCGCGCCAGTACCGCCATCAGCGCCACGCGAATGGCCGCAATATTTCCATGGCCGCCCATCTCCGCCACAAAACGCCCACCTGGCTTGAGCAAACGGTGCACTTCGGCCATCATGGCGTCCTGATCGCGCACCCAGTGCAGCGCCGCGTTCGAGAATACGGCGTCGAAGCTCGCATCGGGATAGGGCAGTTCCTCAGCGTCGGCCTGGTCGGCTGCGATACCTCGCGAGCGCGCGCCCGCAACCATCTGCTTCGACGCATCGACGCCTTGCACGCTGCCGCACATGGCAGCGACGCGCTGGGTCAACTGGCCATCGCCGCAGCCCAGGTCCAGGATCCGCTCAAAGGGCTTGGCTGCAAGCCACTCCAGCACGCCGCCAGCGAGTTCATGGACAAATGCGCCGTTCTGGCTGTAAGCCTGCGGATCCCACGTCTGCGTCATATCTGCCTCCAGTTTCAGTGTCGCCAGAATGAGGGGCATAAGGCAAAGTTATTCTTTTTCGTCATTCAATAAGCAGGAGTAATGATGCAAACAGCAGCCTCATCGAGGCATTGCAGCTCAGATCGACTGCACCGGCACCAGCGTCAGGTCGTCAATCAGGCCCACTTCCTTTTGCACAAAAGGCTCGCCGTAGCGCACTCCCGCCAGCAACCCATAGTGGCGTGCCTCAGCAAAGGTACGCTCGCGGATCTCTTCTTCCGGGACAAAGAGGGCGCTGCCCGCGGGCTGGTTGGCATACTGCGATCGGTACGCCATCAGTGCCTGGTGCCGCTGTTCGATGAAGGGCGTGATGTCCACAACGAAGCTTGGCCGCACGTCGGCATAGAGGCTGGCATAGACAATTTTGAAAGGCCGATGCGGGAGCGCTTCCGTTTCCTCAGTCTCGCGCGCCGAAGGCGCAGTTGTCCGAACCGCCGGCGCCTTTGCCAAGCCGGAAAGAAAGCAGGCATCGTATCCCAGCGTTGCGGTGATAGCGTGGTCTGGATGCCGCGCCTGCCAATAGGGCAAAATCACCACACGCGGCCGCAACTGGCGCAGGACGCGCACAATCTTGATGCGATTCTCGAACGTGTTCTCTACTGCGCCATCGGGCAGGTCAAGCGCCTGCCGCCAGGCGACGCCCAGAATGCGGGCAGCCTCGGCGGCTTCACGGGCTCGGTCATCCGCTGAACCGCGCGTGCCCGCCTCGCCTTGCGTAAGGTCGAGAATGGCGGTACGCAGGCCACGGGAGGCCATGCGCAGCAGGGTGCCTCCGCACGTTTGTTCCACATCGTCGCGATGCGCTGCAATCGCCAGCATATCTACCGCTGAAGACTCAGATTTGAGCATTTCGTCAGCGGTGTACATGACCTTAGTAAACGGTGTTATCCGTGTCCGACGCGGCATCCATATAGGCCACATCGTAGGCGGTGCCGGTCACCGTCACGTACTGGTTGTCAAGGGCCGTTCCATCAACGGTGGAGTAGATGTAAACCTGCCCCCCTTCGGCGGTGTAAATCTTGTTCAGGCCGATCACGGCAGCAATGCCTGTGGCGTCGCCTAGGTAAGGCTCCAGCATTGTCACTGACCCAGTGGAGGTGTTGAACATGGTCAGGCAACCGTAAGGCTGGCCGGTGTTGGCGCGGACGCCGTTGTTGCACTTGGTCATAGCGATCCACAATGTGTTGTTGTCCGCCTCGAGCATGCGGCTGGGGCCGCCGGGAAGGCCATCGCTGATGGCCACTGGATTCGAAGCGGTGTTGTTGCTGAGATTGACGATCGTCAAGTGTCCGGCAAAGAGAGTCTCGCTGTTCACCATCTGCGGCTGCTGTCCCACAACGTAAAGTGTCGAGCCATCAATCAGCGCGTTGCTGGCGCCACCTGGGATGGCAATGGTGGAACTGGCCAACGCCGCATTGGTGGGCAAGGTTCCAGAGGCCCGGCCAACAAGGTAGATCATCGGCGCGACCGGCAGAATGGAAACCGAGGCCGTGGTGCCGCCGCACTCTGGCCCGCAGTTCAGCACATAGGCTGTCCCGCCATCGCTGGAAAAGACCGCCTTGATGGGGCGGTCAAAATTCAGCGGGGCTCCGTAATAGGTGCCGGTGGAGTCGACGTTGTCCGGACTCTGAGCCTGGAACAAGCACCAGCCGGGAGCGTTCTGCGGCTCGCAATCGACAGCAGCCTTGGGCCATGTCGGCGGTCCCCCGGAATAGGTGGTGGTCTGGGCCGCCGAAAGCTTCACCGGGAAGTAGGCATAATTGGAATTCTGAACGAACGCCAGCGCCGAGGATCCTCCCGGATTTACGCTGACACGATAAATGCCCGGCAGGCTGAGCGGGTAACTGTTGCTGTTGGTGTGGTCGATTACCGTCAACACCTTGGCACTCTGGCTTGCAGCGAATACGTAGGATTGGTTGCGCGATACGAAAATACTGGAAGACAAACCGTTCAGGCCCGTCACTGCGGACGAGGTGTTTTCCTTCGCGTAGTTGACAGGGACGTAGCTGCCATCGCCTGAGCCGTAAACGTAGCCAACTTGCTCTTCCGGCATGTTTTGGATGGTAATGGGCAGCGCGCCGGAAAAGCCGGAGATGGAATAGGAAGCAGGCTTGCCGCCGGTTCCACTGCGAATGTCGTAGTATGCGTCCACGAATTCCAGAGCACCCTTGGTGAAAGAACTTGCGTTTTGGATCGCGATCAAAACGCGGTTGGTCAAGCCGCTGGGGGGCAAATTGCGACCCGCAAAATAGGTGGTGCCACCACAACCTGCCAGCGCGGCGGCAACAGCCAGGGCCGCCGCGGCACTTGCCCAAAGAAATCGAATCTTCAAAATCCCTTACCTCGAAGAAGAACGCGGAACAAGCCGCTGCGTGAACCAATTGATGGCGATTGCCGGGTTGATCTGGCCAAGCACAAGAGGCTCTGCGATCGAATAGCACCGTGGCCCGGAACCGGTTTCTAACCAGCTTATGACTCCCGAAGTATAACAAAGCGGGCCTCTACTCTGGCGCGGCTGGACTGGTTGGCTTAGCATGACAAGAGAATGACTCAATTTGCTGACATTTTTTCCAACCGGCCGGTACTTGCCGACGGAGCCATGGGGACTGTGCTGTATGCCCGCGGAATCTTTATCAACCGCTGCTACGACGATCTGAATCTCTCTGACCCCGGGCTGATTCTGTCTATCCACGAGGAGTATCTGCAGTCCGGCGCTGAGATTATTGAAACCAACACGTTCGGCGCCAACCGCTTTCGCCTGGCGCGGCACGGCCTGGCAGGTAAAGTTGCGGAGATCAACGCCGCCGGTGTGCGCCTGGCGCGGCAGGCCGTGGAGCACCTGAAAGAAAAGCAGGCGGGAGAAGCCTGGGTAGCCGGTTCCGTAGGCCCGCTCGGAGTGCGGCTCGAGCCTCTGGGCAAGACCAGCCTGGACGAAGCGCGAGCCGCCTTCGCAGAGCAGATCAGCGCCCTGGCAGGGGCAGGCGCTGACATGCTGATTATTGAAACCATGCCCGCCCTGAACGAAGCACGCGAAGCGTTGACAGCGGCTCGCGAAATGGCTCCCGACCTGCCCGTGCTGGCAATGGTCACCGTGGACGATGAGAGCAATTGCCTTGATGGCTCCTCGCCCGAGCAGGCGGCAGCACGTTTGACGGAATGGGGTGCCGGAGCGGTGGGCGTCAACTGCTCCACTGGACCGGCAACCGTTCTCACCGCAATCGAGTGCATGCGCAAAGCGACCACCCTGCCGTTGGCCGCCATGCCCAATGCCGGCATGCCGCGAGCTGTCGAAGGACGCAACATTTATCTCTGTTCGCCGGAGTACATGGCCAGCTTTGCGCGCAAAGCCATTGCCGCCGGTGCGCAGTTCGTGGGCGGCTGCTGCGGAACGACGCCAAACCATATCCGTGCCATGCGCTCCGCCATGCGCGCCATCGATGCGCAGGCGCGCGTAGAAGGCTCCGGCCCCGCTCCGGAGCTTTCTACCGAGACACCGCCTGTTCCACTCGGTCAGCGCTCGCGCATCGGTGCGCTGGTCGAGCAGGACGCCTTCATCACGCTGGTCGAGATTGTTCCGCCCAAAGGCATCAACTGCGTGAAGGAGATCGAAGGAGCGCGTCTGCTCGCAGGCCTGGGCGTGCACGCTATCAATGTGCCGGATTCGCCACGCGCCTCGGCACGCATGAGCGCGCAGAGCCTGTGCATCCAGATTCAGCAGCACACCGGGATTGAGACAGTTCTCCATTACACTTGCCGCGACCGCAACATCCTTTCCATTCAGTCGGATCTTCTCGGCGCGTCGTCCATCGGGCTGAAGAACATCCTCTGCCTCACCGGCGACCCACCCAAGCTGGGTAATTATCCTGACGCTACTGCTGTCTTTGACGTGGATGCCATCGGTCTTGTCAACATCGTGCGCCGTCTGAACCATGGCCTGGATATAGGCGCCAACTCCATCGGCGCCAGCACCAACTTGACCATTGGCGTAGCCGCCAACCCCGGCGTGCCCGATATCGAGAACGAATTGCGCCGCTTCAAATACAAAGTTGAAGCCGGAGCGGAGTACGCCATCACCCAGCCGGTCTTCGACCTGCGCCTGCTGGAGGAGTTCCTCGAGCGCATCAAAGACTTCCGCATCCCCGTCATCGCCGGCATCTGGCCGTTGACCAGTTTGAGAAACGCTGAATTCATGAAGAACGATCTCCGCGTGTCGATGCCTGAAGAGATCATGCTGCGCATGGCGCAAACCACTTCTCCCGACGCCGCGCGGCGAGAAGGCGTGCTCATTGCCCAGGAGATGCTCGAGGCCGTTCGCCCATTCGTTCAGGGCGTGCAGGTAAGCGCGCCCTTCGGCCGCTATGCCATTGCCGCGGAAGTCATTGCCAGCGTGCTGCCCAAGCCTGCAGCAAGTCTTGCGGAGTAGAATCCATGCCCTCGTTTGAAGAGTCGCTCAAGAAGCTCGAAACCATCGTCGATCAACTCGAAAAGGGCGACCTGTCGCTGGAAGAATCCCTTAAGCTGTTTGAAGAGGGCGTCGGCCTTTCCTCAGCCTGCAAGCAGGAACTCGACGCCACCGAGGGCAAAGTGCAAATGCTCGTCAAGCAGCGCGATGGCTCCCTGAAGCCCGAGCCCTTCCTGACGGAGTAACGCCGTGAAGCCGTCCCTTGCCCACACATTTCAAGAACCCATATCTCCTGTGCGGACCGCTAACTCGCCAACTCGCTCTTCCCGCGAAGCGGGAGCTGACTTGCTGAATTCATTTCGAAAACACTCGCTGCCCTTGAAGTTCATAAACCTCTTCCAATTTTGAGACACTTGTAAGGGTGTGCCGCCTGCATAGTTTGTTGTAGCAACCCATTCCAAAGCGCAACAAGGGTGCGCAGATTTCCCTCAAAGGAGCACCTCCTGCCGCCCGCTTCCGCAATCCAAGGTGAATCTCCGATCCGCCGCGCATACGCCGACCGGTTCCGCTGCATCGGCTCAGCGTGCGAGGACACTTGCTGCCAGGGTTGGAACGTTCCCATCGATGAGCCTGCTTGGGAAAAATACCAGAGCCTGCCCGAAGGCCCTCTGCCCGATCTCATTCGCGCCAGCCTGATCCGCAAGCCGGAGGTCGCAGCAGAAGCGGGCGCCGCCAAGCCTGTCTTCGCCATCATCCGCATGAATGCCGCGAACGAGTGTCCCATGCTCAGCGCCGATCACCTTTGCCGCATCCAGGCCGAACTTGGCGAGAGTCTCTTATCCCACGCCTGCGCAACGTTTCCCCGCTACGTGCATTCGCTCGGCGGCGTGGAAGAAAAGGCTCTCACGCTTTCCTGTCCTGAAGCAGCGCGTCTGGTGCTGCTCACGCCCGATCTGCTCGGCGAATCAACTCAGCCACAATCGCCCGGCGAATCAAGCTCACCTGCAAATGCCGACGGCGATCATCCTCTGCCCGCAGATTTCTGGCCGATTCGCGCCGCCGTCCTCAAGCTGGTGCAAAACCGTCAATACCCGCTCTGGCAGCGGCTTTTTCTGACGGACGTGCTCTGCAGGCGTCTCGACGCCATCGCCCAGGGCGAACTCGATCTCAGCGTTCCCGTGTTCCTCGCCGGATTCGAAAGCACCATCGCCTCCGGAACGCTGCGCCCCGCCATGGCCGCACTGCCCATCGACAGCGGAGCCCAGTTGGACGTGGTGCTTCGCCTTGCCGGCTTGATGCTGCACAAGTCCAATGTCCGGCCGCGCTTCGCCGAGTGCATCAAGGCCTTCACCGCAGGCATCGGCAACGGCCCCGGCGCGACCTTTGAATCCCTCACCGCGCAATACACGCAAGCGCACGATCGCTGCTATCAACCCTTTTTCGATCGCCATCCGCACATCATGGAAAACTTTCTCGTCAACACCATCCTTCGTTGCCAGTTTCCCTTCGGCAAAGACGCGATGCGGAACGGCACTCAACCCTCCATGACCCGTGAGTTCGCTCTGCTTGCAGCGCAATTCGCGCTCATGCGGGGGCTGCTGATCGGTGTGGCGGGCCTCCATGGCAAGGCATTTTCCGCCGACCACGTGGTGCACACCATGCAGGCCGCTTCAAGACACTTCGAGCATCACACGGAGTTTCTCAACCTCGCCTATGCGCTTCTGGTGGAGCGCAATATGGATGGCGCGCGGGGCCTGGCAACTCTGCTTAGAAATGTTGGGCCTGGGGCAGCCGCTGGCGGAGCCATGCCAGCATCGCCGGGGAAATCCGTTCCAGCGCCCGAAGGTGGAAGATCGGTTTCGGCTTCAGCGGCTGTTCCACGTCCATTTCAGGCAAAGCCAGACACAGCCCCTCCGGAATGAGGTCGTCGGCTCGCGCATGCGTCACCATGGCATCCGCATGGCGCAGGGCTGCAAGGAACGAAGGCTTGCGCTCAGGCAGCGGCAGAGTCCGTTCCGCTGCGGCGTGGATGAGAATGCAAACGTCCGCGCGCACATGGTGCACCACGCTATTGGATTCGAAGATGAGGTTGGTGCCCCGCCCAAACCTGGGCCAAAGCTGATTCAGCGGCTCGTACAAGTCGCCATCCGTTGCGGTCACCAGCAGTGCCCGCGCCGCTCCGGCAGACAAAAATCGTGAAGTGTCCGTGTCTTCTCCGCGCACAGTATCTTCCCAGATGGAACTGCGTGCCTGCGGCTCCTGCTCTCTCGACGTTTCTTCGACCCGTTTTTCAGAAAGGTGGTGGAACAATGTCGTGCGCAGCGGCTGCGAAAAGTCAGGAGTTGATCCTTCACTTCTATTCGTCCGCCCCGGCGATACCGGCTGCTTATGCTCATGCGTGGTGATTTTCACCGCGGCCCAGCGGTACTCCGGCAGGGCTGCAATCAGGCCGCAGACCAGTGCGGTCTTCCCCACCCCCCGATTGCTTCCGCCCACCACGATAATCGCCATCTGAAGAGTTCTCCGCCACGCCTCGACCCGTTACTGAAACTGAACGCAGTTGCCATCGCCTCTAAACGAAGACAGGATAATCCAAACACCCTAGCCAGAGATAATTAAATAACACGCGTCGCCCTTTTCCCCCTTCGGACCGTAGCCAAATTCCAGCTTCAACCGCGACCACGCCCACAAATACTCCGTGCCCCATCCATTAGCGTTTCTTGCGAATAGGTGGGAGACCACAAACCTCAGCCATCCTTTGTTCTCAGAATGTCCTCAGAACCTGCCCAAAAACTCCGATTCGCCTATTTCCAACCTGCCTCACGCGCTTCGTGCCCCGTCCATTCGCGTCTCTTGCGAATGGGTGGGAGACCACAAACCTCAACCGGTCCTCCGTAGACTCAGTATTTCGACAGGTTCTCAGGAGTCTTTTGGAGAGCCCTTCCCACCGCGCCTGGCCAACCTCCCAAGAACCGCAATCTCCCTCAGCACCTGGCTCAGCGGCCGTGCCGGCGTGCCCCACAGCACCGTCCCCGCCTTCACGCCAAGCGCCTCATTCGTCACGGTTTTCCCGCTCAGCACGCCCGCTTGCCCGCCCAGAATCACCCCCGGCCCAATGTGCGCATGGTCGCCAATCCCCACCTGTCCCGCAATCACCGCGCCCTTGCCCACGGTACTGGAACCGCTGATGCCCGTCAGCGCCACCAAAATCACATCCTCGCCGATATCGCAGTTGTGGCCGATGTGCACAAGGTTGTCGATCTTCGTGCCGCGGCGAATGCGCGTCTCAGCCAGCGCCCCGCGGTCAATGGTCGAATTAGCGCCAATCTCCACGTCGTCCTCGATCACCAGCGTTCCCTGCTGCGGAAATTGCGTGTAGGCGCCAGTCGTCGAGTCGCGCACATAGCCGAAACCGTCGGCGCCCAGCACCGCGCCCGCGTGGACCACCACGCGATTGCCGATCGTTGTTCCTGCATAAACCACGGCGCGTGAATAGATGCGGCAGAACTCGCCAATGTCCACTCCCTCGCCAATCACCGCGCCCGCTTCAATGCGGGTTCCGGCGCCAATAGCCGCGTAGTCGTCGACCACCGCACCGGGACCAATCGAAACGCCCTCACCAACATCGACATTGCTTCCAATAATCGCCGCGGGATGGATTCCAGACGCAGGCGGCAATGGATTAAGCAGCTTGGCCGCCCGTGCAAACCACATCCGAGGCTGGTCCGCTTCGACGACATGCTTGCTGCCGAAGCCGTTCGGGGGCCGAGATGAGCCCGCGCGGAGGACTAAAGCGCCAGCGCCGCTTGAGAGCGCCTCGCCGGTCATGTCTGTATCTTCTGCGAAGATGAGGTCTGAACGGCCTGCCTCGGCAGCGCAGTTGACACCGGTAACGGAGAATTCGGGACTGCCGGCAACAAGGCTGCCCCCCAGCTCATGAATCAGTTCAGCGAGGGTCATAGATCATCTCTCTCCGCAGCGTAACGCCTCCGAGCAGGAGAAGCCAGCTCAGATCTCCGAATGCTCACCCGTACTCAGCTCAAGGTGCTCCTTGCGTTATACACGCCTGCTCCCTTGCTTAGCGGGAAGCTGCTTCAGTTCCCGCCAGGACCCGGAATTCTTCCGCTCAGAGTGGTATCAAGGGCCAGCGTTACGCCAAACTCGGTCATGGTGCCCGGCACTGCGATGAAGCACCGATGCGAGGTTTGCATAGTGTGCAGAGAGAGCTTCACCGGTTGACCGTCGATTGCATAGGGCTGCACGCACCAGGTTCCTGCCTCGAGCGGAACAACCACGGTCCCGGACTGACCTGCAAGCGCCAGAAAGGTGTTTGAGGTTCCCATCTGGGTGAGCCGCAACAGGACGTCGCGAACCAGTCGCTGCGATCCCGCACCAGGATTCGACTCCTGCATGGTGGTGAAACGGACAAAGGCAACTTTTCCGGTGAGATCGCGTTGCTGAGCGTGGGCTACGACGGCGACTAGAAAGAATGCGGCAAAGATGACTCGCTTCACAGCTATCTCCTGAAAAATTAGGTCAATACAGCCCCGGCTCCCCCGGCGACCGCGTCTTCCATCGCCGGTGAATCCAAAGCCACTGGTCAGGATAGCGCCGAATCCACTCCTCTGTTGCTGCCGCGCACATTTGCGTAGACGCCAAAGTATCCGCCTCCGCGTTACCCGTGTGCGTGAAGTTGAGCTCCTCCCCAAAGCGCAGCACGTACTTCTGCTCCGACACCTCCCAGACCATGAACCCCGGCAGAACCGCCGCGCCCGTCTTCAGCGCCACCCGGGCCAGCCCCGACGCAGTGCAAGCAAGCTTCCCAAAAAACTCGACAAACACGCCCTGCGGCGGACTCATGTTGGTATCCATCAGGATGCCAACCGTCTCGCCTGCACGCATGGCCGTCAGCAACCCGCGCGCAAAGTCATCCTTGTGCAGCACCCGGTTGCCATGCAGGCAGCGGATTCGGTTGACGTAGTCGTCGAGCCGCCGGTTGTCCAGCCGGCGTATGACCATCCCCATGGGATAGCCCATGAGCGAGTGGTAGAAGCTCGAAAGCTCCCACGCGCCCAGGTGTCCGGTAACAATCAGCACGCCCTTGCCACGAGCCCTTGCAGCCAGATAGTTCTCCAGGCCCTCGGTGCGAATCAGGTTGTGCGTGTTTTCAGCGGTGTAGCTGGCCATGCGGCAGAATTCGACAAGTTGCCGCCCCAGGCTGCGGTAGACACCGCGCAGAATCCGCGTGCGCTCGGCCTGCGAGGCATCCGGAAGAGCCAGTTCCAGGTTGCGCACCCCCACGCGGCGCAGGCGGCCGAACGTCCAGTAGACCGCGAAGGCAAGAAGACCCGCCACCAAGCGCGCCAGCCCGCGCGGCATAACCCCAAGCGCGCGCGCCACGGCAAGAACTAGCCAGTACTCCAGATTCTCGCGCATGGAGTCTTCGCGCCCGGATTCGTCGCGCCCGGATTCGTTGCGTATTGAGCTTTCCCGCATGGTTGAAGGCAAACTCTAGTTTAGCCTCCCGGTCCGGGGCGCAATTCCGATCCCTGGCCCGCATTTCTCACAGGTCGCGAAAAATCGTAGCGCCGGTCTCCAGACCGGCTGTTCTGAGGGCCTCCCGGCCCTCAGGGACCCCACCAACCTTGGAATTCCGCGTTGTGGCGCCATCGGTGAGAAATGCGGACAGGCGCAGAAAAGCAAACAAAGGGCGGCATTGTGTCGCCGCCCCTCGCAAATCGCCAATCGTCCCTCGCTCTATTCGCGGTGCTTGGCGCGGACGAAGCTCTGCGCCACATCGCGGACAAATGCTACCGCGCCTGGCGGAACATCCACGTTGCCCTTGAGGATAGTGTCAAACGGATGCGGCTGGCCGTAGTAAAGCTCCGTGTCTTCGGAGTTCTGGCTCACACTGGTGCCGTCCAGGTCGATGCCCGCAAACAGGCCCTTCACGCGGGAGTAGCTCAGCAACTCCGCGCTCATCTTCCAGTCCGTTGACGCGGTTCCATCGCGGCCCACCGGTCCGGCTGCGGCTGAGACGTCCCCGCCGATCTTGAACTTGTCCTTGAGCAGGTCCTGGAAGCCGCGTTCATTCACCGCAATCAGGATCAGGTCCGTGGACTGGCCGCCAATCTGGAACCCGAACGACCCGCCGGCCATGCGAATAAACACCGGCGCACTCCATCCATGCCCGGTTCGGCAGGTGACCACACCCTGGCCATACTGCGCGCCTACCAGGAAAGCCCCCTTGATAAGCCCGGGAACCACGCCTACGCAGGTGGCCTGCTGAAGAATATTCAAGGGGATGGTGGAGTCTTTAGCCGCCATAATCTGGTCCAGAACCACCTTGGCGGCATCGACACGGGCCTGCAAATCCTCGCGCGACGAGGCTGCCGAAGCGGTGCTCGCGAGCAGGACAAAGAGGCAGAGGGAAGCAATGATCTTCTTCATATCCGGATTCCTTTCCAGCGTGGTCCCTTCCATCCGCTCCCTCCTCGCGGGAGCAGATGGTCATGAAATTGACAAAATCGGGTCATCGAAAAGCCGCAGTTCACCCTGAAACAGCCTACAGTATCTGACGCCGAATCTGCTTGATTCGGCCGCACACGGTCGCGGATAGGAAACTCCTTTGCAAAGCTTCGTTGTCGATGAGGCTCAAATTGAGGAATGGACGCTGGATAGGGTAAAGAGGCACCTGACCGAGGGGCAGTTCACTGGAAACGAAAAAAGAGGAGTTCCCACGCCCCACGGAAAACATAGGGCTTGGGAACTCCTTCCCCAGATCTGCGTTGTTTCTGAAGCCATTCTTGCGTTTATGTGAATTTCTATCTGGTCAAAATTGCTCAACTTTTAGACACGGAAGTACTAGGGATTTTAGTAACAGGAGAAGTAACACAAACGGCACTTGGTTCATAGTTAATAACAATTCCGTCAGAATTCAGCCCCAGGCAAATTGCAAAAAAACAAACTGATTCACTTCACATTGCATGTCCTTCACCTGTGGAAAAAGACACCTGAAACAGCAGTTCCACGGGAAGCAGGCTTCTCATAGAACAGAAAGGCTACTCATTCGAAGATTGCTTTCGCG